>NZ_RQWN01000001.1:388994-988994 GCF_003977755.1 Haloterrigena salifodinae
TCGATAGTGAAACCCATCATATTGAAAAACGTTCACGAAAGGCTTTCAATTGTGATAATCAAGGTGGCACAGAGCGGTTACAGCACCCCCTTGAACCGACGCCATCTTGCGGTTTTGCAACGCTGAATATTAGTCAATAAAGCTTCTGGCCAATCGGTTTGGCGGACGGAACCGTTCGATCCGTCACGATCCGCGGTGTCCTCGCGCTCGCGCGCACTCGAGCATCCACTGTTCGTGACAACACTCGGTCCGAACTCTCGAGTCGACGACTGTACTCGAGTCTACTAACTCGATCGTGGCGTTCGCTAGCGGAACGCACTGACTCCTTGGAAAACGGGTGGACACGCCCATCCGCACGATCTGACCAGCGGTTGATGGGGCGCTCCACTCGAGTCGATCCCGGTCGCGGTCCAGGTATCGTCACCGGGACCGATTCGTACAACGGTCGATTCGCTAATAGTTCTGGTGGTTATGATAGATCGCTAACAAATTCTGAAACGTTTCAGGAGTGATCGCCCGCTACCGTGGCGAGTCATCGCCCGTAGCCTCCAGTTCTCGAGTCAGTCCTGACGCTCGAGGCGCGAAATCGGCGAATAGATTCAAGCCCGCCCGGTGGTGACTAGCGGTATCGCTGCCATGGACGCCCCGCTCGACGCACCCGACGACCGCGCCGTCAACCCCCTACTGGGCGTGTTCCTGATCGTCGGGGCCGCGGTCGTCTGCTCGGCCGCGCTCGGAACCATCCTCATCGGCGTCGATCACGACCTCGAGGGGACGTCGCCCCAGGCGACCGTCGAACTCGAGACGGCCGTGACCGACGATACCGACGGCTTTGTCACGCTCGTCGTCGCCGACCGCTCCGCGGCCGACGCGGTCACGGTGACAGCGACGACGACCGACGGTCGACGGGCGATCGCCGACGGCACCCCGGACGGGACCGCCGAGCTGACCGAACGCCGCGAGGCGGTCGACGACTCGATCACGTTCCGAAAGAACGTCGACCCGGACGCGCCGCGGGACGTCGAACTCCGACTCGTCGCTCGCGCCCACCTCGCGGACGACGCCGCCGTGGTCCTCGACCGGACGGTGGTGATCTGATGTTCGGCCTCGAGGACGCTCTCCCACCGCGGGTCACGAAAACCACGCTCTATCGCGTCGTCGGCTGGGGACTGCGCTGGTACGTGCTCACGGTGCTGGTCGTCGGCTGCTACAGCCTCCTCTGGGTTCTCGACCTCGCCGGGCTGGTCTCCGAGTCCTGGCTGTCGACGGTCTGGATCGCCATCGCGGTGATGGGGACCTTGTTTCTCGTCCTCCTGATTCCGCTGTTCTACACCTCGCGGTCGTCGACCCGATAGCGACCGCGCTCGCAACCAATCTGACCGAACCACTCCCCCGAGTCCGGATCCCCCTCGAGAGATAGTTCAACCCAAACTCGAGCCCGAGAGGAACGGCCGCGGCGACTACGGACGCGGATACGCGGATTCGTCGTCGCTCTCGGCCGTCTCCTCGGCGGCTGCGTCGCTATCCGCCGTTTCGGATGGTCGATCCCCGATCACGTCGAACGACTCTCCCCCACAGGAACACGCGGTCCCCGTTCCGATCGGCCGAATCGATCCGTCGGCCTGGATCCGTACCGCGAGGGCGGTACCGCACTGCTGGCAGATCGCGACCGATCGGTCTCCCCTGACAGGCATGTCCCGCCGTATTCCGAGGCGTTATTTCAAGATTTCGAAGGGGAGCCACCGGTAAATCCGTCGAAACCCGTCCGTGCGCCGGTATCGGTCGCCGCCCCAACAACGCCAATCCGCCGGGCGATCGGTGCGGTTAGGGTCGTCCGGCGCACACTCACGCGTGATGACGGTCGTCCTCGCCGGCGTCGGTGCCGACACCACGAACCTGGGTGCGCTCGCCCCGCTGTACGACGACGGGCGCTTCGAATATGTGCCGATCCCCGAGAAGACTCCCGACACCGATGAGACCGAAACGCTCGGCTCGTGGAACCTGCGCGCGACCGACGGCATCGCCGCGGACCTCACGAACCGGATCGCCCCCCAGCCGATCGGCGACGCCGACCGGACCGTCGCCGGCGACGCCCTCGAGTCGTGGCCCCTTCACCGCGACCCCAATTTCGCGGCGCTGACCTACGGCGAGCACCGGACCAGCGGCTACGTCGAACGCCTCCGAGCCCTCGAGCCCGGCGACGTCGTCGGGTTTTACACCGGCCTGCGACGTCCCGGCGGCGACCGCGCACACCGCTACCTGATCGGCTACTTCACCGTTGATCGGGTCGATATCGTCGACCCCGACCAGCCGCGGGCCGACCGCGAGACGATCCTGGCGGCCCACCCGGACAACGCCCACGCGAAACGCGCTCGAGACGGAGACCTCTACCTCGAGAAACCGGTCGTCCTGATCGACGGCCGCGAACCCGGCGGCCTGTTCGACCGCCACCCGATCCGGCTCAGCGACTACTACACCAAACCGGGGAACGAACGATCGCAGTATTACCTGCGCGAGGAAATCGCGACCGAGTGGGCCGTCCGCGACGGCGGCGAGAACATGATGTACAAACCCGCCTACCGCTGTGCGCCCTCCGGAGCGGCGTTTCGCCGCCGCGTCGGCCGGCCGGGCGACCGCACAGCCGATTGCGCCCGCCTCGATACTGAGGACGCCGCCGCCGAGACGACCGACTGACCGCCGCCCGACCTAGACGCGCGGCGGCTCGAGCGGGTCGACGTAGGGCTCGAGGTCCGCGAAGTTCGGTCCGGTGGCTACCGCGTCGCTCGAGCGGTCGTAGACGACGACGTCGTGTTCGGCGAGTCGCGGGAGGTGGTTGTGGACCAACTGAATGGCGATCCCATCCCGTTCGCGCACGCATAACTCGGACGTCTCGCGGCTCCAGACCGCGAGTCGTTCGGCGGCGTCGGGGACCGTCGTTCGGTCGACGGTCGAGAGGTGACACAGCAAGTACTCGCGAACCCGATCGGCGAGCAGTGAGTAGACGGTCTCCCGCTCGAGTGACTCAGGCTGGACTGGCATGATAACTGCTACGATGAACCGACTCAGAACAATCATTGTGCCTCACTAGGTAGGGATCGAACAATTGTACTAGCACACCGAACAGTGTCCGAAACGGACCGGTCCGCGAGGCGTCTCGATTCCCCGCCACGAGACGAGCCGAGTCCGGTCACCGGCGAGACGACTGGAACTGACTGCGACCGCGCCCGCGCCGCCTCGATCGATCGGTTTCATGTAGTGATACCGCATACTCCCGGGCAGTGACTGACGAGATGGACTCGCGCCACGACCGCATCCGGCACCATCCGACCGCGGGGCCGGGCAACTCGCTCGCCGACTGGACGCGCGCGCGCAACCCGCTCCGGGTCGCAATCTCCTACGTCGCCGTCTGGCTGATCCGAATCTCGCCGAGCCTCCGCCTCAAGCGGTGGCTGTTGCGCCGACTCGGCGCCGCCGTCGGTCCCGGCGTCTCTTGGGGGCTCGAGGCCACGCCGGACGTCTTCTGGCCCGACCTGATCACCGTCGAACGCGAGGCGATTGTCGGCTACGATGCGACGATCCTCTGTCACGAGTTCCTCCAGGACGAGTACCGCACGGGCGAGGTCGTGATCGGCGAACGCGCGATGATCGGCGCCGGCGCGATCGTCCTCCCGGGCGTCGAGATCGGCGCGAACGCGCGGGTCGCCGCCAACTCGCTTGTCACCCGGGACGTGCCACCGGGAACGACCGTGGCCGGCGTCCCGGCCGAACCGGCCGGCTCGAGTGCCGCAGACGACGCGAGCGCCGAGGCGGCTGGCGATTCCGGAACCGACGATAGCGAACCGGGAGACGACGAGACCGATCCCGGAGACGTCGGGGTCGGATCCGCCGACGGGACCGACGTCTGATCGACAGTCGAAGACCGAGAGTCGAATCGGGAGACGCCGGTCGCTGGCAGCCGCGTAGCAACTGCGGCGATCGGCGGGAAAAGCAGGGGTCGAGTCGTACTCGAGACGTCGATCGAGTCGCTTACAGCGACGACCAGGACTTGCGGGCCTCGTTCCAGGAGGTGATGTCCGCGATCCAGCGGGCCGCGATCATCTTCTTGAGGTTCTTCGCGGGGGCGCCGCCGAACGTGTCGACGGGCAGGGAGACGCCGAACGCCGGCTTGACCTCGTGGGCGACGGCCTTGTCGCCGACGGAGATGACGGTCCCCTTGTCCTCGTGCTCCCAGGTCCGCAGCGGACGGTTCTCGATGGCACGGGAGATGTTTTCGCCGGCGACCTCGGCGGCCTGCCAGGCGGCCTGTGCGGTCGGCGGTGCGGGCTGGTCGCCCTGGTTGATTATCGCCGAGTCGCCGATAGCGAAGACGCGCTCGTCGGAGGTCTGGAAGTTAGCCTCGGTGTTGAGGCGGTTGTGCTCGTTCTCGAGGTCGGCGTCGTCGAAGGCGTCGCGGCCGGTGATGCCGCCGGTCCAGACGAGGACGTCGTGATCGAGGGGCTCGCCCTCGTCGAACTCGATGTGGTCCTCGGTAGCCTCGGTGATCGGGTCGTCCGTGTGGATCTGGACGCCCGCTTCCTCGAGCAGGTCGCGCAGGGCCTGCTGGATCTCGGGGTCGTTACCGGGGAAGATCTCCTCTAGGGCCTCGACGAGGTGGATCTCGATCGGCGCGCGGTGGTTGTCGCGGAACTCCGCGATCTCGCCGGCGGTCTGGATACCCGAGAGGCCGGCGCCACCGATGACGACCTGTGCGGGCTCGCCGCGGGTGGCCTCCTGGCTGGCCTCCTTGACGGTATCGTGGATCTCGAGGGCGTCGTCGAGACTCTTCAGCGTCAGCGAGTGCTCCTCGAGGCCGGGAATGCCGTAATAGGCAGTCTGGCTGCCCAGACCGACGAGAACGTAGTCGTATTCGACGTCCTCACTGTCAGCGAGTTCGACGACCTGATCGTCGACGTCGAGGCCGACGACCTCGTCCTGGATGAACCGGGTCGACGGATCGGCGATCTGGGTGACCGGGAAGGTGATATCCGAGCGGACGTCCGGATCCCGAATGACGCGGTGGGATTCGTGAAGAACCAGATGATAGTCGACGTCAGCGATCCAGGTCAGCCGTGCATTACCCCCGAGCTCCGACTGGAGCTTGTTGATCGCACCGGCACCGGCGTAACCGGCTCCGAGTACGACGACGTTCTCAGTCATATCTCCTATTCCGAAACCCTCCGATACAAAGGTGTTGGAACGTTCATGCACATGTTAGGTATTGCCACACAACGTATCGCCGCCGGATACTGTCTCCGCGACGACAACCCGTTCAGAGGATTCGGTTTCCGAATGCGCTCGCGGTGAGTTCGGCCGCGATGGTTGCGGTCTCGTTGCCCTCGTCCAGAATCGGATTGACCTCGACGACGTCCATCGACCGGACGATCTCCTCGGCCGCGTGGCGCTCGGAGACGGTCTCGAGTGCGGCGTGAGCTTCCCGGTAGGTGACGCCGCCGCGGACCGGCGTGCCAACCCCCGGCGCGGTCTTGGGATCGACCCAGTCTAAGTCGAGGCTGACGTGGACGCCGTCGGTGCTGTCGGTCGCGACGTCGAGGGCGTCTTCGACGACGGTGGTCATCCCCCGCTCGTCGATGTCGGCCATCGTGTACGCTGTCATCTCACTGTCGCGGACCAGTTCGCGCTCGCGCTCGTCGATGCTCCGGAGGCCGACGTAGGCGATCGATTCCTCGCGGACGCGCGGCGCGCGGGCCCACGACAGGTCGCCGAAGGCGCCCCGGCCCAGCGTCGCGGCCAGCGGCATCCCGTGGACGTTGCCGCTGGGCGACGTCGCGGGCGTGTTGAGGTCCGCGTGGGCGTCGAACCAGATCGCGCCGAGGTCCGCCTCGCGGGCCGAACCGCGCATCGAACCGATGGCGACCGAGTGGTCCCCGCCCAGCACGAGCGGAAACTCGCCGTCCGCCAACGTTTCCGCGACTCGTTCTTCCAGCCGCGTACAGACGCCCTCGACCTCCCGGAGGAACTTCGCCGTCCCCTCGATCGGCTCATCAGTGTTGGGATCGCGCTCCTCGGCCCGCGGAATCAAGAGGTCGCCATCGTCGACGGCGGTGACGCCGGCGTCCGAGAGCCGATCGGCCACCTCGGCGTACCTGATCGCCGACGGTCCCATGTCCACGCCGCGGCGATCCGCCCCGTAGTCCATCGGCGCACCGATGATTCTGACGGTCGTAGCCATACTCAGCCTTCGTCGCCCGGCGGTTTGACGGTGGCGATAGAGACGGCGACAGCTTTAGGGTTAGACCCGTCTAAATCCGAGCACCATGATGCTGAGCGACGTGATGGAGGACTACCTCAAGACGATCTACCAGCTCCAGCGCGAGACCGACGACCGGATCAAGACGTCGGCCATCGCCGACGAGCTGGACGTCACGTCGCCGACGGTCACCAGCATGCTCGACAAACTCGAGGAGCGGGGGCTCGTCGACCGCGAGAAGTACAGGGGCGTCACCCTGACCGACGAGGGCGAAACCGTCGCCCTCGAGGTCGTCCGTCACCACCGGCTGCTCGAGGCCTATCTCACCGAACATCTCGACTACGACTGGGCGGAGGTCCACGAGGAGGCCGACCGGCTCGAGCACCACATCAGCGAGGACTTCGAGGCCCGCGTCGCGGACGTCCTCGGCGAACCGACGGTCGACCCCCACGGCGCGCCGATCCCCGGCGCCGACCTCGAGCCGCCCGAACGCCCCGATGGCGAATCCGTCACCTCGTTCTCGGCGGGCGACACCGTGATCGTCGAGGAGGTCGCCGACCGCGACGCCGACGTCCTCTCTTACCTCGCCGAACACGGGGTCAGACCCGGCGTCGAACTCGAGATCGTCGAGGTCGCCCCCTTCGGGATGATTACCGCCCGCTCGAGCGACCACGACTCCGACGTCTCTCTGCCCGAGTCCGTCGCCCACCACGTCCGCGTCACCGAGCCGCCGGAACTCGAACAGTAGTCCGTCGTCGCGTTCGTTCAGGGGAACTTGACCCAGGTCGTGCTGTTCGTGCTGGCGTTCGCGATCCACAGCATCACGGAGGGGCCCGACGGTCGGCGGCGTGGTCGCGCGGGATCGAACGGTGCCGCCGCGGCGTCATTTCGCCTTCAGTTCCACCTCGAGGCGTGGCTCGTCTCGGGCTGAACCGCCAGACGGATCGGCGAACGCACCCGACCGTTGATCGCCGAAACAAAACACCTTACTAGGGTGCGTTCGAACGACAGAATTACCGCGTTACTCCCGGCTCACCCGTCGGGTTTAAGGAAATCAATTACGAACAATTCAGTATGTCATCCATCGAACTCACCCCCAGCCAGAAGAAGATCCTCCGTGCACTGACGAATCTGCACAAGGAGTCCGAAGCCGCGATCAAAGGCGAGGATATCGCCGAACAGGTCGACCGCAACCCCGGGACGATCCGTAACCAGATGCAGAGTCTCAAAGCCCTCCAACTCGTCGAGGGCGTACCCGGCCCCAAAGGGGGGTACAAACCCACCGCCTCCGCCTACGAGGCCCTCGAGATTCAGCAGATGGACGACCCGGCCTCGGTCCCGATCGAACACGAGGGCGAACCCATCGACGACGTCATCGTCGAGGAGATCGACCTCTCGAGCGTCCACCACCCCGAACTCTGCCGCGCCGAGATCCACATGCAGGGTTCGATGGGCGAGATCCACGAGGACGACGCCGTCACCGTCGGCCCGACCCCGCTGTCGAAGCTCCTCATCGAGGGCCGCGTCGACGGCAAGGACGACACGAACAACATCCTCATCCTGCGGATCGAAGACATGGTCGCCCCGGCCGAAGAGCCGTCCCACTAACGGCGACCGACGATCGCTCTCGATATTTCTTTGCTCTCTTCGCGTTCTAGCGGCCCGCCCGCCCGCGTGATATTCTGTCGCATGCCGCCGCCTCGAGTCCCGGAGTCGTGACTCTCGACGCGTGCTCGAGCGACGAAAAGAGCGACAGTCGCTATCGCGTTCGACGGGTTCGATAGCCAGTCGAGCTACCGGCCGCGGCTGTCAGTTCTCCTCGGTGTCGGCGTCCGCATCGACGTCCTCCGTCGCGGCCGCCGGGATGTCGTCGACGCTGGCGACCGCGTCGCCGTCCTCGACGTCCATGACGATCACGCCCATCGTGTTGCGCCCGACCGTCGAAATTTCGTCGACGCGTGTCCGGACGATCTGGCCGTCCTCGCTCATCATCACCAGCTGATCGTCGTCGTCGACCGCCTTGACGGCCGTCACGTGGCCGTTTCGGTCGCCCGTCTTGATGTCGATCAGTCCCTTGCCGTACCGCGACTGGGTGCGATACTCCGAGAGCCGGGTCCGCTTGCCGTACCCGTTCCGAGTGACGGTCAACAGGGCCTGGCCGTCCGCTTCGTCGGTCGCGACCAGTCCGGCGACCGCGTCGTCGCCCTGGAGCTTGATCCCGTTGACCCCGCGAGCGTTCCGTCCCATCGCGCGGACTTCGTCCTCGTCGAAACGGATCGTCATCCCGCCTTCGGTGGCGATGACCAGATCCTGCGAGCCGTCGGTGACCTCGACGTCGACGAGCTCGTCGCCCTCCTCCAGATCGGCGGCGATGATCCCCGTCGAGCGGATGTTATCGAACTCTCCGCCGGCGGTTCGCTTGACGTAGCCGTGGCGGGTGGCCATCGTCACGAACTCGCCGTCGCCGAAGGCGTCGGTGTCGACGATGGCCGTGATATCCTCGCCGGGGTCGAGATCGAGGATGTTGACCGCCGACTTGCCGCGGGCGGTTCGGCCCATCTCGGGGATCTCGTAGGTCTTGAGCTGGTAGACCTTCCCCTGGTTGGTAAAGCACAGCAGGTAATCGTGGGTGTTCGCGCGGAACACCGTCGAGACGCGGTCACCCTCCTTGACGTCCGCGCCGATGATTCCCTTGCCGCCCCGACCCTGGGGGTCGAACTGGTCGATGGGCATCCGCTTGACGTAGTCGTCCTCGGTCATGACGACGAAGACCTCCTCCTCGGGGATGAGGTCCTCGTGGGTGACCGTCCCCTGATCCTCGACGATCGAGGTGCGCCGCTCGTCGCCGTACTCCTCTTTGATCTCGCGGAGTTCGTCCTTGATGACCGACAGCAGCTCTTCCTCGCTCTCGAGGATGGCGTTCAGGCGTTCGATCTCGGCCTGGACCTCCTCGTACTCCTCTTCGATCTCGGTGGTCTCCATCGAGGTGAGGCTGCCGAGTTGCATCCGGACGATGTGGTCGGCCTGATCCGTGGAGAAGTCGTAGGCATCCTGCAGGTTCTCCTTCGCGTCCGATCGAGTCTCGCTGTTGCGGATCAGCTCGACGACGTCGTCGGCGTTCTCGACGGCGGTCAGCCGCCCCTCGAGGATGTGGGCCCGATCCTCGGCCTCCTCGAGGTCGTACTCGCTGCGCCGGCGAACGACCTCGCGGCGGTGGGCGACGTACTCCTCCAAGGTCTCCTTCAGCGAGAGCACTCGCGGCTGGCCGTCGACCAGCGCGAGGTTGATGACGCCGAAGGTTCGCTCTAAGTGGTTCTCGAGCAGGCGGTTCTTGACGACCTCGCTGTTGGCGCCGCGCTTGAGTTCGATGACGATGCGGACGCCGTCGCGGTCGGATTCGTCGCGCAGGTCGGAGATTCCCTCGAGCTCGCCCTCGTTGACGTCCTCGGCGATGCGCTCGACAAGACGGGCCTTGTTGGCCTGGAACGGCAGTTCCGTGATGACGATCCGCTCGCGGCCGTTCTTCCACTCCTCGACCTCGAACTCGGCGCGGACGCGGAGCCGTCCGCGGCCAGTCTTGTACGCCGAGTAGATGGCGTCGCGGCCGACGATGTTCGCGCCGGTCGGGAAGTCGGGCCCCTTGACGTGGTCCATCAGGTCCTCGACCGTCGCGTCGGGGTCGTCGATCAACTCGATCGTCGCATCGATGACCTCACCCAAGTTGTGCGGCGGGATGTTCGTCGACATCCCGACCGCGATCCCCGAGGAGCCGTTCACGAGGAGGTTCGGGAACGCCGCCGGGAGTACGTCGGGCTCTTGCAGGCGGTCGTCGTAGTTCGCCGAGAAGTCGACGGTGTCCTTGTCGATGTCCTCGAGCAGTTCCTCGGAGATCGAGGACATCCTCGCCTCGGTGTACCGCTGGGCGGCGGCCGGATCGCCGTCCATCGATCCGAAGTTCCCCTGACCGTCGACCAGCGGATAGCGCATCGAGAAGTCCTGGGCCATCCGGACCAGGGTGTCGTAGATCGCGCTGTCGCCGTGGGGGTGGTAGTCACCCATCGTCTCCCCGACGATCGAGGAGGACTTGCGGTGGGAGGAGCCGCTCGAGACGCCCATCTCGTGCATCGCGTAGAGGATGCGTCGGTGGACGGGCTTCAGGCCGTCCTCAACGCGCGGGAGCGCACGACCCGCGATGACGGACATCGCGTAGTCGATGTAGCTCTGCTCCATCTCGTCCTCGATGCGGACGTTCTCTACCGCTCGTGCCTGTACGTCAGTCGGATCGGGTACGTCTGAACTCATGTGTCATTGGGTTTCGTTGATTGCGTTGGTTGCGTGCGGTCGTCGGATAGCGAACACTGCATCCGTGAGAGCGTCCGCTGTGTGGACGCTCGAACGGGCCGACGACCGACCCGGAGAGCGCGGTGCTTCGCACCGCGCGGAGGGGAGGGAGGAGTGCTTTTCATCAAAGTTTTGCCGAGGGTCAGCTTTGCTGACCCGCAGCGCAAAAGTTTGTTAGATATCGATCCATTCCGCCTCCGGTGCGTTGTCCTTGATGAACTGCTTTCGGGGTTCGACGGCGTCGCCCATCAGGACGGAGAACATCTTGTCCGCCGCCGCGGCGTCCTCGATGGTGATCTGTTTGAGGATGCGGTTGTCCGGGTCCATCGTCGTATCCCAGAGCTGTTGGGGATTCATCTCGCCCAGTCCCTTGAACCGCTGGACCTGCGATGGGTTGCCGTCGCATTTCTCCGCGACAATCTCGTCGCGTTCGGCCTCCGTCATCGCGTCGTAGGTCTCGCCGCGGTACCGGATGCGGTACAGCGGTGGCTGGGTCGCGTAGACGTAGCCGCCCTCGAGCAGCGGGCGCATGTGGCGGTAGATGAACGTCAACAGCAGCGTCCGGATGTGGGCGCCGTCGACGTCGGCGTCGGTCGCCATGATGATCTTCTTATAGCGGACGTCCTCGATATCGAACTCGTCGCCGATCCCCGCGCCGATGGCGGTGATCATGTTCCGGATCTCGTCGTTCTCGAGGATGCGGTCGAGACGGTGTTTCTCGACGTTCAGAATCTTCCCTTTGATGGGGAGGATCGCCTGGAAGTCCGGATTCCGCGCCTGTTTGGCGCTGCCGCCGGCGGAGTCACCCTCCGCGATGAACAGCTCGGCCTCGTCTGGATCCTTGGTCTGGCAGTCGGCCAGCTTTCCGGGCAGCGACGTGGACTCGAGGGCGGACTTCCGTCGGGTGAGTTCCTCGGCCTTCTGGGCGGCCTTGCGGGCCTTTGCGGCCTCGACGGCCTTGGTGACGATGGCCTGGGCGGTGTCGGGGTGTTCCTCGAAGTAGGTGCCCAGTCCCTCGTGCATCGAACTCTCGACGATGCCTCGGACCTCGCTGTTGCCGAGTTTCGTCTTCGTCTGCCCCTCGAACTGCGGGTCGGGGTGTTTGACCGAGATGACGGCGGTGAGCCCCTCGCGGATGTCCTCGCCCTTGAGGTTGTTCTCGAGGTCGCCGAGCATATTGTTGTCCTTCGCGTAGTCGTTGACCGTCCGGGTCAGCGCGGTCTTAAAGCCGGTGAGGTGAGTCCCGCCCTCGCGGGTGTTGATGTTGTTCGCGAAGGCGTGGATCGAGCCCTGCAGCTCCTCGGTGGCCTGCATCGCGACCTCGACCTGGATGTTCTGCTCCTCGGCCTCGAAGTAGATGACGTCGTCGTGCATCGCCGAGCGCGTCTCGTTCAAATACTCGACGAACTCGCGGATGCCACCTTGGTACTCGTAGGTCTCCTCGACTGGCCCGTCCTCGTCGTATAGTTCCGTGCGCTCGTCGCTCAGCGTAATGCGTACGCCGGAGTTGAGGAAGGCCAGCTCCCGAAGCCGGTTCGAGAGCGTCGAGAAGGAGAACTCGTCGCCCTCGAAGATGCCCGTGTCGGGCCAGAACCGGATCTGGGTGCCGGTCTCCTCGTCGGGCTCCATGTCGCGAACGCGCTCCATGTCGCCGACGGGTTCGCCCGCCTCGAAGGCGTGGCGGAAGACGTCGCCGTCGCGTTTCACCTCGGCCTCGAGTCGCTCAGAGAGGGCGTTGACCACGCTCACGCCGACGCCGTGGAGCCCGCCGGAGACCTGGTAGGACTTGTTGTCGAACTTGCCGCCGGCGTGGAGGACCGTGAGAATCACCTCGAGGGCAGGGCGGTCGTATTCATCGTGTGTGTCGACGGGGATGCCGCGGCCGTCGTCGGCGACGCTCACCGATCCGTCGTCGTTGATAGAGACGGTGATGTCGTCGCAGTGACCGGCCAGTGCCTCGTCGATCGAGTTATCCACCACCTCGTAGACTAGATGGTGAAGACCTCGAGAATCCGTAGAGCCGATGTACATCGCCGGCCGTTTCCGCACAGCCTCCAGGCCTTCGAGGACCTGGATTTGGCCTGCGCCGTACTCGCTTTCCTGGGACATGTAAAACCTGCTTTCGGATAGCCGCCCGGCACTAATAAAAGTCACGTGTACGCGCTCGCGCGCGAGGCAACCACGGGCGGATCGAACTGCGACGACGAGAGAAACCGCCGCGGTCGTCCCTAGATGACCGCGTCGAAGTCGTTGTGACCCTGAATGTCGACGCCCTCGTCCGTGACCGCCGCGAGGAAGACGCCGTTACCGGAGCCGGTGTCGCGCTCGACGGCGCTCTTGATCGCGCGGGCCGCGACCGACTGCGCCTCCTCAAGCGAGAGACCCTCCTCGTACTCCTGCTCGAGGAGACCGTAGGCGAGTTGCATCCCGGAGCCGGTGACGGTGTAGTCGTCTTCCATCACGCCGCCGGCGGGGTCGATGCTGTAGACGTGGTTGCCCTCCTCGTCGACGCCGCCGAGGATGGGATTGATCGCCCGGAACGGGCCGCCGCGGGCGAAGTTGCCCGCAAGCGTCGCGAGCGCCTCGATGGGCATCGGCTCGCCGCGTCGAGACTCGTAGAGGTTGACCTCGGAGCGCAGCGTTCGGATGAACGACTGGGCGCCGCCGACCGAGCCGACGAGCGTGAGCGCGCCGGTCGGGTGGATCTGCTCGACCTTCTGGACGTTCTTGTTCGAGACGAATCGGCCGCCGAGGCTGGCGCGCATGTCCGTCGCGATGACGACGCCCTCGTCGGTCGTGATGCCGATCGTCGTCGTCCCGGTCTTGTTGACGGTGTCGCCGTGGTCGTCACCCTGACTGCCGTCGGGGAGCGAGCCCAGTTCGGGCGCGTACGGCGACGGATCGGTTCCCTGCCGGGTCGGCTCTTGACTCCAGTTATTCATCGCTCTCCTCCGCGTCCGGCTGGTCGATCTCCGCGACGATCGACTCGAGTCGCTCCTGAGAGACCGTCTGGAACGTCTCGTCTTCGGTATCGATCGTCGCGAGGTCGACGTTTTCGGCGCTGACCGGGTCGTCGTCGGCCGATCCGAGCGCGCGAAGCGCGAGTTCGATGCCCGCCTCGAGGTCGGCGTCCGGCTGGTACTGCTCCTCGAGGAAGTCCTGAATCTCGTTGCGGTTGCTGCCGATGGCGGCTGCCTGCCACTCGTAGTCCGTCCCCGAGGGGTCGGTCTCGAACAGGCGCGGCTCGCCGTCGTCGATACCGCCGACGAGCAAGGCGACGCCGAACGGGCGGGCGCCGCCGGTCTGGGTGTACTCCTGAATGTGATCGGTGACGGCCCGCGTCAGCGTTTCGACGCCGATCGTCTGGCCGTACCGGAGCTGTTCGCCCTGCGCGCGTCGTCGCGCGAGGTCGACAAGCTGGCGTGCGTCGGCCACGTGGCCGGCGCTGGCGATGCCGACGTGGTCGTCGGCCTTGTGGATCTTTTCGACGCTCGAGGGCTCCATGAGCGGCGAACTGACCTGCCGGTCTGCTGCGAGCACGACGCCGTCCGGCGTGCGAATACCGACGCTCGCGGTGCCGCGTTTGACGGCCTCGCGAGCGTACTCGACTTGGTAGAGGCGTCCGTCCGGGGAGAAAATCGTGATCCCGCGGTCGTATGCCTGCTGTTGGGATTGCCCTTGCATTGGTTCTCTGGTCGTGGGAGACCTTCACCTCGGGTAAGGGTCTCCCATATATAAGAATTCTTGACACCCATGTTGTAGGTGGCAAGTGTCTCTGGTTTCGAACCCCGATGACGCGGCGGACGGTTCGCGGAGTCGCGGTTTCATCGGTAATCTGGCGATCGAACCGGAAAAATTCACCGAAGGCGACCCGCGCGAGACTGGGCCGCAGATGCGATCAGTAATCCCCGAGGACGCCCAGCCGTCGCGCGCGCCTCGTCGCCAGTCCGAAGACGGCGTAGCCGAGCGCCAGGTAGCCAACGGCCGTCGCGACGAGGACGGCGAGCGCCGCGGGGTCGAACTCCCAGAGCCGCGTCCCGCTTCGCATCGCCAGTTGGAGCAGCGCGCTCCCCTGGACCAGCGGCAGCGCGGCCAGCCACGGGACGTCGAAGACGGGCGCCGAGATCAGCCCGACGAACGCGAAGCCGAGGAGGTTGACGACGCTCGAGATCCGCTTGTACAGGACGCTCAAGCCGCCCATGGCCAGCCCGAGGCCGAGCGTCGAGGCGATCGCCAGCGTCGCCACGGGAACGACGGTGACGAGGTGCAGGTCGAGTCGCGTTCCGGTCGCCAGCAACATCGCCGCGAGGACGACCGCGGACGTGAGAAATGTCCGGAACACGATCGCTACCGCCTTGGCGAGGACCACCGGCCCGAAGCCGAAGGGCGTCACGAAGTGGCGCTCGAGGGTCCCCCAGCCGGCTTCGGCCTGAATATCGTTGACGATCCCCGAGTACGCGCCGGTCGCCAGCGACCACAGGAAGTAGCCGACGATTAGCCCCTCGAGGGAGTCGGCCATCGCCTGTCCCGCCAGCAGGGTGCCGCCGTACAGCAACATTCCGAAGAACAGCAGGTTGATGAACAGCCGCATGCCCGCGTTGACGGGGTACCGGATCCAGATTAGCAGATCGCGGACGATCACGGCTCGCAGGAGGTGGTAGTAGCCGCCCATCCGCCCGGATCGGAAGTCGACGCTCACCGCGTTCCACCCCCGATATCGTCGGATCCTCGTTCCGGGTCCCGATCGGGGCTCCCCGCTTCTGTCCCGTTCCCGCCGGTCAGTTCGACGAACGCGTCCTCGAGGTCGGGCTGGACGGTGTCGACCGCCACCAGCTCGAGCCCGTGGTCCTCCAGCGCGTCGGTCAGCTGGTAGAACGTCTCGGAGTCGGCCGCCACCGCGAACCGCGTCCGGTCCTCGAGGCGCTCGACGTCGGTCACGTCGAAGCGCTCGTGAAGGGCCGCGAGGACCGACTCGTCGGCGCCGCGAACGGTGAGCCGGTAGCCCTGCGTTTCGAAGGCCGCCAGTAGGTTTTCGACGGTGTCGTCGACGATGACCCGCCCCTCGTTCATGATGACCACGCGGTCGCAGACCGCCTCGATGACGTCCATATCGTGACTCGAGACCACCAGCGTCAGGCCGCGCTCGTCGGCGAGCCGGACGAGTTCGCGACGGAGCGTCAGCGAACTCTCGACGTCGAGTCCCAGCGTCGGTTCGTCGAGGAAGGCGACGGAGACGTCGCCGGCCAGCACGCTGGCCAGCGACACCTTCTGTTTCATCCCGCGCGAGAGCTCTCGGACCGGCGTGTCGGCCCTGTCGGCGAGGTCGAGTCGCTCCAGCAGTTCCTCGTGGCGGTCGGCGAGTGCGTTCGGGTTCCGGCCGCGAATCGCCGCGAAGTACCGCAGGTTCTCCCGAACGGTGAGTCGCCAGTAGTCGTTGCGCGCCCCCTCGAGCATGGCGTCGACGTGATCGTAGGCCGCTCTGGGCCGGTCGTAGACGTCGATTCCGTGGATCCGAACCGCGCCCTCGTCGGGGAGGAGCAATCCCAGAATCGACTTGATCGTGGTCGTCTTGCCGGCGCCGTTGGGCCCGAGCAGCCCGATCACCTCGCCCGGCGCGACGGAAAAGGAGACGTCCTCGACGGCCGCGACGGCCTCGTCCCCGCTCCCGAACGTCTTCGAGAGCCCCTCGACGGCTAGTTCGGGTTCCTCCCGCTCGCGCGTCGCGGAGTCAGCCGCTGCACCCGACTCGAGACCGGCGTCGGTTCCGACGGCGTCGCTGCGGTCGGCCTCACGGGCGCCCTCGAGATCCGTCGACTCGCTCGTCATTGGAGTGTTGACACGTTCGTAGCTCCGCTGGGGAGAAGACGTTTGTGGTCCGCTCGAGTTCCTGCGAGGGACGCCACCGTCTCGGCTCGGATGGTTCCTATCGCACTGCGCGGTTTATCGTCCGCTCGAGGCGGGAGACGCGACGGCTTCTCGAGTTCCGCGACGCAGGGTCTTAGAGCATGAGAGGAGGTGATCGCTGTACGCACACGTGGACGGCCGTCCCGCACGACGACCGGCAGCCGGCTCGCACGCGGCGGTGTATAGACCACCTTCATCTGCCGGCTGGCGACTCTCCTTGCTGGCTGTTCGCAGATAGAACGAGGCGAATTCATGCGACACGGTTGGAACCGGCGCACGCGACCACGCTCGGTTGCTGAGGGGAGACGATAGTGCTCTCCCACTCACTGACTCATGAAACGTGCATCCGCTCGAACGACGACGGCACCGTGTACGAGTAGCCCTTTTCCGTCACGCCGGCCTGACCGGCCGGCCGTCGAGGAGCCCGCGGCCGACGCCCGATCGTCGCCCGCTCAAGGCGACAGCGACCCGGACCGAAGAGGTGGTCGCGAATGAGCAAGCAGTCGTCGTCGACCTCGACCTCTCCGGTCGTCGACGCTGTTCCCGGCGGGGAGGCGATTCACGGCGCCCTCTACAGGTACGGGCTGGGCGTGTTGTTCGCCGCGAACGTCTTCGGCGCCGGCTCGGTGTACATCCTCGCCGACGCTGGGGCGAACTTCGCTTTCTCCCTGCTGTGGGTGCTTCCGCTGGCCTTCCTCATCGACATCGCCCTCCACGACATGTCGGCCCGGCTGGCGGTGGCCGACGAACCGCTGGCGGACTACATCGTCGACGCGGTCCCGGTCGGCGGGCAAGCGCTGGTGATCGCGATTTCGCTGATGTCGGCGCTGTGGGCCGTCTCGAACTACGCTGTCGCGGGCGCGGCGCTGGCCTGGCTCCTGCCGGGACTGGACAACGTCGTCGTCGGCATCGTCCTCGCCGGCGGCACGGGGATCGCGATCGTCCAGCTGAAGGTCTACGACCGAATCGAGGCGGCGATCGCGGCCGCTGTCTTCGCGGTCTTCGGCTCCTACGGCCTCCTGCTGGCCGGTTTGGACGTGCCGTGGCAGTCGGTCGCCGCCGGGCTGCGGCCCGCCCTGAACAGCGACATCGGCTACCTCACGACGGTCATCGCCCTGCTCGGGACGACCGTCTACTGGCCGAACTTCTTCATCCAGTCGAGCATCCAGCCGACCAAGGAGTGGACCGACGTCTGGAAGTACCGCCGGGACAACGCCGCCGGGATCGCAACGACGCTGCTGATCGGCAGCTTCGTGATGATCGTCTCGGCGGTCACCCTCGCAGAGGGCGAGATGACGCTGACCGGCCCCGGCCAGCCGCTGGCCGACATCCTCGGTCAGGGCGCGCTCCTCATGTTCATGATCGCCGTCTTCCTCGCGAGCATCACCTCCGCGACCGGGACGCTGTTCGGCGCCGGGTTCATGATCCCGCAGTCGCTGGGCTCGCACACGGTGTTCGGCGACTTCCGGTTCCGCCGGACGGTCATCGGACTGATCACCGTCTCGGCGGCGACCGCCCTCCCGCTGCTGGTCTACACCGGGTTCGGCCCCGTCGAGATGGCCATCATCATGCCCGCGGTCAACGGCGCGATCGGTCTACCGGTGACCGTCTTCGCGCTCATCGGCGCCGTCAATCGGTTCTACGACGTCGAGTGGTACGAAAACGCCGCGTTCGTTGCAGCGGGACTCGTCCTGCTGATCGGCAGCATCACGACGATCCAGTCGCTCTACGAGACGATCATCGGTATCCTCTGAGCGACGGCGCCGAATTCGAAGGTGGGTCGAGTCGAACGCGAGTCGGACCGGGAATAGACGCGAGCTAGACTCGAGACGGCGAGGGCACGCCATCGGGGGCAAACTGAGGTACGAGTTCTCCTTCAGATCGCCGATATATCTCCGGTAACGACGCTGGATAGCCAACCAGAAGAGTCACAACCCCCGGACTAATCGAGCCGATAACGTTCCGCGATGCTCGGATTACCCTTCGACCTCTCCCTCGTGTTGTTGCTCGTGTCGATCGCTTTCTTCTCGGGGATCGGTATTACAACCATCGGCCCGGGCGGCATCTTCGTCACGATCGCGCTCTACTCGCTGACGCCGCTGGCCTCGAGCCAGGTCGCTGGCACCGCCCACGCGACGTTCGTCGTCACCGGTCTCGTCGGTAGCGCCGCCTACCTCCATTCCGGCGAGATGAAGGCCGGCGAGAGCCGCGCTATCGCCGTCGTTCTGAGCGCCTCGAGTATCCTCGGGGCCCTCGTCGGCGCCTCCGTCAACGCGTTCGTCCCCCGCTCGGTGTTCGGCGTCCTCCTCGGCGGCGTCTCGATGACCGTCGGCGCGGTCATCCTGTACCGGGAACGACGCGGGTTCAACCCCCTCTACGATCTCGAGCCCCTCGAGCGCCAGAGCCAGCTCGCGCTGGCCGGCCTCGGGTTCGTGCTCGGGATCTGCAGCGGTCTGCTGGGAATCGGTGGGCCGGTGCTCGCGGTGCCGGCGCTGGTGTTGATCGGCGTCCCCATGCTGCTAGCCGTCGCCGTCGCGCAGGTGCAGTCGATCTTCATCGCGACCTTCGCGGCCGCGGGCTACGCCCTCCAGGGGAACGTGCTTCTCCCGCTGGCGGTCGTTATCGGAACGCCGCTGTTGCTGGGTGTCGTCACGGGCTGGAAGGTCGCCCACACGATCGATCCCGAGAAGCTGAAGGTCGCGCTGGGCGCCGTACTCCTCGGTATCGGCCCGTATCTCGCGCTGTGAACGGACCGTCGACGGCGACCCACACCGTCCCGTGACGGTACAGGACTCAAGACGTTGGGGCGCGATACCGTACGCAACTCAATGCCGCGCATTCTGGTTCCCTTCGACGACTCCGAGCACGCTCGCGAGGCTCTCGAGTACGCGATCGACCTGTTTCCTGACGGCGAGTTCGTCGCGGTAACCGTCGTCGACACCTCGTCGGTGCCCGCGATCCCCAACGCCGCGTCCGGTGACGAGGACGAGGTTTCGGAGACGGTCGAGGCCGTCTTCGGCGACGTCGAGGAGCGCCTCGCGGTGCCGGAACGGCTCGCCGCCGAGCGCGACGTGGCGATCGAGACCCGGACGCGACTCGGCGCCCCCACCCAGGAGATCGTCGAGTTCGCTGAGACTGAGACCGTCGACCACATCGTCATGGGGAGCCACGGCCGCACGGGGGTCAAACGGTTCCTGCTTGGCAGCGTCGCTGAGGTCGTCGTGCGCCACTCGCCGGTTCCGGTGACGGTGGTTCGCTAAGCTCCAGTGATGGCCCCGAGTCGCGACCGTCTGCCGAGGGTCGAGCCGAAGACTCGAGTACAACGTGATTCGAATCGACAGCCGCGAGGGCGACCCGTCGCGGTCGCGGCCGTGCCTTGCATTGATGGGCCATAGCCTCTTGCAGTCAGATCGCGTAATACTGGTGGAGAGACGTGGGCGACTACGATTCGGGGGACCACGATCCCGGCGCGAACCACGACGAGCGCGGGGGCGCTGACGCGACCGATCGGGATCGGACTCGATCCGATCCGAACCCGGAGCACCGCGGTCGGTAGCTCTCGGCGGGGATCGCCCTCCTCGACGTCTGGCTGCTCGTTCAAGCGGTCTGGCTCGATCTGGCGGCGGATCAGTTCTGGAACGACGTCCTCGTCGGTGCGCTGTCAGTCTGTCTCGGCGTCTACAGCGCCGCGAAGATCCGCGACCGGCGACGGCGCGCCGATGCTCGGCCGACGGCTACGTTCGACCGGCGGGGTCACTGACCCGATGGCGGTCCGGTAACGCCGTCGCTCGAGCGGCGCACCGACCCGCGACGCCGCGCGCGGAGCCGAATTCGTCCCTTACTTCTCTCGTTCCCGACGAAAATGGCGAATTACGGCACAATTCACTTACTTCCGGTGCTGGAAACCCCCATCCAATGCTTCCGTTCGTCGCTTTCGCGTTCGTGATCGTCGCGCTCGCCGTCACCCTCGAGGTCGTGTCGTACGCGTCGCTCAAGCGCATCCCCGCGGTGGCGACCGAGGAATTCCCGGAGATCGACCGGGAACTGCTTGGCAAGTTCAGCAGTTTCGACCCCGAACTGGGCTGGGTGCCACAGCCCAATCAGGAGAAACAGAAGGACACCGGCGACCACCTCCCCGGCGAGGAGCTCCGGACGGTCGTCACCTACTCGACCGACGAGTACGGGAGCCGAGTCTGTTCCGCGAAAGATCGGGACGAAGACGCGGACGTCACCGTCTCCACCTACGGCGACTCCTACTGTTTCTGCCGGGAGGTCAACGACGACGAGACCTTCCAGCACTACATGGCCCAGGAATTGGACACGCACGTCGCCAACTACGGCGGCGGCAACTACGGGCTCGATCAGGCGCTGTTGCGCATGCAGCGCCAGTATCCCGAGGAGGAGACCGACTACGTCTTCGTCGTCGTCACCGCCTCCTCGATCGCTCGCATCCTCTCCGTCTGGAAACACTACCAGGAGTTCGGGAACATCTTGGCGGTCAAACCCCGGTACGTCATCGAGAACGGCGAGTTAGAGCTGATCGACAGCCCTGTGGACGAAAAGGAAGATCTGCTCGATCTCGAGTCCAAGGCCGACTTCCTCCGGGAGTACGACTTCCACTACGACCATTGGTTCAAACCCCACTTCGCGTCGGTGCCGTACACGAGTGACTTCCTCGACGACCCCGAGTACCTCCGGTACGCCGCGATCACGGGCTGTAAGGAACTCGAGCGGCGGGCCGGCCGCTCGATTCCGGGCGTCGACTTCGACGCCGCTCAGACCGAGTCGGTCCTCCGGATGGAACAGCCCCGCGTACGCTACCACGAGCGGCTGTTCGAGACCCACGAGTACCTTTTCAACGCGCTGATCGAGGAGTTCGTCGACTATGCCGACGAGCAGGACTTCCAGCCCGTCTTCGTGATGGTCCAACAGCTCCGGTACGCCAAGTACGAGTCCGAGCACGGCCCGATCTACGGCGACCTCGTGGATCGGCTCGGCGAGACGTACGACGCCCTCGAGACCGTCGACATGGCCCGCCATCTCGATCCCGAGGACGGTGTCGAGTCGCTGTACGTCGAGCGCGGCGAAGGCGGCCACTACAGCCCCGAAACGAACCGGGAAATCGCGAACGTGCTGGCCGACATCGTCGAGGAAGAGTAGCGGTTCGTCGGCTTGTTCTGCGTTGATCTGTTCTCAGTTCGACAGTCGGTGTATTCCGACGCTACCGACCCATTCACTCTATGTGGGTGGCGCGCGCTGTCGGTCGATCCGAGGAACGCGAGGTGCGAACGCAGTGAGCACCTCGAAAGTGAACGGTGAACGGAGTGAACCGTGAACGAAAGCGAGGATCGACTAACGACACTGTGCGAGGGATGAGCGAGTGAAACGAGCGAAGACCTCGCACGGCTTCGTGTCGCGGTTCGAGTCCACTCACCGCGACACAGCGCGCGCCACAGCATGCCGGGAAATCAAGCACGAGAATCGAACGACAAGCAATCGAACGCGAGGAATCAGGCGTCGGCGGCGGGGAGAGTAAAGGAGAACGTCGTCCCCTCGCCGGGCTCGGAGTCGACCCAGATCGAGCCCTCGTGGCGTTCGATGATGCGCTGACAAAGCGCGAGCCCGATCCCAGTGCCGTCGTACTCCTCGCGGCTGTGCAGGCGCTCGAACACCTCGAAGACGCGCTCCTGATCGTTGGGATCGATGCCGATCCCGTTGTCTGTGACCGAGATGCGCCACGTCGATCGCGCCCGCTCGGCCGCGATCTCCACCCGCGGCGGCTCGTCGCCGCTGTACTCGAGGGCGTTCGACAGCAGGTTCTGGAACACCTGCTGGAGCTGGCTCTCGTCGCCCCGAACGCGGGGCAGCGACTCGGCGACGATCTCGGCGTCGGTCTCCTCGATCTTCATCTGCAGGTCCTCGCAGACGGCGTCGACGACGGTGTCCAGATCGACGGGTTCGAACGGTTCGCCCTGTGTGTCGACGCGGGAGTAGGCCAGCAGGCCGTCGATCATCTGGCGCATGCGTTCGGCGCCGTCGACGGCGAACTCGATGAACTCCTCGCCGTCGTCGTCGAGTTCGTCGCCGTACCGACTCTCGAGCAGTTGGAGGTAGCTCGAGACCATCCGCAAGGGTTCCTGCAGGTCGTGGCTGGCGGCGTAGGCGAACTGCTCGAGGCGCTCGTTGGATTGCTCGAGTTTGCGCTGGTACTCCTTGCGCTCGCTGATGTCGTGAAAGTAGATCGACAGCCCCGACTCGGAGGGATAGACGTTGTACTCCAGCCAGGTGTCGAGATCCTCGGCGTACACCTCGAAGTTGACGGGCTCTTGGGTCTCCATCGCCTGCTGGAACTGCTCCCGGTAGATCCCCTCCGTATCGTCGGAGAACGTCGTCCAGACCTTCCGTCCGAGGACGTCCTCCCGGGACTGGCGGAGGATCTCCGCGGCCTGCTCGTTGAGGTGGGTAAAGCGCCACTCGTCGTCGAGGGCGTAGAAGGCGTCGGAGATCCGGCCGAGGATCTCGCTCAGTTCGGTCTCGAGTTCGCTCTTTCGGTGCTCGAGCTGGCGCTCGCGGCGTTTCAGCTCAGTAATGTCCTCGGCGGCCGTGACGACGCGGTCGACCCCGCCGTCGGGGCC
Source organism: Haloterrigena salifodinae (assembly GCF_003977755.1). Classification (NCBI taxonomy): domain Archaea; kingdom Methanobacteriati; phylum Methanobacteriota; class Halobacteria; order Halobacteriales; family Natrialbaceae; genus Haloterrigena; species Haloterrigena salifodinae. Next base: position 412,122 of record NZ_RQWN01000001.1, read on the forward strand.
GCGCAGCGGCGTCGCGTTCACGCGAAACTGGAGCCGCTCGCCCTCCGGGTGATCGACAACGAGTTCCTCGTTGAACACCGGGCTGCCGGTCTCGAGGACCCGCGCGGCCGGCATCTCGTCCGTCGATAGCCGTTCGCCGTCCGAGTCGTAGATCACCCACTCGCCGCCGTCGTCGGATTCGCCGATGAACTCCTGGTCGGAGAGGCCCAGCGACTCCTGCGCCCGCTGGTTCGTCAGTATCGTCTCGCCCTCGGCGTTCTGGACGGCGATCGCGATCGGCGCCGTCCGCAACAGCTTCTCGGTCTGGTTATACTCCCGGCGGAGGAGCCGTTCGCGCTCCTTCTGGTCGGTGATGTCGTCGATCGCGACGACGATCCGGCCGTCCTCGCTCTGGTCGTCGTCGAGCGGTGCGGCGTTGAGCGAGAGCCAGCGGCGGCCGATTCCCGGGACGTCGACCTGCCGCTGGGCGTCGTACACCGGCTCGCCGCGCTCGCGGGCGCGGGCCCACGGCTGCTCGTCGGCCGGGACCGGCTCCCCGGCGACGTCGTAGAGCTCCCACGACTCGAGGCTGTACGTCTCGACGGCCGCGTCCTCGATCTCGAAGTGCTCGAGCATCCGCCGGTTCGCGCGGACGAGGACGTTGTCCTCGGTCACCACGCCGATCGTGATCGGCACGGTCTCTAAGATCCGTTCGGTGAGGTCCCGTTCCCGGCGGAGTTGCTGTTCGTACTCGCGGCGCTCGGTCATGTCGCGGGTGACTTTGGTAAAGCCCCGCAACTGACCGCCGTCGTCCCGAATGGCGGTGATGACGACGTTCGCCCAGAACCGCGTGCCGTCGGCGCGGACGCGCCACCCCTCGTCCTCGGTTCGTCCCTCCGCCGCCGCGGTCTCGAGGTTCGTCTGGGGAACGTCGTTGGCGATGTCTTCTTCGGTGTAGAACGTCGAGAAGTGGTTACCGACGATTTCGTCCTCCTCGTAACCCTTGATTCGTTCGGCCCCTTCGTTCCAGCTGGCGACGGTGCCGTCGGAGTCGAGCATGAAGATGGCGTAGTCCCGCACGGCGCTGACGAAGGCGGCGAACTCCTCCTTTTCGGACCGCCGGTCGGGGTCCGTTCCGTCCGCCGTCTCGTCGGGCCACCAGATTCGGGTCGAATCGTCGATCCGCTTGACGCGAAGTTCACCCCGCTCGCAAAGTTCCTCGAGCCCGTGTCGTGCGGGACCCAGGGAACAGTCCAACCGATCGGCAACCTCGGCGGTCGTGAGAGGGGTAGACGACCGCTCGGAGCGCGAAAAAACTCGCCGGACGTCCTCCCCCGACACGCCCGCCGAATCTGAAGATCCCATATATTCTACTATCGATACCGATCCATAAGACTTCGCCGTCCGGTCCGTCATACGTCGGGTCAGGTCGGGTCGAAACCGACGGGGAAGGAACTGGCGCCGATCGGGGAGAAACCGGTGTCGGTTGGCTGCGCCGTGAAAAAACCGCGTCAGTAACCGGGCCATTGTTGACGGGTGTCCTTCCGGTAGAGGGTGGTAATGCAACCGCTGTACCTCGTCGTCGGTATCGGCCTGCTGCTCGCCGCCTTCGTCGATATCCTCTGGACAACGCTGTGGGTCGACGGCGGCTCGGGCCCCCTCTCCGGACGCCTCACGACCGGCGTCTGGTACGGACTCCGGACCCTAACTGGAGACCGAAACAAGGCGCTCAGCCTCGCCGGTCCGCTGATCCTCACTCTGACGCTCGCGATGTGGATCGGACTCATCTGGATCGGCTGGACGTTCGTCTTCGCCAGCTACCCCCTCGCACTGGTCAACACCCGTACCGGCGGCACCGCCGACTGGGCGGGCCGGTTCTACTACGTCGCGTACACGATGTTCACCGACGGCAACGGCGATTACTCCCCCACATACGGCGGCGACATCTGGGAGATCGCCAGTTCGTTCACGACCGCGTCCGGCATGGCGTTCGTCACGCTCGGCGTCTCCTACATCCTCTCCGTGCTGGGCGCCGTCTCCGATAAGCGCTCGTTCGCCAGCACCGTCTCGGGACTCGGCGGCCGGAGCGAGGCGTTCGTCCGTGCCGGCTGGAACGGCGAGAACTTCGACGGCCTCGAGTTGACGCTCGAGTCGCTCAGTGACGATCTGAGCACGCTCGCCGAGCAGCACAAGTCCTACCCGATCTTGCACTACTATCACAGCGAGCAGAGCGAGCAGGCGTCGGCGGTGGCCGTTTCCGTCCTCGACGAGTCGCTCACCCTCTTTCGGTACGCCATCCCCGACGAGCACAGTCCCGACCCTGCGATCGTTGAAAGCACACGCTCGAGCGCCCGGAGTTACATCGACACGCTCGACGAGTCGTTTATCGAGCCCAAACCGGCGGTCCCGCGCTCGCCGGATCTCGATCGCCTCCGCGAGGACGACATCCCGACCGGCTCGGACCAGGAGTTCGCCGAGGCCCTTGCGGAGTTGACCGACCGCCGGCGGCACCTGCTCGGCGTGGTCGAAGCCGACGCGTGGGAGTGGCCGCCGGTCGAAGAGTGAGGATCTCGACTGCCGGCTCGTTCGCGGACGCTCACCGACCGATCTCGTCGTCCAGTCCGATCACGACCGAGCCGTCGCTGACGACGGTCACCAGCGCGCCGCGGTACTCGAACGAGGCCGATCGCAAGCCGCGTTGGTCGCGTCCGGAATCGGACTCGAGGAGGCGGTCGAGGGCCTCCGGATCGACGACGTCGTAGAGCGGGCCGCGATCACGTTCGTCATCGAAGACGGTCTCGATGACGTCGACGACGGCGACGCTCGGCGCCGTCGTCTCGAAGTCGTACTGCGCTCGATACCGTCGGGACTCCACGTCGAACTCGACCGGGCCGCTCGCATCACTCATCGGTCTCGTTCTCGTCGACTAACTGCTGGCCGAAGTGGTCGAACGGCTGTTTGTGGAGGCTCTTCAGGATTTTCGAGTTGACGACGTCGAACCCGAGCTCGCTGAGTTCGTCGCTCACGCGGGCGATATCGTCGGTGTCGGTCCCGACGGCTTCGATCTGGACGTTATCCGTTCCGTTGAGCACCTCCTGTATCGTGACGACGCCGCTGACCTCGCGGGCCTCGCGGGCGAGTCGCTCGCGCTCCGGGTTCGGGGCCGAGCAGATGAAGAGAACGTGCAACTGGAGCCCCGCTTTGTCGTAGTCGATGTCGGGATGGTAGCCCCGGATGATTCCCTCCGATTCCAGTTGTTCGATACGGTTCCGAACGGTGCTGGCCGAGACGCCGATCTGCTCGGCCATCTCCTGGGTCGTGATCCGGCGTGCATCCTGCTGGAGAAGATACAGTACGGCCTTGTTCGTCGCGTCGAGGTCCATCTCTCAGTTTCGCAGATGTGTCCCACTACTTTGTTCTTTTTGCAACGTATTCCGATTAATGCTGCTTATTTAGCAATAGCTCGGATAAAACGCAATCTCCGCTGCCCTCTCAGCTGTGGAAATAGCAACCCGTCTTCGACGCGATCAGAGCTCGAGGACGGCGGCTCGGCGAGACAACTGTTGACCACGTTCACTTCCGCTCCGGTAGCGCACACCTTTTAGCCCCGCCGTTAGTATGAAGGGACAATGACGTCGTTTCAGTCGACACTCGGTGACGAGGCGGGGATCGCCGAGGAGCTGGCCGAGAACCAGCAAGCGATCTCCATCGCCGAGTTCTTCGAGAAGAACAAGCACATGCTCGGCTTCGACAGCGGTGCTCGAGGCCTCGTCACGGCCGTCAAAGAGGCCGTCGACAACGCTCTGGACGCCGCCGAGGAGTCGGGTATTCTCCCGGATATCTACGTCGAGATCGAGGAGGCCGGCGACTACTACCGGCTGATCGTCGAGGACAACGGGCCGGGGATCACGAAGGAGTCGCTCCCGAAGGTCTTTGGGAAACTGCTCTACGGCTCCCGGTTCCACGCCCGCGAACAGTCCCGCGGCCAGCAGGGAATCGGGATTTCCGCCGCCGTCCTCTACTCTCAACTGACGAGCGGGAAACCCGCCAAGATCACCAGCCGAACCCAGGGCTCGAGCGAGGCCGAGTACTTCGAACTCATCGTCGACACCGACAGCAACGAGCCCGAGATCAGCGTCGCGGAGACCACCTCCTGGGACCGCCCTCACGGGACGCGCATCGAACTCGAGATGGAGGCGAACATGCGCGCCCGCCAGCAGCTCCACGACTACATCAAGCACACGGCGGTCGTCAACCCCCACGCGCGTCTCGAACTCCGCGAACCGCAGGAACACTTCAAGTTCGAGCGCGCGACTGACCAGCTCCCCGAGGAGACCGAGGAGATCCGACCCCACCCCCACGGGGTCGAGCTCGGGACCGTCATGAAGATGCTGACGTCGACGGATTCCCAGACCGTCTCCGGCTTCCTCCAGGAGGAGTTCACCCGCGTCGGGAAGAAGACCGCCGACTCGATCATCGACGAGTTCCGCGACCGCCACTACGGCCGCGAGATGCGCTGGCGGCCGCCCACCGAACATGAGGATGTTGACCTCGAGGCCGCGGTCTCCGAGGCCACCGCGAACAAGGGCGCCGACGCCACGGCCGCCTTCGCCGACGTCATCGCCGAGCGCGTCGACGAGACGGACCGGATCGCCCACCACGAACTGCTCGCGGTCGTCGATTCGGCCGCCGACGAGGTCGAGGCCGAGCACGGCACGACGTTCGGCGACACCGTCCGCGAAAACGCCGTCGAGGCCGTCTGGCTCGCGCTGATCGACGCTCGATCGGAGGCCGACGCGGCCGGCGAGACCGCCGACGAACCCGTCGAGTCCCGACTCGTCGCCGACTGTTACGAGCTCGCCGACGAGGCGACGAGCACCCGCAAGGACGACGAGGTGATCCGCGCCTTCGCCGACCGGCTCGCGGCGAAGTTCGACGACGAACTCGAGGGCGGCGAGGGCGAGGACGGTAACGTCCGCCACCGGCTCACCCGCAAGCGACTCCGCGCGCACGTCGACCGTGCCGCGGATCTCACCGAGGAGTACGACGACGTCTCCTTCGGCGACACCGCTCGCGAGAACATCACCGAGGCCGTCTGGGACGTGATGGCGACCGTCCCCGACGACCCGCCGCTGGTCCGCGAACTCGCTGGCGACCGGGACGCCGCCAGCGACCTCGTCGACGGGATGCGCGCGACCGATATCATGGCGCCGCCGACGCGGTGTCTCTCGCCGATCTCCGAGGAGCTGATCAGCGCCGGCCTCGAGAAGGAGTTCGACGCCGACTTCTACGCCTCCGCGACCCGCGACGCAGAGGTCCACGGCGGCGATCCGTTCATCGTCGAGGCCGGCATCGCCTACGGCGGCGACTTAGAGAGTGAAGGAAGTGTCAACGTCATGCGCTTTGCCAACCGCGTCCCGCTGGTCTATCAGCGCGGCGCGTGTGCGACGACCGACGTCGTCAAATCGATCGGCTGGCGCAACTACGGACTCGACCAGCCCGGCGGCTCCGGCCTGCCGAAGGGGCCGGCGGTGATCATGATCCACGTCGCGTCGACGAACGTCCCGTTCACCAGCGAGTCGAAGGACGCCGTCGCGAACGTCCCCGAGATCGAAGACGAGATCGAGCTCGCGATCCGCGAGGCAGCCCGAGAGCTCAAGAGCTATCTCAACAAGCGCCGCTCGATGCAACAGCGCCGGAAGAAACAGAATGTCCTCGGGACGATCCTCCCGGAGATGGCCGAGAAGGTCGCCGAGGTCACCGGCCGCGACGAACCCGACATCGGCGATGCCATCGCGCGCATCATGAACAACGTGCTCGTCGAGCGAAGCGTCAAGGAAAACGGCGACGGCCAGGCCGTCTCGGTCACCGTCGAGAACAACTCCAATACGAACGAGTCCCTGGAGATCACCGACATCGTCTCCGACGAGCCGACGAGCCTCCCCGACGACGCGACCGTCGTCGAGATGGACGGCGAGTGGTTCGTCAAGTGGGAACCCGAGGTCTCGAGCGACGACGAGGCCACCCTCGAGTACGAGGTGGCCGACGGCGCGGAGTGCAGTCTGGACGTAAAGGGTGTCGAAAGTGAGAAACTCACGGTGAAACAATGAGCGCAGACAACGACCAGCAAGCCCAAGAGCAGTTGATCGATCTCGCCGCGCAGTTCTACGACCAGTTCGAACTGGGCGAGATCCCCCACATGTCCGTGCCGACGCGGACGAAGAACAACATCGAGTACGACGAGGAGAGCGACGTCTGGGTATACGGCGACCGGGAATCGACCCGCTCGGCGAACTCGGTAAGCGGCGCTCGAAAGCTGCTGAAAGCGACGTATACGATCGACTTCCTCGTAGAGCAACTCGAGCAGGATCGCTCGTCGACCCTGCGTGAACTCTACTACCTCTCGGAGAGCTGGGACAACGACGAGGCCCAGTTCACGAGCCAGGACGAGTCCAACAGCATGGTCGAGGATCTGGAGATCGTCTCCGGAGTCACCCGCGAGGACTTCCACATGCGCCCCGAGGAGTCGGGCGCGAAGGTGATGGGGCCGCTCTACATCCGCGAGCAGACCAAGCGCGGCGACCGCGACATCCACTGCCAGCTCGACGTGGGGCAAGGCGGGTACCAGATCCCGAACAACCCGGACATGATCGAGTTCCTCGACAACGACGCCGATTTCGTCCTCTGCGTAGAGACCGGCGGCATGCGCGATCGACTCGTCGAGAACGGCTTCGACGAGGAGTACGACGCGATCGTCGTCCACCTCGGCGGACAGCCCGCGCGGGCCACGCGCCGACTGACGAAGCGCTTCCACGACGAGCTCGGGCTCCCCGTGGTGGTCTTCACTGACGGTGACCCGTGGTCGTACCGCATCTACGGCTCCGTCGCCTACGGGTCGATCAAGTCGGCCCACCTCTCGGAGTACCTCGCGACGCCCGAAGCGAAGTTTATCGGCATCCAGCCGGCCGACATCGTCGAGTACGACCTGCCAACCGACCCGCTCTCGGACTCGGACATCAACGCCTTAGAGAGCGAGCTCGAGGACCCGCGCTTCCAGACCGACTACTGGGAGGAACAGATCGAACTCCAACTCGACATCGAGAAGAAGTCCGAACAGCAGTCGCTGGCGTCCCACGGGCTCGACTTCGTGACGGACACGTATCTGCCCGAACGGCTCGACGATATGGGCGTCCTCTAGACGCCCGTAACCGCCGTTCAGCGGAATCCGCTACCAGTAGTTGGAGAGACGATTGCTTTACTGAGAGTGGCTGCGGAACCCGAGTTCAGTAGAATCGACTTCTCTAGCACGCCTTCCTGCTCGTCAAAGGGGTATTACGACGTCGCCACTTACGCCACCCATGGTAGACGTAACGGAGGTGGCGCTCCGGTTCGTGCAATTATACGGCCCGCTCGCACTGTGCCTGTTTACCTTCCTCGAGGCGTCGATGCTGTTTCCGTTTCTCCCGAGCGAAGCCGTGGTTCCGGCGGCGGCTGCACTACTCATCACTGACCCCGTCTCGTTTTTCGTGTTCGTGCTCGCGGCCAGCGCCGGCGGGACGGTCGGAGCGTTCGTTCCGTTCTACGTGTTTCGCGGCTCTCGAGTCGGTGAGGGAGACTGGATCCGGAATCGAATCACCGTTTCAGACGACCGCATCGACGAGGGGCGAGAATGGTTCCGACGGTGGGGACAATCGTCGGTCCTCTGGGGACGGTTCCTGCCCGTGTTACGTTCCGTGATCTCTATTCCGGCGGGGTTCGCCAACATGCTTCCCGCGAGATTCGGCGTCTACACGGCGGTCGGGACGATCGCGTTTTACGCGGCCGCCGGAGGCGTCGTCTACTACGGGCGCCAACGGTCGCTCTTCGAAACGGCGTTCGACGCCGCCACCGCCAGCCCGCACCTCACCGTCGGAGGGATACTCGCACTCCTCGGAATCGGACTGCTCGTGAAGAGCCGATTCCGCCGTTCGGCCTTCTCAGAGTGAACGCGCTATCTCGGTGGGGGCGTAGTTACCGAACCGACCCGCTTTGCTCCAGTGCTAATTTCGAACGGGAGTACTCGTCCTCCGATCTGCTGTGAATCGACTCAAGATACCGGATTCGACTCGAGGTTCCGCGTTCGCTTCTCTCCGGTACAGTCGACTCGAGCGGCGGCGACCGCGCGTCGGTACCGATGTTCAGGCGTGTTCTGATTCCGGATCGCGGTCCGGCTCCCCGGCCGCGGCCGACTCGGTCGCGGTCCGCTCGCCGGCACCGGTTCCCTCGGCGTTCGCACACGCCCGGCAGTAGTAGTTGCGTCCCTCGGAGATCGTCAGCGGAACGCCGAGGGCACAGCACTCGTCCCGATAGATGCGCTCGAGGCCGCGCCCGACGGGGTCCGCACAGGCGGCACACGGGCGGTCGGGGGCGACGACCGTCCGTTCCTCGACCGACCGGATCCGACCGTTCGCCCCGATCGGGTGCCGACTCTCGAGGCGGCGCCGAACCGACGGCAGGGCGCTCGCGCCCAGCATCGCGAAGAGGGCGGCGAGCGCGACCAACACGACGGTCGCCGCCGCGGCCGCGACCTCGAGAGCGATTACCGCGACGATCGCGGCGACCAGCCAGCAGCCGCCGGCGACCACTCGCCAGTGCAGCCCGGAGCCGGCCGCGGCATCGCCGCGGGTCTGCTCGACCTCGCTCCCCTCGACGCGGTCGGCTCGCAGGATCAGCCGCTCGGCGTCGCCGAAGTACCGGTAGGCGCCCCAGAGGGCGTTGCCGATCCCCATCGTGAACCAGACGGTGACCAGCGCGACCGCGAGGTGCTCCTTCGCGTTTCCGAACGTCCGGCGTACCATGACGGCGCGATCGCCGAAATCGTGCTCGAGTCGCCACCCCTCTCGGGAGGCCCGCGTGATCCGGTGCTCGAGGCGGTCGCGGTCGCTCGTCTCCGTTTCGATATCAGCGTTTCGTCCCCCTCGATCGCTCCGGGTCGCAGCGGTGGCGGTCCGCCTCCGCGGTCCGGCGGTCGATCGATCGGTCGCGGCGCCACAGTTCGGACAGTAGTTCATCCGTCTCTCGAGACCGGTCCCACATTGCGCGCAGTACTGCGATGCGGGCCCGTCCCGACTCGACCGACGATAGCCGCCCATACGAGAGCGGTCGGCGCCAGCGACACTAACGCTTTGGAGCGGTCAGTACGGCTGTCTGTCAGGACGGCCGACTAGTCGGCAGCGATCGAGAGCGATCGGCGGCTCAGTTCGTTCCCGGTTCGTCGAGGACGACCGGCACGCCGCGGTTCGCGACGTCGACCACGAACGCGTCCGCGTCGGTCTCGATCGCCGCGAACGCGTCGTAGTGAACCGGAAGGACGAGATCCGGCTCGAGTCGCGCGGCGAGGTCGGCGGCCTCGCGGCGGTCCATGGTGAACGTCCCACCAATCGGCGGACAGAAGAGATCGACGGACAACTCCTCGTGGACCGGCAGCGCGTCGGTGTCGCCGGGCCAGAACGCGGTGACGCCGTCGATCGTGACGCCGAAGCCGCAGCCCTCGCCCTCGGGGTGGTAGGGCGCGCCGTTCTCGTCGACGTGCGGTCCCGCGGGATCGTTGTAGGCGGGCGTCGTGAACAGATCCAGCGGCCCGAGGACGAACGACTCGTCGGCGCGGACGCGCTCGACGTCGTAGGAGAGGTCCTCGGGGCCCTCGTCGACCCGATCGATCTCTGTGGCGTCGATCGACTCGTGAACGAGGACCATGGCATCGTCGCGGGCCACCCGTTGGATCGAGTCCGGATCGTAGTGGTGGTCGTGAGAGACAAGAATCAGATCACCGTCCCGCGGCTCGCCCGCGAGCGCGTCGCGCTCCTCCGGGCCCGGATCGACGTAGACGACGGCGCCGGTCCGGCCCTCGAGGCGGATCGTCGCGAGGCCGAGCCAGTCGACGGTCACCGCGCCGAATCGAACGGTCATACGGGCGCTTCGCTCGAGCGACCCGAAAAAGGTTCGGCTGCCGACGCGGCGTCAGGGCCGCCGAATGCTGTGCTCGAGCGTTCCGACGCCCTCGACCTCGATCTCGACCTCGTCGCCGTCCTCGAGCGGACCGACGCCCTCGGGCGTTCCGGTGGCGATGACGTCGCCGGGCTCTAAGGTCATGTAGGTCGTGATCTCGGCGATCAGCTCCGGGATGGGGAAGATGAGCTGCTCGCGGGAGCCGTCCTGCCTGAGTTCGCCGTTGACGCGGGACTGCACGCTGGCGTCGTCGGGCACCTCGTCGGGGGTCGCGAGCACCGGCCCCATCGGCGCGGCGCCGTCGAAAGCCTTCCCGCGGATCCAGTTCTGTTCCTCGTTCTGGTCGTCGCGGTTCGAAACGTCGTCGATGCAGGTGTAGCCCTCGACGACGTCCATCGCGTCCGAGACGGGGACGTAGCGACACTGCTCGCCGATGACGACGCCGAGTTCGGCCTCGTAGTCGATGCGCTCCTTGCCGGCGGGCGCGGTGACGGTGTCGCCGTGGGCGGCGACGGCGTTCGGCGGCTTCAGGAACAACAGCGGCCGATCGGGCAAGTCCGACCCCATCTCGTCGGCGTGATCGGCGTAGTTGCGACCGATGCAGACGATCTTCGACGGCTCGCAGGGTGGCAGCACGTCGATCGCGTCGTCCTCGAGGGCGTAGCTCTCGTTTCCGAAGTGAACGGAGCCATCTTCGTACTCGCCGCGGCGCACGGCGCCGGCCGGATCGCGGAAGCGAACGAATTTCACGTGCGAGTGGTTGTGTTGCGGGCTCAAAAGGATTGAGAAGTCGGCGGCGTTCGCGAATCGACGAGAAAATCGGCATTTGAAGGATTGAGGCGCCACTATTCGGTGCCCACTGGCTCAGAAATGAGGACGAAGAGATGACAATAATCCGACCGAGAGAGGGCGTGCCATTACGGCCGCGGAACGGAACGTTTTTTACTAGGCCTCGGCAACGACCTATTGCGTTCGACGCACGCTCCGCTGGCGAGATGGACGAAGTCCGTCGAGGCTCGGAGCGGGAACGCAGTGATCGCTCCGTTGGTGTAGTCCGGCCAATCATTTCGGCCTTTCGAGCCGATGACCTGGGTTCAAATCCCAGACGGAGCACTTCTTCGCGAACAATATCGTGAGCGAAGACTGCTATCTGGCGATTTGAAGTAGAAAAACGCGAGTGTTAGCGAGCGTTTCGCGTAGTTCACATCCTAGATGGAGCATCCCGACGGCCTCACCGCATGCGATTTCACTTCCCTCTCAACTGGAATAGACGAGAATCTCTACGATGCTGAAGTGGATTGCGCTTTCTACCTCGGCGTTGTCGGGCGATTGTCTGAACTGGTCGGTAATACAGCGGTGGAGGTCAGCCCGGCAGGGGTTCCAGTTTCGGGTGGTAAAGCCGCGTCACCCACCGGTCATTCACCCGCCGTCGACATACTCGTCGTATGCAGGATACCATCAACGAAGATCTGTCCCTCGTGGGTCAAAGTGACTTGATGATCAGAATATTGGAACGTAAAGTTCCAGTCACCCTTTTCTTGATCACATAGGTTCTCTAATATTTCGGGATCGATGTACTCGTACAGCAAATCGAGTTCCGCTGGTTCTACCCCATCCTGGGCAGCTACCGCTTTGACAACGCTGGTGACGACGTCAGTTTGCGTCATCGTTACTGCTCTTCTGTATAATCTTACAGTTGTCAACCAAGGACTTGGGGATCTCGTCTATCGACTCGAACACGTTCTCAACGATAAATGCCGGTTCCGCGAAATTAGGGCCGCGCTGGACACAGAACCGTTCGCGATCCCAGCGAACGTACCCCGCTTCGGCGAGCTTCGGGAGGTGGTGATGGCGCAAGTGAATTGCTAACGTCTCGGAGTCCATCGATTGATTGGGGGATTCTGCAGCTTCAGGCAGCGAGATCCGGCGCTCTTGTGGTTCATCCAGCAACGAATTAATGATCTCTCGCCGCGGCTCGACGGAAAGAATGTCGAATAACTGATTCCATCTCTCAGCCCATTCCCAATCGTTAGACGGACTAGTAGCCATACCCGTGCCTATTGTCTCTACGTACTTCATCCTTGTTAGCGAACATGTAATTTTCTATTAATATTTAGATTGTCTATTCTCCATTCAGGATTCCCATCTCAGCCGACCGTGCAGCCAAGTCGTCAAACCGTACTACACGTCCGGACATGGTTCAAATTCTAGAGAGGGTACTAGACGCTCGTCGTACGGCGATTGATACCGGAATAGCACTCGAAACGTCCGTCACCCTCCAAACGACTCAGCGTATCCCGGCCCTGTTTGGAGGTGTGCTGATTAGTTCCGCTCACAGAACCGTTTTCATTGAGAGGGATGACCGACAGAAGTATGGAGTGAAATCCGTTAGCACCCGGCGCACCGTCGTTCGCGATCGGAGACGCACCCGAACCGCTGTTTCGCGATCCGGTGTTCGACGGCGCGGCGGATCCGTCGATCATGTGGCACCGCGAGAACGAGGAGTGGTGGCTGCTCTACACGCAGCGACGGTCGAACATCGACGTACCGGGGAAAGCGTGGATTCGCGGCTCGGAGATCGGCGTCGCCACCGCGACTGACGGCGGAGGTTTTGCTACCGCGGCACGCTCCGAACGGTCCCTACGGGGGCTGCCCCGGCAATCTCATCCTCACCCAGGGGGCCATCCTCACCACAACATTCGGGCCGCCGGTCACGACGACTTCGTGCAGGACGGCAACGGCCGGTGGCGACTCGTCCATCTGGGTATCCGTCAGCGCGGGCCGTGGCCGAAGTTCCAGGACGAACTCGAGGAGGCTACGCAAGATGAGGTCAGGGAGGCAATCGAGCGGACCGAAGCGGACGACGACGATGACCTAGTGGTCGGTTCGTAGTCGCTCCCGGGCGAGGCCCGCGACTGGCGTAGTGGCCGACGAGGACGGTTCTCCCGTCGCGGATCCGTGCGACCGGAGCACGAACGCGTCTCACTCGAGTTTTCGCAGACACCCGTGACAGAACGAGCCGACCGAGTCGGTTTCCGTCGCGCACGTCGGACAGCGATCGTCGCGACTCGCCGACCGTGAGGAGACCGATGTCGAAATGAGACTCTGCTGTGGGTCCGCGTACGCGTCGACGACGTCGTTCCACGTAACCGCTGGATCGGATTCGCCCGCACGGGCGCTCGTTCGGGCGAGCATCGAACTCCGTTGCATGCGACCCAGTCCGTACCAGAATCCGAGGAAGACGAGCGACGGCAGGAGGCAGAGCAACAGGACTGCCCCGAGGAGGAGGATGGTCATACGGGGCGTTTCGGCTCGCCCGTCATCAGCGCAGTCGTGAAACTGTTCGAGAGTAATAAACCCCTCCGCAGTGGCCGCTTCCGGCCGGCGTCACTCGACCGCCGGCAGCGTAAACGAGAACGTCGTCCCCTCGCCGGGCTCAGAGTCGATCCAGATCTCGCCGCCGTGGCGTTCGACGATCCGCTGGCAGAGCGCGAGCCCGATGCCCGTGCCATCGTACTCCTCCTGGCCGTGCAGTCGGTCGAAGACGGTAAACACGCGCTCCTGATCCTCGGAGGCGATGCCGATCCCCTCGTCGCGAACCGAGATTTCCCACTGTTCGCCCTGCCGTTCCGCGTCGACGGAGATTCGAGGCGGGTCGTCGCCGTGGTACGTGAGTGCGTTATCCAGCAGGTTCTGGAACACCTGCCGCAACTGGCTCACGTCGCCCTCGACGGTGGGGAGGTTGTCGAGTTCGAGCGCCGCGTCGGTCTCGTCGATCTGAAACTGCAGGTCGTCGATCACGTCGTCGAGGACGGTCTCGAGATCGACCGGCTCGAGTGGATCGCCCCGCGTTTCGATCCGGGAGTACGCGAGCAGGCCGTCGATCATCTCGCTCATCCGTTCGGCCCCGTCGACGGCGTAGTCGAGGAACTCCTGTCCGTCCTCGTCGAAGGCGTCTTCGTACCGGTTCTCGAGCAGTCGGAGGTAGCTCGTGACCATCCGCAGCGGTTCCTGCAGGTCGTGACTGGCCGCGTAGGCGAACTGCTCGAGGCGCTCGTTCGATTCCTCGAGTTTGCGCCGGACTCCCCGGCGTTCCGTGATATCGGTCAGCGTCACGACCGCGCGAGTCACGTCGCCGCACTCGTCAGTGACGGGCATCCCGTGTTCCATGATGACCCGACACTCGCCGTCGAACGCGTCGATCTCGTAGACGTTGGGTTCCGTCACCGCCTCGCCCCGAAGCACCTGGGTCATCGTCCAGTCCTCGGGACCGACCGGCTCCCCCGAGTCCGCCCAGACCGCGTCGTACTTCGTGTACTCGTCGACGCACCCCGCGTCGAAGACGTCGTCGCCCCAGATCTCCCGCGCGGTGTCGTTGGCCGTGAGCAGCGAGCCATCTGCGTCGGCGACGACCGCACCCACGGGCAGAACCTGAAACAGCGTCTCGAGTTGCTTGCGTTGCTTCTCGGCCTCGAGTTCGGCCCGCTTTCGGTCCGTGATATCCGTCAGCGCCCCGGGGAACGTCTCGGGGTTCCCGTCGTCGTCGGCCTCGACGTGGCCGCGGGCGACCACCCACCGGAGCTCGTCGTCGTCGTTCCGGACGCGGTACTCCGCCTCGTACTCGTCGCAGTTCTCGACGGCAGTCTCGATCTGCCGTTCGACGCGGTCGCGGTCGTCCTCGTGGACTGACGACAGCAACAATTCGAGCGGAACGCCGTCTCGCGCCGCTTCGGGATCGATGCCGAACGTGCGGGCGAACGACGCCCCGGCGACGAATTCGTCCTCGGAGACGTCCCACTCCCACGTCCCGACCGCACCCGCTTCGGTCGCGGCCTCGAGTTGTGCTTTCGCGTCCTCGAGGTAGCGCTCCCGCTCCTTGCGTTCAGTCACGTCGCGATCGGAGACGATAATGGAGACGACGTCGCCGTCGTCGTCCGTGACGGGTCTGAAGACGCCGTCGATCGTGTACCGCTCGCCGCTCGGCCGGGTGAGGTCGGTCTCGAACTCGACGTACTCGCCGTTTGCCGCCCGACGGGTCCACTCCCGGACGTCCGATCGGGCTTGATCGCCCTCGCCCCACCATGGCGTCTCCCAGATCGGCTCGCCGGTCACG
This sequence comes from Haloterrigena salifodinae, assembly GCF_003977755.1. Classification (NCBI taxonomy): domain Archaea; kingdom Methanobacteriati; phylum Methanobacteriota; class Halobacteria; order Halobacteriales; family Natrialbaceae; genus Haloterrigena; species Haloterrigena salifodinae. The sequence continues at coordinate 427,201 of NZ_RQWN01000001.1, forward strand.
TCCTCGAGGTCGGCATCGATGTACTCCATGGCTGTCCCGTTGATGTCGAGGACCGTCCCGTCGGGCTCGAGCAGTCCGACGAGGATGTTCGGATCCTCGAAGATCGCTTCGAACCGTCGTTTCGCCCGCGCGTTCTCGGTCGCGGATGCGAGTACGGTAGCGACGCTGCGGAGGAACGCCGCGTCGCGGTCGGAAAACGATTGCCGGTCGGTCGCGTGCGTTCGCAGGATTCCCCACGGCCGCTCGTCCGGGCCGATACTGACGCTGAGCCCGCTGGTGACGTCCCGCTCGCCCAGCCTGTCGGAGCCGGAGAACCGGTCGTCACCGTCGAGATCCTCGACGACGACCGGTTGCGCGGCGCGAAGCGCCTCCCCCGCGTACGAACTCGAGTCGGCCGGTATCGTCGCGGTTCCGACCAGATCGTCGGCCCAGCCGACGCCGCGTCGAAGGCGGAGTTCCTCGCCGCCCGGGAGCAACTCGAAGACGCTCGCGCACTCGGTGTCCAGGGTCTCGGCGACAACGGTGGCGGCGTCGTGCAGTAACTCGTCGAGATCGTCGATTTCGAGCGCCTGCTGTCCGAGATCCGCGACGACCTCCTGGCGGCGGATGCACGGACCATCGTTCGATTCGGTATCCGCGTTCGGGGAGGTTGTCATTCAAGTCACGTATTAGCGGCCGCGGTATAAGATCTTCTCTCGAATTCCGACAGCGATACTCGAGCCACGGGAGCTCGCGAGTCGGTTCGACTTACGCCCGCGAATTCGGATCGATGCGGATCCCTCGCGCGGCGGTCGCCTTGAACGAGGCGGCGATCTGGCGCCCGGGCGCCAGACCGAGGCGCTCCGAACTGGCCTTCGTGACCAGCGCCTGGAGCGTCGGGTCCCCCTCGTCGCCCTCGAGATCGACGGTCACCCTGGTGATCGACTCGCCCGGCTCGAGGCGATCGACGGTGCCCCGAAACTGGTTGCGCAGGCTGGTGCTATCGGCTTCGAGGGCCTCCTCGGGTTCGGTCAGGACGACGGCGTCCGATCGAACGGTAATCTGGACCTCGTTCGCGTCGTCGGGAACGAGCGCCAGAATCGGGCCGATCCCCGTCTCGACGGTTCCGAGCTCCCCGGTTCGGTCGCGGACGGTGCCCGCGAAGACCGATTCCGTCACTCGAGCGACGCCGTCGAGTGCGGCCTCGTGGCGGTCGAACTGCTGGCGCAACTCGCGGGCGGTCGCGGTCAGTTCGGTCCCGCCGCCGCCGCTGCCGCCGCGCTGGCGCTCGGTGATCGGGCCGACGGCCTCCTCGATCTCCACGACGCGGTTCTGGAGGCGGGCGTAGGAGCGGCCAAGTTCTTCGGCGGCGCGGTGCATCGATCCGTACCGATCGATGGCGTCGAGCATCTCGATGTCGCGCCGGTCGATCGTGACGTCGTCGACCGCGAGTTTCGTAGTGTACTCCTTTTCGATCGTCATGGTGACTTCGAGCGGTGGTCGGCGCGTGCGCGGCGGGTCTCCACGATGGTCAGTATATCAGTTCGCCGTCGATAAATTTCCGGGTCCGGTCGTCGCGCGGGTCGTCGAACACGCGTTCGGTTCGGTCGACTTCGAGGATTTCGTCGCCGAGCAATACGGCGGTGCGGTCCGCGACGCGCCGGGCCTGGTGCATATCGTGCGTCGCGACGACGACGCCGATCCCCCGATCTCGGGCCTGGAGCACCGCGTCCTCGATGACTGCCGTGTTTCGCGGGTCGAGATCGGACGTGGGTTCGTCCAGCAGGAGGATTTCGGGGTCGTACGCCAGCGCTCGGGCGAAGGCGACGCGCTGGGCTTCGCCGCCCGAGAGCGAGTCGGCGTCCTGATCGACCTTGTCCGCCAGCCCGACGGTCTCGAGGGCCTCGACGGCGTCGCCGGTGCCGTTTTGCTCGCCGACGAGTTGCGCGAATCCGTGTCGAATCCGTTCGGGCCATGACTGGCGAACGCGGAGGCCGTAGGCGGCGTTCCGACGGACACTCGCGTCGAAGAGGCTCGCGTCCTGAAAGACCATGCCGATGCGACGACGGTGCTCAAGTCGCCGCCCCTCGGGCTGTCGCCAGACGTCCTCGCCGTCGTAGCTGATCGTCCCCCGGTCGGGCGCGTCGAACAGCGCGAGCAGGCGAAGCAGCGTCGACTTGCCGACGCCGGAGGGGCCGATGATCGCGACGACCTCCCCCGTCGAGACCGACAGCGAGACGCCGTCGAAGACGGTTTCGTTCCCGTAGCCGTGGGAGACGTCGGTCGCCTCGAGGGTCATCGGTACCCCCCGCCGTCGCTGCCCAGTCGGACGACGATGCCGTTGACGACCAGCACGATCGCAAGGAGGACGACGCCGAGGATCATCGCCGTCTCGAACCGTCCCCGCTGGGCCTCGAGCTGGATCGCCGTCGTCAGCGTCCGCGTCTTGGAGGTGCCGTCGGCGCTGGCGATGTTTCCGCCGACGATGAGGACGGAGCCGACCTCGCTGATCGCCCGCCCGAAGCCGGCTAGCACCGCGGTCGCGATCCCGTAGCGAGCTTCCTTGATGGTGACCAGCGCCACGTCGAGGCGGGTCCCGCCCATCGCGTACGCCGCGTCGCGGACGTTTTGCTCGACGCTGCTCACCGCGGCGAGGCTGACGCCGGTGACCACCGGGGCGGCGAGGACGAACTGCGACATGATCATCGCCTCGCGCGTGAAGACGAGTTCGAGCGAGCCCAGCGGGCCCTCGTTGGAGACCGTAAACAGGACAGCCAGTCCGACGACGACGCTGGGAAACCCCATGCCGGTGTTGATGATCGACGTCAGGAGCCCCTTCCCGCGAAAGTCGGTAAAGCCGACGGCGAGCGCGACTGGGAGGCTACACAACGTGCTTAACGCGACCGCGGCCACGCTGACGTACAGGGAGACGACGATGATGCTCCGGATGTAGTTCCACTCGAAGGGGAACTCGGTGAACAGCGGGACCGTCGTCGCGCTCTCGAGGGACATTATTCGTCCGACGAGTCGCTCGAGTTGCCAGTGCTATCGGCGCTCCACCCCTCGGGGACGTACTGCTGGAAGTTCGGCTCCTCGGAGAGGGCTTCGGGATAGAACAACTGCTCGCCGTTGGCCGTGTAGTTCTCGATAAGGTCCTGGCCCTCCGGGCTGGTGATGAAACCGATGTAGGCCATCGCGAGGTCGTACTCGACGTTGTCGTGGACCGCCGGGTTGACGGCGACGATCCCGTAGGGGTTCGCGAGCAGTTCCGGTCCGCCCTCGATCGGACCCTGCACGTGGATCTCGAGGTCCACCTCATCTTGCATGTCCAGATACGTCCCGCGGTCGGACAGCGTGTAGGAACCCTGCTGGGTGGCCATGTTGATGACGTCGCCCATCCCCTGGCCGGCCTCCTGGTACCACTCGCCGAATTCGTTGACGTTGAGCCCCGTCTCGTCCCAGATCTCGAGTTCCTTCGTGTGCGTTCCAGAGTCGTCGCCTCGAGAGACGAACGAGGATTCCGAGTCGGCGATGGCGGTGAACGCCTCGGTGACGTCGTCGCTGCCACCGATCCCCGCGGGATCGTCGGGACCGCCGATGACGACGAAGTCGTTGTACATGAGGTCCCGTCGGTTGACGCCGTACCCCTCCTCCATGAACTCGTCCTCGAGCGAGCGGGCGTGGACCATCACCACGTCCGAGTCGCCGTTTCGAGCGGTCTTGAGGGCCTGCCCCGTCCCCTGCGAGACGGCATCGACGGAGACGCCGTACCGATCCTCGAAGGGCGCGTTGAGTTCGTCGAGCAACCCGGTGTTGTACGTGCTCGTCGTCGTCGTCAGCGTCAGCGTTTTGCCGCTGATCCCGGCGTCACCGCTGTCGTCGCCGGTCAGCGTCGAACAGCCGGCGAGTCCGGCGGCGCCACCAGCGGCGAGCGCGGCGACGAACTCGCGTCGTTGTATCGTCATGGATACCACGACGAACGGCGGGAAGAAATAGCTTTGGTTCGTCCAATAACTGCCGTCAGTTACGCCGGACGATCGCAGCGGGTCGAGAAGCACGACAGAAGCAGTTTCCCACCCCGTGATAACGAGAATCGGTTATTCCGGTCCCGCGACGGCAGTCGCGGTCGACCGCGTGGCCGCGAACGCGAATTCGCTTATTTCAGCCGCCTCAAATACCGAAATAGATGTCGAACGGGGATTTCCTACGCGAAGCAACGATGGGGGCTGTTAGAACTGGATATTCGTAAATACCTTATATATGGAGTACTTCATAGTATACAAATGACCTACGAACACCTGGACACGGATCTGGTAAACGAACTGCTCGGCGACGGACGCGCGAGTCTTCGCAGCCTCGCGGAGGAACTCGACGTCTCGGTGACGACCGTCTCGAACCACCTCTCGGACTTGGAGGAGGAAGACGTCATTCAGGGATATACGCCGATCGTCGACTACGACGCCCTCGGCTACGACGTCACCGCGGTGATGCAGCTCAAAGCCGAAGGCAGCGCGCTGCCGAAGATCACCGAGTCCCTGAAGGACCACCGACAGATGATCTCGGTCTATGAAGTTACCGGCAACTACGACGTCATCGCCATCGGGAAGTTCAAAGACACCGACGACATGAACGACCAGATCAAGCAGCTGATCACCGACCCCGACATCAACCAGTCGAACACGAGCATCGTTCTCAACGCCGTCTCGGAGAACGAACAGTTCGAACTCAACCCCGACGAGGATAACTGATCGGCCGGTCGATTCGGTCCTCGAGCCGTCGACTACCTTCGGGCCCGTAGAACGGGACCGGGCCGGCCTCAGTCGGCCGACACCGCGTAGTACTCGGTATACTTGACGAGATCGCACCCTTCGAACGCGTCGGCCGAGCCGTCGGCGTCGTCGATCTCCGCTTCGGCCGGGGTGTCGATCAGGAGCGGTACCTGCGCTTTCGCCTCCTCTTCGAGTTCGTCGTAGTGGCAGACTCGGCAGTCGGACGGAATCTCGTCGACCGGCTCGAGCGTGATACGTTGACTCATGGTCGTGGCACTAGCCACGAACCGAATTCTCTTCAGTTTTGCGCCCTGGTCAGGAAGTATTTTCCCGAAATAGATCGCAAATAGCGGAGATATTTGACGAACGTCTACGACGGTCCGCGGTCCGACGCTCGAGCGTCAGTGGTCGATTCCGGGACGCTGGAAGGTCGTTTCGTCCGACGACGGCGCCTCGAGGGCGTCGTCGATCTCCGGCGCCGCAAGGAGGTCGTTTCGGTCCGGTTCGTCGGGCCGTCTGAAGTAGTAGGTGTCGGCGCAGCCGGCGACCATCGCCGAGAGCGGTTGCTCCTCGTCGTGAACGATCGATACGAGGTCGCCCGTGACCGCGATCAGCGCCGCGTCGTCGGGTTTCCGGAGGTGATCTCGGAGTTTGGCGGCGGTGCAGTCGTCGGGCAGTTGCAGGTGGACACCGTCGACGGTCGCCCATCGCGTCTCCATGTTTCGTCGATGGGGCCTCGCGACCTATACCGTTGGGCCCGCAGCTACAGGCCGCTTACCGGATACGGGCTGGACAGGCCGTCAACGGCGGTCGAGCGACGGGCGAGCGGTGAACCAGGTTTCAGGTAGCGTTCTCTTCGAGCTGGTCGGGGTCGTACCGGCGACCGCAGTTCAGACACTGGTAGTCGCCCTCGATGTGCTCGTAGAGGCGCTCCCCACAGTCCTGGCACCGCCAACGAGGGTGCTTCATCTAGTCGATGGTGGAGGACCGGACCCGAATAAGTACTCGGATGGTTCGTCGGGGTCGTCTCGCGGTCGGCGACGGAATTACCCGTCCGCCGCTCCAACTCGGCGTATGGACGAGCACACCAGCGACCCGACCGTCGCACCGCCCCCGGGGCTCGAGACGCCGACGGGCTGGCGGCCCGAGGCGGGGCGCTGGGAGCACGCGACGCTTCGTCGGGCGACGGTCCACGGTGTCCGACTCTTCAACGCTGGCGCCTACCACGAGAGCCACGACTGCTTCGAACTCGAGTGGTACAACTACGGCCGCGGGAGCACCGAGAGCGCGTTCTGCCACGGGATGGTACAGGTCGCGGCCGGCGCGTACAAGCGGGTCGACTTCGACAACGACGACGGACTGCGGTCGCTCTTTCGAACCGCGCTCCAGTACCTGCGGGACGTTCCCCGAGACTACTACGGCGTCGACGTCCTCGAGGTCCGGACCGTGCTGACGAACGCCCTCGAGGAGCCGAGCCGCGTCGACGATTGGCGAGTCCCCATCGACGGCGAGCGACCGACCGCCGGACCGGCCGATTTCGAGTACGCTGAGACACTCGAAGAGTGACAGTTCCGTCCGCTCGTCGACTCGAAACCGGTCGTATCGGGGGATAGCGTCGTGGCAACTAGCCCCATGGAGACCGGACGGAATGGTCTCGTTCGTGAGAGACCGAATCGCCTTTGGCCACAGAGCCCAATGATGCGGTAATGAGAGTTGCACAGCTCGGGTCAGGAACGCCGGAGATCGCAGTCGTCGCGGGCGTTCACGGGGACGAACCCTGTGGCGTTCGCGCCGTCGAACGGTTGCTCGACGAGCGCCCGACCGTCGAGCGGCCGGTCAAGCTCATCGTCGCCAACGAGGAGGCCCTCGAGCGGCGGGTCCGATTCGTCGACGAGGACTTAAACCGCGCGTTTCCCGGCGATCCGGACGCGAAAACTCACGAGGGACAACTCGCCCATCGGCTCGTCGAGGAGCTCGACGGCTGTCTGACGTTCTCGATGCACTCGACCCAGAGCCACGGCGAGCCCTTCGCGATCGTCAACGGCGTCAGCGAGACCGCGAAAGCGGTCGTCCCGAAGCTGCCGGTGTCGGCGATGGTCGAGACGAGCAACTTCGCGGAGGGACGCCTGTTCTCCGAGATCGACACGATCGAAGTCGAGTGCGGCCTGCAGGGGTCGGAGACGGCCGCCCAGAACGCGGACCGACTGACCCGCGCGTTCCTCACGGCCGTCGACGCATTACCCGGCGATACGATCCGCAGCGATCTACCGGTCTACCGGCTCACCGACGTCATCCGCAAGCAGGACGCCGACACCTACGAGGTCTTCGTCGACAACTTCGCCGAAGTCGAGGCCGGCGATCCGTTCGCCGCCGCCGACGGCGACACGCAGGTCGCCGACGAACCGTTCTATCCCATCCTGATGTCGCCGAACGGCTACCGGGACGTCTTCGGCTACGCCGCCGAAAAGCTCGACGTCCTGACGGCGCCGCCGGCCGCGGACTAGCGGTCGCGGTCCGCACGCAGCGCCGACCCGGCACGGCCAGCGATCGGCGGCTCAGGCAGTGCTTTCATGCGTAGTCATCTCGAAACGGGAGTGATGAGCGATGCATCTGGTCGCTCGAGGGGGACGATCGACGTGTTGTTGGTCGAGGATAATCCGGGAGACGTCCGCCTCATCGAGGAGGCGTTTCGCGACGCCGGCGCCGACAGCGAACTCCACGCCGTTACCAACGGCGAGGAGGCGCTCGACTTCGTCTATCGTCGCGACGACCACGCGAACGCACCGCGGCCGGACCTCGTCATTCTTGACTGGAACCTGCCTCGGACGAGCGGCGAACAGGTGTTGATGGAGCTGAAAGACGACCCGGAGCACAAGCGCATTCCCGTCACCGTCCTCACCGGCTCCCAGGACGAGAACGACGTCCTGCACTCGTACCGAAAGCACGCGAACGCCTGTCTCAAAAAAGCCGTCGAGCCCGACGAGTTTCTGGAGACCATTCGGGCCTACGCGGAGTTTTGGTTTACCACGGTGCGGCTGCCGAACGGCGACGAGTAACGCCGTCGGTAGTCGGTCGGCCGGCGTCCGCTCCCCATCCCAACCCGAGGTTTCTCACCGTTCCGTCCCGCAGTACCCGTATGGACGCTCCGACACGTCGACGCCTGCTGGCGGCGGCCGCCGTCGCGGTTCCCGCGCTCGCGGGCTGTCTCACGGAGTCGGGATCCGATGCGACGGAACTCGCGACGCCCGAGTCCGTCCCCGCCGACGACTGGTCGGAACCCGACTGGCGGCCGGCCGACGCCGTCCCGAGTGAGGACGACGTCGCGGCGACGACGGTCGTCTCCGACCTCGCGATCCCGTGGGATCTCACGTTCGCCGACGGCGACGCCTTCGTCACCGAACGCGACGGCGGCGTCCGCCGGTTCGATGCGGACGCACTGGCCGAGGACGCCGATCTGGGGGCCGACGACGGCGAGACGGTCCTCGAGAGCGCGTCCCTCCCCGATCGCGCGTCGCCCGGCGAGGGCGGGACCCTCGGTGTCGCGGCCCACCCCGACTATCCCGACACCCCCGACCTGTTCACCTACTACACAGCCGACGACGGGGCCGTCTCGAATCGGGTCGTCCGCTACGACCTCGAGGCCGACGCCCTCGAGACGGTCCTCGAGGGGATCCCGGGGTCGTCGATCCACAACGGCGGACGGATCGCGTTCGGTCCCGACGACCACCTCTGGGTGCTGACGGGCGACGCGAGGGAGCCCGCGCTAACGCAGGATCCTGGCTCCCGCGCCGGTGCCGTTCTGCGCGTGACGCCCGACGGGGAACCCCACCCCGAGAATCCCAACTGGGGTGACGACGGCGACCAGCGCACGTATTCGCTCGGCCACCGCAACCCGCAGGGACTCGACTTCACGCCGCAGGGAACGCCGATACTCGCCGAACACGGGCCGGGCGCACGGGACGAGGTCTCGGTCCTCCGGCCGGGCGGCAACTACGGCTGGGATATCGTCCGGGGCGGGCCTGACGACCCCGAGTACGGGAGCTACGACGAGTACGAGGCGGCGACGCCGCCGGTTGTCAACACCGGATCCGAAACGACGTGGGCGCCGTCCGGACTGGCATTTTACGACGACGGCGCGATCGAGCCGTGGACGAACACCGTCCTCGTCTGCGGGCTTGCCTCGAGCGCGCTGGCCGTCGTCGGGCTCACGCCCCGAAGCGATTCGGACGGTGAGAGGAGTTCGGACGAGTCCGACGCCGTCCAGTACGACGCCGACTGGCTCGACGACCGCTTTACGGCGACGGTCTACCGCCTGTTCGCCGACGAGTGGGGTCGCCTTCGACACGTCGAGCCCGGGCCGGATGGCTCGCTGTACCTGCTCACGTCGAACCGGGATGGTCGCGCGGACGGCCCGTTCCCCCGGGCGAACGACGATCGGATCGTCAGGCTGGACCCGCGGTAGGAGCGTCGTCTCGGGCTCCGTCGGTACCGCGGACGCAAGGCCTATCCCTTCTCGTTGCCATACGACTGATATGGAATTCCCACCGAACCAGGGTCTCGATCAGGACGAGGTCAACGAGCAAGTCGAGGACACCATCGCGAACAACGAGGTCGTCCTCTTCATGAAGGGGACCGAGCTGATGCCCCAGTGTGGCTACTCCCGGAAGGCCCTCGGCCTCATCGACAGCCACCGAGACGAGTTCGAGACCGTCGACGTCCTGGACTCCCTCGCCGAGTTCCGGGCCGCCCTCGAGGACTACAGCGGCTGGGAAACGATCCCGCAGACGTTCGTCGACGGCGAGTTCGTCGGCGGCTCGGACGTCCTCGAGGAACTCGAGGAACGCGGTGAGCTGGCCGAGACGCTCAACGCCGAATAATCACTCCGAATCGCGCCGATGAATTAATCCGAGCGCATCGGCCACGTATCCAATAGCAGGTCATATAAGTCACGCGCTCGTACTAGGAACTCAGCGACTGTCGCCGCAGATCATCCCACCATGTCAACAGAGGAATCCAGACACGTTTATCGGCTGCATTCGACGCTTGAACTACCCCTCGAAGACCTTCGGGAACACATCGAGGAGGCAGAGTACCCGGACGGTATCACCGACGTGGAGATAACGCGGCGCAACAACACGCTTATTCTCAAGGCCGTCGCCAAGGACGAATCGGTCAGCAAGTACACGCCGACCGCCCAGCTCAAGGCCAGCGTCACGGAGAACCGGGTCTACGAGGAGGATCCCGACGAGCGGCGCAACGCCTTCCGCTGGGACGAGGAAGAAGAAGAGGAGATCGAATCCGAACTCGTCGAGTTCGCGGCGTTCAAGGGCGACCGCGAGACCGTCCTCCAGAACTCGCTGTTGCAGTATCAGATGTTCCTGGTCCTCTGTGGCATCGCCGAAGCCGCCGAGAAGGGGACGCTGACGGCAATCTCGGAGCGCGACGGCGAACTCGAGGCGACCCGCATCGTCGAGGGCGAGCCCCGACCGGCCAACATCGAGGTCGTCGAAGGACCGCGAGACCACAACTCGGGCGATGGCGGCGTCAACTGGCGAGACAACAAGTTCATTTCGGACTGATCGGCGCCCGACCTCGCGTGCGTTTTCATCGATTCGATAGCAACTGCGTTCGCGTCCGTTCGGTCGGTCTTGATGTCCGGCGAATGGATGTAATCAGCCGGTTCGCGGGCTGACACGACCGGACGAGCGGTAGGTGTTTTGCCGCCGACGCAGTACCACTCGGTATGACCGACCTCAGCACGTTCGAACTCGTCGGCCGGCTGGCCGTCGCCGCGTTCGTCATGATCGCGCCCACGCTGCTCTTTCTCGGACTGGTGCGGGGCCTCGAGAAGCTTCGCGACGACGCCTTCATCGATCGGTGGCTGCACGAACAGGGCCACGAGGTCGAAGACGACGTGCTGACCGTGCTCGCGAGCGGAATCGGTATCGAGTCGGAGACCGCCTCGAGCCGCCGGTGTCCGGCCTGCGGGAACCCGAATGCCTCGTCGGCGCGGTACTGTCACCAGTGCCTCGCCAGGCTCCCCTCCTGAGGACCAACCGTCGCCGTAACGGTCACGTACTCCCGACAGTCGCCGAGTCGTCACCGTCCGGTGGGCGCTCGACCGGCGCCCGAGCGAGCGGCCGTTCGACGGACGCGGGGTCGGTCCGGTGGACGCACGCCTCGAGGTCGCGGTCGAACGTCGAGTCGGCGTCGACGGCGAGGGTGACGGTGTCGCCGTCGACCGTGGTGACGGTGAGCAGTGTCTCGCGACGGCCGTCGATACCCAGCCCGTCGAGTTCCGCGCGGTGGATAGCGGCGTAGCCGGCCAGTCCGAGTCCGGCGACCGTCACGAGCCCGTAGAGCGGCGGTGAGACGCCGGCCGCGAGGGGAACAACGGCGACGACGGCGACCAGCGCGAGGACGCCGGTCCCTACGGCGAACTGCTCGGTCGCGCGACCGATGCCCGGTCGCGTTCGCAGGGAGTGGACGGCCGCGACGAGAGCGACGGTCGCGGCGGCGAGCGCGGCCGTGGCAATCCCCTGAACCGCACTGATACCGGTCGCGGCGACGATCCCGACGACGAGAACAGTGAGGGCGACGAGCCCGCCCAGGAGACGCAGGGATCGGTTCGAACCCTCCTCGGATCGGTACTCGACGCGCGTTTGTTCCCGGCGCCGGATCGAGCAGATCCAGTCGTACCTGACGTCGACGAACTCGCCGCTCGCCGAGACGCAGAGGAGTCGACGGTCGGTCGCGCCGATCGTCGCTCGACCGCGAACGGCGTCCCCGAGGAGCCGTCCCGACGTGAGTGCCCGCACCGATTCGTCTTCGACCAGATGGCTCCGGAACCGCTCTTCGACACGTCGCATGCGCGGTGACGTACCCCGACGCGCCACATAGTAAGCCACAGCTTTCAGTCGGACGACCGCCGGCGGACCGTCGCCGCGGGAAGCGACCCGACGGCCAGTACACGTTTACGCTGTTGGGCGCATTCACGGCTATGGCATTTCGGCGAGACGAGCGCGCAGTCACCGTCCAGATCGGGGCCGTGTTGTTGCTCGCGATTGTCTTCGCCGCGCTGGCTCTCTACCAGCTCAACGCGGTCCCCGCGGAGAACGAACGGGTGGAATTCACCCACAACCAGGCAGTTCATGACGAGTTACAGGAGCTCCGGAACGCGATCCAGAATGTCGGCACCGAGGGCGGAACGCGGTCGACGGCCGTCACGCTCGGCACCCAGTATCCGTCTCGAACAGTCGCGGCGAACCCGCCCGCACCGACGGGCCGACTCGAGACGACGGGCACGGAAAACATCAGCATCGACGCCCGATTCGCCGGGGAGGAATCGGAATACGAGGGGAATCCGCACAACCTGACCGGGAACCACTCCACGACGACCCTCGCCTACACGCCCGGGTACAGGGAGTACGACTCGGCGCCGACGACGCGGATCGAACACGGCTTCGCGTTCAACGAGTTCGACGACGCGCAGGTCTCGCTGACCGACCAGCCGCTGCTCTCCGACGGGACGATCAGGCTCGTCGTGCTCGAGGGCGAACTCTCGCGGTCGGGTAGTGGCGCGGTGACGGTCGATCCGACCGCGCTCAGCGGACCCTCCGATCCGGTTCCGATCGAAGGCGAGGGCAACGAGAACGTCACGGTCACGGTGCCGACGGCCGCGCCAACTGCGTGGAACGACACGATCGGGACGACGTTCGACGACGGCCAGTCGGACGCTCGAGTGACAGACTACGACGCGACCGGCGAGGGGCGCGGCTCGCTCACCATCGAACTGGCCGCCGGCGAGTACGAACTGCAGGTCGCTCGAGTCGGGATCGGCGACGGCAGCGACTCGAGCGGAGAGTACGACGTGACCGCGAGTAACGATGGTGACGGCGAGCGCAGCGGCGGCGCTTACACCGTTCGCTGGACCGACAATCACGATAGCGCTCGAGCGTGTGCCGACGGTGAGAGCTGTGATTATCGCGTGTATTCGGGGGAGACCGCAACGTTCGCCGCCGACGCAGAGGCCGAATCGGCGACGCTCGATTTCGCGTATCAGACGTCCGGTCCGACCGTCTCCGAATTCAACGAGAGCGATCAGACGGTCGATTTCGAAGCAGAAGGGTCGGGGGACGTCGACCTCTTCGTCTCGAGCGGGGGGAGCAGCGATACGATCACCGTACGCGTCGAACACGACGAGATTCCCCCCTCGATCGAGGAGTTCGAAGCGAGTAGCGGGAACCACAATAATCACGCGCGGTTCGCCGTCAATTGGCAGGCGTCGGCCGGTGACGCGCCGATCACGCAGGGAACCCTCGAGTTACTCGACGACACGGGAGCCGTGGTCGACACGTGGGAGAAGGCGTATCCGAATCGAGACCGCGTCGTCGAAGACGGAATCGAACTTGAGGAAAAGAACGGGTCTGGAAACGAGTACGAAATCCGACTTACCGTTACAGACGGCAACGGAAACAGCCGTAACAAGTCGATCGCGCGAACCGGATAACACCACTCTCGACGGCTGTCGATCTTTCCATCGACAGTAACATATGGCGTCTCTACGAATGCGACGGTATGACTGCAGTCGGTATCGACGCCATCGAAATCTGGACCGGGAACCTCAAACTCGACTTACCCGGCACGTTCGCCCCCGAGAAGGGCGAAGACCCCGAGAAGTACACGAAAGGGCTCGGGCTGAACGCCAGTTCCTTCCCCGACAGTTACGAGGACATCGTCACGATGGGCGCCAACGCCGCCCACCGACTGATGGAGCGCAAAGGGCTCGAGCCCGACGATATCGGACGGATCGACGTCGCGACCGAGAGCGCCTTCGACAACTCTAAACCCGTTTCGACGTACGTCGCCGGCTGTCTCGAGCAGGTCTTCGAGGGCGACTTCCACCACGCCAACAAGGGAGAGCGGAAGTTCGCCTGCATCGCAGGCACCCAGAGTCTGGACGACGCCTACAATTGGATCCGCGCGGGCCGTAACCGCGGCCGCTCGGCGCTGGTCATCGCGACCGACACGGCGCTGTACGCCCGGGGCGACGCCGGCGAGGCGACCCAGGGCGCCGGCGCCGTCGCGATGCTGATCAGCGAGGATCCCAACCTGGTCGAACTCTCCGCCGAGCAGGGGTACGGCTCGGCCGACGAGACCGACTTCCTCAAGCCCAACCAGCAGTTCCCCTCCGTCGACGGCAAACGCTCCGTGCAGGTGTATCTCGCCCGGATGCGCGAGGCCCTGAAGGACTACGAGAGCGTCGCCGGCGACGTCCACGAAGCGGACTTCGCGTACGCGCCCTTCCACACGCCGTTCCCGGGGATGGTCCGGAAGGCGGCCCTGCTGGCCTACCGCCACGTCATCCGCGATACGACGCTCGAGGACGACCTGGCCGATGAGATCGGTCGCCAGCCCCGTCCCGAGGCGTTCGATACCGACGACGACTACCGCGACGCGCTGCGGGAGTACATGGACCTGCTCAAGGAGACCGAGGCCTACCAGGAGTGGTACGCGGAGACGATCGATCCGACGCTGTCGATCTCCCGCGAGGTCGGCAACTGGTACACCGGCTCCGTCCACGTCGCCCGCGCCAGCGCGCTCAAACACGCCCTCGAGAACGGTCGCGATATGATCGACGAGTCGCTGCTCGTCGCCTCCTACGGCAGCGGCGCCCAGGCGGAAATCCACTCCGAGGTCGTTCAGGAGGGCTGGGAAGACGAGATCGAGGCGCTGAACGTCGACGAACAACTCAAGGATCGGTACGACATGAGCTGGGACGACTACGAGGAGGTCCACGACGTCCACAACCACGACATGGACGTCGACGTCGAGGAGTTCACGGCCCCCAAGTCGGAGTTCGTCTTCGACGGCTGGGGCCGGATGGGCGAGCGAAAGTACCGGTACGTCGAGTAGCGATCGGAGCGGTTTTTTGGCGGCAAGCGAGACGCTTCGCGTCTCGCGGCTCTCGCAAACGCGTCGCGTTTGTAAGATAGATCTTTGCGAGCGAGCGCTTGCGCGAGCGAGGAAAACGGGACGTCAACATGGGCGAACAGAAGTACCGGGGACGTCGAATGCTGGCGGTAACGTCCACCAGCTAACGTTAGCTTTCCATCGAATTGTGTGGCGATACGGTTGCGTACACCCAGCTGTTATACGCCAGGAACCAACCGAACGAACCCAGCAGAAACCAGGTGCCAGTCGTTCCACTGAGGATCGTACTCGAAAGAACGACGACCGCCATAATCGCGATGAACTTCGCTACGTTTCGATTCCTCGTATACGTCGGACTCGAGTTACTCAACTTCGTTCCGTATCTGTAACAAGCTGCCACGATTGAACCCCCGAGGAAACCGATAACCACCCCTCCAACTACTGCTTGGTGATTTCCGAGAGAACCCTGGATCGTCTCCTTTCGAAGGAGTACAAAAAACGAGGAAAGAGAATACCCAGATGAAATTAGCCTTCGATTCACGCGCCGCTTCTGATTTAGCCATCATTCTATATTTCACCTAATTCAACCATTAATGGGTTCTGATAAAGTAGTTTTCTTCATCTTTGAATTGGTTCGTACGAACCCTATTTGAAGGCAGTTTCCGATCACACTTCGACGACCGAAGCTGATTTCGACGTGCGTTGCTGGCTACCTCGAGCTGGAGTTCTGAAGCGACTTCCTCCGCCCTAACGAGGGCGAGCGGAAATTCGCCCGTACCGCGAGGAATCAGAGTCCAGACGGCACTGGATTCGCACGGACCGCAACCGCAGTCGCTCGACCGAACCGTTTCTTCCACCGAGACGCAGGTCAGTGGACTAATCTGTCGGGACGTTCCAGTCGGACGTATGCCAGAGCGTCCAGAGCCGCCGGCGTGGGCCGTCGAGCAGCCAGTTCTCACCGTGCTCGCGCTGACCGCAGTCGTTCTCGGATTCCTCATCGTCCTGCCGTACCTGCAGTACGTCCTCTTCGGCGTCGTCCTCGCGTACATCCTCCTGCCGCTCCAGCGGCGACTCGAGCGGTACGTCCGGCCGATGATCGCCGCGTTCGTCTCCGTCATCACCGCCGTGATCGTCATCCTGCTGCCGCTGGTGTACATCCTCAGCGTCGCGCTCCGGCAGACGGGCCAGCTCGTGGACGCTGTCCGGAGCGGGAACGTCGATATTGGGATGATCGAGCAGGAAATCGCGGAGCGGGGGTACGAGGTCAACCTGACCGGGCTCTACGAAACGTATCAGGACGCGATCTCATCCGGCGCGCAGGGGGTCGCGACGGGCGCGCTCGACATCGTCGGCGGACTGCCGGGACTCATGATCGGGCTGACGATCACCCTGTTCGTCTGTTTCGCGCTGTTGCGGGACGGGGAACAGCTGATGGCGTGGCTGTACCGCGTCGTCCCGATCGACGACGAGATCCAGCGGGAACTGTTCGCGGAACTGGATCAGCTCATGCAGGCCTCGGTGATCAGCAACGTCCTCGTCGCGGCCATTCAGGCGGTGTTGCTCGGCGTAGGGCTCGCGGTTCTCGGCATCCCGGCCGTCGTCTTGCTCACCGTGCTCACGTTCGTGCTCACCCTCCTGCCGCTGGTCGGCGCCTTTGGCGTCTGGCTCCCCGTCGCGATCTACCTCGTCGCGGTCGGCCGGCCCGTCGCCGCCGGCGGACTGGTTGTCTACGGACTGCTCGTCACCTTCTCCGACACGTATCTCCGGCCGGCGCTCATCGGGCGCACGAGCGCCTTCAACTCGGCGATCATCGTGGTCGGCATCTTCGGCGGGCTCATCACCTTCGGCGCGGTCGGGCTGTTCATCGGCCCCGTCGTCCTCGGCGGCGCGAAGATCACGCTGGACGTCTTCGCTCGAGAGCGCGCCGAGCGCGACGGATCGGCACCGACGCCCGCAGACGACGCGGGCGACGAGCCTGCCGGCGACGCCGAACCGTCCGAAACCGGTGATGCCGGCCCGTCCGAGGCCGACGTCTCGTCGAACGAGCCCGACGACGAGTGATCGAGCAGTCAGTCGTTTTTCCAGTCGCCCGGCTCGACGCCATGTATCTCGCCTTTCGCTTGCCGTCCCCCTGGCCACAGAGCGATCGCGATTACGCACGCGAAGAAGACGGCGAGCAGTGCCGCCACGGCCGAACCGGGGATCCCCGGCAGTTCGGCGGCTTCCACCCACTGCTGTTCCGGGGTGAACAGCGTGATCTTGAACGCCCAGCCGACGCCGGCCACCGCGAAGAGGAGTCCGTACACGCGCCGTATCCGGCGGGAGAGCGCCTCTCGAGTCGAGACCTTGAAGGTGGGGTTCCGGAGGTCGTCGCTCAGCTCCTCGCGCCAGGCAGGGTGTTCGACCCCGGTCGGTTCTAACGCGTTCGCGAACACGTTCTCCTGGACGAAGCGGACGCGGGCGCGCCAGTGGTCGTAGAACTGGTAGCGACGCACCTCGAAGAACAGGAAGATCGACAGGACGAAGATCCCAATCAGGAGCAGGAACGCGGGCATGTTCCGACTCGAGAAGACAATCGACAGCACGGCGGCGAGCAGCGTGATCGCCCAGTCGGTCGTCCGGTCGATCCGATCCTGCGCGCTGTTGGCCTGGCTGACCTCGCCGCGGTAGAAGTGTGGCAGGACGTCGAGCAGGAACTCGGATTCGCTTGCGACCGCCGCGCCGATCTCCTGATCTTCGCGACCGAGCGGACTGTCTCGGCCGGTGCGTTCGTTCCTCTCGTCCGCATCATTGAGGGGGCGTTTTCGATCGCCGGGTTCGGTCGCCTCGGCGTCGTCGCGTTCGTCGACCATGCGACCCCCCGACACCGCCGGTCAGCTTAGTGGTCCGTGTAGCGACTGCAGGGGTCGTTACAGTCACGTCCATCGGCGGCTACCCGATAGCCACGCCGAAACGAGTGCGTTCATTACCCCCTACCCGCTAGAGGCGAGTATCGTGCCTCGGATCGAACGCCGCTGTCGACGCGGGGGGAGACGGATCGACTCGATCGATCGAGATCACGCTTAGCCATGCACGGAACACACACCACGGGGAGCCCGTACGCTCCCCACACGGAGGAGGACCGCTCGGCGATGCTCGAGGCGGTCGGCGCCGAATCGGTCGACGACCTCTTCGACATTCCTGACGCCGTCGAGTTCGACGGGGAGTTCGGAATCGACGTGCGATCGGAACGGGAGACGAGGCAACTCGTCCGAACGATACTGGGACGCAACGACGACCTGACGGAGCTGCTCGGGCGGGGCCACTACGGCTACTACGTCCCGTCGCTGGTCGACCACCTCGCGGACCGCTCGGAGTTTCTCACGTCCTACACCCAGTACCAGCCCGAGATCTCGCAGGGGTTCTTACAGGCCCTGTTCGAGTACCAGTCGCTGCTGGTCGAGCTGACCGGCCTCGAGGTGGCTAACTGCTCGATGTACGACGCCGCGACGGCGCTGGGCGAGGCCGCCACGCTGGCCGAACGCGTCCGCGACACCAGCGGCCACCGCGTGCTCGTCCCGGATCTCTTACTCGAGGGATGGCGCTCGACGCTCGAGAACTACGTCGCCGGCACGGACCTCGAGGTCGAAGAGTATCCCACCGACGACGCCAACGTCGACCTCGCGGCCCTCGAGGAACTGGTCGACGAGGAGTGCGTCATGGTCTACGCCGAGAATCCGACCGTTCGGGGAGCGATTGAGGAGGGCCTCGAGTCGGTCGGCGACCTGGCGAGCGATCACGACGCCCTGTTCGTCCTCGGCTCGGACCCGATCGCGCTCTCGCTGTTGCAGCGGCCGGCGGACGTCGGCGCAGACGTCGTCGTCGGCGACGCGAGCGTGCTCGGACTGCCGACGAGCTACGGGATGGGACTGGGGCTGTTCGCCACGACGGACGACTACCTCCGACAGGTTCCCGGTCGACTGGTCGGCGCCAGCGAAGACGCGACCGACCGGCGGGCCTACACGCTCACCTTGCAGACCCGCGAACAGCACATCCGTCGCGAACGGGCGACGAGCAATATCTGTACCAACCAGGCATGGGTCGCGCTGCGAACCGCGATGCACGCCGCGTACCTGGGGCCGAACGGCATGGTCGACCTCGCCGAGTGCGGCGTCACCCGCGCCGAGGATCTCGCCGAGCGCCTCGACGACATCGTCGGCGTCAAAGCGCCGGTCCACGACCGACACCACCTCCGTGAGTTCGTCGCCCGCGTCGACCAGCCCGCGCCGGCGATCGCGAGCGACCTCGAGAAGCGCGGCTTCGCGGTCCACGTCGTCGACGAGCACGAACTGCAGGTCTGCGTCGCCGGCGTCCCCGACGAGCGGATCGATCCGTTCGTTGCGGCGTTTCGGGAGGTGATTCGATGAGCGACCGAGACGAGAACGACGCCGACCCTCGAGCCGCACAGGTCCGCTACGATCAGGCCCGCTACGTCGAGAACGGCGAGTACGAACCCCTGCTCTCGGAGAAGGATCAGACTCGCGTCGAGATCGGCGGAGGCGACGGGGACGACGGTGACGGTTCCGGGGACGACGACTCTCCCCTGCCTGACGACCTGACCCGGGACTCTCTCGAGTTGCCCGAGCTCTCTGAGCCCGAACTAGCCCGCCACTACACGCGGCTCTCCCAGATGATCTACGGGATCGACAGCGGTCCCTACCCATTGGGCTCGTGTACGATGAAGTACAACCCCAAGTTCACCGAGGACGTGGCCGCGCTCCCGAAGGCGGCCGTCCACCCCGACCGGTCTGAGCGATCGACACAGGGATCCCTCGAGCTCATGTACCGACTGCAGGACTACCTGGGCCGGATCGGCGGGATGGACGCGGTGACGCTCCAGCCCCCCGCGGGCGCGGCCGGCGAGTTCGTCGGTATCCGCGTCGCCGCGGCCTACCACGAGCACAACGGCGAGGGCCACCGCGACGAGGTCATTATTCCGGAGAGCGCCCACGGAACCAACTTCGCGAGCGCGGCGCTTGGCGGTTACGACGTCGTCTCGCTGCCCAGCGACGACGGCGGCCGGGTCGACCTCGAGGCGCTCGAGGCGGCCCTCAGCGAGAACACCGCGGCCCTGATGCTGACCAACCCGAACACGCTCGGCCTCTTCGAACGCGATATCGAGGAGATCGCCGAGATGGTCCACGACGTGGGCGGCCTGCTCTACTACGATGGGGCGAATCTCAACGCCCTGCTCGGTCGAGCCCGGCCGGGCGACATGGGATTCGACGTGATGCACTACAACGTCCACAAGACGTTCGCGACGCCCCACGGCGGCGGCGGCCCGGGCGCGGGCCCGGTCGGCGTCGTCGACGAACTGGCGCCGTTCCTGCCGGCGCCTGGCGTGCGAGAGAACGGCGAGAGTGAGAGCGAACCGGGCTACGAGCTGTTCGACCCCGAACACACCATCGGCAAGGTCCACGGCTATCAGGGCAACTGGCTCGTCCTCGTCAAGGCCTTCGCCTACATCGCGCGACTAGGCGACGAGGGGCTCACCGACGCCAGCGCGACGGCAGTCCTGAACGCGAACTACCTCGCGAGCCGGATCGAGTACGAGGTTCCGTACGAGCCGTTCCACCACGAGTTCGTCGCCAGCGCGGGCGAGCAGGACGCCGCCGACGTCGCGAAGCGGATGCTCGACTACGGCGTCCACCCGCCGACGACTAAGTGGCCCGAGATCGTCCCCGAGGCGCTGATGACCGAACCGACGGAAGTCGAGGGCAAAGGAACACTCGACCGGCTCGCCGCGGCCTTCAACGCGGTTGCGGGAGAGGACGACGAGACGCTCGCGGACGCGCCGGAACGGACCACCGCGCGCCGGATCGACCAGACTAACGCGGCGCGGTCGCCGCGGCTCTCGTGGCAGGCCCTCGGGTCCGACGAGGAGTGACCGCCACGGTCGGTTTCGTGGACTGTTGAGTTCGAGGTCGGTCGGTTCCGAAGGCGGTGGCTACCCGAGTTCGAGTCACCAACGGTCGAAAAACGGATACGGAATCGAAATCGTCGCGTCTGGCCGTCAGTTACGCGCTCGAGTCGACGGCGGTGCCGTTGTCGCCGATCTTCACGAAGCCGTAGTCACACTCCGGGCAGTGCCACTTGACCTTTTCGCCGAGGTGCAGCGTCGTGCTCGCCGCGCGGTAGAAGGTCCGTTCGGTGCCGCAGTTCGGGCACTCGTGATCGAGTTCCATGGCCATGCGCGGCGATTGGGCGCCGCGGGTGTAAAACGTACTGGTTGCGCCACGGCGGGCGTCCGAACCCGTTCGGCCCGTCGACGTTTCGTCCATTCGAGCGCTCGAGCGGCGCCGGCAGGGATTAAGTGCGTCTCGTCCGTGCACACGGACATGTCGATCTACACAGGTCGCGGCGATGACGGGCAGACGGATCTCCGGGACATGAGCCGCGTCTCGAAGGCCAGTCCGCGCATCGAAGCCTACGGCACCGTCGACGAGCTCAACGCCCTCGTCGGGACGATCCGACCGACCGGCCACGATGACGTCGACGAACGACTCCGGGAGATCCAGAACCACCTCCACGTCGTCCAGGCCGACTTCGCGAACCCCGATCCCGACGAGGACGACCCCGCGATCCGCGCCGACCACATCGAGACCGTCGAGGACTGGATCGACGAGTACGACGAGGAACTCGAGCCCCTGCGGTCGTTCATCCTGCCGACCGGCAGCGAGCGCGGCGCGCAACTCCACCACGCCAGAACCGTCTGCCGGCGCGCCGAGCGCCGGGCGGTCGCGCTGGCCGCGGAGGAGGAGATTAACGAACAGGCCGTCCAGTACCTGAACCGGCTCTCGGACGGCCTGTTCACCTTCGGCCGCGTCGTCAACGCCCGCGACGGCGAACCGGAAGAGTCACCTCAGTACTGATTTCGTGGATCCGGCTCCTCAAGGCCAGTGACGGCCGATTCGCGTTTCTGTCCCCTGCGAAAGGGCTATATCGACTGCTCGCCTCTCTATGGAAGAGAATCACATGAACAAACACTTCCACGACAGCCGGTACTATCTTGCTCGCTCAGCCGAACACGCGAAACTCGGACTCGGCGAGACGCTCACGCCCTACGCGACGCGGCTCCGCGCGGCCGTCGGCCGGGACGAAGAGCCGGAGGCGGAACCGACCCGCCTCGAGGCGGTCCGCGAGGAATTACTGGACCTCGAGCGGAAAGCCGAGGCACAGGCCCGTGAAGCGACTGGGAGCGCTCGAGGGGCGCTCTCGAGGTCCGGAGCGGACGAGTCCGCCGACGGACGGTGAAAGGAAGTCTTAAGTTGGACCCGCCGATACAACCCTCTGCGGGTTGGTGATCTAGTCCGGTTATGATACCTCCTTCACACGGAGGAAGTCGGCAGTTCAAATCTGCCCCAACCCACTACTTCTGTCGCGAACAACCTCGTGAGCGACAGAATCGTGACGATGGGCAGATTTGAATCAGGGAGTGAAGCGAAGCGGAACGACCGTGGTTCAAATCTGCCACAACCCATACGAACTACGTACGGATTGTAACCGTACTTTCTCCGGCGTTCCAGGCCTTGTACCGGCCAGGTTGGCGTTTTAGGTAAGGTTTCAGGATTGTAGAACCCACTCAGTCGTTGCACGGAGGGTCGTCTCCGTCTGGGAATCCGGCTAAATGATTTACTCCGGTGCACACAGCAAGTGTCGATGCTGGCACTACCGGCAGTGGTCGGTCAGTACGGCGCCGGCATCCTCGGTCTGTAATCGCCTCAAGGACACACGGACCCGGCTTCGAGAGCGCGGGTCTCGTCTCGTTCATGGACTAGACCAAGAGCTGGATGTCGGATTCGGCCATATGTTGCAGCGCGGTAGCCGCGCCGACGCCGGTCGTGACGCCGTCGTAAAAGTCGTCCTCGTCGTAGTCCATCAGTTCGATCGTCATCTGGCACGCCTGCAGATCGACGCCGCTCTCGAGCGAGAGATCGATCAACTCCTCGATGGTGGCGGTCCCGTTTTCGTCGATTTTCTTCTGCATCATCTTCGTGGCCATCGTGTCCATGCCGGGGAGCGCGGCGACGGCGTTCGGGACCGGCATGTTGGGATTACCGACGGCGCTCAGCTTGAGGGTCTTCGATTTCTCCTCGTGGAGGATATCGAGTCCCCAGAACGTGTGGAAGACGACGACCTCCCAGCCGAACGCGGCCGCAGTACTCGCGAGGATCAGCGGCGGATACGCCATGTCGAAGCTTCCCTGCGTCGCGACGATGGTCATCTTCTTCTGATCGCCGCCCGCGTTCGCCTCCGCGACCGATTCCTCTAATTCCTCGACGCGCTCGCGCAACGCCTGCAGTTCGGCGGCGTCGAACTCGGGTTCAGCACCCGGTTCGTCGACTGGCGTCGTTTGGTTGTCCGTGCTCATTATTCCGTTTTCTCTACGTAGTGGGTGTAGAGGCCGTCGGCTTCCTCCTGTTCGAGGAGTTCGACGCCGTCGGTACCCTCCGCCCAGCCGCGAATGTCGCTCATGCTACCCGAGTCCGTCGCGACAACTTCGAGGACGTCGCCAGCCTCGAGAACGTCGATCGTTGGCGTGATAACGTTCCTGACGGTCGCGATCGTGACAGCTCAGATCGTCCAAGCGATGGGAGTAAGTCCGTAACGTGAATCAAAACCGTCATCCGCTGTTCATGCCGCTGATACTCGTTGGCGGCTTGATCTTCGGATTCGGACTGGCGTACAGCCACATGGCCCGGCCCGAAGTCGTGCTGGACTTCCTCCAGTTCAGCGACTTCGGACTGCTGTTCGTCATGTTCGGCGCAGCGATCGTTTCCGGGATCGCCTTCGCGGTCGTGCCCCGGATACGCGACAGCGCACCGCTGACGGGCGACGTATACGGCCGCCGACTGAAGCCGTTCGATCGGAACGTCCTGATCGGTGGCGGGATCTTCGGCGTCGGCTGGGGTCTCTCGGGGATCTGCCCCGGCGCCGCCTACGCCAGCCTCGGGATCGGCAACGTCACGATCCTGTGGGTGGTCGTCGGTATGTTCGCCGGTGCGTACCTACAGGGCGTCTGGCGCGGCAAGCGCGCCGCGGCCGACGCCGCCCCGGCGGGTGCCGACTAACGCCGTTCGAATTTCGTGTTTCGTGACCGAGGCGGAGGCTTTTCGCACGCTACTGAATCCGGTAACGATACTGTTGGTCGCCACCGCAGCCGTCGCGAGCCTGTTCATGGCCCGAGTGATCAGATCGGACTGATGGCGATCGGTATCTACACCGGCTATCCGAACGCGACCGCGTTTGGTCGTGACTTCGAGGCGAGTCGGTGTGAACCAAGAGGTATGGTCCTTCCTTCCATAGAGGCCTTATGGACGAGCAGGGCGAGGCAGTCGAGCCACTCCCTCTCCAGCGTCGAGGGACGATCGACTATATGCGGGTAGCCGGCCGGCGCAGCGTCGTTCACGGACTCGTCGAGGTCGACATAACTGAGGCCCGACAACGCATCCGCGAGCGAAAAGAGGAAACGGGAGAGGGCCTCTCGTTCACTGCGTTTCTCATGTACTGTCTGGCGCGAGCGATCGAAGACCATCCGCACGTACAGGCGTACCGCGACTGGCGGGGGCGGCTTGTCTCGTTCGACGACGTCGACGTAAACGTGATCATCGAAACGGCGATCGATGGTGAGCGCATCGGCGTCCCCCACGTCGTCAGGGCGGCGAATCGCCGGTCACTACAGTCGATTCACGAGGAGATTCGAACGAGACAGCGGAACCCGGACGGGGGAACGCAGCCGCCGTGGGCGTCCCTGGCGATGCGGCTTCCCGGGGTCGTCCGGCGACAATTCTGGCGACTTCCGCAGTTGTTTCCACGAGGCTGGAAACGTATCGCGGGCACAGTCGCCGTAACGTCCGTGGGAATGTTCGGCGAGGGCGGCGGCTGGGGGATCAGTCCGACGAACTACACGCTCCAGCTAACGGTCGGCGGGATCGCCACCAAGCCGGGTGTCGTCGACGAGGAGATCGAACCCCGAGAGTACCTCAGTCTCACAGTAACGTTCGACCACGATGTGGTCGACGGGGCGCCCGCTGCGCGGTTCGTCCAGCGGTTGACGGAACTTCTCGAGGATGCTCACGGGCTCTGAGAGGCCACTCGTCGATCGTCCCGTTGAACGGAACTAGCGTCGTCGCAGAGAGTTCCGTCAGCGAACCGATCCGGAGCGTTATGTCCCCTGTCGGTGACATCGCCTCATGAATTCGGACGAGTTAACCACCGCAGTCTGGGAGATAGATGAGGACGAGTTTCCATCCGACGGGTCGATCCGAGAACGGGCGCAGTTCCTGCTTCGATACGCGATCCTCGCTCCGTCCAGTCACAACTCGCAGCCGTGGCGATTTGCCGTACACGACGATCGAATCCGGATTTTCGCCGACGAGACGCGGTGGCTCGAGGTGGCCGATCACGACAAACGCGAGTTACAGATCAGCCTCGGCTGCGCCATCGAGAACCTCTGTATTGCAGCAGCCCACTTCGGATTCGGTTATCGAATCGAGTACGACGATGCCGGCGATGGGGACCCCATCGCCACCGTAACGCTTCATCCAGACGCGACCCCATCGAATACCCGACCACCGGGACTGTTCGACCAACTCACGGAGCGATATACGAGCCACGACCTATTCGAAGAGCGGCCGCTTTCGCAGTTCACGCGCGATATCCTCCGTCAGTGTGTCTTCGACAGCGACGTTTCGCTCCACTTGATCGAAGACTCGGACCGGAAGCGATCGATCGGGGAGTTACAGGCCGCGGCGGATCTGCGTCTGATGGACGACCGAGAGTACCGGAAAGAACTCGGCTATTGGCTCGGGATCGGCGCACTGGGCCAGTCGTGGCTTACGGCTCGTATTGCACAAGCGGTCGTGATCGCTTTTGACCTCGGGAATCGCGAAAGTCAGAATAATTCGAAGCTGATTCGCAGCGCTCCCGTCCTCGGACTCCTCGTCACGGAGACCGATGCTCCAGCAGCACGGATCAAAACCGGGCGAGTATACGAACGGGTGGCGCTCGCTGCCAGTGCTAACTCGGTTGCCACGCACCCGATGAGCCAAATTCTGGAACTTCCGGAAAAACGAGACGAGCTCGGGACTCTGGCAGCGATCGGCGATGGTGTTCCGCAGCATCTGTTCCGATTAGGGTATACAGATGAACCGACGGATCACATGCCGCGATGGCCACTCGAGAAGGTACTCTCGACGCAACCGTGACGTTCAGCGAATGCTCGTACCGACCAGGGAAGCCCGACCGCTAACGGGGAACTGCCGGCCAGAAGTGGCGTCGTCCGACCCGGAACGCGTCCACCAGCGTACTACCGGTCTCGTTGCAAGCGTTCGCGGCGCTCCTCGAACTCCTCGTCCGTGAGGTCGCCGCGGGCGTAGGCGGTTCTCAGTTCCTCGAGTGCGGGATCCGTCCGTTGCCCGCTGGACTGGCGAACCGCGCTGTACAGGAGATACCCGAGGCCGAGAAGCAACAGTAACGGAACAATCGACATGAGGAGCCACATCCACGTGGCTCCGGTGCCGTCCCACATCCCGCCGTTCCACATGTGGCCCCCACCCCAGACGCCCATCAGCGGCATCGCGAGAGCCATCATGAGAACCGGTACGAGAAGAATCACAGCGATGATGATCACCAGCGTTCGAAGCAGGGCATCGTCGGTTACCATACGCTAAAATCCGATCGCAATGGTATTGAATCGTCGGGTGAACCCCAACTGCCGCGGTCCTACCGACTATCCGCTACGGGCGGATCGATCGGCCTCTCCCGACGGCCACTCTCGAGCGTCGGGTTCGACGAGCCCTTCGTGAAGCGTCTTGAGGTAGGCGCGTATCTCGACAGCGGGTCCTACAACGAGGACTCGGCGCGTGCGCGTAGTGAATTCGGTGACCTCGGCTGGATGATGCAGGCAAAACAGAGCGCGAACAAGATAGACGAGATGATGGACGGCACCATCGAGAACGAGAAGGACTGGCGGGCCACGACGTGGGGCGTGAGCGACGTTCCGACGCGTCACGACCTCTGGGTGATGGAGTCAGAGAAGAAGTCGAAGCTGTACAAGGAGAATCCCAACGACCCGAAGGACGAGATGCCGTTGACGCCGTTGGAACTAGCCGACGACTTCCGGCCGAGATGGGGAATCGAGACCAGCTATCGGACGTTGAAGGAAAATTTCCTAGCGAAGTCACCTCGAAGCGGCACTACATCCGCGTACAGGTGTTCTACTTCGCAATCCTTTGGTACGATCTGTGGCTGACCGCGAAAGCGCGCCGATGAACGCGACCAGACAACCGTCGAACGCCTCCCATCTGTCAGTCGCGTCTTAGACGCGCCTTGACTCGCTTCTTGAGAGTGCTATCCCATGCCCAACAATTGCGTAGGCTACTCTATCGAGTAACCAAGATGATCCCAATAACTGCGAACGCTATCCCAGCAAATCTCGTTATCGTAACTTCGTCTCCGAGAATGACCATACCGATGAGAGCCGCGACGACGAAGTACATCGCACCGAGAGTAGAGATGACGGTTGTTGACCCCCCGGAAAGACCGATGTACATCGAAATCAGACCTGTTCCGGTGAACAATCCGGCAGTGCCAGCGAGCAGTCCTCCTCTCGCAGTAATGGCAAGCGATGCGTCTGAAACGAGGATGTATCCGAGTGCAAGGGGTCCCGCAACAAGATAGGTGATTGCAGCGGCTGTCCTCGGGTCGATAGACTCCGACGCAGCGTTGCCCAAGACTACCCAAATTCCCCAAGCGACCATTGTAATCGAACCAAAGAACACAGCCGAATCTATCTCAGGGAACTCCATCATGGTGATTCAACGGAATAGTCGAATAGCGACACCCAGAGACGCTCGAAGCGACTGGTATCGAACGGTGGGGTGACTCCGGCGGGGAGGTGGAATTTCGGTTCAGTGTCACTGCCTCGGTCATCGGCATGATATCTCTGTGCCATACATACTACATACCGACCGTGCCAGCATTGGTCTCTCTCTTAATCGAATAATCCATTTATATCGGGTCTAGGAGACTCCACGCATCCCTGACCGCTTTTGCGGGTTGCTCGGTGGATGCAGTGAGGACGACGAGGGCAAGCAAAAAGGATGATTATCGCCCCGAGAACTCCACGAGAGATTTCGATGCACTTTATCCTCGTTCTGAGCAGTGTACCACCAACTCCGCCGGACCGCTCTCTTATATTGTCCCCAGCAGCCTCCGTTTCACTGGCCCATAGAACAGCGCCCGACTGCTGAACGCAGACGCTGTCTGTAGTGTTTCGCTGACTTTGATTCGGAGCCCAATACCGATTTTTACACAGCCTCTGTATAAAGTAAACTGATTATGATAGTCCCTAGGGGATTTGCCAAATATACATGTTCATATATTAAAAACACCTACCCGATAGAACAGTGACCGATATTAAAGCAGTCGTCCGAGTCGAGCACCCTGACATAGTGCTCACAAAGACAGTCACTCACGACCAGAGTTCGAAAGTCGAGTCAGTGTTAGAGGCAGGAACTGACCCGACATCGGGGAAATTCTTCTATCGAATACAGTCATCTGATTTCCGCCAGTTCGAAGACGGATTGCGGAATGATCACACCATCGGCGAGTTTGAACGAGTTATTGAAACCAGAGACGAGAAAGCGATCTATAGCTTCGAGTATACAGACGAAGCGAAGATCATCTCCCCAGTTATTTCGACCGCGAACGGTATCATACTCGATATGAAGAACGACGGAAACGGTTGGATTCTAACAGTATGGATGCCCGACCGGACGAATCTGGCCCCTCTATGGGACTATGCAGAACAGAACGACATTGATATCGAGTTACTGCGCGTGAACGAATACGCTAGTTTAGGGAATACGGACGCGGGGTTGACTGATAGCCAACGAGAGGCACTTCTCGTCGCACTCGACACAGGGTATTTCGAAGACCCACGGAACGCAACTCTCAGCGACGTCGCCGCTAATTTGGATATCTCTCAACCTGCAGCCAGTGGTCTCCTTCGACGTGGGACCAAACGACTCATTATTTCTTCTCTGACAGATGACGGCGAAAAGCCAGATTGATCAACGGCTACTCGATGCAGTGGCGACGATCTCACCCTGTGGGCACGATGTGTCTTCGTCAGCGTCCTAGGGTGAGTGTCATGACCGAAACGCGCTCTGTATTCAGCACGCCGCGAATACCATCTATCGAAGCTGGCAGCATCGTTGGCAGTCAATATGCAACTATACCTCGCTGATCGCGAATGGCGTCGTCGTCGGCAAGGACATCACGAAGGGGCGACGGATGCGCCGGCAAGTGATACCATCAGAATTTCATACTTAGTTCAATCGCACCACGGCGTTCATCGATGCTACTGTCAGAAATAGTCGGCCTGAATCCGCTCCAGCGGAACTAATATTGTACGTTCGACCCAATCGAAACCATGGCTTCGATGGACCGAGAGTCGGCCGAAGACGACGATCCGACCGACGCTGAGTATCGCGAGATCGGCCGCGGATTGTTGGAGGCGGAGATGGGACCGAGCTCAAGTCTGTCACACCTCTACCGAGGGGAAATTCACCGGATGAAGTTCTGGCGCGAATGGCTCGACCGAACGACCTACTGAGCGACCGTCATCATTATAAGGAAAAGAGTAGTGAAGATAGAGAATCACCACTCCAAATGAGAGGAATCTAAATTCTTCCCTCGTGTCGGTTCACAGCTGGCCTTGTAGATCCACTTCACCACTTCCTTACGAACTGCTCACGTGACAGACACACAATCGCAGATGGATCGGGTGCGACGGAATCCATAACTGACGTATTTCAGTGAGGCGGTCCCGTTCAGCGGCCCGTTGGACGCCATCCAACCACCGATCTATCGGGCCGATGGACCGTCTGTTCTCACTCAGGACGAACGCTTAAGACCGGCCTCGTTGGATGTTACAGTATGGCATACCGGATCCAGTGTGACAGTTGCGATCTCGAGCGCGAGTGTACCGACTGGCCAGACGCCAACCGCGACGCCAGGGACCACGAGGCCGAGCACCCCGACCACTGGGTGACGATTCACGAGTTACAGCGGGCCTGACACCGTCGCTCGGTACCTGGCGGCGATTCCGCTTTCCATAGTCTCTTGTTCGCACGCCACACTGACAGCAGTATGCAGTACTACGAGGATATCGAGGTCGGCGAGACACAAGAGTGCGGCGAGTACACCGTCACGAAGGAGGAAATTCTCGAGTTCGCCGAGCAGTACGATCCGCAGCCGTTTCACACCGACGAGGAGGCGGCCGCGGAGTCCGCGTTCGGCGAACTCGTCGCCTCTGGGTGGCACACCGCGTCGATCTGCATGCGGCTGCTCGTCGACGGCTCGATCCAGGACCAGGCCAGCATGGGCGCTCGCGGCGTGGACGAACTCCGCTGGAACCGGCCCGTCAGGCCCGGCGATACGCTGTCGGTTCGGACGGAGGTCGTCGACAAGCGTGTCTCCGAGAGCGATCCCAAGCGCGGCTACGTCGACAGCCGCCTCGAAGGGATCAACCAGCACGACGAGGTCGTCATCTCCTGGGTCGGACTGGGAATGGTCGAGCGCCGAAACCCCGACGCGTAGCCGGCCCGCGAAGCGCAGTCACAGCAGTATTCCGGAGTCTGGATCCGACGTAGCGCTAGCGAAGGGACCACGCCATCGACCACCAACGGCACCTCATTCAGTCGGGCCCGCCTCGAGGTGGGCGCCGAGAATCGCCGTCTGAACCGTCCGCAGGTCGGCGTCCTGAATGGTGGCGGCGGCCCGGAACCGCTCGCGAACGTCGGCGACTCGAGTCGGGTCGGCCGCGAGGTGGACGAGATCGAACGCGTCGGGAGCGGTCCGTTCGGCGGCCGCGAAATCCGCCCGGTCGTAGAGGTCGGCGAAGGAGTCCAGCACGCCCGCGACGAGGTCGTCGGTCGCGTCGGCGCCCGGATCGCCGACGGGGACCGAATCCGCGGTCTCCTCGAAGTAGGCCTCGACGTCGAGGACGCCCGCTTCGTCGTATAGATACTCCTCGAGCGCGTCGGTCACTGGCGCCGAGAGGTAGACTCCGAACACCTTGTATCGGTCGTCACCGGTCATAGCCGGTGTTCGGCCCCGAGATACAAATAAGGACGATTAACGGTCGACTCGAGGCCGCGGGCCGCAACGAGAAACTGCCGCGACCGCGATCGCACGCGCTGCCGAAATTATCGCTCTGTCAGAACCGCCGTCGGAGCTCCATCCGCACCGTCGGCGGGAGGTCGAGCGCCGCCAGCAGTTCGTCCCGTTGGGCCGGGTCACCGTGTCCGGCGGCGAACCCGTTCAGTCGGGCGACGACCGTCGAGTCGACGAACGCGTCGCCGTACAGCGCCTCGAGTTCGTCGCCGACGACCGGCGTCGAGCGAAGTTCGTACTTCTGGTGGTACTCCTCGGCGCGGGTGAACGACTCGAGCCGTTCGACGTCGGTCGCGGCCGACCGTCCGGCTCGGTCCTCGAGCGCAGTGCGCCGGCGGACGGCGGTCTCGTACTGGTCGTCGTCATGTGCGAGGACGATGCTTCGATACTGGCGTTTCGGTGCCGTCGACGCCCAGTCGTGGGTCGACCAGTAGGTCTCGAGCAGGTCCTCGTACGACAGTTCGTCCGGGTCGTACTCGAGCTGGACGACTTCGGTGTGGTCGCCGAGCGCGTAGTAGCTGGGCTCCGGCGTCGTGCCGCCGGCGTAGCCGACGCGCGTTCGGACGACGCCCTCGAGCGCGCCGAAGCGTGCATCGGGGCCCCAGAAACAGCCCGCGCCGAACGTCGCCGTCTCCGTCTCGCTCGGCGGCACCGTTCCGGCGTCGCGCTCGAGGGACTGGATCGTCGACGCCGTCCGGCTCGCGTTCGAATCGGCCATATCGAATCGAGGAGCTCGAGACAGATGCGTTCGTCGCCGGACCCGTCGGTCGTGCACCCGTGTGTCTCGACTATCCGTCCGCCTTCGGCCCCGCTCAGAACTCGTAGTGAGCGATTTCCGTCGAGCCGCAGGTCGAACACGCCTCGGGCTCGTGATCGAATTTCTCGCCGCAGTTCCGGCACTCGTAGAGCTCTCCCTCGTCACCGACGAACTGCTTAATTTTCGTAACGACCCCCATCCATCCACTCGTTCGGGAGAGACGACCATTAATCAACGGGCCAGCATTGTTCTGGAGGCGTCACGTCCGATAATAGTCACGAACGTCAATATCTCGTGGGAGCCCCAGCGGTCGCGCGTCTCGCCGGAGCGACCGGCGGCACTCGCGCGGATTCTCGAGGCGATGGGTCTGATGAAACCAAACCGATCCAATACGGGTGCCACTCGAGTGTGACGTGAGTCATCGCGAACGGCACCGCATAGATGCCCGGTCGGGCAAAAAGGCGTTCAGACGACGCGATTCTCGAGGGGCTCGCCCGCCTGAAATCGATCGTAGTTTCGCAGGAAGACGTCGGCGCACCGCTCCCAGTAGTGGGGGGTCGAGCCCGCCATGTGGGGCGTCACGAGCACGTCGTCGCGATCCCACAGCGGCGACGACTTGGGAAGGGGCTCCTCCTCGAAGACGTCGAGCGCGGCGCCGCCGAGGTCGTCCGCCTCGAGTGAGTCGACGAGCGCCGACTGCTCGACGACCTCACCGCGGGCGACGTTGACGAGCACCGCGTCGTCGGGAAGCGTCGCCAGCGCGTCGGCGTCGATCAGTCCGCGGGTCTCGTCGGTCAGCGGACAGGCGAGGACGAGGTAGTCGCTGACCTCGAGGACGGACTCGAGGTCGTCCGGTCCGTAGACGGCGTCCAGCACCGCGGGCGCGTCCGTTGGATCGCGTTTCGTCCCGACGACGCGAGCGTCGAAGGCGGTGCAGTAGTCGGCGACCTGCGAGCCGATCGCGCCGACGCCGACGATGCCGATCGTTCGATCGCCGAGTTCGCGGCCGCCGTGGCGCTCCCACTCGCGCCGGCGCTGCTTGGCGATCGCCCGATCGAACCGGCGTTCGAAGTGGAGCAGATACCCCAGTACCTGCTGGCCGATCGGCTGCGCATGGATGCCTGACACCGACGTCAGGGCGACGTCCCGCGCGCCGAGGGCGTCGTAATCGTATTCGTCGGTGCCCGCGCTGAGCGCCTGCACCCAGCGCAGGTTCTCGGCCGCGTCCAGCACGTCCTCGGGGAGCTGGCTGGTCACGATGACCTCGGCGTCGGCCGCCGCCTCGAGCACCTCGGCGTCGTCCGCGACGTGCTCGAGGTCGATCCCGGGCCGACGGTCGCGAATCTCGGCGACCAGATCCGAACCGCCCCCATCGACCACGTGCGGCGGGACGACGACGGTCATCGACCGGAGCCCCCGTACTCGGTCTCGCATCGGACGCGTGTGGCGACTCTCGATCGATGACGGTGTGGGCGTACGCGCATGTTCGTGTCGGTCGTTGCGCCGACGACGACAAAATAGTACGCGTCGGCACTCGCCACGCCGCCGTCGGCCCGTCGCGATCGTCGTCTCGGGGCGGCCGTCGCGCCACTCAGGAGAGTCCGCCGTACGAGACGAGCCCCCTCCGAGGTCCGCGGCCGCTCACTCCTCGAGCGACGCCGTCGCGGATCCCGTCAGCAGCGTCTCGCCGTGCTGGTTGGTCGCCTCGAGGGCGACCTCGACGACGCCCTCCTCGGCGCGGACTGATTCGAGTTCGCCGGTCGCGACGATCGTATCGCCGGGGAAAACCCGCGACTGGAAGCGCACGCCGAAGGCGGCGATCGACTCGAGGCCGAACCAGTCGGTGACGACGCGGGAGGCGACGCCGGCGGTGAACATGCCCTGGCCGAAGACGCTCTCGTTGCCCGCCCCGCGAGCGTAGGGCTCGTCGTAGTGAATCGGGTTGAAGTCGCCGCTCGCGCCGGCGTACTTCACGAAGTGCTTGCGCTCGAGGTCGTCGACGATCACCGTCGGACCGCCGTCGCCGACGTCGACTCCGTCGACCGAGCGAACGGTATCAACCGCCTCGGCGGCCGGAACTCGTCCGCCGTTAGCCGTCGGTTCCGGATCGACGGTCGCGTCGATGTCAGCGTCACCGTCGTTCGAGTCCGTCTGCGGTTCGCCGTTGCCGGCATCGTCGTCGCCGCTGGCGTCGTCGTCTCCCTCGTCATCCACGGCGCCGGCGGTCTCGATAGCAGTTGCGCGGTCGGTGAGCACGAGGTCCCCGTTCTCGTCTCGATACTCGGTCTCGTAGACGGCGAAGGTCATCGAGCCGGCTCGGCCGCCGTCGCGCTGGTAGACATCGGTCAGCGTGGTCGTCCCAGTCAGGACGTCGCCGACGAACAGCGGTCGCTCGTACTCGTAGGCCTGCTCGCCGTGGAGGACGTACTCGGGCCGGAAGCCGAGGTCGAAGCCGTACCCCTCGAGGCCGTCGGGGCGATACCGCGGAAACCGGCTCACGCGAGCGTACGTCAGTGGCGCCGGAACGGCCTCGTAGCCCCGTTCTCGAGCGACGCTCTCGTCGCGAAAGAGCGGGTCGGAATCCGTGATCGCCCGCGCGAACTCCTCGACCTTGCCGCGCTCGATCCGGAACTCCTCGACGGTTGTCCGGGAGTCGCCGACCATCGCCTCGAGTTCCGAGAGGGGCTTAGTCGGCACGGGAACCACCTCGAGCGATCCGTTCGCGGGCGGGGTCGAGCGCGTGGTTCCGGCCGATCGGTCGCCAGCTCGAGTCAGGCGATCCGTGTACCATTTTCGTGACGGTTCGGTAACTGAACGCATAACTGTGTCCCTCGCCGGTGGTCGGCGCTCTCCCGGCAATACCGTCCCACCGGGCGCGTTTCCGCGATCGTTCACACCGTATTGTAATGGTGGTGCGTGGGATTGAGGTCGTGACCGAAAGATAGCAGCGATTCCTCGCAGCCCTCGTACGGCGTTTGCGATCGCCCTCGCTTTCGTTCACGGCCTACTCCGTTCGCCGTTCACTTTCGAGGTGCTCACTGCGTTCGCACTTCGCCTTACTCGGGTCGACCGGCAGCGCGTGCCACCGCACGCGATTCTATCGACCGCTTGTGATCTCGAGAGAGAGAGACGGTATGCAGCGGCTACGTCCCCTCGAACTCCGGCTCGCGGTTCTCGTTGAACGCGGCCGCACCCTTCTCGTGGTCTTCGGTCTCGAGCAGTTCGCCGAAGAGCTTGGCGTCGTAGCGCAGGCCCTCCTCGAGGCCCGACTGCACGGCCATGTGCGCCGAGTCCTTGATCGCCTGAACGGCCAGCGGCGCCTGGCCGGCGAGGTCGGTGACGAACGCGTCGACCGCTTCGTCGAACTCGTCGTCGTCGTAAACGCGATTGATGATCCCCTCGTCAGCGGCCCGCTGGGCGGAGATGTACTCGCCGGTCATGGCCAGTTCCTTCGCGACCGCGGGGCCGGCCAGCTTCGTCACGTACTGGACGCCGCCGGCGCCGGGAAGAAGCCCGAGATTGACCTCGGGGAAGCCGAGCGTGCTGGACGCGCTGGCCAGCCGGAAGTCGCAGGCGAGCGCTGTCTCTAAGCCGCCGCCGAGACAGTAGCCGTCGATCTTCGCGATCACCGGTGCCGGGAAGTCCCGGATGAACTCGTAGTGATCCCGCTCGGAGCCGGCGCCGGTCGACTCCTCGGAGAAGCCGCCGACATCCGCGCCGGCACAGAACGCCTTCTCGCCGGCGCCCTCGAGGACGACCGCCCGCAGGGCGACGCCGTCGGCGGCCTCGTTTTCGGCCTCGAGACGCTGCAGGCCGGCGATGATGTCCGCCCGAAGCTGGCCGTTCAGCGCGTTGAGCGCGTCCGGCCGGTCCATCGTGATCGTGCCGACCCCGGTCTCGTCGTCGAACGCCACTCGGACTGCATCGAGATCGTCGTCCATACACGATGATCGCTACTGGGCCCCAAATAAGTGCACGGAGTCGCTCGATGAGCGTCTGAGTGACGGGAATCGTCCCGAGCAGCGGCGACGATCCCCACCCGGCGGAACGAATATCTCGCTGGCCATGTGATGACCCTACATGAACGACGCAGTCATCGTCGACGCGGTCCGGACGCCGTTCGGCAAGCGGGACGGCTCCCTTCGAGACACCCATCCGCAGGATCTGGCGGCGACGCCGCTCGAGGCCCTCAAGGAGCGAACCGGCTTCGACCCCGACGCGATCGAAGACGTGATCTACGGCTGCGTGACGCCGGTCGACGAGCAGGGGCTCAACATCGGCCGGATCGCACCGATGGTCGCCGGCTGGGGCGACGGCGTTCCCGGCGTCCAGCTCAACCGGATGTGTGGCTCCGGCCAGCAGGCCGTGAACTTCGCGGCGACGAACGTGATGGCCGGCCAGCACGACGTCCTCGTCGCCGGCGGTGTCGAGCACATGACCCGCGTCCCGCTCGGTTCCGACGGCGCTGACGGCGTGGCCGGCGAGGGCGCCGTCACGGACACCTACTTCGAGTACTTCGACGAACTGACCCACCAGGGCGAGGGCGCCGAACGGATCGCCGAGGGGTACGGCTTCGACCGCGCGGAACTCGACGAACTCGCCGTCGACTCTCAGCGCCGCTGGGGCGAGGCCTGGGAGGAGGGTCGGTACGACGACCAGATCGTGCCGGTTGAGACGGAACTGGACGGGGAAAGCGA
This sequence comes from Haloterrigena salifodinae, assembly GCF_003977755.1. Taxonomy (NCBI): domain Archaea; kingdom Methanobacteriati; phylum Methanobacteriota; class Halobacteria; order Halobacteriales; family Natrialbaceae; genus Haloterrigena; species Haloterrigena salifodinae. The sequence continues at coordinate 463,557 of NZ_RQWN01000001.1, forward strand.
GTCGCGAAGCGACTCCGAGAATCGAACGGGGAGCGAAGCGACCCGTGAGACAGTCACCGTCGAACGGGACGAGCACCCGCGACCGGAGACCGACCTCGAGACGCTCTCGAGCCTCCCGCTTTCCTTCCGCGAGGAAGGCGAGGGCGTGCACCACCCCGGCAACTCCTCGGGGATCGTCGACGGCTCGTCGGCCCTCCTGATCGCCAGCGAGGAGGCCGCCGACGAACGCGGGTGGGAACCGATGGCCCGAATCGTCGCGACCGAGGTCGTCGGCGTCGACCCCGTGACGATGCTCACCGGCCCGATTCCGGCGACCGAGGGCGTCCTTGAGAAGACCGATCTCGAACTCGAGGATATCGATCTCTTCGAGGTCAACGAGGCCTTCGCCGCCGTCGTCGCCGCCTGGCTCGAGGAAACCGGCGTCTCCTGGGAGGACGTGAACGTCAACGGCGGCGCCATCGCCCACGGCCACCCGCTGGGGGCGACCGGCGCGGCGCTGCTGACGAAGTTGGTCCACGAACTCGAACGCACCGGCGGGGAGCGGGCGCTCTCGACGATGTGTATCGGCTTCGGACAGGGGATCGCGACGATCATCGAGCGGGTCTGAGCCGTCTGGCGCTGCCGTTCCTAGACGGGCGACCTACGCTGTTACCGTGGCACCGATGGGAAGCCACACCCTCCATTGGAAATGATAGGGATTGCAGTAGTTGAAATTAGGAGTATTGTGTTGGAACCACATTATTCAAACAGTTATCATAGGGGAACGACTCGCTACAGTGAGATACCGAATATAGCCAAGATACCCGTTATGAGGAAGTACAGGAGAGAACCCCCGAAGAATACTGCCACTGTTATCAGTAAGACCATCTGGAGAACTGAATGTCCAGAATCCGTAGAATCTTCCTCTCTCCGACTCATTCCGGTTCCATTATCTATGTATCCCATCGACTGGAGGGCTGAAGTTTCAGAATCGCCGTCCGCATTCTCCATTCTAGCTTCAATATCTCCATTTAGGCTCCCTTCATCCTCGTCCATGATTATTTCAACACTCTTTATGACAATAAGACTTTCTAGCAATTAGCTATGTCTTCTTGAGTGAATAGGGGAAATGCTCTGTATTCAGTACGCAGTTATTGACATCTTCGGAGATAGTGACAGCCTCTCTATTAACGCCTCCGCCTGTACTGAACGCTAATTCACACTCTGTTAAAGAAGCCGTTTTCCCAACTACTGACGCAAAAATGGCGCCGACGGACGGCGTCCGTTACTCGTCGAGCGCGTCGATGCGCAGGTCCTCGTCGAACTGCAGCGCGTTCTCGATCTCGGTCTCGTCGACGTCGTCAAAGGCCCAGCGGGCGATCGAGCGGCGGTGGACCTCGTCGGCGCCGTCGACGATCCGGAACGCGCGGACGTTCTCGTAGAAGTGTGCGATCGGGAGGTCCTTCCCGATCCCGTTGCCGCCACAGCACTGCAAGGCGAGGTCGATGGTGTCCTGCGTGACGTTCGCGGTGAGCATCTTCGACATGGCGACCTCGATACGGGCGTCGCTGCGGTCGAGTTCGCGCGCGGCGTGGCGGACCATACAGCGGGCGGCGTGCAGCCGCGTCTCGGCGTCGGCGATCCGGTGGCGCAGCGCCTGTTTGTCCTCGAGTTTCGTCCCGAACGCTTCCCGTTCCTGCAGGTAGGCCTTCGCGATGTCGAGCGAGCGCTGGGCCATCCCGGAGTAGCGCATACAGTGGGTGAGTCGGCCGCCGCCGAGTCGCATCTGAGCGATTCGAAAGCCCTCGTTCTCCTCGCCGATCGTGTTCTCGATGGGGACGCGGACGTTGTCGAACTTCACTTCGGCGTGGCCGCCCTCGCGCTCGGTGATGCCGTGGCCGCCGAGGTGGGGGACGTTCCGGACGACCTCGACGCCGTCGGCGTCCCGCGGAACGAGGATGATCGAGGTGCCTTCGTAGGGGTGGGCGTCCAGATCGGTCCGGGCCATCACCAGGTAGAAGTCAGCGTCGAGTCCGTCGGAGGTCCACCACTTGTGGGCGTTGATGACCCACTCGTCGCCGTCCTTGACGGCCGTGCTCTGGAGCATCTTCGGATCCGAGCCGCCGCCCTGTTTGGGCTCGGTCATCGCGAACGCCGAGGAGAGTTCGCCCTGGACGAGCGGACGCAGGTACTCCTCCTTCTGTTCTTCCGTGCCGACCATCTCGAGGGTGTGCATGTTCCCTTCCTGGGGCGCGTTGGCTCGGATGGCCAGCGCGCCGATCAGCGAGCGGCCGACCTGTTCGAAGGAGGGGAGCATGTCGCTGAAGTCCAGCCCCTGGCCGCCGTACTCCTCGGGGACCTGCGGCGCGAACAGGTCGCGCTCCTTGGCCTGCTCCCACAGCTCCTCGATTTCGGCCATCGAAATCTGCTCGCCGGTGGCGAGCGCCTCGCGTTCGCGCGGGATGACGACCTCATCCATGAAGTCCGCTACGCGACCCGCAACCGCCGTCGCCGTCTCTGAGTCGTGGTACTCCATACCGGGGAATGAACACACAACATTGTAAATGTGCAGCAAAGTAGTCGGCTACAAAGTTGTGAAATAAAGTCCAACGATGTGCTCTCTATGCTGTCGAAGTAACTACTCGAGCGAATCGTCTCGCCGGTCGAGACGGTCGTTACAGCAGGAAACTGCCGACCATCGCTAGCACGAAGACGGCGGCGACGACAGCCAGTGCCTCGTACTTGTACTCCCGTTCGTCGGTCACGTCCGGCGTCGCGAAGACGACCCCGAGCAGGCCGCCGACCGCGACGACGAGCACCGCCACGGCGTATATCGAGTACAGGAGGTCTGCCATGGGGTAGCATACGCCTCGAAGCGACGTAAATCCCCCGCGGAGGCGTCGGATTCCCGACGCCTCGAGCGGGTAGCGGGCTCGAGTCGGCGACTAGCGACGTGACTCGCAATGCCCGAACGCGGCGACTCGAGCGGGCGGAAAACCGACCGCGGCGGTCAGTCGTTGGCCTCGCTGGGGCCGTCGTCGCGAGCCGGTCCACTGCCGTCCGCCGCGGGCGCCCGTTCGGTCGGTCGCTCCTGGGCCCGTTCCCGGCGCTGGCTCAGGTACCGCGCCCGGAGCACGTTGCCGAACACCGAGAGGACGAGCCCGACGAGCAGCACGAAGATTCCGGCGTTGATGCCGATCGTCCGGAGGGCGCTCCCCTCGTCGAACGCTAGCGAGTCTGGCACCGGGTAGCCGCCGTACTCGAGGCTGGCCATCATCACGCTGACGATGCCGACGACGACCAGCACGCCCATCACGTTCGTCGCCCACCGCCACGAGGACTTGCGCCGGAGGCGTTCGATCCCGGTCGTTTCGTGCTCGTCGGGGTCGCCGTGGAAGTTCGGCGTCTGATCCTTCGGCAGGAACGCCTTCATCTCGACGGGGTAGAACGCCGGGTGGAAGCCGTGCTCGAAGGTGTGGAACATCACGCCCATCAGCATGATGACCCCGAGCAGGCCGTGGAAGGCGACGAAGGCCATCACGACCGACTGGGAGTCATAGAAGTCGATCAGCCAGGTCTTGCGCCAGATGAGCAGCCCCGAGAGCATCAGCAAGACGAGTTCGACGGTGAAGATCCAGATGACGCCCTTGCCGATGTAGGAGATCAGCGGCACCTCGTCGGCCTTGTAGCCCGCGAACTGGCGGGCCGCCGGATGGCGCTCGTCGGCCCGCCCCAGCGCGAACTGGATGTCCTGAATGAAGGCCTTCACGTCGGACAGAGCGGGCAAGATCGACCGGAAGTTGGACCGACTGGTCGACCGAAGCAGCATGTAGGGCACCCAGAACCCGGTCAGCGCGATCAGCGCGAAGCCGGCCAGTCGGTGAATCGAGAGCACGCCCTGGTTGCCACCCATCAGCTCAACGAGCCACCACAGCTCCGTGTTGAAGGCGATGGCGTACCCCGTGAAGAACAGGATGAACACCGTCAGCGCCAGCAGCGAGTGGAACATCGTCGTCACCCGCGAGAACTTCCCGTGATCGAGGTTCGTCATCGGTGATCACCTCCGCCATCGCCAGACTTGCCGTCTTCCGGCGTTCGCCTCGCTTCGCTCGGCTCACCGACGTCAGACCGAAGGTCTGACGAGGACCGCGGTCCTGCGGACCGCTCACCCCCGTCGGTGGCCGTCGCGCTCTCTCCGGCACGACTCGAGCCCGCGGGCGGCCGCATTCGGGTCGCCAGTCGGCGGAACGCGGCCCAGTGGATGAATACCATCAGCAGGATGAAGATCCCCATGACGACGTCCGCTAGGTGGACCAGCGTGATGGCGGCCTCGAGGATCGGCCCCGTGTTCCCGACGACCCAGTCGGCGCCGACGCCGCCGCCCTCGATGGTCGGACGGACCCGCATGACGTTCTCGAAGAACGGGGCGCGCCCGATGACGAGCGCGGCCGCGCCGACCGCTAGCGCGAGGCCGAACAGGGCGCTGAGCCAGAAGGCGATTCGGCCCGACCGACCGCCGCCCCCGTCGCCGCTCCCGTCGTCGCCGTCACCGCCGCTCCCCTCGCCGGTGGCCGATCCGGACCCGGCGTCCGCTCGCTGTTCGTCGGACGGTACCCCAGCCTGTGCCTCGCGTTTCCGGGCACTCGAGGCGGCCTCCCGATCGACCGCATCGGTCGTCCGCTCGCGCTCCCTCGCGGCCCGGACGTCGTCGCCTGCGTGGTCGTGTGTGTCCGCTGATCGGTCGTCGCTCATGGTCACTGGAACAGTTGGGCGTCCTCCTCGCCGAAGATGATCGCCATGGCCTCGTCGTTGAAGAACGGCTGGCTGTCGCGGGCCTCGAGTTCGTCGGCGATCTCGCCGGCGCCGCCGACGAGGATGGCGTCGGTCGCACACTCCTCGGCGCAGGCCGGCCCCTTCTGGACCTCCTGGCGTTCGCGACAGCCGGTGCACTTGTCCATGATGCCGCCGGTACCGAAGATCTGGGCCGTCCCGTCGTTGCTGTCGGGGAACTGCGGGGCGCCGAACGGACAGCCCGACAGGCAGTACTGGCAGCCGACGCAGAGGTCCTCGTGGACCGACACGAAGCCGTCGTCCTCCTTCTGGAGGGCGTTGGTCGGACAGACCGAGACGCAGGGCGCGTTCTCGCAGTGGTAACACTGCATCGGCAGGCTGGTCTCGCCGGGGTTCTCCCCCGCAGCCAGCCGGCCGGTCTTGTCGGCGTTCTCGCCCTGCGGGCCGGCGACGCCCTCGGCCATGGTCGTGATGTCGATGCGCTGGTTGTCGATCTCCCGGTCCCAGGTGCGTTTGCAGGCGACGACGCAGCCGCCGCAGTCGATACAGGCCTCGACGTCGGGGAAGATCCGCATCCCCTCGCCGGTGCTCATGACGCCTTGGCTCATCACCTGGCCGGACGGTTCGTCCTGTGTCATAGTTGCTCACCGCCGTGTTCCATGTCCCACTCGCGGACGTCGTACTGCTTCTGGGCCCCGAGGCCGCCGTCGTCCTGCGGGTAGTCGATGAACTCCATGCCGAGGTCGTCGACCACGCTCTGGGTCGCCTTCTGGACGTGGACGACGCCCGACTTCGTCTCCTGCATCTGCGTCTCGGCGTCGAACCCGCTGGGCGTGATGATGTTCGCGCTCTCGCCGATCGCCAGCGGCTCGATGCCGTCGGGCCAGTTCGACGTCCTGTCCTCGCCGTGGAAGACCCCGCCCCAATGGTAGGGGAGGAAGATTTCCTCGTCGTTAACACGGTTGGTCACGTTGGCCTTCACGAGGATCGATCCCTTGTCGGCCGACGTGACGACGACGTGGTCGTCACCGCCAACGACGTCGAGTTCCTCGGCCAGACTGGGGCTGATCTCCGCGTACATGTGCGGCTGCCGGTCGGCGGTGTACTTGTTGTTCCGCGTCTCGGCGCCGCCGCCCTGGTGTTCGACCTGCCTGCCGGACGTCATGATCACGGTCCGACCGCTCTCGGCGTCGCTGCCGAGTTCAGTGTGGACCGCCTCGGTCGCCCGTTGCTGGACGCTGGCGTTGTTCTGATCGAGCCGCCAGAAGTTGGTCTGTTCGCCGTTGGCCGGCCACTCCTCGACCAGATCGGGGCGCGGACTCTCGACCGGCTCCCGGTGGACCGGCACCGTATCGAGGAAGGTCCAGACGACCGCCCGCGCCTTTCCGCGACCCGTCGGCGGGTCGGGCTGTTCGTAGTCGTACTCCTCGAACTCCGAGGGATCGACGTCCACCTGATCGCCGTACTGCTCGTTGACCGCCTGAGCCGCCTCGTACACCGACACGTCCTCGTCGAGGGCCGCCTGAACCGGCAGCGTCTGGCTCGAGGCCTCCGTGGGATCGTCGGGCAGGATCGTCGAGTAGCCGGGATACGACGGCACGCCCTGGACCTCCTGGCCGTCCCACCACGGCGCCTCGAACGAGCCGGCGATCAGGTCCAGCCCGTCCTCCCCCTGCTGGTCGACGGTCTCCTGCATGGGGTACTCCTTGTCGACGTCCATCTCCGTCCACTCCTGGGGCGTCGGGGCCTGCTGGCCCCAGTTCACCCGGAAGTCGTGGCCGCCGTCTCGAGGGTCGGCCTCCTTCGTCCAGATGATCGGCGATCCGGGGTGGTCGTCGCCCCAGTAGGGCCAGGGGAGCGACCAGTAGTCGCCGTCGACGGGCGTGCCGGTGTTCTCCGCCCGCAGGTCTTCAGTGCTGAACGCCCAGTCGTATTCCACGTGCTGCTGGAGTTTCTCCGGCGACTGCTGGTAGCCGATCGAGCGGACCCCGAGGTTGATCTCCCGGAGCGCCTCCTCGTAGGAACTCCGGCCGTTGTGTTGCTCCGGGCCGGACCCCCAGTCGAAGTGCTCGCCGAATCCCATGTAATCGGCCAGTTCCTGCATGATCTGGAGATCGGGCTTGGAGTTGTGTGCCGGCGTCGCGACGGCCTCGCTCCACTGGACCGATCGGTGGGAGTTGGTCACCGAGCGGACGTGCTCGTACTGACTCGCGGCCGGGAGCAACAGGACGTCCGCGTCGTCGGGCAGCGTACTGGAGACGGCCGGGAAGACGTCAACGACGACCAGCAGGTCCAGCGCCTCCATGGCCCGCTTCATCTTGTCCATCTCGCTGATGGAGTTCGCCGAGTGCCCCCAGAAGAAGGCCATCTTCAGCGGGTTCGGCTGGTAGAGGTTCGAGTCGAGCAGTCGGTCCTCTTGACCCAGGGCGGCCTCGTACCAGCGGGCGACGGTCAGCCCCCGCTGGAACATCATCGACTGGGGATCCGGCTCCTCGATCGGGGCGTCCTCCTGAAGCCCCTCGTCCTCGCTGCCTTCGTCGCCGCCGCTTCCTTGCTCCTCGCCGTTCGGCGACTCGCCCTCGTCTTCCGAGCCGGATTCACCCTCTTCGACCGAGGCGGGTACCTCGAGGCCCGCCCACATCTCGTCTGGCATTCGCTCGAAGTTCCGGTAGAGATCCTCGAAGGAGATGCTCCCGCTGGTCCAGGGGCTCTGGGTCCAGACCGACGACCAGTGCTCCCACGAGCCGGGCGCGTCGACGCCGTAGTAGCCCGGCAGGATGCTCGCGTCGACGCCGAGGTCGGTCGCACCCTGCACGTTGGCGTGGCCGCGCATGACCTGCAGGCCGCCGCCGGAGCGGGCCGCGCTCCCGGTCGCGAGACTGAACAGCGCGTAGGCGCGAATGTTCTGCGTCCCATTGTTGTGTTGTGTGCCACCCATCGCCCACTCGACCTGGATCTGGGGAGCGCTCTCGACGATCAGGTCGCCGATCTCCTCGAGATCCGCCTGGTCGATCCAGGTGATGTCGGAGACCGTCTCGAGGTCGTACTGATCGAGTTCGGCCTCGACGTCGGGCCACCCCATCACGCGGTCCTCGAGGAAGGTATCATCGAGTCCGTCCTGCTCTCGGACGTAGTTGAGCAGGCCGAAGATCAGCGCGACGTCCGTTCCCGGCCGGAGCCGGTGGAAGTAGTCGGCGTGGGCCGACGTCTTCGTGTACCGGGGATCGATCGAGACGATCGTTCCGCCCCGCGCCTGCCCCTCTAAGATGTGCTGCATCGCGATCGGATGAGACTCGGCGGGGTTCTGCCCGAGGATGATCAGCAGATCGAAGTTGCGGTAGTCGTTGATCGTGTTCGTCATCGCGCCGAACCCCCAGGTGTTGGCGAGCCCGGTGACGGTCGGCGAGTGACAGATCCGCGCCTGGTGGTCGACATTGTTCGTCCCCATGAACGCCGCGAGCTTCCGGCTGGCGTAGGCCGCCTCGTTCGAGTGGTGGGCGCTGCCCAGCAACATCACGCTCTCGCGGCTGTACTCCTCGACGGTCTCCTTCCACGTCTCGGCGATCTCCCGATAGGCCTCGTCCCACGTCACGCGCCGCCACTCGCCGTCTTCCTTCCGCATCGGGTGTTTCAGCCGCTTGGGCGAGTGCTCGGTCTGGAGAATGCCTGCACCCTTCGAGCAGAGCGAGCCGTTGTTGATCGGGTTCTCGAACCACGGCTCCTGACCGACGAAGGAGTTGCCGTCCTTGACGGCCTTGAACCCGCAGCCGACGGCGCAGTAGTTGCAGATCACCTTCGCCGTCTCTTCCCCCTCGGGAACGCCGTCGTCCTCCTGTTCCTCCTGGGTGCCGAGGACGTGGCCCGTCACGCCCCCGCCGAGAAAGATCCCGCCGGCGAGCGCGCTGGCCTTCATGAACGAGCGCCGGTCGAGGTCGATCGTGACCGGCCCGTCCGCCGCGCTCATGGCATCACGCCCGTTGCTGCGACGATCGCAAGTGCACCTTCCCGTCGGTTCGGTGTTGTGCTACACACACCCATGGTACCGCCTTCCCTGGTACCCACCATCAATATTTGCCTGAGTCAGAACGCCGGAATGTGTCGTTCGTCTAGGTTATTCGTCTATTACTCGAACAGGTGCGGGATATGACTCATTTATTCTGACGTGACGTGAGAAGCGCGTGCTTACTCGGCGCAACGTTCATATCGTGTCATGGGATAGCAAGACAGGATGAAGGTCGGGAGTTTCGTCTGTTCCTGTGCCGACACGTGTGACATCGACCTCGAGGCGGCCCGGGAGGGGATCGAGGGCGTCGACGTCGCGGCGAGTTCGCGGCTGCTCTGCGAGGACGGCCTGCCCGCGATGGAACAGGTGATCGACGAGTACGACCTCGACCAGCTGATCGTCACCTGCCCCGAGCGGCGAGTCCAGCGAAAACTCGAGCGCGTCGCCGAAGCGCAGGGGGTCCACCCCGACGCCGTCTCGTTCGTCGACCAGCGCGAGGGCGCGGGCTGGGTCCACGACGAGGCTGGCGCGACGGCGAAGACTGCCCGCATGGTCAACGCCCGGCAGGCTGGCCTCGAAAGTGAGTCCTGTACCCAGACACTCACGTCGGAAGCCGGCAACAGCGTCGCTGTCGTCGCCGATCCCGACACCGCCGCCGCGCTGGCCGACGACGCCGACGTGACCCTAATCGCCAACGGACACGAGTTCGTCGACGCCGCGGCCGATCTCGACGACGTGACGATCGAGCGCGGGCGCGTCGTCGACGTGGACGGCCGCTTCGGCAGGTTCGAGGTTCGCCTCGAGTCCCGCGTCACTGAGGACTGCATCTCCTGTATGAAGTGCGTTCACGAGGGGCCGGACGGCGCGATCACGCGCTACCCCGTCGACATCGATCCCGGCGCGCCCGACGGCGCGTGGACAGCGGTCTGTCCCACCGACGCGATCGAGATGGACGGCACGCGGCGGACGCTCGAGTTCGATCAGATCGTCTACCCGGCCGCCAGCCGGGAGACCCGCGGCGGCCGGATCGGCTTCTACACCGCGCCGATCGACGCAGCGACGATCTCGGCGGTGCGAAAACACCTCGGCGGCATCGAGAAGCCCGCTCACCTCGATCTCGAGATGGACGTCTGCGCGGCTGGCGACTCGAGTCAGCCGGGCTGTAACGAGTGTGTCGAGGCCTGTCCGCACGACGCGGTCGAGCGGGCGAGGATCGACGAAGTCGAGTTCCACGAGGAGGCGTGCCAGAACTGCGGGGCCTGCACCAGCGCCTGTCCGACGGGCGCGACGCGGCTGCGTGAGCCCTCGAACGAGCGCATCGCTCGCGAGGTCGAGGCGCTGCTCCGGCCGACCGACGAGGAGGGCGGCTGGCTCCTGAACCGGTCGGATTCGGACGTCGACGCGCCCATCGTCGCGTTCGTCTGCTCCGAGGAGGCCGACGACGCGCTCGCCGAGTACGGCCGCCTCGCGGCCGCGGGCAAGGCCGACGTCGAGTACCCGCCGATCCTCCCCGTGCGCGTCAACTGTACCGATACCGTCGGCGAGGCCCACGCGATACACGCGCTGGCTTGTGGCGCCGACGGCGTCGCGATCGTCGGCTGCGGCGGCGACTGCCTGCACTCGGGCCCCGATCCGAAGGCCGAACTGGTCGACCGGCTCAACCGGGCCGGGCGCGACCTCGAGCTCGGCGAACGGTTCGAATTCTTCGCGCCCGACCCCGACGAGCCGGGCGCCTTCGTGGAGGCGATTTCGACCTTCGCCGTCGAACTCCAGCCCTCGCCGATCCCCGCGGGCGAGCACGAGGCGACCGGGGGAATCAGCGCGGAAGCGAGTTCCGCGAGCAGCCGGATGCAGTCCGGCGGTGCCGACCGCGAAAATCCGCCGTTCGACAGCCACGGGTGGACCTTGGAGAGCGTCCGGGCGATCCTCGAGCACGTCGACCCCGACCGGGAGGTGATCCGCGGTCTGAAAGACTTCGGTCGAATGGAGGTCGGCGACGGCTGCACGCTCACGCCCACGTGTTCGAACCTCTGTCCGACCGACGCGATCCGCCGCGACGAGGAGACGGCGACCCTCGAGTTCAACCACGAGCAGTGCGTCAACTGCGGGACCTGCGAGGAGGGCTGCGTCGAGGACGTCATCACGATGCGCGACGGCCTCGACCGCTCGCTGCTACCGGAGAACCGCCCGGACGCGGACGATCCCGCCTGGATCGCGGTCCACGACGGCGAGATGCGCGAGTGCAACCGCTGCGGGAAGCCCTTCGCGAGCGAGGGCACCGCACGGAAGATCCAGTCGGAGGTCGGCGACGCCGTCGCCGGACTCGTACCAGGTGCACAGGGGAGCGTGTTCGAGTACTGCGGCGACTGTCGCGCGCAACTGCTCTACGATCGCGGCAACGGCTAATCGAGACGGACGATCACGATCCACCGACATTCATGAGCGTAAACCAACAGGCGCTATACGAAGCACGGCTCGAGCTGGTGAACTTCCTGATCGACGCATTCGCGGACGTGCCGAGCGAGGCGTTCGTCGAGACGATCCTCTCGGAGGACGTCCTGTTGCCCGACGAGGGTGCCGGCGAGAAACTCGACGGGGGGTTCGCGACGCTCGAGGCGTTCATCGAGGCGAACCGCGACCGGGAGGTCGACGCCGTTCGGGACGACCTCGAGCGCGAGTTCACCCGGCTGTTCGTCGGCCCGCGGCCGCCGATCCTCCCCCACGAGACCTACTACCGCGAGGACACGGACTTCCGCGGCGCGGGACTGGCGACTGTCGAGGCCAGCTACGGCGCCGCGGGCTGGTCGCCGCCGGAGGAGTATCCCGAGGAGAACGACTACGTCGCCGTCGAACTCGCCTTCCTCCGCTACCTGATCCGCCAGCAGCGGGCCGGCTACGAGGAGACCGTCGGCTACCAGCGCGTCTTCCACGAGGAACACCTCTCCGAGTGGATTCCCGCGTTCGCCGACGACGTTCGCGAGACCGCCGACGAGCGGTTCTACGAGGCCGTCGCCTCGATCCTCGAGGGGTACGTCGCGTTCGAAGAGGAGATCGCGATGAGCATGGCTTGAGCGGAGAAACGGTGGAAAGACGGCGAGGAGAACGGGCGGCGTTACCGACGGAGCGCCGACGCGGCGCCCTCGAGTTCTTCGGTCTCGAAGGTCGCACCGTTGATGACGACGAACGCGACCGCCAGCAGCGCGGCGAGGCCGGAACAGCCAAGCGAGAGTTGGCGTCGGCGATTCGGCGCGAGCCCCAGACGATCGCCGACCGCGTCGATTGCGAACAGCCCTGACAGGAGAAGGGCGATCCCGATCGCGGCGATCCAGGCGCCGCCGAGCGGCGACGCCGAAGTGACGAGTAGCCCGTAGCCGACCACCAGTATTCCGATGAGGATCGAGAGTGCGGCGACGAGGCTATTCGATTCGCCCGACGTGTGCAGAATATTTGAAGTCATGTTTATATAAAAGATAGCGGCGATGATAATCGTTGCGCGCCGCGAGTCGCGATCCAAGACGGGTCGCGAGCGCTGAGTGTTCGGATCGGCGTACACCAACTATGTGGGTAGTACGACTAAGCACAGTTCTCGCGTGGCTACTGCCGTGACTCGAATTCTCAACCCACAGACGAACACCGCGCACAAACCGTGCGACGACGAAAGCGTACGCGCGACGGCGTGCGGATCGCTTGTTACCGCGACCCACGACCGCACGCGTCTCGTCTCCGACGAGACGGTCCAGACGTCGACCGCGATCGAACGATGCGGGAGCTGTTTCGACGACGTCTCCGGCTACTGACGGGACCGCAGAATCGAACCGCCGATCAGTCGTCTTCGTCCCGGAACCCCTCGAGGACCTCGTCGCTGAACGAGACGTCCCCGTCGACTTCGCCGTCGTTGATGCGGTGTGGCGCCTCGTGGTCCCACACTTCCCTGCCACACGAGCAGTCGAGGGCCGGCTCCGGTTTCCACTCGGTGTGCGTCATAGCTACACGTTCACGAGCCACACGATTATAGCTTTCCCGCAATTCGCGTACAGGTCGGCCCTGCGGCGTCGGGTCGCCGATTACCACGGGCGCGGATCGTCCGGGTCCGCGGACTCCGTCTCCTCGCTCTCGAGGAACACCCGCGCGAACAGGTCGACGTGCATCGAGAGCACCTCCGCGGGCTCGAGGCCGTAACGGTCGGCCTGTCGGTCGAGAAACGCCGCGAGATCGTCGCTCGGCCGGTGGTGGATCGCGCCGTCCCCGACGGTGAACTCGACCTCGGTCGCGTCGGCGACGAGGTGTTCGATCTCGAGCAGCGCCTGTTCGGCCTTGGTCTCGAGGGCGTCGTCCGCGTCCATGAGCCGGTTGTCGCCCCAGTCGGTCGCGGCCTCGCGGAACCGGTCGCTGACGGGGACGGTGAGTCGATCGCCCGTCATCTCACTCGGGCGGCCACTCCTTCGGTGCGGGATTGGGTTCGCCGAGCGCGCCGAACGAGGCGATCAACAGGCCGAGGAAGGCGACGATGATGAGCAAGCCCATCAGGCCCCCGAGGCCGTTTTGGCCGACCCAGTTGCCGCCGACGATCGGCCCCATCTGGTCGACGATCCGGGCCCCGATTACGACGGTCCAGCCGATGGCGAACAACAGCCCCGCCGTGACGAGCGGGTTGTGTTCGATCGCAGTACGGATACCCATGCGAGCAGGCACCACGGCCACGGTAAAAATTCCCTGCGCCACCGGTTCTCGAACCGAACTGTCGTCGACGCTGATCCGTGGACCGAAACCGCTTACTCGGCCGCCTCGAGGCGACCGAACGGAAACGCCTCACTCGGCGTCCGCGAGTTTCCAGTCGGCCTTCTCGGCCGCCGTCTCGAGGGGGACGAACTCCCAGTCGGCCGTCTCGGCGATGGGTTCGTCCTCGCCTGCGAGTCCGACGACGACCATCCGATCGGCGTAGAACATCGAGTTGCGGTCGATCGCGGTGAGGCGTTCGCCGGGACCGGTCCCGGTGCCGTTGAAGAAGTCGACGTCGATCCCGCGGTCGCGTTGGAACTTCTGGATCACGTGGGCGGGAACGTCACCGACGATGCCGACCCAGTCGCTCCAGCCGGCGGCGTCGGCGACGACCGCGGCCGGATGCTCGAGTCGACGGAGCGCGCCGTAGGTGATCGCCGTCGTCATCTCGTCGGCGCCGCCGCCATGGGGTCCCGACGCCGGCTCGGCGGTGTCCGCCGCGTTCGACGCCTCCGACGGCGCCGCACCCATCGGTCGCATCGACTCGGTTCCCTGGTCGCTCGATCCCGCCGTCGTCCCCGTCGATCCGCTCGATCCGGATCCCTCGGTCGGAATCCCGACGGGCGTGCTCTCGTCCGTCTTGGGGACGTGCGGGGCCGGCGTGCGGTCCGGCCCGTCCGTCTCCGCGCTGTCGTCCTCGGTCTCGGTCGCCGGGTCTGCGTCTGCCGTCCCCTTCGTCGTCCCCGCCGCTGGCGAATCGGGTTCGTCCGCCGGCTCCGTCGCCCCGTCATCGCGCCACAGCCAGTCGCCCCGGTTTCCCGACTCCTCCGCTTCCTCGGTACCGGTCTCGAGGTCGTCGAGATCGATCCGGTCAGTCACCGTCGCTCACCCCGCGGGCGGTTCCGATTCGCCCTCGGATACTGGACCGTCCGCTGTAGGCGCTGGCGACGGTCCGCGCGGAGAGGTCGACCCGAAGGACGCGCGCCGGATGCTCCCGTACCATCGTCACAACGTACGCGCGGACGAACTTCAATACCGTCCCCAAAACGAGGAATATACTGGATCAATGCCGGTTTAGACACTCTCACTTGTCTCGAGCGGTCGGCCGCGAGGAACGGTATCGATCGATTACGGTTCGGGGCGTCTCATCGACTTATCAAATCGCGCGTGACTGACGTCGTCGCCTGCGAAACCCCCTTGCGGGATGATATCGAACGACGTCGTATGCGCATGGAACTCCGCGTCTGCAAACAGTGCTACGAGGGGACCCACGGCAACGAGGGAAAGACCGCGATCACGCGCGATATGGTCGCCTGCGCCGAGCGCGTCCGCGAGTACAAGGATCTGATCGGACTCGACTCGCTGTACATCGCGAAGGTCGAGGAGGGCGACGTCGGGGGCGCGGAGGCCCTGCCGGCCATCGTCGCTCACATCGAGAACGATCAGGTGACGCTGGCGGACACGCAACTGGTGATGGAAGACGGGGACGGGAACCTGCTGGTCTACCCCGAACCGGAGGACGTCCTCGAGGTGCTGACGCGGAACATCGATCAGATCAGCGACCAGACGCGACAGGACGTCACCATCGAACTCTCCGCGGAGAGCGCAGAACTACTCACCTGAGCCGAAATAAACCGATTACACGTTTCTGTTCTGGGTATTTCTCATAAACTTTTGTGGTGTCCGGCGGAACTAGGTGGCATGCGAGCAGCCGTCATCGAAGAACACGGGGAACCGCTGGCGATCGAGGACGTGTCGTATCCGGAGCCGCAGCCGGATCAGGTGGTCGTCGAGACGGAGGCCTGCGGCGTCTGTCGCAGCGACTGGCACGCCTGGCAGGGCGACTGGAGCTGGATCGGTGCGGGGGTCCCGGAGGGGCAGATCCTCGGCCACGAGCCGGCCGGCGTCGTCTCCGAGGTCGGGTCCGACGTCGAGACTCTCGAGGTCGGTGACCAGGTCGCCGTCCCGTTCCACCTCGGTGACGGGAGCTGTCCGCACTGCCGAGAGGGGCGGGCGAACAACTGCGAGACGGTGATTCCGCTCGGACTGTCGGAGTACTCCCAGGGCGCGTTCGCGGAGGCGTTCCCGGTCCGGGAAGCCGACTTCAACTGCGTCAAGCTGCCCGAAACCGTCGAATACGACGAGATGGCGGGTCTCGGCTGCCGCTTTATGACCGCCTACCACGCGCTGGCCGACCGCGCTGACCTCCGCCCCGGCGACTGGGTCGCCGTCCACGGCTGCGGCGGCGTCGGGCTCTCCGCGATCCACATCGCGAACGCGCTGGGCGCCCATCCGATCGCAGTCGACCTCGTCGACGACAAACTCGCGCGCGCCGCAGAGCTCGGCGCGCGCGAGACGATCAACGTGACCGAGGTCGACAGCGTGGCCCGGGAGGTCCAGGCGATCACCGACGGCGGCGCAGACGTCTCCATCGACGCGCTGGGCGTCGCCGAGACCTGCACGAACTCGGTCAACAGCCTCGGCACGCGGGGTAGCCACGTCCAGGTCGGTCTGACGACCGGCGAGGAGGAGGGGCAGATCGAACTGCCCGTCGACGTCATGACGATGCAGGAGATCGACTTCCATGGCTCCTTCGGCATGCCGCTGGTCCGCTACGAAGAGCTGTTCAAGCTGATCGCGCAGGGCACCCTCGAGCCGAGCAAGATCATCGGCGAGCGGCTCTCGCTCGACGACCTGCCGGAGACGCTGGCCTCGATGGATGACTACGAGACGGTCGGCATTCCGGTCGTCACCGAGTTCTGAGCGGTTCGGAGAAGGCGGCCGCTCTATCGATACGGGAGCCGTTGCTGGTCTGGTATCGGTTTCGGAAACCCGGGCGGGGGCGGGAACCCGCCCTGGCGTGAGAGACATGAGCTAACTCGAAGCGGGGGCGAGTCCACTTCCGAGCGATCCGGGCACGAACGCACGCAATCGACTGGTCAGCGCGTCGTCTCGGTCGAGCGCGTACCCGGCGGGGTTGTTTTCCCCGCAACCGGTGCAATGCAAGTGTCACCCATTGTTATGCAGGCGCTTGGCCGACGGTAGTCTCGCCAAACAGTTGACAGGCGTCGGCTAGCCCGGACGTTACGCGCGGCAACGGCGGCGAAATCGCCGCTCAGATCCCGGTTCGTCCGCAACACGTCTCGGCGGACTCGCAACACGCGTCGCGGGGCCCACGACGGGCGAAGATAATTGGGCCTGTTTCCCGTCTAGCGGTCCATGCACGAGGACAGCTTCGAGGAGCCGCTTCGGCTCGGAATCGTCGGGCTCGGATACATCGGAACGACCGTCGGCGGGCAGTTTCACCGACGCGGCGACGCGACCGTACGGGCGCTCTGCGACCTCGATACGGAGCGGCTCGCGGAGATCGGCGACACCTTCGACGTTCCCGATGCCGAGCGGTACGCCGACTACCCGACGATGCTCGAGGACGCCGCGCTGGACGCCGTCCTCGTCGGCACGCCCCACACGCTCCACTACGAGCAGGTCGTCGCGGCCCTCGAGAACGGCTGTCACGTCTACTGCGACAAACCCCTCACCACGGATCTCGAGCGCGCACGCGACCTCGCAGAGCGGGCCGAACGGTCCGCGGAGACGCTGATGGTCGGCTACCAGCGCCACCTCCAGACGGCGTTCCGGACCGCCAGAGAGCGCTTCGAGGGCGCGCCGCCGAACTGGCTGACCGCGTCGATCACCCAGGACTGGATCGAGGATTCGCGGGGGACGTGGCGGCTCGACCCCGACCTCTCGGGGGGCGGCTTCCTCTACGACACCGGGAGCCACGTCCTCGACGGCGTCCTCTGGACGACCGGCCTCGAACCCGAGTCCGTCGCGGCGAGTATGGACTTCCACGACGACGCCGAGCGGGTCGACAGCCGGGCACACCTCGACGTCCGGTTCGCCAACGGCGCCGCGGGGACCTTCTCGTTCAACGGCGACGCCCCCTCGGTCCGCGAACACATCCACTGCTGGGACGACGACGGCGCCGTCTACCTCGAGGGGCGCCAGTGGGGCTCCCGAACCGTCTCCGAGATCGACAGCGATGCGGGCGAGTACGAACCCTACATCGACGCCCGGGCCGAGCAAACCCGCGCCGAGGCCTTCCTCGAGAGCGTCCGGACCGGCGACGAGCCGCCGGCGACGGCCCGGGACGCCCTCCGGGTGACCGCGCTGACGGAAGCGGCCTACGAGGCGGCCCGAACCGGGGATCGGATCGACGTGCCGACCGCGGAGTGAGTCGTGCCTCGAGCGAAACGCCGGACCAACGGTTGCCGTAGCTGGAAGTGACGACATACCGCCGTGGAACGATCGGTGGAACGCAGTTTTTCGATCGCTAATATCGTTATACCGAGTTGCTGAAACCCGGCGCAGTCGGTCGATTATGCAGTTCTTACGGCTGGGAACGGCCCGGTTTTCGGATCGGCGGTCGAACCGCTTCGGCCGACGCCAGGTCGGCTGTCAAATCGTCGGTAAGAAGCGCATAGATTGGTTCCACTTTCGGTTACAAGCCGGATAACTACAACCGGTCGTGGCCTTCGATCGGATATGATCACCTGCAGTAACTGCGAGACCGCCCAATTCCTGCAGATAACGCAGAGCCGCGTCTACTTCGAGGATGGGGAGATGATCAACGAGATCTCCGAGACGTACGAGTGTACGCTCTGCGGGGCCACCGGTCAGTACATCTACGACGAAGACCACGACACGGAGGACGTCACCGGCGACGTCGAGCTCACCACCGAACGACCGAAGCACGCCTGAGCGACGGCGACCGGCCGTCGATCCCTTCGGTTCGACCCACTGGTACGGTTGCGGCTCTCGAAACCGACGCCCGAGGCGTCTCACTCGTCGTCTGCTCGGGACCGCTCGGTAGCATCGTCGTCCGATCGCTCGTCGTCCTCCGTTCGGGACTGCTCTCCGTCGTCGCCTCGAGACCGCGCCGAGGAACGGTCTCGAGGCGCTTCATCGTCGCGATTTCGGTCGCGATCGCGCTCACCCTCCGGCGTCGATCCGACCGTGAGCCGCTCGAGTTCGTCGGGCGCTCGCTTGCGCTTCCGTTTTCGCTTTTTCTTGTGTTGCCGACGGGTGACCGCCGTCTGCCGGCGTTCGACGTCCCACTCCTCGAAGAAGCCGTACTCGGTCATCGTCTCCATGCCGGCGATGGCGGCCGTGAGCTTGAGGCCGACCAGCGGGATCCCCGCGACCGAGACGATGACGTCGGCCCGGAGGACGGCGCCGTCCCTGAGCACCACATCGAGCACGTCAACGAGCGTCTCTTCGTCCTTTCGCGGTCTCATGCGTGTGGCTGGGTATCGGTCGATTCGTCGCCGCCCAGTTCCGGCGCGAACGTGTACGGCGGCCACGGCCCCGTAAACCGGACCTCGAAGCCGTCGTGGTCCGCCACGTCGTCGAGGATCGAACCGATCGCCGACTCCTCGTCCTCGTGGGCGAGCAGCGTCAGTCGACAGAGCGTTTCGCCGCCGCGTCCGTCGGCCTCGTCGGCGATATCGTCGGAGAGCGACGCCGTCGGCGACCGCTCGAGGCTGTGGACCTCCCGCGCGGCGTCCGCGAGTCGGTCCTGTAAATCGGCCGTGATCGACTCGCGGCGGGCCGCCCGCAGTTCGGTCAGTCGCTGCTCGAGTTTCTTCTCGAGCAGGAACGACGTTCCCGAGCCGGAGTCGTCGATCCGGTCGGCGAGTTCCTGCAGGCGGTCGTCCCGTTCGATCAGCGTTTCGTCGTCGACAGGGTCGATCTCGACGACCTCGACGCGGTACTCCCAGTGGCCAGCCAGCCCCGAGAGCGCGCGGTCGAGCGTGTCCGACTCCTCGCGGAGCCACTCGCGGACGGCCTCGTCGCCGCCCCGGAGGATCGTGTCGAACTGGAACGGCACGGGCGTGCCGAACTCCTGGGCGGCCTCGTCGACGACCGTCTGGTGGCGGACGAGCCAGCGCCGAACCTGCGCGAGTTCGGCCGAATCGTAGATCCCGTCCGTTTCGTGGATGACCGCGCCGATGCCGTCGGCGACCACGATCGAGACGGGTTCGCCGTCGACGCCGGTCGTCTCGAGCGTCGCGCCCTCGTCGGCTCGGACGATACAGTAGAGGTACCGCCCGTCGTCGATCTCGGGAACCGCGTCGTCGACGGCGTCCTGGAGGTCGTCGAAATCGTCGACGCCCTCGAGTTCGTCGATGCTCTCGGCGTCGGCGATCTCCTCGAGCCGGTCGTTGGATCGTCCAGAGCTCATTCGTCCTCACCTCCGAGCACGGAGTAGCCGGGCTCGCTGGTAGCTCGCGGCTCGCCGTGCAGCTGTTCGATCGCGTCGTTGACCAGTCCGTTTAAGTCGCCGCGCAGGTCGTCGACGCCGTCTTCGATCCCCTCGTCGTCCTTGAGCTGCTCGAGCTCCGCCTCGATCGTCGCAAGCTGTTCGCCGAGCCGTTCGATCTCCTCGTCGGCGAGATCTCCCGACTCCATGCGACGAACCGCCTCGCGCTCTAAGGCGTCCATCAGGATCTCTACGACGGTGACGACGAGCGTTACCAGCCCCTGGCGCGCGTCCTCGCCGTCGCCGACGTCGATCTGCGTCATGATCCGTCCTCCGCGTTCGTCGCTTCCGCCTCTGCTTCCTCGCCGTCGCCGCTCTCGGTCGATTCGGCGTCTTCGGCGTCGCCGGATTCCGTTTCGTTCTCACCGTCGCCGTCGGAATCGGAATCGTCGCTGAGCAGATCGAACCCGCCGCGGGTCGGCCGGTCCGGATTCGGCCGCGCGCCGAGGTGGGAGACCCCGCGGTCGGGCATCTCGGAGCTCTCTGCGCGCTCGTCGTCACTCGAGTCGCCGCGCTCGCTCTCGGTCTCCGTCTCCTCGTCCTCGTATCGCTCGTCCGGCGTGACGTTGACGCCGCTCGTGGGATCGATCGTCGGGTTCGGCCGATCCGTCTCGGCGATTTCGGGGTCGTCGACCGCCGCCGCGACGCGGCGCATGTCGGTGCCTTCGGGGAACTCGAGACCGTACTTGGCCGCGGTCTCGAAGGAGGCGATGGCGGCCCGGAGCTGCACGCCGAGCAGTTGCGTGTCGCCGATCGAGACGGCGATGTCAGCGTTGATGACGATCCCCTTGTCGAGCAGCATCTCGACGACCTCCGCGAGGTCGGCCTTCTGACGGCTCGGCTGGAAGTCATCGACCACGGCTCTCACCTCCGTCGTCGGGCGGTCCCGATTCGATCACGTCCGCAGCCGTCGGCCCGGTCGGGTCCGTCGGCGGCGAGACGGTCGCCAGCCCGACGGCCGTCAGTACCTCGAGTCGCCGTCGAATCGCCTTTGGTAGCATAGTATCACTCATTGGTTGCTCGCTGCTGTTGCGTCTCCGAGTCGTCGTTCTCGCGCCGTTGCTGGTCCGCTTGTCCGTTGCTTTCCCGTCGTCGCTGTTTCTCCCGTTCGATCTCGAACCGGCGGCCGTAGATCCGCTTTCGGCTGGGTGCCGTCGAGAGTTTGACGTCCTGTGGCACCGTTGAGTAGCGGGCGCCGCTGCCGAGGTCGCGGCGCTCGGTCGGAATCGTCGCCGCCGCGGTCGGATTCCGCGAATTCGTGCTGGTGTCCTTCCGGCGCATCTTCTCCCGGTTCATCTCGTAGAGCTGCTCGAACTTCTCGTGGGTCTCGAGCAGCGCCGATCGGAAGGCATCGATTCCCTTCAGCGCCTGTTCTTGAATGGCGATCTGATAGGCCTCCGGATCCGACGCGACGTCGATGTCGCCTAACGCCTGCTTCGCGTCGCCGGCGTCCATCTCGATCAGGTCGTCGTCGTCGCCGCCGATTAGGTCGCCCTCGCCGTCACCGCCGCCGGCGATGTCCGAGATGGCGTCTTCAACCATCCCGGCGTCCTCGCCGTCCTCGAGCTCGTCGACGGCGTCCTGCAGTTCGCGCTTCTCCTGCCAGAGGTCGGTGAGGTCCGTCGCGTCCCAGGCGTTCAGCAGGTTGATCGCCCGGAAGAGCTGCGTGAAGTTCACGAGGTCGGTCGCGCCCTGGTCCTCGTCGGCGAGTACTTCGGGGACGTCCCCGACCTCGATCGCCTCGAGGAGGTCGTCGCCGTCGACGGCCTCGGGAAGTTCGCTGAGGTCGATCGCCTCGAGCAGTTCTTCGGTCTCGCGAACGACGTTCACGAGCGTCTCGACGTCGCCGAGGATCGTTTCGAGCGTGCTGTCGTCGAGTTCGTCGATGTTCTCGACGCCGCCGAGATACTCATCGAGGTTCTCGAGTGAGTCCGCTGCCTCGTCGAGGAGGGCGTCGAAGGTCTCGCCGGCGTCGGCCGCGTCATCACTCATCGTCGGCCTCCGTCTCGGACTCCGCGTCCGTCGTTGGCTCGGTCGTCTCAGTCTCGGTCTCAGTCTCAGTCTCAGTCTCGGTCTCGGTCTCCGTCGGCGCTCTCTCGTCCGGTTCGGGACTCGAGTTCGGTTCGATCCGAACGGAGAGCACGCCGTTTTTGATCGTCGCCTCGGCCGTTCGCTCGCGCCACGGGACGTCGATCCGATCGAGTTCGCGTCCCGCGACGCCGACGACGAGGGTCGCGCCGTCGAAGCCGACGGTGACGTCGTCCGGATCGGCGCCGGCCACGTCGGCGGTGACGAGCAGTTCGTCCTCGCCCTCCCGCGTCGTCAGGAGGTGGTCGCTCGAGGGCGCGGTCGACCCGCTCGAGGAGTCGGGCCGGTACCGGCGCGTTCGCGGTCGATTCCGACCGACGTCTCGGTCGCGGTCAAACTCATCGCGATCGTTCGCGTCGGCGAACGGGCTCCGGTCGTCCCCCGGCCGATCAGTGAGCGCGTCGCCGGTCCGGATCGAGACGTCGTAGTCGATGGTCGTTCGATCGCCGCGGTGCTGACCGGACCGGGAGGCTTCGTCCAGCCACTCGAGGGCCGACAGCAGGCTGGTGAGCCAGTGGCCCTGATCGTCGCTCGATTCGTCGCGTCGGTCCTCGGGTGTGTGGTCGTCTGGTGACATCAGCGTTTCACCTCTACGCGGCCGCTCGCGAGCCGCTCGTGGACGTCGCGAGCGATCTCGATCTCCTCCTCGAGTTCGTCCTTGCGCCGGCGGTACTCCTCCTCGGAACGCTCACCGAGTTCGTACAGCAACTGGTTCTCCTTGAGTTCGGCCTCGAGCGCCTCGATATCGTACATCTCGCTCAGCGCCATCGTGTGCAGCGTGTCCACGATTCCGACGAACGGGCGGATCAGGAGGTCGTCGAGGATGAACATGGTTACTGTTGGGCGCCGATCCTAACGTCGACGAAGCTGTACGGTGCGAACGGCCCCGTGTAGCGGAACATGAGGTCGTCGTACTCGTCCTCAAGGTCGGCCACCGCTTGGTCGAAGCGCTCGCGCTCGTCGCGGTTGACGAGATAGGAGCGGTTGAGCACGAGTCGGTCGCTGAACAGGTCGTTGGGAACCGACTGCGCGGCGATCGACTCGAGTTCGTCGGCGACGGCTTCTTCGATCGCGTCGGTATCGACCTCGGCGTCCTCCTCGCGGACGATCTTGAGGCCGAGTTCTTCCCGGCCCTCGATGTCGTTGATCGCGCGCCGGAACGCCGGCCTGGCGCCGCGGAGCACGTTCTTCAGCGCCCGATCGTTCTCGAAGGCCATGCCGAACTGCATCGGGACGATCGTCCGACCGCCGTCGCGCTCCATGATCTCCCGGAGGACGTCGTCGTGTCGCTGAGCGTCCTCGTCGGTCTCCTCGGGATCGGTCGTGTCGATGTCGGAGACGACAGCGTTGAGCCGCCGGTGGGAAACCGTGTAGACGCGGTCGGCACCGCCGACGGCGTCGGTCTCGAACTCGACGGGGTCGTCGTTCATCACGCCGTAGACGTACCGGTGGGTCATCGGTCGATCACCCCGGCGTCGAACGGCGGCGCTACTCGTGCCCGCGAGCACGGGCGCGATTCGTCAACGGCCTCGAGACGGAGCGATCGGGATATCATGGGAACGGGGTCGACTACCCGAGAGGGAACCGCCGAACCGGCGTTCGGCGGTACTCACCTGCG
The DNA here is from genome assembly GCF_003977755.1 of Haloterrigena salifodinae. NCBI lineage: Archaea > Methanobacteriati > Methanobacteriota > Halobacteria > Halobacteriales > Natrialbaceae > Haloterrigena > Haloterrigena salifodinae. The sequence continues at coordinate 487,077 of NZ_RQWN01000001.1, forward strand.
GGTACTCGAGGAACTCGTCATGCAAGATTCACCGCCCCGAAGGGTCACCGTGGTGCTTGCAATGGCAGCCCCCGGCGGCGGGCCGAACTGGTTCGGGACGGCCGCGGTCCGGCACCGGCGGCTTGCAGACGCAGTCCCAGTCGTGTTACGAACCGGGGGTGTACCTGCGTCCGTATGGCAGCATCATCAGGTCGGAGACCCGACTCCTCGAGCCTCGCAGAGGTACTGGACCGCATCCTCGACAAGGGCGTCGTCATCGACGTCTGGGCGCGGATCTCGGTTGTCGGGATCGAGCTACTGACGATCGAGGCCCGCGTCGTCGTCGCGAGCGTCGACACCTTCCTGCACTACGCGGAGGAGATCGCAAAAATTGAGCAAGCGACGGCGGAGGGCGACCTCGAGGAGCTAGAGGAGCTCGAGGTCGAACCGCGTCCGGAATCGTCACCCGAATCCGCCACTCAATAACACTCCATGGCCGACGATTCGTCGCGCAAGCGCAAGGTCAGAGGTCGAAAGATCAGGAGCGACCGCTCCCGGAAGGAGAGTCGACAGGCGAAGAAGAAACTCGCCCGGAAGTCGTCGAACGGGACGTCGTCATCGAGCGCCCAGAGCGGGGACGGCCCCCTCTCAGCGCCCGAAGCCGTCGCTCCCGACCCGTTCATCGAGACCGACGCCGTCGCCTCGCTGCGAAGCCGGATCACCGGCTGGCTCGAGGCGGAGAAGCCGGTCCACCTGATCGGTCCGACGGGCTGCGGGAAAACGGCGCTTGCGCTGTCGGCCGCCGCTGAACGCGGTCGGCCGGTCGTCTGGATCAACGGCGACGAGTCCGTCGACACCGCCGCGCTCGTCGGCGCGAACGCCGGCGGCGAACGGTACAAGGAGACCGATCAGTTCGTCGGCGGCGTCAGCAAGAAGACCGAAGTCGTCCGGGAGCGCTGGGTCGACAACCCGCTCTCGGTGGCCGTCCGGGAGGGCGCGACGCTCGTCTACAACGAGTTCTCGCGCAGCGATCCCTCGGCGCACAACGTCTTACTCTCGGTGTTCGAGGAAGGAGTCCTCGAGCGACCGGGCAAGCGCGGCGAGGACCGGACGATCGACGTCCACCCCGAGTTCCGGGCGATTTTCACCTCGAACGACGTCGAGTACGCGGGCGTCCACCGCCAGCAGGACGCGCTGCTCGACCGCTTCGTCGGCGTCCACATCGACTACTACGACGAGGAGACCGAGCGCGAGATCGTCAAGTCCCACGTCGACCTCTCCGATGAGGACATCGCGGCGATCGTCGCGAAGACGCGGACGCTGCGCGACGAACTCGACCTCGTCGTCGGCACGCGGGCGGCGATCACCGCCGCGAAGGGGCTCGCCGTCTTCGACGGCCAGCGAAACGGTGACGGCGACGGCGAACCCGACGAGTTCGACGACGAGTTACTGACCGACGTCTTCATGGACGTCCTCGCGCCGAAGATCGCCGGCGAGGGTCCCGAGGACGTCTCGCAGCTCCGGACGCAGATCGCCGAGTCCGTCTGACTCGGCACCCGTCTCCGCGGGAGAACGACGGTACGCAGAGCACAGTGATCCAGACACGGACGAATACACGCGACAGGTTCAGCACACGCCAATGGCCGAAGCCGATAGCGAGCATTCAGCGGAGCAAGCGCAGGATCAGTGTCGGGCGCTGACCGAGGACGGCGAGCGCTGTTCGCGGCCGGCCCAGGAGGACGGCTTCTGCTATCAGCACGACGAGGGTGATCCAACAGTGAGTGACAGTCAAGCAGTCGAAGACGAACAGGACGAAGCGGCACAGGACGACGAACGGCAGTCTCAGGCCCAGAGTCAGGAACTGGGCGCGGTCGACATGACCGACGAGGAGAAGACTGACCCCGAGGACGTAGACGCCGACGTCGACACCGACCACGACGAGATCGCGGGCGTCCTCGCGGTTCGCCGGACCGTCCAGTCGACCGCGGGCGAACTCATCGGCCGAGAGTTCGACGCCGTCAGCGAGATCTCGCCGACCGACGACGGCTGGCGCGCGGTCGTCGAAGTCGTCGAACGCCGAGCCGTCCCCGACACGCAGGACATCGTCGGTCGCTACGAGATCGAACTCGACGAGAGCGCGAACGTCCACGGCTACCGTCGTCTCGACCGCTACCGGCGCGGCGACACGACGTCGTTCGAGTAGCGGATCACCGCGTCGAAGCCGTCCGACGCTGGCCCGGTTCGCCGGGAACCGAGAGCTGCTGCTGTCGCAAACCCGTTAGCCGAAACCTCGAAGTCCCGTGCGCCCGTCGGTTCGACCGACGATCCGTGTCTGAACCTCCCGTTCGCGGCGTCGACGTCGATTCCGAGACCCGATGTGCCCACTACCGCACCGATCGCGACGTCGTCGCCTTCAAATTCGCCTGTTGCGAGCGCTACTATCCGTGCTATCGCTGCCACGCCGAGACGACAGACCACGACGCCGTCCCGTGGCCCCGCGATCGGTTCGACGAGCCCTCGGTACTGTGTGGCGTCTGCGAGACCGAACTCGCGGTTCCCGCGTATCTCGAGGCCGACTATCGGTGTCCGTCCTGCGATGCGCCGTTCAATCCCGGCTGTAGCGCACACGCAGATCGGTACTTCGAGGCGAACGACGCCGTCGAGTAAGCCGGACGCGTTCCAGAGCTAGTCGGCGTCTACCGACTGCGGGACGTGAGTGAGCGCGAGCAGACAGAACACGCTCGAGACCAACAGGAACGCCAGTCCGATGATCGAGGGCCCGGTAATCGGAACGCGAGCGGCGGCGAGCGTAAGTGCGATCGCCACCGCCGCGACGACGACGCTCGCCGCGAGTCCCGTCAGCTCGACGGCGACGGTTTCGGCGGTGTCGCCGACTCGGTTACCCAGCGCGATCGCCCGCTCCGACGCGTCCCACGAGAGGAACACTAGAGTGACGGCGACCGTTGACCGCCATAGCGACGGCGTTCCGACGACGGTCGTCGCCGTCACGCCGACGAAGACGAGCGCGATGCCGACGGTCGAGAGCGGTCGAGCGACCCGCACGGAGACGGGAAACACGCCGAGGGTCACCGAGAGCGCTCCGAGTCCGCACGCGAGGAGCGGCAGCAGCGTCGGCAACGGCGGAGCGAGAACGACGGCGCCGAGAAGGCCCCCACCGGCGATCAGGAGACCGACCGCGGTAGCCGATCTCCCCGCGAGTCGGTGACCGCGTCGACGGAACCACATCCCGACGGCATAGAGCGTCAGTCCCGCCGTTTCCATGAGCAGCGGCGCGATCCGGATCGCTCCCGTCGAACCGATGAGGCACGCGCCGAAAATCGCGACGAGCGTAACGCCGGCGCTCACGGTCGTCGGAAACGGGTCCGTCGGATCGCCCGGGAGAACGGTCATCGGGTCACCTCGTTTCGTATCGCCGCCTCGAGCGGCGTCGCCGGGTCCCAGTCGACGACCGACGCGCTCGCTCGCCGAAGGGCGTCGATACGGTTGTCTCGCCGGATCCGCGCGAGGTCCGTCCCGAGTGATTCCGCCGCCGTCACGTCGGGAGAGAGAACGGTAACCGGGTGTCCGTCCGCCCGGAGCGAGCGAGCGATCTCGAGCGGCCCGTCGTCGAGCAGCGGCGAGCAGAGGACGACGCCGGTGCCCCGGTCGATCCGCGTTCGAAGCGTGCGGGTCCCTCCGTCGACGGAATCGTCGCTGTTCCGTTCGTCGGGCGGTTCGAGCGGAAGGACGTCCTCGTCCTCGAGTGTCCGTCGCAGCGTCGCCGCGTGGCGGGAACCGGTGTTCGGAGTGACCCAGTGGAACTCGGTGCCGAAGACCGCGAGCCCGATCGGTCCGTCCGACTCGGAGATGGCCTCGAGCAGTTCGCGCGCCGCGGCGCGTTCGTAGAGGACGGCGTGCGGTTCGCCGCGGCCGGTCGAGCGGTAGCAACGGTTCCGAGCGTCGAGACAGAGGACGGTCGCCTGAGAGCGGTTCTCGCGAAAGCTAACGGTCGTCAGTTCGCCGTCCCGAGCGTACCGGTTCCAGTCGATACTGGCGGGCGAATCGCCCGGTCGGTAGGAGCGGACCGTCGAAAACTCGATGCCGCTTTCGCCGTCGGTCGTGGCGGTCGCGCCCGCGTGTCGGTGCGCTATTCGACCGAGCGAAACCGTTCGGACCGGGGAGCGACAGGCGAGTTCCGTCTCTTCCTCGACGGTCGTCTCGACTTCGATACTGCGGCTCGCGTCCTCGAGGACGGCGCTCGCCGGCCCGAAGCGGTGAACCCCGTGTTTCGCCGTGACCGTGTACGAGAACGTCGTCTCGTCGCCAGGACCGAGCGCTGCCGCATGCCGTGCCGACCCGTTCCGAACCGAGAGCATCGGCGGGACGCCGTCGGCGAGACAGACGTTGGGGAGCGTCCGATCGCCCGCGTTTCGGAGGGTAACCGTGACCTCGACCGGATCACCGTGCGACGGATCAGAATCGGTCAGCGATCGCTCGAACTCCAGCGTCGGAGTCGGGGCCGACGTGACGTGCGAATAGGTCGCGAAGACGACGCCGGGAATCGAGACGAGCAGGAGCATCGGCTCCGCCAGCAGAACACCCGTTCCGCTCGTGAGCATGGCGGCGGCCAGCGAGAGGTTCCAGCGGGTCGTTCGTCGTGTCGTCATCGCCGCTCCTCCTCGGCCTCCGCCTCCGCAGCGAGCACTCGGATCGCTCGCGCCGTCCGCCGAGCCCGTCGCGGAACGGAGACGTAATCCACGAGCGATCGGAACCGGGACGATGCCGAACCGTCTTCGACGCGGACGAACGCCGCGGCGACCGGATCGTCCGTCCACGTCCCCCGCTCGAGTCGCTCGCGGGCGGCCGCCGTAGAGCAGTCGGTCGTTCGGACGATCGTTCGAATCGCCACCTCCCGGAATCGAGAGTGAACGCGTCGGTGTCGAGTCGACGGGCGCAATACCAGCCACCGGCGGTCCAACAGGCGGTCGATCTCGGACCCGGGTGTCGGCGTCGGCGGGGGCGACTCGGGTGTCCGGCCGTCCGACCCCGTGCGCTCGGCGTCGTCGAATGCAACGAACGGACCGAGGAGGCTCGCGATCGTAACCACCACCGTGAAAAACGCGACCGGCAGCAGTTCGCCGTCCCACGGCCAACGGAGCCAGTCCTCGATTCCGGGTACGGTCAAGACGACCGCTGCGGCGCAGACCGACACCGCGCCGATCGTCACCAGGGACCTCCGAGCGACCGATATCGGTTCCGTCACTCGGTATCACCCCCTCCTTCGAGCCGTTCGAGTTCGCGGATCGCGTCCCGGCGACGCTCGAGCGGTTCGGTCGCGTCCCCGTATCGGGTTTCCCTGTACAGCTCCGTTATCGTCGTTACCGCCTCCTCGTCGTATCCCGCGTCGATGGCGGCCTCGGCCCACTCTTCGGGCGTTCGAGAGCGAGGACGCTCTACGTCGAGCCGATCAGTCATCGAAACCCACGCCTCGGCCACGTCGTTTCTGGGCTCGGCGGGCGGCCAGCTCTGGTCCGTCGCGGTCGACCGCGACGTCCGGTTCGACGACCGTCGGGCGCCCAGACGAAAGACGAGCGATCCGGATGCCGACGTCGGGAGCCGACGGCGAACGTGCAGGACGATCGTCGCGATCACACCGATACCGAGAAGCGGAAGGGCGACCGAACGGAGCACGCTGAGGGCCACAATGAGTGCGTCCGCCCAGGAGCCGGCCCCGGTTGCAAGAGCGGCGGGATCGGCTTCGATGCCGAACAGCGAAAGCAACGCGTCGACGAGCAGTATCAGGACGGCCATCAGGGAGAGACCGGACCCTCCGGTCCCGTCCGCGGGAGCGTCGTACGGGGACGGTATCGGTGTCGACTCGAGGACCGCCGCCGTACCGCCGAGCGTGAGAATCGACAGGAGGGCGGTCGCGATCAGGACGGTCCCGTTTCGGCGCACCGCCGCACGAACCGTATTCATCCGTCCAGACATACCGTACATACCGTGCGGTCCGCTTCGAGGGCGTCTCGATCGCGCGTCGAGCCGTCACGGTGTCGATATCGGCCGACCATAGTTCACTCGAGCGTCGGTACCTCCGAGCGCGCGGGCGGTTCCGTGTCGAGTTCGTCTTCTGTCTCTCCGAATCGGAACCCGATACTGACTCCGGCGTTTCGGTCGGTGACTCCAATGAAGGCTCGTAGCGAACCGCCGGCAGGAATCCGACGACAGATATCCATGATGATATTAGCAATAGTCGAGTTAAATCCTTTTTGAGTCTCCGGTAAGGAAGCTGCCACCCATCGGCGGGACTGCGTCCGTATCGAACTCGAGGGGAACAGCGAGGGCACCGACGCGGTTCTCGCAGTAGCGAAGGGATCGAGAACGACGGGCCGGCTGGCGACGCCGGTCTATCGAGGACAGTGGTCGTACGAAATACACCGTCTGAAGTCGAGAGGGGCGTGAATGAGACTGACCATCGACGGTGCTACCCCCTCCCCCCTCCGTTAGTCGTCTGCGGGCACCGAGGCCGATGGTTCGACCGCTTCGTCCTCGAGCGGCGGCTCTGTCTCGCTCAGCGCCGCCTCGACCGCCGGAGCGAGTTCGTTGACGACCGACCGACCCTCTTTCTCCCGAACGACCAGTCCGTCCTCCTCGAGCGCCGAAAGGTGGTGGGAGACCGTGCTCGGATCGCGCTCGAGTTCGGCGGCGAGGCGACCGTTCGGCGCCGAACCGAGGTCCGCGAGCGTCTCGAGCACCGCCCGCTTGGCGGGCTCCGCGAGGGCAGCGTGGAGTTCGGCGTCCTCGGCGGTCGGCCCGCCGTCGCCAGGCGCGACCGCGGCCTCGTCCGCGAGGAAGTACCGGCGCTTGCCGTTGACCTTGGTCGCGGCGACCAGCCCCTCCTCCTCGAGGATGCGGACGTGGTGGCGGACCGTCGAGAGCGCGACGCCGCTCTCCTCGCTGACCTGCGAGAGGTAGCAGCCGGGGTCAGCCGCGATGGTCTCGTAGATCGTCCGCCGGCGGTCGTTCTCGAGGGGGTCCGAATCGTCGTAGCGACTGTAGCCGAGGATCGAGAGGAGTTTCACCGGGAGCAGCGAACCAAGACGGCGGAGGTGCCGAAGGACGGAGGACTGGCCGAGCCAGTTCGCCGCGAGGCCGGTCGCGCCGCCTGCAGCGCCAGCGGATCCCGCGCCAGCGCCGGCCGAACCGGCAGCGGCACCCGCGCCGGCACCGGTGCTGGCTGCCCCACCGGCGGCGCCGGCACTCCCCGCTGCAGCCCCCGCGGCGGTGATCGTCCCGAGCAGGCCGACGAGGACGGCGTCGGCCGTCGTCGAGGTACCGTCCGGAACCGGGGAGCCGCCGGTCCTGTCGTCAGCACCGCCCCCGCTCGCAGCGTTATCTTCGTCGTCATCCGCGCCGTCGCTCGAGTCGGTCGACGCGGACGCCGACACCTCGAGGTCGACGGACCCTGTTCCGTTCGATCCGTCGAGTTCGGCGTCGCCGTCGAGCGCGCCGCTCGAGTTCTCGAGCAACCCGTCGGCCGTCTCGGTCGTCCCGTTAGCGACGGTGTCGACCGCGTCCCTCGTCTCGTCAGTCGTGTTCGTCGCTGTCCCGGTCCCGTTCTCGAGGATATCTTTTGGTTCGTCGGCGGAGTCGTCGCTCTCGTCGGTTGCGTTCCAAGTCCCGTCCGTCCCGGAATCCCGTTCGGCAGTCGCCCCGTCGTCCTCGTCGACGGTCTCGTTCGTCGCGTTCCCGTCGCCGACGTTCTCGAGGTCGTCGCTGGCGTTTTCCAACTCGTCGGTTTCGTCGACGGACCCGGCGAGCGAGTCGTCGGTCCCCAGCGACGCGGCGCCGCCGGTCGCGGCGGCGACGATTCCGACCGTTCCGGCGCCGCAGACGAGGAGAGTGACGAGACAGACGAGGGCGCGACTCGCGGTCGACGAACGGGTGGTCATGCTATTCGTGTGGGGTTGTGCGGTCGAGCGTAATACACCTTTTCCGTTTCCTGACAGTCTTGTGACTAGACCTGTCCCGAAATCGGACCGTTCGGCGCCGATCCAGCAAGCTATTTCCGCGTCCGACGGCGGTATTCGGGTATGGATCCGGCGCTTGGCCCTCCGGAACAGATGGCCGAGAAGCGCGACGAGCTGACGCCCATGATGGCGCAGTACCACGACCTCTGTGCCCGCTACGACGACGCCATCGTGCTCTTTCAGGTGGGGGACTTCTACGAGACCTTCTGCGGCGCCGCCGAGCGCACCGCTCGCCTGCTCGAGATCGCCCTGACGAGCCGCGAGGACTCCACCGGCGAGTACCCGATGGCCGGCATTCCGATCGACAACGCCGAATCGTATATCGAGGAGCTGCTCGAGGCCGGCTATCGCGTCGCCGTCGCGGACCAGGTCGAAGAGCCCGGCGAGACCTCCGGCGTGGTCGAGCGGGCGGTCACCCGCGTGATCACGCCCGGGACGCTCACCGAGGACGAACTGCTCTCGAGTGACGATAACAACTTCGTCGCGGCCATCGCTCGCGAGGGCGAGCGGCTCGGGCTCGGCCTGCTCGACGTCTCGACGGGCGACTTCTACGCGACGAGCGCGACCGCCCCCGAGTCGATCGCCGACGAGGTGAGCCGATTCGACCCCTCGGAGGCCGTTGTCGGCCCCGACGCGCCCGCCGACCCAGTCCCCGACGACTGCATGGTGACGCCGTTCGACGCCCGCGCCTTCGACCGCGAACGGGCCGCCGACAAGCTCGCGGCGTACTTTCGCAACCCCGACGCCCTGCTCGCGGCGGACGCCGAGATACGGGCCTGCGGCGCCTTGCTCGCGTACGCCGAGTACGTCCGCGGCGGCGAACACGAGGGCGAACGCGGCGACGTCGACGACGAGGAGCGCGTCGAGGCGGTCTTCGAGGGCGACGCCGAGCAACGCCTCGAGTACATCACCCAACTCACCCGCTACGATCCCCGCGAGTACCTGCTGTTAGACGCCGTCGCCCTGCGCAGCCTCGAGCTGTTCGAGCCGCGGACCGTCCACGGCCGGGACGACGCCACGCTCGTCGGTGTGCTCGACGAGACCGCCAGCGCGCTCGGGGGTCGTAAGCTCAGGGACTGGATCCGTCGGCCGCTGCTCGAGCCCGCGCGGATCGAGGCCCGCCACGATGCGGTCGCCGAGCTGAAATCGGCCGTGCGGACCCGCGAGCGCCTCTACGACCGACTGCGGGAGGTCTACGACTTAGAGCGGCTGATCGGGCGCATCTCCCGCGAGCGAGCCAACGCCCGGGACCTGCGCTCGCTGCGCGATACGCTCGCGGTCGTCCCCGAGATCAGGGAGCAGTTGGCCGACGCGGACTGCGAACGCCTGCGGAGCCTCCGCGAGAACCTCGATCCGCTGGCGGACGTCCGCGAGTTGATCGAGGACGCCGTCGTCGCGGAGCCGCCGATCGAAATCACCGAGGGCGGGATCATCGCGGAGGGGTACGACGACGACCTCGACGACCTCCGGGGGACCGCTCGAGACGGCAAGCAGTGGATCGACGACTTAGAGGAGCGCGAACGCGAGCGGACGGGCATCGATTCGCTGAAGGTCGGCCACAACTCGGTCCACGGCTATTACATCGAGGTGACGAACCCGAACCTCGATTCTGTCCCCGAGAACTACCAGCGCCGGCAGACGCTGAAGAACTCCGAGCGGTTCGTCACGCCGAAGCTCAAGGAACGCGAGGACGAGATCGTCGGCGCCCAGCAGCGAGCCGACGAGCGCGAGTACGAACTGTTCTGCGAGGTCCGCAGCGAAATCGCCGCCGAGGTCGAACGCGTGCAGGGACTGGCAGAGGCGATCGCGTCCCTCGACGCGCTCGTCTCGCTCGCGACCGTCGCGGCCCAGTACGACTACTGTCGCCCCGAGATGCTCGAGCGCGACGGCCGGGACGGCCTCGAGATCGGCGTCGAAGGGGGCCGGCATCCGGTCGTCGAGCGCACCCAGGAGTCGTTCGTCCCCAACGACGCCCGGCTGACGAACGACCGGCGGCTGGCCGTGATCACGGGCCCCAACATGTCGGGGAAGTCGACGTACATGCGCCAGGTCGCCCAGATCGTCCTGCTCGCGCAGGTCGGGAGCTTCGTCCCGGCCCGCGCGGCCAGGCTGACGCCCGTCGATCGGATCTTCACCCGCGTCGGCGCCAGCGACGACATCGCGGGCGGGCGCTCGACGTTCATGGTCGAGATGGACGAACTCGCGACTATTCTGCGCGAGGCCGACGAGCGCTCGCTGGTCCTCTTAGACGAGGTCGGCCGGGGCACCTCGACCGCCGACGGGATGGCCATCGCGCAGGCGATCACCGAACACCTCCACGACCGGGTCGGCGCGACGACGCTGTTCGCGACCCACCACCACCCGCTGACCGAACTCGCCGACGAGCTCGCGGCCGCGTTCACGCTCCACTTCGAGGTCGACGAGGACGACGGCGAGGTCGTCTTCCACCACGAGATCGCCCCCGGCGCGGCGACGGGCTCCTACGGCGTCGAGGTGGCGACGGCCGCGGGCGTCCCCGAGACCGTGGTCGAACGCTCGCGGGAACTGGTCTCGGAGGCGGCCGGTGACGATGTCGACGACGGTGAATCGATCGAAGAGCGTGAAGACGCGATCGACGGGGACGCCTCGGCCGAACCGACCGCCGACGCGGCTGCTGCGGCCACTGCAGACGGAGGCGACATTCCCACCGACGTCGCCGCCGAACTCCGGGCGCTAGACCTCGCGCACCTCACGCCCGTCGAGGCGCTGACGGAACTGGATCGACTGAAGCAACTGCTCGAGGAGTGACGAACGAGCCGTCGAGGAGCCGCCGTTACTCGCCGTCGAGGAGCGGTTTCCGATAGAATACCAGTTCGAACGGCTCGCCGAACCCCTCGATCCGCTCGCACGCCGCTTCCTCGTACCCCAGCGTCTCGTAAAGTCCGCGGGCGGCGGTCTGTGTCGGCCTCGTGTCGAGGACGATCTGCGTCGCCCCCCGCTCGCGAGCGCGTCGTTCGAGTTCCGTCGCGATTCGCCGACCGTAGCCGCGGCGCTGATAGTCCGGATCGACGCGCATACGGGTTAGTTCAACCGTCGACCCCGGGAGGTCGGGGAGTACCTGTGCGACGAAGTCCGTCCCGTCGACCGGCCGGAACGCGCCCATGGCGACGATTCGCCCCTTGCGCTCGCCGACGAGGAACTCGCCGCCGCTCTCGAGGTACGTCTCGGTGACGGTCTCGAGATCCTCGTCCGGAACGTCCGCGACGTAGGCCCCGACGTCTCGCATGGCCGTTTCGTGTAGCTCCCGGATCCGATCGGTGTCCGCCGGTTCGAATCGGCGAACGCGGAGGGCGGACATCTATCGCTCCCGCCGCGACGGACGGAACGTACGACCGACGATGCGGCTCATGGAGTATCGTCACCTCCCCAACGCGAAAAGGTTGTATACACGAGGTGTGCCGCGTATGCCGCGGGCGACGGACTACGTCTCTCGCTGGCCGACCTCGAGGAACGCGAGGGCCGCGCCCAGCAGCGCGGTGTTCTTCAGGAAGTGGGTTAGCTCCTGTTGTTGCTGTTGGGGGTCGTCCTCGTTCCAGAAGTCGTGCATGATCGGTGTCGTCCCGATCAGGAAGCTGGCGATCGCCGCGGCGCCGGCCGCCGGGGCCCGCCAGAGGGCGACGCTGATGCCGCCAAGCAGGAGGCTCCCGCTGACCGAGGGCACCGTTACGCCGGGCAGCGGCGCGTCCTTGGCGTCGGCGTAGTCGATCCGCCCCTCGAGTTGCCGGAGGTTGTCGACGGCCGTGAACGCGAGGACGCCGCCGAAGAGGACCCGCCCGAGGCGGAACAGCGGCCGCGCGGTTACGTCCGAGTCCGCAGCCGATTCGGCGTCGCCGCTCGGCTGGCCGACTGCGCTGTCGCTCTGTTCTTCGGATTGGGAGAGGATGCTCATTGCCGGTTTGAAACGCAGTCGCAAGCGGGTTAGGTACATTCGTAGCAACTGCAGGCGTCCGTCCCGCCCATCTCCGTCTGACCGCACGCGTTTCGTCAGTCCTCGAGTCCGCGCTCGGAGAGTTCTCGGATCCGTTCGCTCCCGCTGTCGACGTAGCCGCCGTGGTAGCAGACCACGTGCTCGATTTCGCGGTCGGCCAGTTTTCCAACTGATTCGAGGGCGCGATCCGTGTCAGGGGTGAAGTCGGGGTTCGGTCCCGACAGCGAGCCGTCGTCCGCGACGAGGGCATCGCCGGCGATCAACAGGCCGTCCTCCGGGAAGTGCAGGGAAACGTGTCCGGGCGCGTGGCCCGGCGTCTCGAGGACCTCCATCGGGCCGGCGAGGGTGGGAATTCGGACGCCGCCGGTGAGTTCCAGATCGACGTCGACGGGGGGATAACGATCGCCGTCGCCCTTGATCGGATCGCGCTCGCCGGCGATATACGGCGCCTCCTCGCGGTGGGTCGCGACGACCGCGTCGACGACCTCGAGCAACTTGTCGAGTCCGCCCGCGTGATCGGCGTCGTGGTGGGTGAGAACGACGAGCCAGATGTCCTCGAGAGCGTAGCCGAGCGACCGGAGGTGCGTTCGAAGGCCCTCGAGCGCGCCCTCCGGGCCGGCGTCGATCAGGACCGGTCCGCGCTCGGTCTCGACCAGCGTCGGGGTGAGCGTGATCGTTCGACTACCGTACTCGACCGTGATCGGGAGCGTATGGACGCCCACCTCGCGTTCGTCTGCAGGCATACTCGAGTCGTTCGCTCCCAGCACGAAAGGACTGTCCGTCCGGTTTCCTCGCGTCGCTCGCCGTGGGGCGCCAACAGCATATTACAATTTAAACAATTAGCAAAAAACATTTTTAGTTTCAGTTATCTTTTGAGTGAACGATGGTAGCCGAGTCGCAGTTCCCCAGCCTCGAGGACGAGATTGATCCGTTTGCGAACGCACCGACGCGGACGCTCTCGGAAACGGTTCGGCCGCTGGCCGACGCCTACGACGACCGGATCGGCGATCGGGACCGATCCACGTGGCGGTGGTTCGACGCGGTCGAACCCGAGTTTCGCCTGTCGTGTGTCGACGACGAGCGCGGGCGGCGCGTTCGCGACGCGAAGGTGCTCGCCACGATGTTCATCACCGTCATCGACGACGTCGCCGAGCGACACGGCGACCGGGCGACCCTCGAGGAACTGCTGCTCGTCCCGTTCGACTCGCGGCCTGCCGATCCGACGCGCGACGGCGTCGACGGCGCGTACGTTCGATTCCAGCAGGAGCTCTGGGACGCGCTGCTGTCGCAGTTCAGAGAGAGCCCGCGGGCCGAGGAGTTCGAGCCGCTGTTCCGGTTCGACGTGCGGCAGGCGCTCCAGTCGGTCGACTACTCGGCGCTGCTGGCCCGGTATCCCGGCCTCGCCGGTGAGCGCGAACTCCGAACCTACGACGTCTACAACATGATGCTCTTCCCGTTCGCCGACATCGATCTCGCTAACGCGTCCGAGTTCGAGCGACGCGACCTCTCGGCCGTTCGGGACGTCGTCGCCCGCGGCCAGCGGATGGCGCGAATCGGAAACTGGATCGCCTCCTGGGAGCGCGAACTCGCCGAGGGCGACTACAGTTCCGGCGTCGTGGTCCGCGCCCTCGAGTCTGGCGTCGTGTCGATCGACGAACTCCGTGCGCTCCAGCAGCAGCCGTCCGCAGCGGCGGTCGGTGCGATCGCCAACCGGATCCGCGACGCCGGCATCGAAGCCGCGTTCGTCGATCGCTGGCGCTGCGAGTACGAGCGGGGCGCCGACTACTGCGGCGAGATCGCGTCCGTCGACGTTCGGGCGTACCTCGACGGGTTCGTCCCGATTTTCCGCTCGCAACTCGCCCGTCGGGGCGGGGCCTGACGGCTCGCGCGAGCGCGGCACCCGGCAGCGTGACGCCTCGTCTGGCGTGTCTGGCACCCGGTACGCGCCCGGCAGCGCTCGGGCGGCTACTCGAGCGCCGTCTCGATCGCGCTCTCGAGGTCACCGATCAGGTCGTCGACGTGCTCGATCCCCACCGAGACACGGATCAGGCTGTCCGAGAGCCCGGCCTCGAGCCGTTCCTCGCGCGGAATGGCGGCATGGGTCATCGGCGCGGGCTGTTCGATCAGGCTCTCGACGCCGCCGAGGCTCTCCGCGAGGGTGAAGACCTCGGTGTTCGAGACGACCTCGCTGGCCTCCTCTAAGCTCGCGTCGAGTTCGAAGCTCAGCATGCCGCCGAAGTCGTCCATCTGCTCGGCGGCGATCTCGTGGCCCGGGTGGGACTCGAGGCCGGGGTAGTAGACGCGGTCAACGTCGGGGTGGTCGTCGAGCCACTCGGCGATTGCGCGGGCGTTCTCGCAGTGGCGGTCCATGCGGACGGGGAGGGTCTTGGTGCCCCGGAGGACAAGGAAGGACTCGAAGGGGCCCGGCGTCGCGCCGACGGAGTTCTGGTAGAAGCCCAGTCGCTCGTCGAGGTCGGTGTCGTTGGTCAGCAAGGCGCCGCCGACGACGTCCGAGTGGCCGCCCAGATACTTCGTCAGGGAGTGGGAGACGATATCCGCGCCCAGATCGAGGGGGCGCTGGAGGTACGGCGTCGCGAAGGTGTTGTCGATCGCACACAGCGCGTCGTTGTCGTGGGCGATGTCGGCCGCGCCCGCGATATCGACGATCGACATAAGCGGGTTGGTCGGCGTCTCGAGCCAGAGCAGCGCCGTTTCCTCGCGGAACGCCGCCTCGATCTCATCGAGGTCGGTCATATCGACGAACGAGAACTCGATATTGTACTCCTCGTAGACCTGCGTGAAGATGCGGTGGGTGCCGCCGTAGACGTCGTTGCCGGTGACGACGTGATCGCCGGCCTCGAGGAGGTTGAGCACGGTGTTGATCGAGGCCATCCCGCTGGCGAACGCGCGGCCGTAGTCGGCGTTCTCGAGGCTCGCGAGGTTTTCCTCTAGGTCCGTCCGAGTCGGGTTTCCGGTCCGGGAGTACTCGTAGCCGCGGTGATCGCCCGGCGCGTCCTGTTTGTAGGTGGAGTTCGCGAGGATCGGCGTCATCAGCGCGCCCGTTTCGGGATCGGGCTCCTGTCCGGCGTGGATCGAGCGGGTTTCGATTCGGCGCGGCTCCTGCTCGCCGCGTTCGTCGACGCCGTCACTGTCGCTGTCGGAATCGTCCATACCGGCCCAACGACCTCGAGCCGGGTGACTCTTGCTCCTTCGGGCCGGCCGGAAACCGCCTCACTGGAGCTGTCGTCGCTTCGGCGACTCCGTGACCGAGGCCGAGACGACGTGATCGACGAGTTTCGCCTCGATCTTCCGGAGGTGTTCGCCGACCGTCCCGCCTGCGATGCCGACCTCGCGGCCGATCTCCTCGTAGGTCGTCTCCCGGGGCGAGCCGTAGTAGCCGAGTTCAATCGCCGTCTCGAACAGCCGGCGCTGTTTCGGCGTGAGCGACGCGAGGAAGACGTTCTCCTCAGGTTCGAACGGCTGCTTCGTCTCGAGGGTGAGATCGACGGTGTCGGGCACGACCGACCGCGCCCGCTGGAACGACTCCTCGGTCGCGAACAGCGACACCTTGAGATCGCCCCCGCGGACGTACGTCAGTGGCGGGTCGAGGAACACCTGAAAGTCCCGCGTCACCCGCAGGAGTTCGCTGACGGTCTCGTTCGGAACGAACCGCGAACAGACAAAGATTCGGTCGCCGTACTCCTCGATCCAGTAGCCGAGCGAGCCGAGCTCCTCGTCGACGAGCGCCTCGACGCGTTCGAACTCCCCCGCGAGTTCGTAGACCATCACCCCGAGCCCGTCGGGGCGGAGACGGATCCGGTGGATCGCCACGCGGTCGACCCCTTCGCGGCGATCGATCCGCTTTTCGAACGGATGAAACCACCCTCCCTGCGGCGAGAGCCGAAGTTCGTACTGACGCATCAATGCGTAGGAATACCACAGGACCGCTTCAATAAACACCCCCTACGCTCCCAGTTCGCGGGAACCGGCCGACCCACCGCGCTCTCTCCGGCGATCAGCCCGCGGCGCCGTCCGGTTTCGCCCTCATTACCGCCCGACGGCGGGCCGATCGGCTCGTCGCCGCCGCGGCCGTACGAATACGTGCGTTTTATAACGCCGACCGGACAACACCGTCGTACGACTATGCCGAACTCTAATGGCCCTCGTCAGGGATCCCGTAGAAAACTCTCGAACGAACCTCGAAACCGTGGCACCTCGTCGCCACAGCGCGCGATTCAGGAGTACGAGGAGGGCGAGAAGGTCCACCTCAAGATCGACCCGAGCGTCCCCAACGGCCGCTTCCACCCGCGCTTCGACGGACAGACCGGCGAAGTCATCGGCAAACAGGGCGACGCCTTCAAGGTCCAGATCAGCGACCGCGGCAAGGAGAAGACGCTGATCGTCACCGCCGCGCACATGCGCGCCCAGAACCAAGAGAAGACCCGGATCTGAGCGAGCATGACGATCTTCAAGGAGATCGTCGACGAGGAGTTCCTCACGGTCTCGGAAACGAAGGAGCTGCTCGCCGACATCGAAGCCGAACGGGCGTTAGACGAGGACCGGGAGCTGCCGTACGAGCTCGCACGCGCAGTCGAGCACGTCAACCGGTTTACCGTCCTCGAGCCCGCCGAGGCACAGGACCTCGTCGACCAGCTCCAGGAGGTAGAGAAGGTCGATGAACCGACGGCGTACAAGATCGCCAACCTCCTGCCGCGCAACCGCGATGAACTCCGCTCGGTGTACGCACAGCAACGGTACTCGCTGTCGGGTGACGAACTCGACGAGATCCTCAACGTCGTCGCCCAGTACGCCTGACCGCGGGCCGACTCTTTAAGTACGCCGTCGCCGTATGGTTATCACAATGACCGAATCCGATAGCGGCGAGGCGGACGTCCGTCGCGCAGTCGTATTGGACTATCTCGCGCACGGGCTCTCGGACGACAGCCGTCCGCAGTACGAGAAATCGCCGGCCGGCTACGCCCTCGAGACCGATAACTTCGAGCTCTATCAGGTCGCGTTCGACGAGGACGAGCGACTCACGATCGGCAGCGACGTCGTCATCGAGCCCGCCAGCGAACGCGACGTCGTCACCGAAGCCCGGCGGGTCGAGTACGAGGACCTCTCCTCGGGCGCCCAGTCGGAACTCGAGTACGTCGTCGCGGACCTCGTCGAGGACGAGGAGGAACGGTTCGTCGACTTCTACAATGACGCCCAGCCGATCACGCTGCGGCTCCACCAGCTGAACCTGCTGCCGGGGATCGGGAAGAAGCTCCGCAACGGCATCCTCGACGAACGCAAGCGAAAGCCCTTCGAGAGCTTCGAGGAGCTCTCCGAACGCGTCTCCGGGCTCCACGATCCCGACGAAATTCTCGTCGAGCGTATTTTGGAAGAACTGCGCGACGACGACCTGAAGTACCAGACGTTCGTCGGCCGGCGCGAACAGGAACAGAATCAGTGAGAGCTACCCCGTCGCGACCGGCGAGGGGTTCCTGACGGCAACCGGTACCCGTCACAGCCGACAGTCACTTCTCTCCGACGTTAGCGCTCGAGCGACCGGATCGATCGAACGGGACAGTCTCGATAAGAGAGTCTATATTACTAACGTGTTGGCGTCGATTCAATGGCAGTATCCCGACGAACGTGTCTTGCACTCGGCGGAGGCGGCGGTCTCGCGGCGCTTTCGGGCTGTCTCGACTTCGGTTCGGAGACGCCCCAGCTGTCGCTGACGCTGCTGAACTTCGACTCGGAGCGACACGAGATCGACGTCGAAGTGTTTCTCGCGGACGCCGAGGAGTACACCGACGCGGTCGTCTTGCGAGAGCGGTACGAACTCTCGCCGCCGCCCGAGGGCGCCGTCGCGGCGGAACGGACCGACGACGACGCGCTCGAGAGCGATACGTACGTCGTCGACGTCGCCGTTTCGACGGCGCCGGCGGTGAGCGATACGTACCACTTCTATCCGGCGCTGGTCGACGACGACGACCGTACCGATAGGCTCTTCATCGAACTCCGTACCGATCCGGACAGCGGCGACCGCTATATCGACTTTCAGCAAAACCACTGACTCGCCCTCGTCGTCGAACGGTGCCCCTCGAGACGCCCGCGATAGAGTCGGTTCGGATCGGAGCCGCTCGAGGGTCGTACCGAAACCGCGAGACGGTGCGTTTACACCCGTCCCCGCGCAACCACAGTCAATGAGAGACCCAGACGGACTGATCGCGCGGGCGGGCGTCCGCGGCGATCCGGATCGGGACCAGCACTTTCTGGTCGACGATCGTGTACTGGACCGGCTGCCGACCTACCTCGAGGAGATCGACGCCGACACCGACCACGTCCTCGAGATCGGCGGCGGAACGGGCGCGCTGACGGACCGCCTGCTGGCGATGGGCGACGAGGACGACGACGTTACCGTCGTCGAGCGCGACCGGGAACTCGCTGCGTTCCTCCGCAAGGAATTCGCCGACGAGATCGCGGCCGGCGACCTGACGGTGATCGAGGGCGACGCCCTCGAGGTCGACCTGCCCGAGTTCACGGCCTCGCTTTCCAATCTCCCCTACGGCGTCTCGAGCGAGATTACCTTCCGCTTACTCCCCGAAGGGCGTCCCCTTGTTCTCATGTTCCAGCGGGAGTTCGCCGAGCGGATGGTCGCCGAGCCCGGTACGTCCGAGTACGGCCGGCTCTCGGTGTCGACCCAGCACTACGCGGCGCCCGAAATCGTCGAAACGATCCCCAAGGAGGCGTTCTCGCCGCCGCCGGCCGTCGAGAGCGCGGTCGTCAGACTCGAGCCTCGCGACCCCGACTACGAGGTCGATGACGAGGCGTTCTTCCTGCGGTTCGTGAAGGCGCTGTTCACTCAGCGGCGGAAGACGATCCGGAACGCGATCCGCAACACGGCGCACATCACCGGCCTCGAGGCCCCCGACGCGGTCGTCGAGGCGGCCGACGAGGAACTCCTCCGGAAACGGGCCGACGCGATGGCGCCCGCCGAGTTCGCGGCGCTGGCCGAACTCGCGGCCGAGGTGGGCGAGCCGAACGAGGCCCGCGCGCAGTGAGCGCCGCGGTGGAGCGAAGCGGCCCGGTTCCGATCGCGCTCGACCGACGGATACTCAAGCCTGCGCGAACCAGTCGCTTGAGAGACGCGTGATCCCATGTCCGTGCCACTGACCGTTTTCAATCGGTTGTCGGACGCGTTCGGGACCGAGTTCCAGATCGCAGCGACGATCGCGGTGGTCGCCGCGCTGCTGGCCGTGCTGCTGTCCTATCGACGGCTCCAGGACTGGCTCTGCAAGCGGAGCAAGCCGCTGTACGCCGACATCGCGTCGACGGCCGTCCTCATCGCGACCTGCGTGATCACCCTCAGCGTTGTTCTCGAGGTATGGAACCTCACCGGCGACGCCTATACGCTCTACTCGGAAGGGCTGGGGCTCGACGAGACGGTCTTCGTCCGGGCAGCGGTCACGCTCATTCTCGTAATCGGGACGCTGATCGTCACGCGATTCGTCAAGCGAGTTATCACGGAGGTGTTGAGTTCGGCGTCGGCGGTCACGGACCACCAGCGCGAGGTCACCCACCGGATCTCGCAGGTGATTATCTGGTCGGTGTCGCTGGTCGTCATCCTCGGCGTCTGGGTCGACGACCTCGGCGGCCTGCTGGTCGGGGCCGGGTTCCTCGGTATCGTCGTCGGTATGGCCGCCCGCCAGACGCTCGGCACCGTCCTCGCGGGCTTCGTCCTGATGTTCGACCGGCCCTTCGAGATCGGCGACTGGGTCGAGGTCGAGGACTACGAGGGGATCGTCACCGACATCTCGATCGTCAACACCCGCATCCAGTCGTTCGACGGCGAGTACATCATGATCCCCAACGACGTCATCTCCTCGAGCGCGGTCACGAACCGCTCGCGGCGCGGTCGGCTGCGCATCGAGATCGACGTCGGGATCGACTACGCGAGCGACGTCGAGCGGGCCGCCGAGATCGCCAGGACGACGGTCGAGAACCTCGACCGATCGCTGACGGCGCCGTCGCCACAGGTCGTCAGCAAGTCCTTCGGCGATTCGGCGGTCGTCCTCGGCGTGCGGTTCTGGATCGATAACCCGTCCGCCAGACGCCGCTGGCAGGCCCGCACGGCCGCGATCAACGAGATCAAGACGGCCTTCGAGGACGAGGAGATCAAGATCCCGTACCCGCAGCGCGAACTGTCCGGCCGGGCCGAAACGAGCGGGTTCCGGATCAACGACGGCGAAACTCGAGCGAGCGATCCCGGACAGGCGGGCGACGGTAACGAAACGGACGCACGCGACGGCGACAGCACGGAGCGGGAACCGAAACGGATGCCGCCTACGGAGGACGATTAAATGGGACTCGAGGATCAACGCGACGTGGAAACGGACGTCTATCAGCCGGCCGAGGACTCGCACCTCCTCGCGGACGCGGCCTGCGAGAACCTCGCCGACGCCGACGAGGGCTCGGTCGTCCTCGAGGTCGGCACCGGCTCGGGCTACGTCGCGGGCCGAATCGACGACGAGACGCCCGCGCGCGTGATCGCCGCGGATCTGAACCCCCACGCGGTTCGGCAGGCCCGCGAGGCGGGCCTCGAGGCAGTTCGGGCCGATCTGGTCGCCCCCTTCGCCGACGGCGCCCTCGACGCGGTCGTCTTCAACCCGCCGTACCTGCCAACCGATCCCGACAACGAGTGGGACGATTGGATGGAGCGCGCCCTCTCGGGTGGCGAGGACGGCCGCGCGGTCATCGATCCCTTCCTCGCGGACATCGGCCGCGTGCTCGCGCCCGACGGCAGCGTCTACCTGCTGGTCAGCAGCCTCACGGGGGTCGACGAGGTGGTCGAAGCGGCCGGCGAGCACGGCTTCAGCGCCGCCGCCGTCGCCGACGAGTCGTTCCCCTTCGAGACCCTGACGGTCCTCGAGTTATTTCGGTAATCGGGACTACTGTGACCGTTCTCGGCAGTCGCTAACGGCTCGAGACTCGGTGGTCGAACGGACCAAGACGGGTTTGTGGGTTATTCACGGCTAACGCGATCCGAACGGACGGGTGGACGGGCCAACCCGGAAGAATTACTCCAGTGTATTAGCAAGGATGGAAAATATTAAGCGTCGGTATAGCCTAGCCGATTCCACGATGACTGAGTACGTTTCGACCACGCCGGGGCTCTATCCGCTCCCGGACTGGGCGAAAGACGACCTCTCGGACCTGAAAGGCCACCAGAAACACGACCTCATCAGCGGTGACGAGGGCGAGGAGATCACCGCGGCCTACGAGGAGGCCCGCGAGGAAGTGATCGGCGTCCAGGAGGAGGCCGGCCTCGACCGCATCGTCGAGGGGCAACTGCGCTGGGACGACATGCTCGCCCACCCGCTCGCCGTCCACGACGCCGTCGAGACCCGCGGCATCGTCCGCTACTACGACAACAACAACTTCTACCGGGAGCCGGTCGTCCAGGACGATCTCGGCTTCTCCGGCGACGTCTCGGAGGAACTCGAGGCGACCGCGGAACTGACCGACGGCGACCTGCAGGCCGTCCTCCCCGGTCCGTACTCGCTCGCCGATCTCGCCACCGACGAACAGTACGGCGACGAGGCTGAGTTCCTCGGCGCCATCGCTGACTTCCTCGAGGGCGAGGTCGACGCCTTCCCCGGGATCGAGACGCTGTTCCTGCTCGAGCCCTCGCTGGTCGAGTCGGCCCCCGAGGACGGTCAGGACGAACGCGCGAGCGAAGCGATCGATCAGGTCGCGAGCGCGACCGACGCCGACGTCGTCGTCCAGCCCTACTGGGGCGCACTCGAGGAGAAGGTGTACGCGCACCTGCTCGACGCGGACATCGACGCGGTCGGCTTCGACTTCGTCGCGAACCAGGACGACAACCTCTACAATATCCAGGAGTACGGCGCGACCGACGACGTCGCGCTCGGCCTCGCCGACGGCCAGAACACGCTCGTCGAGGACCCCGAAGCGATCCGCGACCGGACCGAATGGGTCGAGGGCCAACTCGGCGTCACCGAGTTCGAGACGGTCTACCTGACGACGAACACGGAGACGTTCTACCTGCCCTACAGCAAGTACCAGGAGAAGCTCGCCGTCCTTGCCGAAGCCGCGGATCTCGCGGAGGTGACCGCCGCATGAGCGCGAACGATAACAAGGATCAGTTCCGACCCGAGAACCACGAGAACGACCACTTCCTGCTGACGACCGTCGTCGGCTCCTACCCCAAGCCCAAGTGGCTCAACCGTGCGAAGGAGCTCTACCAGGACGACGACCACGGGTTCGACGAGGACGACTACCAGGAGGCCAAGGACGACGCCGCCCGCCTCATCACGAGCGAACACGAGCGCGCGGGACTAGACGTCGTCGTCGACGGCGAGATGCGGCGCAACGAGATGGTCGAGTTCTTCGCCCACCGCATCGACGGCTACGAGTTCAACGGCCCCGTCAAGGTCTGGGGCCACAACTACTTCGACAAGCCCAGCGTTGTCAGCGAGGTCGAGTACGACGAGAGCTGGCTCGTCGACGAGTACGAGTTCACCGCCAGCGCCACCGATCGCCCGGTCAAGGTCCCGATCACGGGTCCGTACACGCTCGCGAGCTGGGCGTTCAACGAGGCCTACGAGGACGACGCGGAACTCGCCTATGCCCTCGCGGACCTCGTCAACGAGGAGATTGAGAAGCTCGTCGACGCCGGCGCCCGCTACATCCAGATCGACGAGCCCGCGCTCGCGACCACGCCGGACGACCACGCGATCGTCGGCGAGGCCTTAGAGCACATCGTCGCCGACATCGACGACGACGTTCGCATCGGGCTGCACGTCTGTTACGGTGACTACTCCCGCATCTACCCCGAGATCCTCGAGTTCCCCGTCGACGAGTTCGACCTCGAGCTCGCCAACGGCGACTACGAACAGCTCGACGTCTTCAAGGACCCCGAGTTCACTGCCGACCTCGCGCTCGGCGTCACCGACGTGCACGTCGCCGAGGTCGAATCGGTCGAGCAGATCGAGGAGAACATCAAGAAGGGCCTCGAGGTCGTCCCGCCGGAGCAGCTCGTCGTCTCGCCGGACTGCGGCGTGAAGCTGCTCCCCCGCGAGGTCGCCTACGGCAAGATGGAGAACATGGTGCAGGCCGCCCGCAACGTCGAGGCGGACTTAGACGAGGGCAACATCGACATCGAGCGCGGCACGCCGACGCCCGCCGACGACTGACGCGGATTCCGCGGTGAGTCGTCGACGATTCGTTCTCCGCCGGCGGTTTCGCTCGCGACTTTCTTCGCTCCGTTCCGGTTTCGAGAGCCGCATGTGACCATACTTCGTGGGTGGAGTTCACACACAAATTTCTCTTCAGGAGATTGTTGAACCAACGTACACTAGCACGACACGAGTGTTACCTGGTGACCCTCGTGTCCGATAATATATACATGGGGGCGGTTCGAATAAACCGTCGATGCAAGATACGCTCGAGAGCCGACGCGAACTGCGTGACGAAGTTGCCGAACACCGCGATCCCGATCACGATATCGACCCGCTGTTCGTCAACCGCTGGTCGCCGCGCGCGATGACCGGCGACCCGCTCGACGAGGAGGAGTACCTGCCCCTGTTCGAAGCTGCCCGCTGGGCGCCCTCCGCCTTCAACAATCAGCACTGGCGGTTCCTCGTCGCCGACCGCGAGGACGAGGAGTGGGACGCCTTCCTCGATCTGCTCTCCGAGAACAATCGCGCGTGGGCGAGCGACGCCGCCGTGCTCGCGGTCATCGTCTCGAAGACGACGTTCGATCACAACGGCGAACCGGCGCCGGTCCACTCCTTCGACACCGGCGCGGCCTGGGAGAATCTCGCGCTCGAGGGCGCGCGCCGAGGGTTGGCCGTCCACGGAATGGCCGGCTTCGACTACGAGCGCGCGGCCGAAGAACTGGACGTCCCCGAGGAGTACGCGGTCGAGGCGATGGTCGCGATCGGCGAGCGCGCCCCGCCCGAGACGCTCCCCGAAGAACTGCAGGACCGCGAACAGCCCAGCGACCGGAAGCCGCTCGAGGAGATCGTCCACCGCGGCGGATTCGAGTAGTCGATCCGATCGTTCACTCGAGCCCCGTTCCCGCGGAGCCGGCTCCGAACGCGACATCCGGCGTCGATAATCTCATCTGAGTCGCGAGCACCAGCGCAGCGCTCGGGCCGTTCATCCTCCGCTACGCGGAACGAACCGAGACAATCGATTGGGACGAATAGAGCGGACCATCCCTGTGGTGTCCGTGCTCGACGATCCTCGGAAGGTCTCTAGCAGTAGTTGGTAATACGGCTTTTATTCAGAGTAGCCTTCGAAACTCACGGTAAGTACAGGCGATGCGCTTCCCGGCCTACACTTATGGTTCGAGGAGAATTCGCTGACTCAGCAAATTCACAGAAGTGTCTTTTTATACACCTGTATAGGTGGGAGTATGTCCAACGACGCGTCGATTGGTACCCGCCTCAAAGAAGATCTAACAGAGAGCTTCACGGTCAGTGTCGTCTCTGTCCTCATGGCCCTTCTCGCCCTCCTTGCCTTGTATAGTATTGAGCTTTCAGTATCAGAAACCGGCGGACTCTTACTCGCTCTCGCGGTGTTCATCCCGTACGCTTACGAGCAGTACTGGCCAATCACGTACTCCGGTGGCGCTGCCGTCGTCTGGACTGTCTCAGCGGCTCTCATCACAATGGGGATTTTCATCGGAACCTACCAGCTCGCCCATTCCTCTGTTTCGGTTCAATACGACGGTGGAATTGCGTTTCTCGTGACCGTAGCCGTTCAATATGGAATCGCCGCGATATTCATGCGCGTCTACCAAAATTCGTGAACACAATACGGCTGATGATGAATGATCTGTGCCTGGAGTTTTCGATATGAGTCTATCCGCGACACCGGAGATTCCCGATTTGAACGTTCATCGCGAACGACGACGACGATTCGAACAGGAGAGGGTACTCGTGACCGATGAATCAGACAGCGATGAGATACTTGCTCTCCTCGACGACAGCTACGCTCAGGAGATCCTTCGACGGACGAGGAATACTCCGATGTCCGCGAAAGACCTTAGCGAGGCCTGCGACATCTCGATTTCCACGGTATATCGCCGTGTAGAGCGTCTCATTGACTGTGGACTCCTTGCAGAACGACGAATTCCGCAGTCCGATGGGAATCACTACAGTATGTATGAAACTCGATTGGACGAACTCACCGTCACACTCACCGATGACGGGTTTGAGGTAACGGTCTCCGAGAGAGCAACTGGAAACCTCGCAGATCGCTTCACTGAGATGTGGGAGGGCCTCTGATGACCGCGATACAGAGTACTGGTGTACAGTCCCAGTCCCAGTTTCTTTTACTGCTCTCGGCGACGCTTATCGCGGCCGGACTGGCGCTGTTTATTGTCTTTCACGCCTATTGGGGATACCGGCGGAACAACAGTGTCCGAATGTTGTATCTTGCAAGTGGACTTTGCCTCGTCACCGTCGTCCCGATGGTTCTGTCAATCAGCGCGAACTCACTCGGTCAGGAGATTGGGTTCCGACCGCAAGTCTATACGTTCTACCTCCCGCTGATTAGTAGAATCAGCGAGATCATCGGTCTCTGTGTCCTGCTCTATTCCTTACTCATAGTCCCCGGCCAATCCCGGAATCAGTAGATTCGCGTTCGTACTTAACGAATCGCCCCGTTTCAGTTCCGGAGTGCAGACTAAATAAAGAAATCGTGCTACCAACTACTGCTAGAGCGATCGATGAGCGGACTCGGACTCGCAGTCGAATCGGTCGATCCCATCGGTATCAGAGTGGATCGAGACTACCCCGACTGTCCGGTACTACGACGATCGAACCGTCCCAGCGAACGACGATCCCGTAGCCGAGCAGGGACAGTTTGAAAACCACGTCGTCGCCACCGCCGCCGTCGCTCCGGACCGATTCGTCGACGGCGAACGTCACTGACTCGAGGCTCGATACACTCGCCGAAAGTGCCACGATCGTCTCCAACGGCACGTCCCGGATCTCCCCCTCCACGGTGAACGAGAGCACGTCGGGATGCGAGTCGACCGACCCGGGACTGTCGTTCGCGGACGATCGAAGCGCGTCGATTCCGTCCGCGAGGTCTTCCCGGTCCGACGTCGCAACGCCGACGTCGACGGTCTCGAGTCGAAGCGTCGCCGGCCCGGACAGATCGAGCGCGACGGAGTCCGCGTCGCCGACCGACACGGTCACGCGGACCGGCTTCAATGTCGTTCCCTCGAACTCGCCGAGCAGCGCCTCTGACACTCTCAGATGGCCCTCCACCGCGAATTCGATCCCGTCGGGCGGTCGTGTTTCCACGGCGACGTCCGACAGTCGAATGCGCTTCGCGTCGTCGAATCGGACTGTGTTGTTCATCGATCCCTGGGTGAGCGTGCGGTCCGAGCGGGGGAAACGGTACCGCCGAGAATCGGCGTGTACGGCGTACTCCTCCGTACACAAGCGCTACCCGATCGTTACCCGCAGTCGCGTGCGACATAGCCACCTGCTACCTCGCGTGTAGCTAGGAAATATTTATACAATATAGAGTAATATGAATAGGTCGTATGACAGCTGATAACAATGGTGACGAAGTCGACGAATCGCGCCGAACGTTCATGAAGGCGACCGGTGCAGCGACGGCCGCAGCCGGACTCGGGGCCACCGGTGCGGCGGCCGGCGACGGGACGCGATCGAAGCGCATCGAGAACCTGCTCGAGGCGATGACCATAGAGCAGAAGGTCGGCCAGATGACCCAGGTCGCGATCGACGACCTCGGCGAGGGGTTCGACCCCGACACCGCGTTCAACGATCACGACGACGCGGACACGCTCGGCGACCTGTTCGCCGAACTCCACGTCGGATCGATCCTCAACGGCGGCGCCACAGGACCGACCGACGACGGTGGGGAGTTCGTCGAGGGGCTCAACGGCCTCCAGGAGTACAACCTCGAGGTCAACGAGCCCTCGATCCCGTTCGTCTGGGGCTGTGACGCCCTCCACGGAAATTGCCTGCTCGAGGGCTGTACGAGCTTTCCGCAGCGACTCAACATGGGTGCAACGCGCGACGTCGACCTCGTCGAGGCGGCGGCGACCCATACGGGCGATTCCGTCGCGGCGATCGGCGGCCACTGGACCTTCGGGCCGACGCTGGACGTCCTGCGGGACATGCGCTGGGGTCGCTACTTCGAGGGCCACAGCGAGGACGCGATGCTGCTCGGCGAGATGGGGAAAGCGCGGGCGCGAGGCTTCCAGCAGAGCGGGCGGGTCGCCGCGACGGTCAAGCACTTCGCCGGCTACGGCTCCCCGAACACCGGTTCCGACCGGACCCACGCTCGGACCTCGATGCGGGACCTGCGGACCAGACAGTTCGAGTCCTACCGGCGCGGTCTCGAGGAGGCCAAGACGGTGATGGTCAACAGCGGCGCGGTCAACGGAAAGCCGGCCCACGCTTCGCCGTGGCTGCTGACGACGGTCCTGCGCGACCGGTTCGGTTTCGACGGTGTGGTACTGACCGACTGGGACGACTTCGAGCGGATGCTCTCGAACCACGAGTACCTGCCGGACACCGACGCGGGCTGGCGCGAGTCGGTCCGACAGGGCATCGAGGCCGGCATCGACATGCACATGTGCGGCGGCGAGACGGCGCCGACCGAGTTCATCGACACCGTGATCGACCTCGTCGAGAGCGGTGAGCTCTCCGAGCGGCGCATCGACGAGTCGGTCCGTCGCATCCTCGCGCTCAAGGCCGATCTCGGACTGTTCGAGGACCCCCTCGCGCCGGAGGACGAGATCGGCGACATCGTCGGCGGCGCCGCCGACGTCTCTGAGCAACTCGCCAAGGAGTCACTGGTCCTGCTACAAAACGAGGACGACGCGCTGCCCCTCGAGGGCGTCGACGACCTCCTGCTGACCGGCCCCGGCGTCCACGACGGGATGGAAAATCGGTTCCTGATGCAACACGGCGGCTGGACACTCGGCTGGCAGGGGATCGAGGACGGCGAGCTGACCCCGGACGGCCCGCGGCCGCGCCAGAACACGATCGAGGGCGAACTGGAAGCCCGGCTCGGCGACGGACTCACGCACGTGCCGACGGAGTACGAGCCGGCCGCCTACGAGAGCCTCTACGAGAACTTCGACAACGGCTTCTTCAACATCACCGACGAGCAGGCGGCGGCGATCCGCGAGGCCGCACCGGGCTCCGACGCCGTCGTCGTCGTCCTCGGCGAGGGGACGCACAACGAGAGCTTCGGCGACCGGGACAAGATGCGGTTCCTCGAGGCCCAGCGGGAACTCGTCGAACTCGTCGATGCCGAGACGGGCGACGACGTTCCGCTCGTCGGCGTGATCCTCGCCGGAAGCCCGCGCGGCACGGCGGAGACGTTCCGACACCTAGACGCCGTGGTCTTCGCCGGCCAGCCGGGCAGCGATACCGGCGTCGCGGTCGTCGACACGCTCTTCGGCGACTACAACCCCTCTGGGAAGCTCCCGTTCACCTGGGAGTCCCACGTCGGGCACGTCCCACAGATCTACGACGAGTATCCGCCGCGTCACCCCGACGGGGCGGGCGATCAGATGGTCCAGTTCGAGTTCGGCCACGGCCTCTCCTACACCGACTGGAAGTACGCGGACCTGTCGCTGTCGACCGACTCGGTGAAAAACCCCGCGTCGACACCGGCCGTGACGGCCCACGTGACCGTCGAGAACGCGGGCGAAACGGCCGGCGAGCACGTCATCGAGGTCTATAACACCGAGTCCTATGGCTCCGTGCTCCAGCCCCACCGTCGCCTGATGGGCTTCGAACGGGTCGCCCTCGAGCCGGGCGAGTGCGAGACCGTCGCCGTCGGCCTCGACCTCTCGACGCTCGAGGTCGTCCCCGGCGACGTCCCCGGATGGGGGCCACGGGTCGTCGAGGCCGGCGAGTACGAACTCTGGATCGGCACCGACTGGGGCGTAAACGCGGACGACGAGGACGACGGCGAGACGGCGACGCTGACCGTCGGGAAGACGGCCTCCATCACCGACCCCGAGCCGACGCCGGGCCGCTACGACATCGACGGAGATGGCGACGAGGACTTCGAGGACGTGATGGCGCTCCACCGGCGGCTCAAACACCGAAGACGGCGACGGTGACGCGACGGGGCCCAGCGCGACGGTGACCGTCGCGGCTGCGGCCGTCGCGAGCGGGTGGACGCGACTCCGGCACCCGCTTCGACAACAACTAACTGTCGGCTCGGTGAACGGGCGTCCATGACCCTCGAGATCGGCGTTCTCGGCTATCGATTCATGGGTAAAGCACACGCGAACGCGATGGCGCGGCTGCCAATGTTCTTCCCGGAGGCGCCCGACGTCGAGCGCAGCGTGCTCGTCGGCCGAGACGAGGACGCGCTCGAGGACGCGGCCGACCGACTCGGGTTCGACGAGATATCGACCGACTGGACGGGCGTGATCGACGAGGTCGACGCCTTCTACAACCTCGGTCCGAACCACGTCCACGCCGAGCCCTCGATCGCGGCGCTCGAGGCCGGCACGCCGGTCTTCTGCGAGAAACCCCTCGCCCCGACGCTCGAGGACGCCCGGTCGATGGCCGACGCGGCCCGCGAGGCCGGCGACGACGTGCCCGCCGGCTGCGCGTTCAACTACCGGTTCGTTCCCGCGATCCAGTACGCGAAGCGGTTGCTCGAGGAGGGCGAACTCGGCGAGATCCGCCACGTCCGTGGGCGTTACCTCCAGGACTGGCTGGTCGACCCCGAAGCGCCGTGGTCGTGGCGCAACGACGAGGAGCTGGCCGGCTCGGGCGCGCTGGGCGACCTCGGTGCGCACACGGTCGACCTGCTTCGGTTCTTGGTCGGCGACGACGACCTCGCGGGCGATATCGACCGGCTCAGCGGTCACCTGCGGACGTTCGTGGACGAACGTCCCGTGGAGGGCGAGGACGGTGAGACGCGATCCGTCACCGTCGACGACGCCTACTCCGCGCAACTCGAGTTCGAAAACGGCGCGATGGGCACCCTCGAGGCCTCCCGCGTCGCGACCGGGCACAAGAACGACCACGTGATCGAAATCCACGGCTCCGAGGGGAGCTTGAAGTTCTCCCTCGAGCGCCTGAACGAACTCGAACTGCTGCGCCGGGACGAGAACCGCGGCTACGAGACGATCCTGGTGACCGACGAGGACGACCCCTACGTCGACCACTGGTGGCCGCCGGGCCACGTACTGGGCTGGGAGCACACATTCGTCCACGAGAACTACGAGTTCTTAAGCGCCGTCGAGAGCGGCGGCGAGTTCGAGCCGAGTTTCGACACCGGCCTCGAGGCCCAGCGCGTCCTCGCCGCGATCGAGGAGAGCGACGAGCGCGGCGAATGGATCGGGCTCGAGTAGGACGAGATCGCCGCGAGGACGGGGTTCAGTCGACGATTCGTCTCGCAGTCGGAGTGACTCGAGTGTCCTCGACTCGTGAACCGACACGCCGTACGGTGGCGCGCGCTGTCGATCCGACCGAACGAGAGTGAGGGCGGTCGATGACAGCGCGCGAGGGATGAGCGAACGAACGAAATGAGTGAGCGAATCGGCTGGGGAGGGAGTGGCTCTCCTCGTTGCCAGCAACAGGGGTAGTACACTGACGAAACTAGCGTTCTGCTCGTGCTGGCAACAGGGAATTACCACCACCCCAGCCGATTCGTTCCCTTCGTCTGCTCACAGGCCGATAGCCCGTTCGCATGGTATGCGGGACCGAAGGTCCCGCACTAGTCACTCATCCCTCGCGTGAGTTCATCCTCCGATTCACGGTCGTTCATCGCAGGACAGCGCGCGCCACCGCAGGATCGCCTTCCACTCCGTTCTCCGATCGACCGACGTCCAGCGCCGCGGGATTTTTTGTAGCTCCGTTGAGAACAACGAGGGAGAGATGGACGAGAGGATCAGAGACGCCATCGCCTACGATGGATGGCTGTTCGTAGCGATCCTGACGCTCGCGCTCACGAGCCTCGCCGGACTCGCCGGCCTCGAGGCGCTCGCCGGCGTGATCACGATCGTTGGCTGGTTCGTGCTGACGCCGATCCTGCTGTTCTGGGGCGACGAAGTCGCGCTGTTGCTCGAGGACGACGGGCCGACGGACGCAACGCGTACCGGCGAACCCGCCGCCGATTCGGATCCGCTCGAGGAACTGAAACGCCGCTACGCGGCGGGAGAGATCGACGACGCGGAGTTCGAGCGCCGACTCGAGCGACTCGTGGCCGTCGACGAGCTCCCGGACGACGCAATCGGCGCCGAGGCGCCGACCGAGACGACGGCCGACGAACCGATGGCGGACGCTGCAGCCGTCAGCGAGGCAGCAGACGAAGCAACTGAACCCGACCCGCTCGAGCGAGATCGAGACCGCGAGCGGGCCCGAGACCGCTAGCCGGGAGCGCACGAGCGCGAGCGGCACCCGCTTTCGATTGCCGCAAGCGTCGCGTATTCCCGGCGGACGACCCAAGGGGCGAGCGCTATGTCTTCGGAGATGACCGCCTACGTGATCGAGGAGTTCGGCGAGCCGGACGCCTTCGAGCGAACGACCGTCGACGTCCCCGAGCCCGGACCGGACGAGATCCGCGTCGAGGTCGTCGCGAGCAGCGTCAACCCGGTCGACTACAAGATCCGGCAGGGGGCGATCCCGGACTTCGCACCGGAGCTCCCGGCGCGGCTCCACTGCGACGTCGCGGGTGTCGTCGACGCGGTCGGCGAGGATGTCGACGCCTT
The DNA here is from genome assembly GCF_003977755.1 of Haloterrigena salifodinae. Classification (NCBI taxonomy): domain Archaea; kingdom Methanobacteriati; phylum Methanobacteriota; class Halobacteria; order Halobacteriales; family Natrialbaceae; genus Haloterrigena; species Haloterrigena salifodinae. Next base: position 518,803 of record NZ_RQWN01000001.1, read on the forward strand.
CGAGGCCGGCGACGAGGTCTACGGCATGCCCGGCGGCGCCGGCCGGCAGGGCGCGCTCGCCGACTACGTCGTCGGCAACGTGGGGACGTTCGCCCGCGCGCCCGAGTCGCTGCCGCTTTCCGACGCCGCGGCCCTCCCGGTCGTCGCGCTCACGGCGTGGGAGCTACTCACCGACAAATCAAGCGTCGCTGACGGCGACGACGTGATCGTCTACGGCGCCAGCGGCGGCGTCGGTCACGTCGGCGTCCAGATCGCCGACCACCTCGGCGCCGAAGTCACCGCGACCGGCTCGAGCGAGGAAAAGCGCGAACTCGCCGAACGGCTCGGCGCCGACGCGACCGTCGACTACACCGAGACGGACGTCGAGGAGTACGTCGCGGAACACGCCGACGGGATGGGCTTCGACGTCGTCTTCGACCCGATCGGCGACGACCACCTCGAGACGGCCTTCGAGGCGGTCCGACCCTACGGTTCCGTCGTGACGACCGAGTCGAGCGCGGCCCAGGACGTCGACCTCGCGCCCATGCACGAGAACTCCCTCGAGTTGGGCGTCGTGCTGGTCATCCTCCCGGTGCTGCTCGGCGACCGACAGGAGCGCATCGGTGAGGAACTCGCAGAGATCGCCGAGCTCGTCGACGACGGCGCCGTCGAACCCCACATCGACGACCGCTATTCGTTCGACGACGTCGCCGAGGCCCACCGGCGCGCTGAGTCCGGCGACTTCGTCGGGAAGCTCCTGCTGGTCAACGAGTAACGAGCGACGCCTGATCTCTCCGGTCCCCACTTCCGATATCGCTCGAGCCCTCCCGCCGGTTCCGTCCGAAGATCGATATTTCTTATGCGCGACCGCGAGTAGCGACCGAGCATGCGACTCGAGACGAGTTCCTGGACCGACGTGGACGAGGCGTCACCGACGACCGCGCTGCTCCCCGTCGGCAGCACGGAACAACACGGCCCGCACGCCCCCGTCGGAACCGATACGTTCGTCGCTCGAGCGATCGCCAACGCGGCCGACCGAGCGAGCGACGCCGAGTCGATCGTCGGCCCGACGATTTCGGTCGGAATCGCCCCCTACCACGGTAACTTTCCGGGGACGTGCTCCGTCTCCGCGGAGACGTTCCGGCGCTACGTCCGCGACGTCGTCGAGTCGATCGCCGACTCGAGCGTCGAGACGGTCGTCTTCGTCAACGGCCACGGCGGCAACGGCGAGACGCTATCCCACCTCGCCCGCGAGATGACCGCGGCAGACGAGATCGACTGCGAGGCGTACCTGTGGGAGTGGATGCGTGCCGTCGACGAGCACGTCGGTCACGCGGGCGAACTCGAGACGGCCGTGTTGCTCCACCTGCGTCCCGACGACGTCGGCGACCCGGTCGCCGGCGACGCGGCGACGTGGGCGGATACGGTCGACGGCGGGGTCGTCCACCAGTTCACCGACGCGTTCAGCGGGAACGGCGCGGTCGGCGACGCGACGGACGCCTCTCCCGAACAGGGAGAACGGGTGTTCGAGACGGCCGTCAATGCGCTCGTCTCGTTCCTCGAGCGGGTTCGGCCCGCTGACGGAGACGAGGGAAGAGAGACGAGAGAGAGCGCCCAGTCGTGACGCGCTCGTCGAACGGCGACGAGGACGTCAAAGAGGTCGTCCGGCGGTACTGGAACGGCCGCGCCGACTCGTACGACGACGACGGAATCTCCGGCGTCCGCGCCGACGAACAGCGCGAGGCGTGGCTGGCGGTGCTCCGACAATGGACAGGCGACCCGCCCCGCCGCGCGCTCGACCTCGGCTGCGGAACGGGGACGATCTCGCTGCTGCTGGCCGAGTTGGGCCACAACGTCTCGGGCGTCGATCTCACGCCCGAGATGCTCGAGCGCGCCCGAGCGAAGGCCCGGGAAGCGGGGTTGTCGATCGACTTCGGTCTCGGCGACGCCGAGGCGCTCCCGGTTCCCGACGACGCCTACGACGTGGTGACGGCGCGCCACCTCATCTGGACGTTGCCGAACCCTTCGAGGGCGATTCGGGAGTGGCGACGGGTCGTCAGACCCGGGGGTCGGATCGTCCTCCTCGAGGGTCACTGGGACTTCCCGGAGCCGTGGGACGAGTATCGAGAGATCCACGACGACCTGCCGCTGTACCGCGGTCGGCCGCCCGGCGAACTGGTCGATTTTCTCGCGGATCACGGACTCGAGCGGATCGAGCACGAACCGCTGATGGACGCGACGCTCTGGGGCGAAGACCCGGAGCAAGAACTGTACGTCGTGGGCATCGACGTTCCCGAGTAACCGTCGCGGCGGGGCCCATGACATGCGTCGGAGCCCGAGCTAGTCTTCGACCACCGTTAGTCTTCGTCCACCGTAATCGACTCGAGTCCGTACCGCGATTCCGTCGGGTGCGGCTCGTATCCGTCGACGTCGGCCACGGTGGCGACGACGTTCGTGAAGTTCGTCAGGACCGCGATCGGCGCGTCCTCGAGGACGATCGACTGGACCTCGTGGTAGCGCTCCCGTCGCGCGTCCCGATCGGTGAGTTCCCGGGCCTCCTCGAGCAGATCGTCGATCCGGTCGTTCTCGTAGCCGTGGTGGAGCGTCGCGTCCGTCGAGTGAAACAGCTGGGTGAGTCGATCCGGATCCGGGTACCGGAAGATTCCCCACGACGTGAGGTAGCCGTCGAACGAGCCCTGGCTGACGCGGTCGACCATCGAACTGTACTCCACCGTCGTCACGTCGACGTCGATCCCGACCGCGGCCAGGTGGTCCTGCATCGCCTCCGCGATCAGCGGGAGGCTCCTGGCGTCGTAGGTGAGGAACTCGACGGCCAGTTTCTCGCTGTCGCGGGTGCGGACGTCGCTCGAGCCGGTCGTCCAGCCGGCGTCCGACAGCAGAGAGCGAGCGCGCTCGGGATCGACCGCGTGCGCGTCGGTGTCGACGTCCGGGTTCGCCCAGTCGGTGATCGTCGACGAAAACGGGCCGACCGCGGGCTCGTCGAGTCCTTCGAGAATCGATTCGGCGATCGCCTTCCGGTCGATCGCGCGGTGGACGGCCCGTCGAACGCGCCGGTCGTCGAACGGCGTCGACGTCGTGTCGAACGTGAGGAACCTGATCCGCGGCACCTCGTAGGTGTGGACGTCGATACCGTCGTCGGAGTCGAGCGGGTCGACGGTCTCCTGGGGGAGGATACGGGCCATCTCGAGTTCGCCGCTCTCGAGTTTCATCCGGCGCGTCTGGTCGTCCTCGACGACCTCGTAGCGGACGGACTCGAGCGACGGCTCCCGACCGTGGTACTCGTCGTGTCGGGCGGCTCGAATCTCGGCGCCGGAGCGAAACGACTCGAGGGCGAACGGGCCGGTACCGACGGGATCCGCGATCGACCCGTCGTCGCCGATCGCGTCCGGGCTGAGAACGACCGCCTCGTCGCGAGAGAGGTGCGCCGGCAGCGGGGCGAACGGCGTTTCGGTCTCGACGACGACGGCGGTCTCGTCTTCGGCCTCGATCGAGTCGATGGGAACGTCGGCAAACGCCGTCGCGTCGGCGGTTCGGCGAAGCGATTCGACGGCCGCCGACGCGTCGAGCGAGGTCCCGTCGTGGAACGTTACGCCCTCTCGGAGGGCGAACCGCCACCGGCGCTCGTCGACCCGTTCCCAGTCGGTCGCGAGGCCCGGCGCCGGCGTCGCGTCGTAGTCGACGCTGACGAGCGCCTCGGTGATCCCCAACCGGCGGAGCAGAGTGCCCCCATCGAGGGGGTCTCGAGTCGGTTTCCACGGGGCCCCGATCCGAAAATCGGCCGCGTCGGGGTCGCTCGAGAGGCAGCCGGCGACGGTCAGGGACAGGGTCGCGGCTCCGAGGGTCGTCTTCAGCGCGGTTCGTCTGGTCGTGGCGTATCGCGAGTCGCGTGTCATGTGGGTGGTGGGGTTCGTGGACGGAAGTCGATCGGTCGGGCTATTCGTCGTCGGATCCGGGATCGGGTGCATCGACGTCGGACGGCGGATCTGCGCCCGCTTCGATCCACTCCGGCGCGTACAGACACCGGGAACACGGCCCGGATGCTCCGTCGCCGACGGACTCGAGGGGCGGCTCGCGGCGACGACACTCTTCGGTAGCGACGGGACAGCGGGGATGGAACGCACAGCCGGCGGGCGGATCGGTCGGGCTCGGCGGGTCGCCCGCGAGCGCGTCTCGATCCTCGACCGCCGTCGGCATCGGGTCGCCTCGGTCGCCCGGAAGCGACGCCAGTAACGTCGCCGTGTACGGGTGCGTCGGGTTCGAGAGCGTCCGCTCGGTCCGGCCGACCTCGACGAGTCGGCCGAGATACATCACCGCGACGCGGTCCGCGACGTGGCGAACGACGTCCAGATCGTGGGAGACGAACAGGCACGCGAGCCCGAGTTCGTCCCGGAGATCAGCCAGCAGGTTGAGGATCGTCGCCTGCGTCGAGACGTCGAGCGCCGCCGTCGGTTCGTCGAGGACGAGCACGGACGGCTCCAGCGCGAGCGCGCGAGCGATCGCGACCCGCTGGCGCTGGCCGCCCGAGAGCTGGCGCGGGAACCGGTCGGCGTACTCGAGCGGGAGATCGACGAGCGAGAGGAGTTCGTCGACGCGGTCCTCTCGCCGAGTTGCGGCCCATCCGGCTTCGATCAGCGGCTCGGCGATCGACTCCCCGACTGTCCGCTTCGGATCGAGACTCGTTCCGGGGTGCTGGAAGACGACACCGATCTCGGCGCGCTGGTCGTCGGTCCGCGCGTCGACGCCGCCGACGGCGGTCCCGTGGAGCCTGACCGCGCCGTCGGTCGGCTCCTCGAGGCCCGCGATCAGTCGCGCGAGCGTCGACTTGCCGCAGCCGCTCTCGCCGACGAGGCCGACGGTCTCTCCCGGCTGCAACGCGAGCGAGACGCCGTCGACGGCCGGCACGCGCTCGTCGGTTCCGAAGAGTCGATCGAGCAGCGCGTCCGATCCCCGGAACGACTTCTCGACGGCCTCGAGTTCGACGATCGGCGTCCCGGTCGTCGGATCGTCATCCCGTCGAACGCGCTCGCCCGTCCGCGCGTCCGCGCCGCCGTCGACGGCCAGCGCCGTATCGGCGGTCGTCGCCGTCCCCGTCGCCTCTGTCGTCGGTTCCGCCGCGTTCGCACCCCTCTCCTCGAGCGTCGCCTCGCGAGCGTCCGGAACGCCGCAGGCGACCGTGTGGTTCTCACCCACCGAAACGGTCGGCTGCGCGGTCGAATAGCAGTCCTCCCGCGCGAACGAGCAGCGATCGGCGAAGGCGCAGCCGTTCTGCGGGCGAGAGCCGTCCGACGGCGAGCCGTCGATCGCCGGCAACCGCGCCCCGGGCCTCGAGCGACGGGGGAGACAGCCCAGCAGCGCCTTCGTGTAGGGGTGGGCCGGGTTCGACCGCAGGTCGTCGACCGGACCTCGTTCGACGACGGTCCCGTCGTACATGACGACGAGTCGATCGCACAGCTCCGCGACGACGTCCAGATCGTGGCTGATGAGCAACACGCTCATCTCCCGTTCCTCGTTGAGCGCCGCGAGCTGCTCGAGGATCGCCGCCTGCGTCGTCGTGTCCAGCGCCGTCGTGGGCTCGTCGGCGATCAGCACGGAGGGGCGACGAGCGAGCGCGATCGCGAGCATCACTCGCTGGCGCATCCCGCCGCTGAACTGGTGCGGATAGTCGTCGATTCGCTCCACCGGTCGGGGGATGCCGACCGTTTCCATCAGGTCGAGGACGTCCGGTCGCAGCGCCCGCGAGCGAAGCCGCGAACTCGCGCCGAGTATCACCTCCCTGAAAAACGGCTGCCGGTCCGGATCGCTGCGTACGCGCAGCGCCTCGGCGATCTGTTCGCCGACGGTGTAGACCGGGTTGAGCGACGTCGAGGGGTCCTGAAAGACCGTCGCGAGCTCCCGGCCGCGGAGCCGCCGCAGCGTCCGTTCGTCGGCGGTCGTCAGCTCCCGGCCGTCGAACCGGATGCTCCCGTCGACGATCTCGCCTGGCTCCTCGAGCCGAACGATCGATCTCGCGGTGACGGACTTGCCGCAGCCGCTCTCGCCGACGAGGCCGACGATCTCGCCGGGTTCGATCCGGAACGATGCGCCGTCGACCGCACGGACAGGCTCCGATCCCGCCCGGGAACGGAACCGAACGTGTAAGTCGTCGATCTCGAGTAGTGCGTTCATGGTCAGGTCCGCCTCCGATCCGCGTCGTCTACGTGATCAGGATCCAGTACGTCCCGCAGCCCGTCGCCCAGAACGTTGAAGCCGATAACGGTCACCGCGATCGCGACACCGGGCGCGGTGATGAGCCACGGCGCCGACCGGAGGTAGTTGCGGCCGTCGGCGATCATGGTCCCCCACTCCGCCGTCGGGGGCTGTGCGCCCAGTCCGAGGAAGGACAGGCCCGCTGCCGCGAGCACGACGGTCCCGAGGTTGAGCGTCGCGAGGACGAGCACCGGGCTCGCGACATTCGGGAGCAGGTGCCGCGTGACGATCCGTCGCCGGGGCGTTCCGCAGAGCCGCGCCGATTCGACGAACGGCCGGTCCTTGACCGCGAGGACGCTGCTGCGCACGACGCGTGCATACGAGGCCCAGCCGACGGTCGAGAGCGCGATCACGACGTTGCGCACGCTCGGGCCGAGCGTCCCGGCGATCACGAGCGCCAGCACGAGCCCCGGGAAGGCGAGCTGGACGTCGACCAGCCGCATCAACGCGGCGTCGACGAGTCGGCTCCCGGTCGCCGCGAGCAGGCCGACCGCCGTCCCGACGACGAGGCGAACGAGCGTCGCGCCGACCGCCAGCGCGAGCGAGATCCGGGCGCCGTAGACCAGCCGCGTCGCGACGTCGCGCCCGAGCGCGTCGGTTCCCAGCGGGTGGGCGAGCGACGGCCCCGCGAGGCGCCGCTCGAGCGCCTGGGCCGTCGGATCGTAGGGAGACAGCATCGGACCCACGACCGCGACGATCGCGAGGAGACACACGATTGCGCCGCCGAGCCGAATGTTGCCGTTCGATCGATATCGGCGGCCGAACCGGCGCCGAACGAGGCGTCGCCCCCGCTCGAGGAGCGCTCGCAGCCGGCGCGTCGGTCGGCGACGCCGCGTTTCGCGGTCGCTCATCGGCGATCGCTCCCTCCCCCGCCGCGTTCGATCCGTGGGTCGAGCGCGACGTACGCGAGATCGACCAGTTGGTTCGTCACGACGAAGGCGAACGCCGTCACGAGGACGACTCCCTGCACGATCGGGTAGTCGCGCGCGAAGATGGCGTCGACGAGCAGCGTTCCCAGTCCCGGTCGTTGAAAGACGACTTCGACGACCACGGCGCCGTTGAGGACGAAGCCGAACTGGAGGCCGACGATCGTCACGACGGGAACGAGCGCGTTTCGCAGCGCGTGTTTGTAGACGACGAGCCGTTCGCGAACGCCCTTCGAACGGGCGGCCGTCACGTACTCGGCCTCGAGGACCTCGAGCATTGACGTGCGAACGAGGCGGGTGATGACCGCGGCCATCCCGGTACCGAGCGTGATCGCAGGGAGCACGAGGTGGGAAAGCGTGCCGGCGCCAGAGACGGGCGTCACTCCGAGCCGGAGCGAGCAGACGAGGATCAGCAGATAGCCCAGCCAGAAGTTCGGCATCGAGACGCCGACCAGCGCGGCGATCTGACCGGTCCGGTCGATCCACGTCTCGTGGTGGACGGCGCTGACGACGCCCAGCGGGACGGCCACTACCAGCGCGACGGCCGTCGCCGCCAGCGCGAGTTCGAGCGTGTTCGGCAGGTGCTCGACCAACAGCGACGTGACGGGTTCCGACTGGTAGTACGACGTCCCGAGGTCGCCCCGAACCGCGTCGCCGAGCCACGAGCAATAGCGGACGACGAACGGCTCGTCGAACCCGTGTTCGGCACGGAAGGCCGCGACCTCGCGCTCCGACGGCGGGCTCTGTCGCTGCTCTCGGAGGATCGTGTACGCCGGATCGCCGGGCGTGAGGGAAACGAAGCCGAACGTGACGAACGAGACGGTCGCCATGACCGCCGCGAGCGATCCGAGTCGGGCGAGTAGGGCTCGTAGCATCTCAGTCTCCGGCGCTCGAGGACGAGGGTTTCGAACGACTAGTCGGTCGCCGGGACGCGAGAGCCGCGGAGGTGCCGCCGTTCGGCGGTCGGCCCGAACCGCGAATCGGCGGCACGGGACACGACGGAGCCGTCTCCCGTTGCGACCGTCGCGTCGCGCTGGCTTCCTCGAGTCGCGCTGCGTCGATTGACACGGTAATCAAACTCACTTTAGTTAACTAAACTTCACCTGATTATATTGAACACTTTGGTCGGATTCTCGATTCGCCGTCTCGCGAATCGCGATCCGTCCCGGACGCATTCTATTGTGGTTTCTATAGCAGTAATTAATAAAAATTGCTATCTTAACCACTTGGTTAATAATTGGGTGAGAGCGGTCTCAGGGCCGAGCGAGAGAGCAAACGGAAACCGAAAAGGAAGCGGAGAGCGCGGGTGAGCGGATACAACGGTTGCGGAGAACAACTGTGTCGCTAACAGTAGATAGTAGCGCAGTTTCTTTATTCAGAACCTCGTCTGAAACTGAATCGGATGCTTCACTAAGTACAGATGCAAATTGAACATTGGATCTGAATTCTTCGATAGCTATTCTACACTGGACCCTCAATGAGTTCTCCATCATCGTTCCATTCGCAACCTTTTGCTGTTCCATATTCTGATAGTCTCCTCGAACGGTGATTTAACTCTCTGTCAGGAGAGAGTTCGATAACGCCGCCTGAATCCCATTCTTCATACATAACCCATGTGATAACATTCGATAAATCTAACTCATCTACTTTCACTTCCGCTTGATAACTCCCGTATCGGTAGTTCTTATTGCTTCTTAGTGTAGTACTCTGACTTGTGCCAACTTTTACTGTTTCTTCAACCAGTACGTTGCCCCTGGTTTCAACGATATCCGTAACCCGTTTATTATGGAGCGGGACGATATCTGCATATGTAACCCGAATATCAAATGAGAGATCATCGTTCGTCTCGTTGCGTAGTCTTACTGGGTCAGTTTCGGGGAACGTCTCCGTGACGTAAAGACGATTAAGATGGTCATCTTTCTCTGTTTCCACGGTGTAATATTTTTGTTATCTTCCTCATCCCATCTAGTAAAGTAGGTGTTCTGGATGGTATACGCTTACGGAAGAACCAGGTTATCAGATGACTTATATTCGCCGTTTAGAATTGCCGCTAGAATCTCTACTTCAGCGGATTCAGGTAAGCTAGAAGTTCTCACGTAAGGAGGTGAAGCACACTGCTCATAGGTCACTACGTCCTTTTCGCCCTCGCCTGTCTTCTTTCCGCCCTCTCCATTTAGACATCCTGCTAGAACAGTTGTTATTGCCCCTGTTTTTGCGAGAAAATCACGGCGTTTCATCGTGCTCAGTAATTCAGGATAAACTACAAGTGTTTTCTGATGTGACCACTGGAATCCCTATACTGAACACGAGTTTCACGAACCACACTGAATAAAGAGAGCGTATTACCAACTACTGCTAAGGGCCTCCCAGACGGCTAGTCTAGACGAACCGGGTAGACGCAGGGCCCTACGGATCCATACTGAAGTCCTCGACCGTCAGAGCGAGGTACATCTCAAGTCGATTCGACCCGGATTACCGTCCCGATCCGGTCGTAGCGGACGCTCCCCTCGCCGGGCGGTCGGCCGTCGAGTTCGAGGTAGCCCGGTTCGATACCAGTCACCTCGCCGGTGACCTCGGGGTCGTCGCCGCCGGTTCGGTCGCGCTCCCAGACTTGGACGACGTCGCCGACCGTCACGTGGTCGCGGACGAGCTCCGCGGCGCGCTCCTGATCGGCGTCGCGTGGAACGGTAAGTTCGGTCATGTAGCGGGGAAACCACGGCCACGCGGGTAAGTACCCCCGCGTCAGGTGACGGCTCCTTATAACTCTTCGAACGACCGTTTTTGTGTAATCGGACCGAACGGAGGGGTATGACGACCATCAAGGACAGCGTGCACGACCACATCCGGATCGACGGCGTCGCGCGGGATCTCCTCGATACGCCCGAACTCCAGCGGCTCCGCCGGATCCGCCAGCTCGGGACCGTCTCCCTCGTCTATCCCTCCGCGAATCACACGCGCTTCGAACACAGCCTCGGCGTCTACCACCTCGCCTGCGAGGCGCTGGAGTACCTCAACGTCGACGGGCGACAGGCCGAGCGCGTCCACGCCGCTGCGATCCTCCACGACATCGGCCACGGGCCGTTCAGTCACAACCTCGAGCCGCTGACCCACCGGCGAACGGGCCGGTACCACGACGACGTGCACGACCTGCTGACCAACGGCGAGATCGGCTCGGTGCTTCGCGACCACGATCTGGCGCCCGACAAGATCGCGGACCTGATCGCGGGCGACGGACGATTCGGCCAGCTGGTCTCGGGCGAACTCGACGTCGACCGGATGGATTACCTCGTGCGGGACGCCCATCACACGGGCGTCCCCTACGGAACGATCGACCACGGCCGGCTCGTCCGCGAACTGACGTTCACGGACGGCGAACTCGTCCTGGACGAGGGGAACGTCCAGACCGCCGAGAGCCTGCTGGTCGCGCGGGCGCTGATGAACCCCGCCGTCTACAGCCACAGCGTCGCCCGGATCAGCAAGGCGATGCTTCGGCGGGCCGCCGAGCGCCTGCTCGACGCCCCCGAAACGGACGTCGACGCGGCGACGCTCCAGCGGATGGACGATCACGACCTGATCGCCGCCCTGCGCTCGTGTTCGGCGACGGAGACGTTCTCGCGCCGGCTGGACCAGCGGGATCTGTACAAACGGGCAGTGTGGGCCGAGATCGACGACGTGCCGGGTGGAATCATCGAGGCCGACCACGAAGCGGTCCGCGAGTTCGAGCGAGAGATCGCCGACGACGCCGCGGTCGATCCCGAGTGCGTCATCGTCGACGTCCAGAGCCGGCCGTCGATGAAGGAGTCGACCTCGAGGGTGATCGTCAACGGCGATATCCGCCGGCTGGGCCAACAGTCGCCGCTGGTCGAGGCGCTGCGCGCGGCCCAGTACTCCCAGTGGCGACTCGGCATCTACTCGCCCCCCGAGATGCGCGAGCGAGTCGGGCGGGCGGCCGTCGACGTCCTCGGGCTCGATATCGACGGCGCACTGGTCAGCGAGGTCCGGAACGGCCTCGACGCAACGCTGGATCAGTTCGTCGACTGAGCCGAAGCGACGACGGGCTCGAGCACAGCCGCTCACTTCGACCCCCGCCTGCGTACCGCGAGTACCCGACGTGCCCGCCCGCTCGCAGACTGCTTGCGACCGGTCCGCCGGGAGGGGACCGTCGTCGACGCCACCGCAGAACGCGATCCGCGACGCGGTGACTCATTGCGGTGAGCCGGTGCGGCTCGAGGGGCTTCTCGACAATGGTTAAATATCTAACAACATTCGCTGCTGGGACTAATAGAGAAACGGTTAATTCCACCATTACAGCCCTCTCGAGGGTTCTACCCTCCACTATCCCATATGGTAATTCTCTTTCATATATGGTTGAGGGTCGGGCCGTACGCGGATATTGGCGGGAATTAACTTAGCGGTCAGCGCCGGTCGATACGGGTAGAATGGCGCAGACGACTTCTGTATCCACCGCGCCCGATCGAGAGGAAGAGCGAGATGGGGAGGAGAGGACGACGGTCGACGGACACTCCGAGACGCTGACGACGACGGAGTCGGGGCTGGAAGTGACGCTGTACGACTCGATCCGATCGATCTCGGCGTCTCGCTGGAACGACGTCGTCGAGCGGTCGACCTGCGGCAGCGTCTTTCACCGCTACGAGTGGCTCGAGGCCGTCGAGACCGGACTCGGACAGACGCCGCGACACCTCGTCGTCGAGAAGGACGGCAACCTCATCGGGCTGCTACCGCACTTCGTCGTCGACATCGAGAGGACGCCGTTTCGGCGGCTCTCGTCGTCGTATCCGGGATTCGGGGGGCCGCTGGCCACGACCGACGTCGCCGAGTCGCTGTCGCTGCTCACCGAAACTGTTCCGGACCTCTGCTCCGGTCGAACGGTCGTCCACCAGATCCGCGGGCTCGATACGAAGTATCTCAGATACAACAACGTCCTCCAGTCCGAGGGGTACGAACCGTATCGACGCGAGTGTCGGTTCGTCCTCGACCTCACGAGGGGGTACGACGAGGTTTTCGACGGAATGAGCGGGACCAGACGGCGGGGGATCGAACGCGGGAAGGACGGCGACTACGAGATCGTTGAGGAAGAACTCACGCGGCCGACCCTCGAGCGGTTCCATCGGGTGTACGAGCAGGTGATGGACCGCGTCGACGGCGACGCCTATCCGCTCTCGTTTTTCGAACGGCTGCTGGATATGCGGGAGCGGCTGTTGCTCCTGACGATCCGGATCGACGACGAGTACGCGGGCGGCTTCCTCGAACTCCTCGACGAGCAGCGGTCGTCGATCCACGGCTTCTTCGCCGCGGTCCCCGAGGAATACTTCGGCGATCACGCGTCGGAACTGCTCTACGACTACGTCATCCGGTGGGGAATCGACAACGGATACGACACGTACGACTTCGGCAGTACGAACGCGAACTTCGAGAACGGCGTCTTCCGATTCAAAGAGGGATTCGGCGGGCGGATCGTCCCCATTCTCGTCTGGGAACGGGGCTGTAGCCCGCTCTGGAACGTGCTCAAAGCGGGCCGTTCGCTGTACTGGCCGCACCGATACGACTGATTTCGACTTCGGGCGAGAATCAGAGGTCCGGGTGCGAGAATCGAACTACGCGTCTCAGCCGAAACGGACTGAAGGATGACCACTACCCCAACCCGGACGCGAGTGCGTCCGAAACGAGTACGGACCGACGGAAATGTGTTCTGTCAACTCTCCCGTCGTGAAAGACGAATCGACCGCTGGCGTCCGAGTTTCGCGTCCCACTAGAGCGGTCGAGATCGATCCCTCGATGCGTTCGCGCCCCGAGGTGTGCGCCGCGCTCGAGACGACGCACCGACGCTCGATCCCCGACGGTCTTTAGCCTCGAGACCCATTCCCTACCCGATGCGAGCCGCAGCCTTCACCGATCTGATCGGCCCCGAGGGAGTGAGCGTCATTGAGCAACCGGACCCCGAACCCGATCCGGGCGAGGCCACCGTCGACGTCGACGCCTGCGCGATCAACCGTCACGATCTGTGGATTCTCGAGGGCGATTCGGCGATGGTCGACACCGACGACCTCCCGTTCGTGACGGGGCTGGACGTCGCCGGCGTCGTCAGCGAGGTCGGCGACGACGTTAGCGCCGTCGAGCCGGGCGACAGGGTCGTCCTCTGTCCGAACCAGACCTGCGGCTCCTGTCGGTTCTGCCGCGAGGGGCCGGAGAACCGCTGCGAGCGCTTCTCGCTGTACCACGGCGGACTCGCGGAGACGGCCCGCGTCGAGGCCGATCGACTCGTTCCGCTTCCCGACGGCGTGAGCACGACGACCGCCGCGGCGATTCCGACGGCGTACATGACTGCGTTCCACATGCTCCGGCGGGCCGACGTCGGACCGGGCGACCTCGTCTTCGTCCCCGGGGCGACCGGCGGCGTCGGCGTCGCCGCCGTCCAGCTCGCCGACATCCTCGGCGCCCGGACGATCGGGACGTCGTCTTCGGAATCGAAACTCGAGCGCGTCGACAAACTGGGGCTCGATCACGCGATTCGGGCGACCGAGCCAGATGAGATCCGCGAGGAGGTCGAGTCGATCGGCACCCCCGACGCGGTCATCAACCATCTCGGCGGCGAGTACACCCGGCTCGGCCAGGAGGTCATGCGCCGCGGCGGGACGATGGTCATCTGTGGCCGCACGGCCGGCGGCGAGTCGACGATCGACGTGCCCGACCTCTTCCTCGGCCACAAGCGCGTCGTCGGCTCCACGATGGGCACGCAGGACGATCTGCGCCGCCTCGTCGAACTGACCGCTGACGGCGACCTCTCGCCGGTGATCGACGAGACGTTCCCGCTCGAGGCGACCGGCGAGGCGTTCGCGACGATGCAAGATCGGGAGAGCGTCGGCAAACTCGTCGTCGAGCCGGAAAGCGATCGGTAGCGTCGACTATCGATGCGTTTCGGCGACTGGGGCTGCCGTCCACGCGTTTCACCCGGTCGGGTCCCTTCCTTGGGTGGGGCTGAAGGGGGCGACTCGTCGGCGCAAGCGCCGACGGGCCGGGGCTTTCAGTGAGACTGCTAGCGCTTTCGCCAGCGGGTCAGGGCTTTCAAGCCAGAGCTATTTCCCCGTACTCGGTGTCCGTCGGCTATGACCGAGATCGCCATCACGGGCGCATCGGGTCGGGTCGGCAGGCAGTCCATCGAGGCGTTCGACGACGAGACGCTCACGCTCTTCTCCCACAGCGAGAGCGAGGATTTAGACACCGAGACCCTCGAGATCGCGAACCGCGACGAGTTCGCCGACGCCCTCGAGGGCCAGGACGTCCTGATCCATCTGGCGGCGAATCCGAGTCCGCGGGCCGAGTGGGACGAGGTGCGAGAGCCGAACGTTGACGGGGTCTACAACGCGTTCGAGGCCGCCGCGGAGAACGACCTCGAGCGAGTGGTCTTCGCGAGTTCGAACCACGCGGTCAACATGGGGAACGTCGTCTCGCCTATCCGGCCGGAGTCGACGGTCGGCAAGCCCGACATTGTCCGGCCAGACGACGAGATGGATCCCGACACCTACTACGGCGTCACCAAGGTCTTCGGCGAGGCGATGGGCCACTACTACGCCAACCGCCACGGCCTCGACGTGGTCAACCTGCGGATCGGCTGGCTGCTCTCGGAGGACGAACTCGAGGAAGAAGTCGCCGACCGCGACGGCGCCGGCGAACGGTACGCCCGCGCGATGTGGCTCAGTTCCGACGACTGCCAACAAGTGGTTCGCGCGGCCGCGACGACGGCCCTCGAGTCGACGCCGCTGACCGCCCACGGCATCTCCGACAACTCGGAGCGGTTCCTCTCGCTGTCGGAGACGATGCTCGAGCTGGGGTATCGGCCGCAGGACGACTCGGCCGACGTCTTGGGTGGCGAGTAGGTCGTCGGGCTCGAGTTCGCGCTATCGATGGCGCACTCGGGGACGGAGCGACGACCGTTCGTCGCGGGACCGTAAGACCGATTAGCGACAGGTTCCTACCCTGATGTATGGCCACAGACGTCGCCGATTCCACGGGGATGGGCCCGAACCTGCAGATGTCGCTGTTCGGGTACGTGATGGCGGCTATCCTCGTGATCGTCATGATTCCGTTGTTGCCGGTGTTGATCCCGGCGTATCTCATCTGGCGGGCGTTCTTCGCGCCCGACGAGTTCGAGCACAGTTTCGAATCGTGGCGCCGGGAGTCGGGTAAGCCACCGAGCGGGTCGTAACCGCTCGAGCGTCCCGGTAGGGACCGAAGAAGAATCGCATGATCGAACGCGTATGCGCGCGATGCGCTGCTGTTCGAGCGGTCAGTCGTCGGCGCTGGCCGCGGTCAGATCCGCCGGCGGACTACCCGGCAACTCGTCCCGATCGTGGGGCGCCTCGAAGTCCAGATCGGGGCCTTGAGCGACGATTCGGTGGGGGTTCACGTCGGGGTGGGTCGTGTAGTAGTGTTCCTTGATGTGGTCCATGTTCACCGTCTCCGCGACATCGTCTGTCTGATACAGATCGCGTAGGTACGGCCAGAGGTTCTCGTACTCGCGGACGTACTGGACGTTACACATGAAGTGCGTGTGGTAGACGTTGTCGAACCGAACCAGCGTCGTGAACATCGCGACGTCGGCCTCGGTCAGCCGATCGCCGGCGAGGTAGCGCTGGTCTGCCAGCACCTCGTCCCAGTGATCGAGCGCCGCGAAGAGGTCGTCGACGGCCTCGTCGTAGGGCTCCTGTCTGGTCGCGAAGCCGGCACGGTAGACGCCGTTGTTGATCGGCTCGTAGATCTCGTCGATGATCCGGTCAACCTCGTCGCGGTAGCCCTCGGGGTAGAGGTCGACGTCCCGGTTCGCGTAGTCGTCGAACTCGGTGTCGAGCATTCTCATGATCTCTTCGGACTCGTTGTTGACGATGGTGTCCTCCCGTTTGTCCCAAAGGACGGGCACCGTCACGCGACAGGTCGCGTCCGGATCGGCCTCCACGTACAGCTCTCGGAGGTAGTCGGCGTCGCGGACGTGATCGCGCGTACAGCCCTCCTTTTCGGGCGTGAACTGCCAGCCGTCCTCGTCGCGGTAGGGGTCGACGATCGAGACCGAAATCGCGTCCTCGAGTCCCTTCAGCGCCCGCGTCACGAGCGTCCGGTGGGCCCACGGGCAGGCGTAGGAGACGTAGAGGTGGTACCGCCCGGCCGCGGGCTGGAATGTCGCGTCGGGATCGTCCCGAACCCGGTCGCGAAACGTCGTCTCCTGTCGCTGGAACGAGCCGTCGCCGTCGTTGGCCTCGTACGCGTCGGTTCGCCACTCGCCGTCGACGAGCATGTTCATGGTCGATTAAAGGGGCTCGAGGCTCAAAGACTCTCGCTAACACCGGTGTTACCGCGGCGGACCGTCGACGAACGCATCGCCGCCCGCCGCGGTTATCTGGGAAATCCGTCGTATTCGGTCCGTTCACCGGTTTCGTAGTAAGACTTTTCAGCTATCGTTGGATTATACCGTATCGTGACTTTCGATGAGTGGCGGTAGTGACGGTCCACCGGACGGTGACCCGACGGATACATTCGTTGAGGGAACGGGCGACGAAGAGCCGCGAATAACCTTCTACGGCGGGCGGGGCATGAGCGCGCTCCCGATCGCCGTCTTCATCGTTTGGGCGATTGTCCAGACGGCGCTGTGGCGCATCTCGGATACGGGCGGGCTGATCGTCGGGATGCTGCTCGGGCTCATCGTCGGGATGTTCTTCGTCCGCGGGGACTGGGCGTCCTACGCCAACACGATCTTCGAGGGGATGACCCAGCCGGTCGCGGTGACGGCCATCGTGGCCTGGATCTGGGCCGGCATCTTCGCGCAGCTGTTACAGGACGGCGGCTTCGTCGGCGGCCTCGTCTGGCTCGCCGATCTGGCCGGCGTCGGCGCGGCGCTGTTCCCGGCCGCCACGTTCGTCCTCGCGGCGCTGTTCACGACGGGCATCGGGACGGGATACGGCGCGGCCGTCGCGTTCGTCACGCTGTTCTTCCCGACCGGGCTCCTGCTTGGAGCGAGTCCGGTGCTCACGTTCGCCGCGATCCTGTCCGGTGCGATCTTCGGCGACAACCTCGCGCCCGTCAGCGACACGACGATCGTCAGCGCCGTCACGCAGGACTCCGACATCGGCGGCGTCGTCGCCTCGCGGTTCAAGTACGTCATCATCGCCGCCGCGCTGACGTTCGTCGGCTACGTCGTTGCAGGACAGACGATGGGCGGCATCGAGACCGGCGCAGGCGCCGCCGACCTCCTCGCCGAGGCGAGCGATCCGATCGGACTCGTCCACCTCGTCTCCATGGGGATCGTGATCGGCGCGGCGATCGCCGGTCGACACATCGTTGAGGCGATCTCGTGGGGGATCGTCGTCGCCATCGCGTTCAACCTCGTGCTCGGACTGGCGGGTATCGGCGAGATCGTCACGTTCTCTGCGCCGGCGGACGCCCCGCTGGCCCAGCCGCTTGCCGACCTGCCGATCCTCCAGATCGTCGACAATGCGGACGCGGTCGGCGTCTCCGGCAGCGTCATGGAGGGCGCGTCCGGCTTCTTCGAACTCTCGATTCTCGTCTTGCTGATCATCGCGGCCGCCCAGATCATGATCCGGGGCGGCGCGTTTCAGGCGATCCTCGACTGGTCGCTCGAGAACCTCGCGACGAACGTCCGCAACGCCGAACTCACGATGGTCGCCTCGGCGGCCCTGATCAACGCGATCATCACGATCAACACGGCCGCGGAGGTCGCGATCGGTCCCTACATCTCGAAGATCGGCGAGCGGTTCAACTTGAACGGCTACCGCCGGGCGAACATCTTGGACGGCCAGACCGCCGCGCTGGGGTACATTTTCCCGTGGTCCGGCGGCGTCCTCGCCGGCTACCAGGCGATGGAGGGACTCCCCGGTGAGTACGAGTGGCTCGATCAGGGGATGCTCGTCACCCCGATCGACGTCGTTCCCTACGTCTTTCAGGGCTGGCTGCTGGTGGCGGTGTTCGTCGTCGCGGCGATCACCGGCTTCGGCCGCGAGTACGTGACCGACCGCGAGAGCGAGGAGGTGGCTCGCGTATGAGCCTCTTTAGCAAGTACCTCCGCGGCTGGCGGTTCCGCAGTTCTGAACCGACGTTCGAACCCGGCGACGAGATCAGCGTCTTCGTCGCTGAAACCAACGGGACCGACGGCCGCGCCTACGTCGGCGACACCCGTCTGACCGTCGAGGGAGCCGGTCCAGAGACCGTCGAGAAACGCGTCCGGGTCCGCGTGACCGAGTTCGACGGCTCGTCGGCGACCGGCCGCGGTGAGTTACTCGAAGTCGTCGGCGAGAGCTCCTACACCGGCTGACGACCACCGACGACGGGGTCGGCCCGTCATCCCGGGAGAGAGACGCGCTTTTATCATCCAGCGGTTCCCACCGAGGAACATGGCAGAGGACGAACGGGAGCAGCACCGCCAGAGCCGCCTGTTCACGGACGACGACGGCGATTTCGACGCCGAACGGGCCCGCGAGGAGTCGCTGCCGGTCGAGGACGGCGAGGTGATCGACACCGACGAACTGGCCGATCACCAGCGCTACGTCGAGGGGCGGGGGATCTACGACGAGCGCAACCGGCTCAACGACCTCACCGGCAAGGAATGGAAGTACGCGACGAAGTCCGTGATCGCCGAGGGCTACCCGCCGGCCCTCCAGCACGACCTACGCAGCGAACACGGCGGCCAGAAACCGCCGCGGCTCTGCGCCGAGCTGATCGGCCGGTTCAGCAAGACCGGCGACACCGTTCTCGATCCGTTCGCCGGCGTCGGCGGCACGCTGCTCGGTGCGAGCCTCTGCGAGCACGAGGGAACCGGGCTGCGCGAGGCCATCGGCTTCGAGCGGAACCCCCGGTGGGTCGAAATCTACGAGACCGCCCTCGAGCGCGAAAACGAGGAGCGCCGCGAGCGCGGCGAGCCGCCGCTTGCCGATCAGGACATGCGCCACGGCGACTGCGCGGATCTAATCGAGGAGGTCCCGGACGACTCGGTCGACCTCCTGTTGACCGACGTTCCCTACTGGCACATGGACGAACTCGAGCAGACGCGCAACGAACGCGCGACCCGGGAGAGCAAACTGGGTGCGTTCGACGCGGCCGCCGTGCCCGACGAGGACGACGACGTCGAGGAGTCACCGACCGACGAGGGGCCGGCGACCGAAGCGGACGCGGAAACGGGAACCGGAACGAAGGCGGAGTGGCTCGACGACATGGCCGCGAAGTTCGAGCGCTTTACCGACGCGGTCACACCGGACGGCCACCTCGTCGTCTTCATCGGCGACATGTACCGCGAGCAGTCCTACAAGTTCCTTTCCGCCGACCTCGCGCGAGCGATCGAGTCGACCGCGCCGGTAACGCTCGCGGCGAACCTAATCTGGTACGATCCGACGAAGGATCTCCACGTCTACGGCTATCCGTTCTCGTTCGTGCCGTCGATGGTCCACCAGAACGTCCTCGTCTTCCGCCCCGAAACCGATACCTAGTTCGGGTCTGACTGTCGTCATTCGGCCGTCTGACGGGATTTTATGCCATCAGAGTGTGTGGTCGAAACCGGCGCGCACTTGCCGGACGCTCCCCATCCCACTTCCACCCATCCGCGCGCCAGCCTTCCTTCCCACTCGCTCCCCCTTTGGTTTGGTGTGAGAGTTCGACCGTACTCCCGGCGCTACTGCCGACAGCGTTCGGTATTGCCGCTAACAGTGACCAGCACCGCCGCTCCACTACGATGTGTGCCTCAGGCACTGGCGGGCAAGAGCGTCTCCCGGACCTCTTCGGCGCGGTCGGTCTCCGTGATGACCGCGATCTCGTCGCCGGCGGCGAGTTCGGTTCCCGGTAGCGGGATCGTTAGCGACTCGCGCGCTCGGCCGTGGGCGTAGATCCGCGCGCCGCCGGGGAGTTCGAGTTCGCTCATTCGCTTGCCGACCGCCGGCGAGTCGTCGGCGATCTCGAGGACGGTCAGTTGCAGGTTCGACGCGATGTCGGCGACGACGTTGAAGTCGCCGCCGAGCATGGCCGTCTTGGCCCCGGCCGCGCCGAGGCGCTCGGGGTAGATGATCTCGTCGACGTCCGCGGCGTACTTCTCGTAGATGCCCTGGCGGTAGTCCTCGTCAATCCGGAGGACGGTCCGGCAGCCGTGGTGGTCGCCGACCATGCAGGCCGCGAAGTTGACGTTCAGGTCTGGGGTGAAGGCGCCGATGGCGGCGGCATCCTCGATTCCCGCGTCGATGAGCGTCGCTTCGTCGGCCCCGTCGCCCCGAATCGTCTCGAACCCGTCGGACTCGGCCCGATCGATCCGATCGGGGTCGTTGTCGACGACGACGACGTCGTGTCCCTCCTCGGTCGTGATCCGAGCGGTTCGCGACCCGACCCGCCCGTACCCCACGATGACGAATCTCATGGTGCGTGGGTACACGCCCCGAGGTAAAATACGTTGGCTCACGGAACTGCGAGCCGGAGCGACCGCTACTCGACGACGAACACTCGCAGATCGTTCAGATTCGTCCCCGTCGGACCGGTGCGGATCAGGTCCCCGCGCTCGGCGAGGTACGGGTAGACGTCGTTGTCCGCGAGCATCTCGCGGGCTTGCTCGGCGTCGTCGACCGTCGTCTCGTCGACGACCGCCCCTGCGACGTCGGTCGCACCGTCGATCCCGTCCGTGTCGACGGCGGCGACGGTGATCCCGCCTTCGAGATCGAGGGCGGCGCTCGTCGCGAACTCCTGGTTCGGCCCGCCGGTGCCGCTGCCACGGACCGTCACCGTCGTCTCGCCGCCCGAGAGGATCACCGCCGGCGCCGAGACAGGAGTCCCCGTCGCTTGCGCCTCTTCGGCGACGGCGACGTGGGTCGTGGCCGCGTCCCGAGCCTCCCCGCGGACCCGCGAGGAGAGGATCAGCGTCTCGTAGCCCCGCTCGGCGGCCGCGTCGCGGGCCGCCTCAAGGACCGTCAGACCGTCGGCGACGACGTGGTTCGACACGGTCTCGAAGGCGGGATCGTCGGGACCCGGCGTCTCGTCGATCTCGCCGACCGCGCCGCGCTCGAGGCGGTCGGCGACGGCGTCGGGCACGTCGATCCCGTACCGGTCGACGACCGCGAGCGCGTCCTCGTAGGTCGACGCGTCGGGCGCCATCGGTCCGCTGGCGATCACGCTCAAGTCGTTTCCGACGACGTCGCTCAGGATCAGCGAGACGACCGTCGCGGGGGCCGCTCGGCGGGCCAGGTGGCCGCCCTTCAGCGCCGAGCAGTGTTTCCGGACGGCGTTGATCTCGTGGATATCGGCGCCGCTCTCGAGCAGCGCGTTCGTCGTCTCTTGGAGCGCCGCGAGCGAAACGTCGCCCGCGGGGGCGGGCATGACTGCGCTCCCGCCGCCGGTGATCGCCGCAAGCACGAGCGTCCGCTCGCCGGCCGCATCGGCGGCCGCGAGCAGTTCCCGCGTGCTCTCCACGCCGCGCTGGCTCGGGACCGGGTGATCGCCTTCCCGGATCGCAACGCGCTCGGTGTCGGCGGGATCGTCCGTGACGACGACGCCGCCGTCGATCCGATCGCCGAGAACGTCCTCGAGGGCCGCAGCGACGTGTGCGGCGGCGTTGCCGCCGCCGAGGACGACGACCTCGTCGTACGCCGAGAGGTCGTAGGTCTCGTCCGCGATGCGGAGGGTCTCGTCGGCGGCGCCGCCTTCTCGAGACTCCGCTGGAGTCTCGCTCCCCCCGAGGGAGACCGCCTCGCGGATCACGCGCTGCGGACGGCCGGCCTCGATGCCGGTCTCGACGCACTCGAGGGCGAGGTCGCGCGCGTCGGTGGTCGCCACCCGCTCGCGGTCCTCGATCACGCGCTCTCACCCGGCGGTCGTTCGCCCGTTCGATCCGGTCTAACCCTCGGCCCGGTCGCCGCGTCGACGGTCGGCGGGACGGCTCGCTGGCCTCTCATGGAGGTGGGTTTTCCAGAATCCGATAAGTGGGTTCGGGTCCGTCACCCGGGGTGGCGGTCGCCCACTATTCTCGAAGGCCTGACACCTGGGAAACATATCCACGAATATGTATCAATACGCGGCGAGGGCGGACGAGAACCTTTAACTAATCCGTATGGCTATGCTCGAGCATCCAATATGGGGGCATTCGAGCAACTCGCAACGTTCTTCGGCTTCGACGAGCACGATACTGACCTCGAGACGGAACTGATCGCGGGAATCACGACGTTTCTGGCGATGTCGTACATCATCGTCGTCAACCCGGCGATCCTGAGTCAGGCGATCCAGATCGAGGGCTACGAGCAGCCCGAGGTTTTCCAGATGATCGCCGTCGCCACGATCCTCGCGTCGGTCGTCGCCATCCTCGTGATGGCCTTCTGGGCGAATCGACCGTTCGGTCTCGCACCCGGAATGGGGCTGAACGCCTTCTTCGCCTACACCGTCGTGCTTGGGTTGGGCGTCCCGTGGCAGGTCGCGCTCGCGGCGGTCTTCGTCGAAGGGATCGTCTTCATCGTGCTGACTGCGGTCGGGGCCCGTCGGTACATCATCGAACTCTTCCCCGAACCGGTCAAGTTCGCTGTGGGGGCCGGGATCGGCGTCTATCTCCTCTTTCTGGGACTCCAGGAGATGCAGATCGTCGTCGACGATCCCGAGACGCTGGTCGCGATGGGCAACGTCGCGACGAGCGCCGTCGCCGCCCTGTCGGTCGCCGGACTCGCACTGATGCTCATCCTGCACGCTCGCGGCATTCGGGGCGCGATCGTCATCGGTATCGTCGCGACGGCGATCGCCGGCTGGGTGCTCACGCTCGCCGGTGTCGTCGACTCGGGAACGCTCGTCGATGGCAACACCTACGATCAGGTCACCGGCGGCGGGATCGTCGACTTGATCACGAGCGTCCAGTACGACTTCACGCCGCTGGTCGCGGGCTTCGTCGACGGTCTCGGGATGATCACCGACGATCCGCTCGTGTTCGTCCTCGTCGTGTTCACGTTCTTCTTCGTCGACTTCTTCGACACCGCGGGGACACTCATCGGCGTCTCCCAGATCGGCGGTTTCCTCGACGAGAACGGTGACCTTCCCGAGATCGAGAAACCGCTGATGGCCGACGCGGTCGGGACCACGGCCGGGGCGATCATCGGGACATCGACGGTTACGACCTATATCGAGTCTTCGACCGGCGTCGAAGAGGGCGGCCGAACCGGTTTCACCGCACTCGTGGTCGGCGTGCTCTTCTTGCTGTCCCTGCTCGTCGTCCCGCTGATGAGCGCGATCCCCCAGTACGCGACCTACCTCGCGCTGGTCGTCGTCGGGATCATCATGCTGCAGGGCGTCACCGACATCGACTGGCAGGATCCGGCCTGGGCGATCTCCGCCGGGCTGACGATCACCGTTATGCCGCTGACCGCCTCGATCTCAAACGGGCTCGCCGCCGGGATCATGAGCTATCCGCTGGTCAAGGCCTCGATGGGCGAGGCGGACGACGTTTCGCTGGGCCAGTGGACGCTCGCTGCCACGTTCATCCTCTACTTCGCGACGTACTTCGCGGTCGACGCCGGCATGCTCTCGTTCTGATCGAGATCGCAGCGCGGGCGGGGACTCCCGCCGCCTCGACACCGGCAACCGATCGGTCGACCGGTGACCTCATACGTCTTCCGCGGCAACACACGGGTATGGCTGCCATCACGATGTACGAACTACCCGGCTGTCCGTACTGCGCGAAAGTCCGCTCGAAACTCGACGACCTCGACCTCGAGTACGACGTGATCGAGGTCCCCCGCTCGCACGACGAACGGACCGAAGTCGAGAAGGTTAGCGGCCAAACTGGCGTCCCCGTCATCACCGACGAGGAAAACGGCGTCGAGGGGATGTCGGAAAGCGACGATATCGTCGAGTACTTAGAGGAGACGTACGGCGACGGTGCCGCGTAGGCAGCCTCTCGACGGACATTCGGCTGATTCTGCGACGTCGGGACAACCGCCCCGTCAGTTGCGCCACAGGAACCGATCGAAGAGCAGATCCATCGCCGTGAGCGTGAGATAGCCGACGACGAGGAAGACGGCCATGGCGCCGGCCGCGTCGGCGACGGTTCTGACGAGCGAACCGTAGTTGAAGGCAAGCATGAGGACCGCCATACAGACCGTCAGGACTGCGCGGCGGCGGCTGACAAGAGGAACGGAGGACTGGCTCGACATCGGGTTTTAATCACTATATCTTCCACTGCGTTGAAAGGTATTGCCATCGAGCCGAGTCCGCGGCTCGAGGTGTAGGTGTAACTCGGTTCCGAGAACGAAGGCGAGAAGACGGCGAGGCTGACGAACGTGGCGGAACGGAAACGGGAATGGGGACGGGAACAGCGACCTCAGGCTGCCTCTTCGTGTTCGGCGCGCTCCCGGATGACCTTCCGCAGTTCGGCCGCGTCGTGGAGTTGCTCGAGTTCCTCGCGTTCGACCAGCGCGGTGCCGTCGACGGACTCCTGTTTGGCGCGGTCGACGACGTAGACCGAGTGGGTGTGGGTGACGTGGCCGATCGAACTCATGATTCGGGCACGCTTCTCCGCGGCCTTCGTGAACTCGGAGTGGCCGGTGAGCACGACGTCGTCGTCCTTCTCTTCCTCCTCGTGGCTGACGGCTTTAAACGGCGAGCGAAGCGTCGGATGGACCTCGTAGCCGGCCCGTGTGAGGACGGCGACGACCTCCTCGTCGTCGGGGTCGGCTTCGGGGTCGTCCGGCGTCGCCTCCGTCTCGTGGACGTCGTCGGCCCCCTCGAGAACGGAGACCGGACTCGTGAGCGGCGCGCCGAACAGGTTCTCGAGTTCCATCGCGACCTCGACGGAGGCGTTCATGCCGTCCTCGTACTTCGAGACGGTCCGGCGGGAGACGCCGAGTTCGTTAGCCAGTTGGCCGAGACTCCAGTCTCTGTCCTGTCGTTCGTCGGCGAGCAAGTCGCCGTCGATGTTGACGTAGAGGCCGCCGGGGGCCGCGTAGATCAGCGGCGGCACCTCCTCGATGAACAGGTTGTATGCCGTGTCGGGGCTGAGGACGGGGACACCATGTCGGAAGTAAACCACATCGGGTTTGAGGTCCTCGTCGCGACTCCGTAGGCCGATGACCAGCGGGGTCGCGTTGAGATAGGTTCCGAGTCGTCGCATCTCGTGGCCCGTCGCCTCGTTGAACGCGTCGATGTTACCGAGGATCTTGACCAGAATGAGATCCTCTCCCCGGCGCGCAGCGATGTCGAAACTCTTCGGCCGGATCGCACACCGGTCGCTAACCACAAATCCCGCGTCCTCTAACATCGCGGTTACGTTGCCGACCAGTGCGGAGCGGGACATAGGGGGATGTAAGCTATTCCTCGTATAAGACGCTTTCCCCGGGATGTCCGGGTGCCGTGTCGCGGTTCGTCCCCGCACCGGCAGTATACTTATATAGGGGTTTCCGTTCTCCGGGGGGATAGGTCCGCCGTCCGACTCGATTCGTCGCTCGTCGCGGCGTCGGCGCTGCTCCGTCCCGAAAGGTGTTACCCGACGCCAGCCCAATCGCCGGCGATGACCGTCGTCGGACTCGACGATACCGACTCCCGCGACCGCGGGATGTGTACGACCTACGTCGCCGCGCGGGTCGCCGAGCGACTGCGCCGTGAGGGGTGTGCGGTCGAGCGCTGCCTGCTCGTGCGGCTCAATCCCGCCGTCGAGTACAAGACGCGAGGGAACGCCGCGCTAGCGATTCACACCGACGCCGACCCCGATCAGGCGTTCGACGTCGCCCGCGAGCGCCTCGAGGCGCTGGCCGAAACCGCCGACGAGCGAACTCATCCGGGGCTGGTCGTCGCCGACAGCGCACCCGCCGCCGTGGCCGACGAGGTGAGCGCGTTCACCCGGCGGGCGATCCGGGACCACCTCGAGATTCGCGACGCCGTCGACCTCCTCGAGCGCCGCGGCTACCGCTCGTGGCACACCGGCGATGGCCGCGGCCGGATCGGCGCGCTGGCCGCCGTCGGCGCCTGGAACGCCCTCGAGGAATGGACCTACGAGCACATCTCTTACCGCGAGTCCGACCGCTGGGGGACGCCCCGCGAGATCGTCCGCGAGAGCGTCTTCACCGCCGCCAATCGGGGCTACCCCGAGGTCTGGGACACGGTCGACCGCGACGAGGACGAGACCGTCTGCGTCCCCCACACGCCCGGGCCGATCCTCCACGGGATCCGCGGCGACAACCCCGACGCCGTCCGCGGCGTCGCCGACCGCATTAAGGGAGAACCCGTCGCCTCGAGCCAGCTGTTCGTAACCAATCAGGGGACGGACGTCCACCTGCGAGACGCGAACCTGGCGGCCATCCAGGACGGCCGCGCCTACCGGATCGACGGCCGGGTCGTGAGCGAGCCCGAGACGCGCCGCGGCGGGCACGTCTTCGTCGCGCTCGAGAGCGCGGCTGCCAATCGCTCGGACGACCAGCGGCGGCGCCTCGAGTGCGCCGCGTTCGAGCCGACGAAACGGTTTCGCAACCGCATCCGGGCGCTCCGGGTCGGCGACCGGCTCACCGTCTGCGGCGAGGTCTCGAGGGGGACGCTCAAACTCGAGAAGTTCGCGGTTCGGGACCTCGTGACGACCGAGCGCGTGACGCCGACCTGTCCCGACTGCGAGCGCCGGATGAAGAGCGCCGGCCAGAATCAGGGGTATCGGTGCCGGGACTGCGGGACGAGCGCCGACGGGAAGGCGGAGCGCCCGCTCGAGCGCGACCTCGAAATCGGCTGGTACGAGGTGCCGCCGTGTGCGCGCCGCCACATCGCGAAGCCGCTGGTTCGCGGTGGGTTCGACGCGCCGACCCATCCCGAGCGGTAATCTCGAGCGTCAGACGATGTCCCGTCGACTGGGAGCGGCGCTCGAGGTGGTTCTGACGGCGGAACCGGGTAGTTCCTCGACGCAGTTCAGACAGAACCTGTCGCCGAGGTCGTTTTCGGCGCCGCAGTCGAGGCAGACGACCGTCTCCGCGTCCCGGTCAACGGTCGCCGCCCGCTCAACGTCGGGACCGATCCGAGCCGAGCCGGACAGTAGCGCCTGAGAGCCCCGGCGAGCGACAGGTGGACGGCGAACAGCAGCACGGATCCCAGGACGACTGTGTTCGGGTCTATACCTGCCAGGAGATAACGCCGAAATCCATTTGAATGTGGCGACGGGAGATTTATTACCGGCGGTCTGGGAACCAATATTCGACGCTTCGATCGGTTCCGTCAGTTATCGGCCCCGATCGATTCGGGCAGTTATTTCGCAGGTCAACACGGTCCGAAAGAAGAAATGATATGCTAGCGATATCTATGTGCCGAGTATGGCTTCAGTACTAACCCGCCGTCGACTCCTCGGCGCGGCGGGCGGGTCCTTGCTCGGTGCCTTCCTCCTCGGTCCTCGCGTCGGCGGCTCGGATCACGTCGATCCGGATCCCGAGTCGGGGTGGCACCAGCCCCGCACGGACGCGAGAAACGTCGCGCGGACGGCCGATCCCGGTCCCGGATCGGACGGACGGATCGGGTGGGACCACTCGCTCGATGCCCACCGTCGGTTCGAGCACGCCGGCCTCGCCCTCGTCGACGGGACGCTCCTCGTTCCGACCCACCGATCGCTTCGGGCGATCGACGTCGAGAGCGGCGCGGAACGATGGCGGTACGCGTACCAGGATTTATCGGTTGGCCCGTTCGACCGTCCGCAACTCGAGACGGAGCCGCGGATCCGCGACGGCGTCGTCTACCTGGCGTTTCAGGCCGACGTCTGCGCGCTCGAACTCGATTCGCAGCGACTTCGCTGGCGCTACAGTCTCGACGGCAGCGTCGACGGGCTGCACCTGTTCGGGAACACAGCGTACGTGACGGGCCACCTCGACGGCGAGGACCGGCTGCTCGCCCTCGATGCGAACACCGGCCTCGAGCGCTGGCGAAAAACCGGACGCGTGATCCCGCTGGCCGCCCGCAGCGGGCTGCTCGTCGGCGCTCGCTACGAGAGCGGACGGCTGCTCGGACTCGAGCCCGAAACCGGCACCCGACGCTGGATGAGCGACGCCGCGATCGGCGTCGCGACGCTGAACCGGGGCTTGGTCGCCGCGGTCGACGATCTCGTCGTCGGGATCGAATCGAACGGCGACCTGACCGCCCTCGAGGCGGACGCCGGCGAGCGTCGCTGGACCGTCTTCGACGACGTCGGCGACCCGAACACGTACCGGCGTTCCGTCGCCGTCGATCCGTCCGACCGAGCGATCTACCGGTCCCGTCCGGACGCGGGCACGATTTCCCGGATCGATTTCGCGGGCGACGAGGAGTGGCGGACCGACGAATCGGCCCTCGAGTTCGGCGTCAGCGTCGGCGGCGGGACCGTCTACGCGTCGACGACCGACGGCCTGCTCGCGCTCGAGGCCGACGCCGGTGACGAGCGGTTCCGCGTTTCGGTCGACCCCGACGGAACCGACCCTCTCGGCGGTACGCCGTTGATCGCCGACGACCGCGTCTACCACCTGCTCGGCGAGACGGTCTACGAGGTGACTCCGCGGTGAGCCGCGCAACCGCGGCCCTAAAGAAAGCCGGATGGACGCTTCTGTTCGCGTTTCTCGTCGCACCGGCGGTCGCGCCGATCCGGGGCCTGCTCGAGTCGGCGGCCGAACTCGCGGGCGGACCCCGGTTGGACTGGCTCGCGATAGGCCTCCTGTTGCTCGTCGGGTTCGTCCTCGCGGAAACGTACGACGGGCCGATCGCGCTGTTGTTGCCGACCGCGTTGCTGGTGGCGATTCTGTACGCCGCCGTGCAGTGGCTCGTCGGGTTCCGGGGAGCGAACGCGATCTCGCTGCGGCTGCTGGCGGCTGCCGGACTCGGCTACCTCGCCGCGCTCACCGGCGCGATCGCGATCGTGTTCGAGACGGACCTCCGCCACCGTCTCGCGGCGCACCTCGGGGACGAGACTGTCGACCCGAACGCGGAGTGACCGCCAGGCACGCGGACACTCGCTCGGCGCCCCGGGATCACCCCGGCGCCCGGTCGAGACGATCCCAACCGCGGGCCTCGATCCGGCGCAACAGGTTCGCGACCACCGACAGTAGCGGCAACTCGAGCAGCGGGCCGATCACCAGCGCGAGTGCGATCAGTGGTTCGTTCGGGAAGGCGACGACGGCGATGGCCAGCGCCGTCGGCGAGTTTCGCGAGAGGACCGTACAGTTGAAGCAGGCGACTTCGCGATAGGAGAAGTCGAGCAGCCGGCCAATCGCGAGCCCGAGCGAGAAGTTGACGGCGTAGAACGCGAGCAGCGGCGCCGCGAGCAGGACCAGCACGTCCGGCCGCTCGAGGACGAGCCGTCCCTGCGAGGCGAACATCGCGGCGACCGCGAGCGCGAGAAAGACGATCTGGACGGGCCCGAGTTTCGGCAGGAAGACGTCCGTCAGCCACCGGCGACCTCGCAGCGCCGTCAGGCCGTACCGCGCGACGGCGGCGAGGACCAGCGGGACGACCAGCACCAGCGCGATCCCCTCGAGGAGAATCCCCAGTCGGAGGTCGACGAGCGTGCCCGCGAACGCGTAGAGGTAGACCGGGAGCAAGACCAACTGAAGCACGAGGTTGTACGGTAACAGCGACGTCGCCAGCGGGACGTCCCCGTTGGCCAGATCGGTGAAAATGAGGTACCAGTCGGTACAGGGGGTGACGAGCAACATGAGCAGCCCGACCCACAGCGCCGGGTGATCGGCGAGGAAGACGGCGCCGAGCGCCACCGCCAGCAGCGGGTTCCAGACGAAGTTCACCGCGAGACTCGAGCCGACGACGCGGCGGTTCCCGAAGGCCCGCTGCAGACCCTCGAGTGGGATGCCAGCGAAGGAGGCGAACAACATCACCATTAGGAACGGGAAGATGAGCCGGTCGGCGAGGGCGGGGACGCCGGACACCTGCGCGGCCCCGAGGCCGACGGCGATCCCCGCCATCACGAACAGCGTCTGGAACCGTTCGAAGACGTTCACGACCGCCGCTACGGCGGGTTCAACTGAGTGCGTGTCGGTCTCTCGAGTCCGCTCGTAGAGCGACTGCGAAACTGAGAGGGGCGAAAAGCGAGGCGTGAAGACGCGAACAGTGAGACGAAAACCGGGAAACAGGGGATGAGAGACGACAAGAGAGGCGAGGGACGAGGATCGGAGTTGCAGCCGTGGCGCGGACTTAGCGCATCGTAACGCCGCGGCGCGCGAGGTACTCGCTGGCGGCCTTGATCTCGACGGGGCTCCCGATAACGCGACACTGACGGTCTCCCTCCGGGACGACCGTTACGGTAAACTTGTCGGAAAGCGGTGGCTCGACGGCGTCGAGGGTCTCCCGAGGGAGGACGATCTGCGTGCTGTCGCGAAGCCGCGCCGCGTTTGGCATTATCCGAATGGTCAGCCGGGTATCGTTTATACCCGTCGAAACTGCCGTCGGTTGTACGACAGATCGATCGACCGTCGTCGTTCGAATCCGCTTGAGGGCCCGTTATACGACGGTTTCCGTTCCGTTTGCCGATCGGTCCGGACACCAGTCGACCGGTTCGAACGCTCGACGGGAACGGCGACCGTGCGACGGTGCGCATGGAAAGTGTTTTTCGGCGCGGGCAGTTGGATACTGACAAATGGGGCTCGAGGAGGATATCGAGGAGATCGAAGAAGAAATCGCCAACACGCCCTACAACAAGTCGACGGAGGCCCACATCGGCCGGCTGAAGTCCAAGCTCGCGGAGAAAAAGGAGAAGCTCCAGAACCAGAGTTCGGCCGGGGGCGGCACTGGCTACTCCGTCGAGAAACACGGCGACGCCACCGTCGCGCTGGTCGGCTTTCCGAGCGTCGGCAAGTCGTCGCTGCTGAACTCGATGACCAACGCCGAAAGCGAGACTGGCTCCTACGAGTTCACGACGCTGGACGTCAACCCCGGAATGCTCCAGCACCGCGGGGCGAACATCCAGATGCTGGACGTCCCCGGGCTGATCGAGGGCGCGGCGTCGGGCAAGGGCGACGGCCAGCAGGTGCTGGCGGTCGTCCGCAACGCCGACCTCATCGTCTTCATGCTCTCGGTGTTCGAGATCGATCAGTACGACCGCCTGCAGGAGGAGCTGTACGACATCAACATCCGCGTCGACCGGGAGCCGCCGCGGGTGACTGTGCGGCCGAAGATCAAGGACGGCATCAAGATCACCTCGAGCACGGACCAGGACCTAGACGAGGAGACCATCAAGCACGTCCTCCGCGAGCACGGCTACGTCAACGCCGTCGTCAACCTCCAGGAGAACGTCACGATCGACCGCCTGGTCGATGGCCTGATGGAGAACCGCGAGTACATCCCCTCGATCACCTGCGTGAACAAGGTCGACCTGATCGAACCCGACTACAAGGAGACCGTCGACGAGCAGTTATGCGAGCGCGACCTCGATCCCGAGGAGGTCACGTTCATCAGCGCCGAGCAGGAGAGGGGCCTCGAAGTGCTCAAGGACCGCATCTGGGAGAACCTGGGCCTGATCCGCGTCTACATGGACAAACCCGGTCGCGGTATCGACTGGGAGGAGCCGCTGGTCATCGAGCGGGGGACGACCGTCGGCGAGGCCATCGAGAAACTCGGCGGCGAGATGGAAGAGCGGTTCCGCTTCGCCCGCGTCACGGGCCCCAGCGCCACCCACGACCAACAGCAGGTCGGGAAGGACCACGTCCTCGAGGACGAGGACGTGCTGAAACTGATCCTTCGCCGATAGGTTGTTCACAGGAACGCCGACACGACGCACCGTTATCGCGAGCCGGCGTCCGGATAACAACACTGAATAGCGCGACCGAGGACCGACACTCTAGGTGACTATTACCGACTGTGTCCTCTATTTCGAATCCGAAACGCGTTATTAGCGACCTCTCGAGCGACGGCCGCGGAAAGATACTCCTCTCCGTCGCCTTCGGCTGGTTTCTGTCGATCAGCGTCCGGATGATCTACCCGGCGTTGTTGCCCCATATCCGTGGCACGTACTCGCTTACGCTCACGACGTCCGGCCTGCTCCTGTCGGTGCTCTGGATCGCCTACGCGTTCGGGCAGCTGCCAGGCGGCATCCTCGCAGACTGGATCGGTGAGCGTCTGCTGTTGATCGCGGGCTCCCTCCTCGCGGCGGCGATGCTCGCGCTCGTGATCGTCGTCAACTCGACGATCTTCCTGTTCCTCGCGACGGCCCTGTTTGGCGCCGGAACGGCGCTGTACGGCGTCTCGCGATTCACGATCCTGAACAAGATCTACCCCGACCAACTCGGCACGGCGACGGGCGCGACGATGGCCGCCGGTGACGTCGGGAACGCGGTAATGCCGCCGACCGCCGGGTTCATCGCGACCGCGCTTGCCTGGCAGTACAGCTTCGGCGCCGCCGTTCCGCTCTTTCTGCTCGCGGCCCTCAGCCTCTGGCTGACGCTTCCAAAACAGCCGTCAACGGCAGCGCCGCTGAGCGAGTCCCTCGACCTCGAGGACGTCGTTCCGACGCTGTCACAGCCGGTCGTCATCCGGGGAACCGCGCTGCTCGTGCTGTGGGCCGTCATCATTCAGGCGTTCATGGGGTTCTACCCGACGTATCTGATGAACGTAAAGGGCCTCCCGGCGCAGGTCGCGAACGTCCTGTTCGGCTTCTTCTTCGCGCTCGGCATCCTGATGAAGCCGATCGCCGGACGGGCCTACGATAGTATCGGCGTCCGGGCGCCCCTCCTCCTGATCATGGGGTCAGCCGGTCTAGCGCTTCTCGCGCTCCCCTTTGTCGGGGAGGTGTGGCTCTTCGGCTTGCTGACCGTGCTCGCGAGTAGCCTCCTGGGATTCGAAACGATCGTGATCTCCGATCTCACCCAGCGGCTGCCGGACGGCACGCAGGGGACGAACCTGGGTGCACTTCGGACGGTCTACCTCGCGCTCGGTGCGCTGAGTCCGGTCCTCTTCGGCGCGGTCGCCGATCGAGGGTACTTCGACGAGGCGTTCGTCGGGATCGCTGCTCTCGCCGGCGTCGTCGTCTGTATCGTGTTCGTCTCGGTCGAGTACTAGCCCGGTACGTGGAGCGGAGTCCTCGAGGAAGAGTCCGACCAGTCAACGAGAACTCAAAACCGAGTACTATTATCGAATGGTACTACAATCAGTGGCATTATCACGCAGTCGGCCAACCGATAACGTATGTCCGACTTCGGAGCGCTATCACTCATTCCGCCGCTGCTCGCGATCGGGCTCGCGATCGCGACGCGGCGACCGATGCTCTCGCTGTTTCTGGGCATCTGGTCGGGAGCGGTAATCTACACCGAGAGCCTCGGCATCGCACAGACGTTCGACTGGATCGTCGGCGCGATCATCGCCGACGACGGCTTCCACGTTCAGATCCTGCTGTTTACCATCCTGCTGGGATCGGGCGTCGCGCTCATCTGGCGCCTCGGCGGCGCGACCGCCGTCCGCGAGTGGGCGACGGCCCGTCTCGGCTCCCAGCGCGCGGTCGGAGTGACGACCTGGGGGCTTGGGATCGCGATGTTCTTTGACGACTACGCCAACACGGCCATCGTCGGTTCCACGATGCGCGAGATCTCCGACCAGTTGCACATTTCTCGCGAGAAACTCTCCTACATCGTCGACTCGACGGCCGCCCCCGTCGCGACGATCGGTCTCTCGAGTTGGGTCGCCTTCCAGCTCTCTCTGATCAGCGAGGCATACGACGGACTCGGGGCCGAGGGAGCGCCGACGGCCTTCGAGACGTTCTTCTGGTCGATCCCGTACAACACCTACGCCCTGCTGGCGATCGTGATGGTCGGCATCATCGTCATCACGCGCCGGGATTACGGCGAGATGCTCGACGCCGAACACCGCGCGTCCTCGACCGGTGCGGTCAGCCGCGAGGACGCCCAGCCGCTGCAGGAAGTCCAGAAGGACCTCGGCGAACCGATCGACGATCGGCCGATGTTGCGGACGTTCTTCGGGCCCGTGGTCGTCCTCATCGCGGTGACGCTCGCCGGCGCGTTCTGGACAGGGTACCAGTCGTGGATGTCGACGCAGGCCGAGGCGGGGGCTCCGACGACGATCGAGGGAGCCCTCGCAGAGGACGGGTTCGTCCAGGTGTTCGTCGACATCGTCGGCGCCGGGGACTTCGCCGGGGCGCTGGTCTGGGGCTCGTTCGCCATGGTCGCGACCGCCATCGCGATCGGGATCGCCTACGACCTGTTCGATCTCGGCACCGCCGTCGACACTATCCTCGACGGATTCCGGCTCATGCTAACGGCCGTGACGATCCTCGTGCTCGCATGGACGATCAGCGCCGTCGCGGAGGAACTCGGGACGGGCAGCTACGTAACGGGGATCGTCGGCGACGCAATCCCGGTCGAGTTACTTCCCGTCGTGATTCTGTTCGTCGCCGCCTTCATCGCGTTCACGATGGGGTCGTCGTGGGCGACGATGGGGATCGTGACGCCGATCGCCATCCAACTCGCCTACGACCTCACCGGGACGTTCGATATCATGCCAGTCATCGTCGGTGCGGTCTTCTCAGGTGCGATCTTCGGCGACCACGCGTCGCCGATCTCCGACACGACGGTGCTCTCGGCGACCTTCACCGGCGCGGACCTGATCGATCACGTGCGTACCCAACTGCCCTACGCCGCGACCGTCATGTTCGTCGTCGTGATCTGCTACCTGCTCAACGGCTACCTCGGCCTCTCGCCGCTGTTCTTCCTCCCGCTGGGCGTACTCCTGCTCGTCGGCCTCGTCCGCGTCCTCTCGGAACTCGACGCCGCGCGTAAGGGGCTTCACCCGATCGCCGCCGACTCGTTCGAGGGAGGCGCCGAGTCCGACCGTAGGACCGAGTAGACCGCCGGCTTCGCCACGTTTTTTGGGGTCGCAGGCGTCGTCTCGCGTATGGACGGAACGCTCGACCACACGATGATCCGCGTCTCGGATCTCGAGGAGTCGCTCGACTGGTACCAGACCCACCTCGAGTACGAGGAGAAGGATCGCTTCGAGGGCGACGGGTTCACGATCGTCTACCTCGGCCCCGAGGACATGCACGACGAGGGCGCCATGCTCGAGATCACCCACAACGAAGGCGAGGAGCCCGAGGTGGGCGACGCCTGGGGGCACATCGCCGTCCGCGTTCCCGACGGGGAACTCGAGGACTACTACCAGCAGTTGCTGGACGAGGGCGTCGACGATTACCGCGATCCCGAATCCTGCGGCGGCGACTACGCCTTCGTCAAGGATCCCGACGGCCACGAGATCGAGATCGTCCAGCGCGACCCCGACGAGGGCGCGCTGTGGTCGATCGACCACACCATGATCCGCGTCGAGGACGCCGACGAGGCGCTGGGCTTCTGGACCCGCAAGTTCGAGTACAACGAGGTCGGCCGCTGGGAGGCCGACACCTTCGCGAACTACTTCGTCGAGCCCCGCGACGCCGCTCCCGAGGCGATGTCCGTCGAACTCACCTACAACTACGACGGCCGCAGCTACGACATGGGCGATGCCTGGGGCCACCTCTGCGTCCGCGTCGACGACCTCCAGGAGGACTGGGAGGCCCTGCTCGAGCGCGAGGCGCCCGACTACCGGGACCCCGAGAGCAACGACAACATGTACGCCTTCACGACGGACCAGGACGGCCACGAGATCGAACTGATCGAGCGCGACCTCGAGGCCGACTCACTGTTCCCCTTCTGAGGCGGTCGTAACCGTACTGCGGTCTCTGCTTATCTGACGCGGTCACGGACCGGCGAGGAACGGGAAGCCAGTGGAGAAAACCGTCGCGGTCGGACGTCGTTGATCGACGAGAGGATTCGGTCTACCGAAGTGATCTGCAGTTCGGCTACTGTTGGTGTCTCTCGCGGGCCGCCTGCAGACACTCGTCGCTGCAGTAGTGATACTCGAACACGTCCGCACCGTCGCGAACTCGCCACGTCAGTCGTCGGTCGCGAGGCCCGATTTCGCATTCACAGGTGCGACACGCCGTCGTCTCGCGGAGTCGGTTGTGACTCGAGGGGAGTTCGGGTCCGCCGTAGCGGTGTTCCATACGGCGACTGGACGTCGGACCGACTAAGACGGTCGGGTGAATCACGGAACGCCTTATATCCGGGCCACCATTTCGAATTCGGCGGGTGAGGACGATGGACCTCGAGACGGCGGTCCGATAGGACACCCCTCGTTTTCAGTGAATGGTAGCTTTCGGAACGATCCGGAGCCGGCAGACACCCCTCGTTTTCAGTGAAGCGAGTTCGGAGCCGCGATGAAACGGAAACATCCTCGCAACGGCCGGATCGATCGGACACCCCTCGTTTTCAGTGAAAGGCGCCGACAAGCAGCAGCAGGACGCCGTTATATCGAGGATTCGGAGAGCGCGTCTAGAACGTTGCGCTGGTCGCTCGTAGACTCGAGGCAGGCGCTCATCACGACGTCGGGATCGTGCAGCAGGCGGTGGGTCCGGTAGCTGCCCTGTCCCTTGCCGCCGCCGGTGTGTCGGCTCTCGGTGATCTCCGGCAGCGTCCACTTCTTCATCAGATCGAGAACCCGCTGGTGGGTCAGCGACTCGCCAGCGACGACGTCGGCGATGACACAGTAGGTGTCGTAGACTTCGCCCGTCGAGAAGGAATCCGAGAGTTTGGACTTCGTCAGGTACGCCAGCGCGTAGAGGGCGTACCGGGAGTGGGGCGTCCCGTTCTTGATGACCTGAATGGAGCGGTTGAGGTCGCTGTACTCGTCGGCCTTGCGCACGTGGTCTTCGGTCACTCGATCGCTGCCGTCCTTCTCCGCGAGTTTGCCGGCCGAGCGGAGGATATCCAGCGCCCGGCGGGCGTCGCCGTGATCGCGGGCGGCGAGTGCCGAGGCCAGTTCGATCACGCCCGGTTCGAGGACGCCGTCCTTGAACGCGTCCTTGCGGCGCTCGAGGATCGCCTGCAGTTGGGTCGCGTCGTAGGGCGGGAAGATGATCGGATCGTCCTGGAAACTCGAGGCGACGCGCTCGTCGGGCGCGTCGGTGTAGTCGGTCTTGTTGCTGATCGCGACGACCGCGATGTAACAGCCCGTCTTGCCGGCCTCCTCGGAGCGGGAGAGCTTCGAGAGAATTTCGGCGGTGTCGTCGCCGAGTTTGTCGATCTCGTCTAAGATCACGATCAGCGAGTCCGACTCGTGGAGGAGGCCGTCGCCGTCCCAGAGCGCGTCGTAGTAGCGACTCGCGCCGACGCCGTCCTTGGGGATGTAGCGGTCGGGATCGATCGCGTCCCGGACCTCGAAGGCCATCTTGCGGGCGGCTCGCGTCTCCGTGTTGTACTGATCGCAGTCGACGTACGCGGCCGTTAGATCGGTCTCCTGCATCTGGGCGATGCCGCGTGCGCGGCCGGTAACGTGTTTGGCGACGAGTGACTTGCCGGTCCCCGTCTTCCCGAAGAGAAAGCCGCTCTCGGGCGGATCGCCGAAGGCCGCCGGTTTAAGTAGCGCCTCGACGGTCTCGATCTCGCGGTCGCGGCCGACGATGCGGTCCTTCTGGGGCACGTGCTGGGGCCGGAGGAGTTCCCGACGACGGAAGATAGACGTCGTTCCGTCCGCCATCGGATCGTCCTGGAGTTCCTCGATCGAGGGCGTCGGGATCGGATCAGTTCCCATTAGCCAAGACTTTCCCGACGCGAGTGATAAACGCACCGGACCGGATTTTCAGTGAAAGGCTCGAGACGGGCCACGAGAGTGAGTAACTCACTGATCGGGTCGCGGACGACGACGGTACACACACCCCTCGTTTTCAGTGAACAGCCGCGTAAGTGGGGATCCGTGATCCGCTCTTGGCTCGAGCCCCTTGATCGCGTTATTATATTATTTATTGTATCGGTAAAGTAGTAGTGTAGTTGTGTACTCACAGACGCTGAAAATACGCTTCAGTGAGCATTGCTTTCGCTCAGCGTTTCCTTTATACTACGGCTCAATCTTCGCACCCACGGGTTTTCGTTTTCACTGAAAACGAGGGGTGTGCCCGTCGTCGTTCTCCGTCCCGATCGCTCGAGCCGAACCGACGACTGTGTTGCGCCGAGTCTCCGCCGGAATCGTTGTGCGCGAGTGACAAGAGCGGTACGTCTCGGGTCGTTCACAACGCTCTCGGCGTCGGCGCGTTCCTCCCGGCAGCAGAACGGCCTCTGCGTATCGCCGCGCTCGAGTACACTCGAACAAACAGTCACTAGCTTCCGGCTACTCCCATCAACAACTTATGAAAACCACCGGTATGTTTATCGGCGTTTGCTCGAATGCGTGACGTAACTCATGCCAAGGTGTGGCAACTGCGACGCGTACGTAACGAGCGACTTCATTCGGGTGTTCGGCGTGAACGACAAGGTCCACGGCTGTCCGAACTGTTCGACGTACCGCGAACTCTCCGGCGGCAACGGCGCGGTTCGCGAACCCGAGACGGAACGCGAGGTCGGCGAACTCCACGTCTGAGCGGCTACGAACCATTTTTTCATGGCGGCGCGCTCGAGTCGTCACCGCTCGCTCTCGAGTTGTCGGAACAGGCTACCGCTCGAGCGCGCCGTCGAGTGCCGAGGCTGCGTTCGATGGAGCACACCCTCGCAAACGCGAGGGTGTAAATGATATTGGACGCGAGGAAATGGGACGACCGGTCGACGACGGCCGTTCTCGAGCGCGAGATTACGACTGCGTCTCGGTCGCCGTCTCCGTCTCGACGTCGGGGGCGGCGGTAGCGGCGTCGTTTCGGTACTCCTCGAGTTCCTGCTCGACTTTCGCCTGGCCTTTCTTGAACTCGCCGGTCGATTCGCCGATGGATCGCGCGAGTTTCGGGATCTTCTGTGCGCCGAACAGCAGGATCGCGACCCCGACGATGATCAGTAGTTCTGGGGCCCCGGGCGTCGGGACGAACAGCGGTGCGATCGATGTCACGTCTTGACTGCCTATCGGTGTGCATGTAGTCTTTTCCTCTCAACGGATCGCCCCCGGTCTGCGACCGCTCGGTCTACTCGTCCGTCCTCACGGGTGCTTCGGGCACGCTATCCGCCGAATCCGGCTCACTCTCCAGTTCGTTCCCCGGGAGCGCGCTCGGGCGTGACCGGATACTGACGCTTCGGCCGGTGAAAAGACAGAATCGAATCGACGTACTCCGATATCTCCGCCTCGTACTCGAGTGCTAGCCAGTGCGCGTTGAACGGCGCGGCTCAGTCGTCGGCCGCGGCCGGTTCGACTTCTTCGATACTCGAGTCAGCGCGCTCGAGGTCCTCCAGATACTCGTCGGCGTCCAGCGCGGCCTTCGAACCCATGCCGGCGGCCGTCACGGCCTGCTGGTAGTGGTAGTCGACGACGTCGCCGGCGCCGAAGATGCCGGGGACGGCGGTCTCGGTCTGGCCGCCGCCCGATCCGCCCTCGGTCTTCAGGTAGCCGTCGGCGTCCATCTCGACGCCGGTGCCCTCGAGGTAGTCGGTGTTTGGCGTGTGGCCGATGGCGAAGAAGACAGCGCCGACGTCGAACTCGAACTCGTCGGTCTCGGGGTCGTCGAGCCGGTCGGTGGGGTGGCCCTGCTCGTTTTCGACGAGGGTGACGTGGTCGACGCCCTCCTCCTGGGAGCCGTAGATCTCGATCAGCTCGGTGTTTTTCATGATCTCGATCTCACCCTCTTCGACCTTCTCCTCGACGCGGTCGACCCAGTAGTCCTCCGCGCGGAACTCGTCGCGGCGGTGGGCGATGTAGACGGTGTCGGCAAATTTCGTCAGGAAGGTGGCCTCCTCCATGGCGGCGTCGCCGCCGCCGACGACGAGCATGTCCTCACCGCGGAAGAACGCGCCGTCACAGGTCGCACAGGTCGAGAGTCCGTAGCCCATGAGTTCGTCCTCGCCGGGAATGCCGAGCGTCCGAGCGCTGGCGCCGGAGGCGGCGATGACGGCGTCGGCGGTGTAGGCGTCGCCGTTGGTCAACTCGACGCGGAACGGCCGCTGGTCCGAATCGACGGACTCGATGATGCCGTTCTTCAACTCGGCGCCGAACTGTTTGGCCTGCTCTTTCATGTTATTGACCAGTTCGGGCCCGCTGATCCCCTCGGGGAAGCCGGGGTAGTTCGCGACGTCCGTGGTGAGGGTGAGCTGGCCGCCGGGCTCGTCGCCCTCGATGACCAGCGGCTCGTTGTTCGATCGGCCGGCGTAGATCGCGGCGGTGAGGCCGGCGATCCCGGTGCCAGCGATGATCAGTTTGCGGTGCTCGAGGACCTCGCCGTCCTCGGTATCGTCCTCGATGCCGAGCTTCTCATCCAGTTCGCCGGTCTCGTCGAGCGCGCTGGTGTCGTCCCAGCCGCCGATGAGTTCGTCGTCGATGAACACTTCGGGCGCGGTCTTGCGGCCGTCGGCGCGCTCGACCATCTCCTCGAAGAGGTCGTCGTCGCCCGTGACGTTGTACGTCTCGTACTCGACGTCCTTGCTGTCGAACAGGTCCTTTGCCTTCTCGCAGTACGGACAGTCCTCTTTGGTATAGATTTCGACGCGAGGCTGCTCGCTCATGTATCTGGGTTGGGGTAGAGCGCCTAAACCCCTTGCGTTCTCAGCAATCTCAAGTGGTTGCTACGACGCGCCGGCGCCGTCGTTCGATCTCCGCTCGCGGTCGCGAGGCGTATCGCGTCTCGCTATTGCTTACGAAGCACGAGGCGCCCCACTCTCGACGAACTCGACGGTCACGGCCACGTCGCGGTCGGTCCGGTCCTCGAGGCCGGCCTCGAGGGTCGAGACGAGGGTCGGATACGGAACGTCAGCGGGTCGCTGGACGACGACGGTGACCGCCGGCTCACCGTCGGTCCCAGGACCGACGAACTCGGTGCGCACCTCGACGAGCTCGAGGTCGTCGTACGCGTCGTCCTCGAGGACGGTCCGCACCTCGTCGTTGACGGCGTTCTGGTGGCCGACGTACTGGCCGATGACCAACCCGCCGGCAGCGAAGACGAGCATGCCGACGACGGCGGCGATGAGGAGGGTATCGAGCCACTCGCCGGGAACGTTGTCACGGAGCGATCCCTGCGTCCAGCCGTCAGGCCGGTAGCCCAGATACCAGAAGACTGCGAGGCCGGCGAAGAGGATCGACGTGGCGTTGACGGCGACCAGCGCGCCGGCGCCGACGGCGACAGTCGTCTCGCCCCAGGCCAGCCCGATGCCGACCGCCGCGGCCGCCGGGATGAGCGCGACGGCGATCATCACGCCGACCAGCGAGACGGGGATTGCCGTCGCGAGGCCGAACGCACCGGCGGCGCCGGC
Source organism: Haloterrigena salifodinae (assembly GCF_003977755.1). NCBI lineage: Archaea > Methanobacteriati > Methanobacteriota > Halobacteria > Halobacteriales > Natrialbaceae > Haloterrigena > Haloterrigena salifodinae. The sequence goes on from NZ_RQWN01000001.1 coordinate 560,192, forward strand.
GCAGACGCCGACCACAAGCGCGAGCAGCCCCGGCGAGATCCGGTTCTGGACCTGCACGATGGCCGTGATGTCGATCGTTGAGGGAACGATCCCGCCGGACCGGACCAACCACGCGAACGCGAAGGCGCTAGCGATGGCGACGACGAGCCCCATCGCCAGCGAGGTGAGTCCGCCGGCGATCATGTCGCGGTCGTCGAGCACGAGGCCGACGGTCCCCGTCAGCGCGGCGCTGACCTGCGGCGCGATCACCATCGAGCCGACGACGATCGCCGGCGAGTCCAGCAGCAAGCCCGCCGTCGCGACGATCGCGCTCAGAACCGTCATCGCGTAGTAGGTGACGCGACCAGGAGTCATGTTCAGCGCCCGCGTGCGGATCTCCTCGCGGGCGATGCTATCGTCTTCCTCCTGTCCGTTGACGTACCGTTCCTCGAGTTCCTCGATTCGCGGCGTCCGGGCCGTCTCGATCGAGGAGACGACGATGAAGTCGTCATCGACGCCGGCCTCGCGCAGCGACGTGAGCACGCTGTCGACCGCCTGGGTCGGGACCGGGAACGTGACGAGTTCGCCCTCCCCTCGGTCGCTGCTCTCGTTCGTTCGAACGTAATCGAGGCCCTCGTCCTCGAGCACGTCGAGCGCTGCGTCCCGTGTTTCGGCCGGGACGAACACCTGCAGTAGTCGCACTGGCGACGGAAACGAGTCGTCGCGTGATACCTATGCGGTCGTTATACTGTTGTTTCCGATCGTTTCTTCCCGGTTACCGTCGGAGTCGCGCGCGCCGCCGTGCCGGTGCTGCCGACGGTGGCGCGGCGTCGAGTCCCGGCTCCGCTTCCCCGTCAGTGATAGTGGAAGGCGACCCCCGGCGCCGATCCGCTGCTGCCAGCCGAGCGAGACAACGCACTTACGGTCTCGACCGACGAGTATCGACCATGGCTGCGGATCTCGAGGAGAAGACGGATCGCTACGGCGAGTTGCTCGCGGAGGCCCTCGAGGCGGCGTCGGTCGCGCCGCCGGAGGGGACCCCGATGGCCGAGGCGGCGGCCGAATGTTACGAGATGGCATCGTCGTACCTCGAGGACGGCCGTCACTTCCGCGAGGAGGACGACCTCGTCAACGCGCTGGCATCGTTCTCCTACGGCCACGCGTGGCTCGACGCGGGCGCTCGAGTCGGCCTGTTCGACGTGCCGACTGAGGGTCACCTATTTACGGTCTAGCGGTCCGCTCGCGGCCAGCGAGCCGCGTCGGCTTCGAGAGCGAGGAACCGGAGCACGGACGGCGAGACGCGATACCAATACATTTGGACACTACACTTCTGTAGCTCGCTGTTGTAGGATCAACTGCGATGATGGGACGCGCCAACCGAGTCGGGCCGAGTTCGCCGGCGGGTAACTCGCACTGCCGGATCGTCGGCGGAGTGCGTCGTCGCGGCACCCCTGGAATCCACACGAGTAACAGCAATATAACCGCAACATATATAATAGAAAATCCGAACAGTTTATAAGACAGGCGAAACCTTTATATGGTTTACGGCCTTACTCTATGTTAGCTGAGGCGACCGGGTTTCTTCTGGTTACCCCACCCGGGAGCCCCGAGTAACGCACCCGATACATACACCATGACAGACACTACCATCAAAACGTACTCAGGCGAGACGGAGAGCGAGGAGACGACCGAACAGTCGGGGGAGCAAGAGCGCTGCCCCGAGTGTGGCGGCCGAGTCGTATCGGACGCCGAACACGCTGAGACGGTCTGTGAAGACTGCGGTCTCGTCGTCGAGGAAGACGAGATCGACCGCGGCCCCGAGTGGCGGGCCTTTGACGCCGCCGAGAAGGACGAGAAGTCCCGCGTCGGCGCGCCGACGACGAACATGATGCACGACCAGGGCCTCTCGACGAACATCGGCTGGCAGGACAAGGACGCCTACGGGCGGGCCCTCTCGAGTCGCCAGCGCCAGAAGATGCAGCGTCTGCGCACCTGGAACGAGCGGTTCCGCACCCGCGACTCCAAGGAGCGCAACCTCAAGCAGGCGCTGGGCGAGATCGACCGGATGGCAAGCGCGCTCGGCCTCCCGGAGAACGTCCGCGAGACCGCCAGCGTGATCTACCGCCGCGCACTCGAGGAGGACCTGCTGCCGGGTCGTTCGATCGAGGGCGTCGCGACGGCCTCGCTGTACGCCGCCGCACGACAGGCCGGCACGCCGCGTAGCTTAGACGAGATCTCGGCCGTCAGCCGCGTCGAGAAGATGGAGCTGACCCGCACGTACCGGTACATCATCCGGGAACTCGGCCTCGAAGTCAAGCCGGCCGACCCCGAACACTACGTGCCGCGGTTCGTCAGCGACCTCGACCTCTCGGACGAGACCGAGCGCATGGCTCGCGAGTTGCTCGAGTCGGCCCGTCAGGAGGGCGTCCACAGCGGCAAGTCGCCGGTCGGCCTCGCGGCCGCCGCGGTCTACGCCGCCGCCCTGCTGACCAACGAAAAGGTTACCCAGAACGACGTCAGCGAAGTCGCCAGCATCTCCGAGGTCACGATCCGCAACCGCTACAAGGAGTTGCTCGAGGCCTCCGACACGGCAGCCCCAGCGTAAACGCCATGTTTCGGGGTCTGTCATCGGCGGTTTCGATTCGACCTCGGGTGCCGTAAGCGGTTGATTAGGAAGCGACAACACTTTTGAGGCGCGGTGTGGAATATCATGGCATGGACGAAACGACCGTGCAACTGTTGTGTCCAGAATGTGCGAAAGATTGGCAGATTTCTCCCGGCGAACTCCCCGCTGCCGCCGACATGTTTCACTGCCCCGGCTGTCACGCCTCGCGGCGGATGTCCGAGTTCACGCGAACTGATCGGGATCTCCAGACGTTGAAACAACTCGGCTAGCGATCGACCCCTTGCGGTGCGGAGCGCAATCCGCCCACATCTTCGATTCTCTTGCGTCAGTGTCCAGTAGTAGTGACCGTTTACCGAGCCTGACTGGAGCGTTCAAACCCCCCGATGAAAGCGCTCATTATTCGTGTAATACCCTATTGTACGCGCTTCCTTCGAGCGGTTTTGCTCCAAGTAGGGACACCTTTCCGCGATTTCTATCTGGCGACGTCCTGCCGACCAAACTCAGGGTCCGTGCTAACGCGACTCAAGATAATAATATAACCCTGCAGTGGGTATGATTGCATGGTTATGAAGAAGCAGGAGCTCATTCACCTTCACGGCCTTCTCGCGGAGGTATCGAACCAGTGCGCGGAGTGGGATGACTGTACTATCGACCTCGAGGAGTACGAGTCGCGGGGTATCCGACCGACATCGATCCACAAGTCGAAAACTGATCACAAAGCTGCTGTCTTCGCACTCGCCGGGGGAATCACGAAGAACATGCGCGAGGGGGAGCAGGAAGCAGTCGCCGCTACTGCGGACTGAGACAGACGACATCTCCTTCGATAACTCAACCGCTGACTGGCGAGACTCGTCTTCGCGTCGCTACGCTGGCTTCTTGTGAGCCTCGTCGGCGACGAGCGCCAATCTGCTAGGTCTCACGATACTCGCGCTGCTAGCCGTCGCGATAGTCGCCCTCCTGTCATTACTGAAGGTGTTGCTCGCGAAAGTACACTAGGACAGTGGAGCCAGTCGAGGAGGGTAGTTACTCGACCAGATCCTCGAACTCGGGGAGGATCTCCTCGTCGTCGTCGGTCTCCTCGTCATCGGTCTCCGCGGTCGACGACTCCTCCGTCTCGGTGTCCGACTCCTCGTCGATCTCGTCTTCCTCGAGTTCCTCGACCTCGACGACTTCGAGGGGGATGTTCTCGAGGAGTTGGCCGATCTCCTTTCGCGCGATGCGGGAGGCGTGTTCCTCGCGCTCGACGTTGAAGACGGTCATCTCCAGTTCGAGCGCGACCAGCGCCTCGTCGGCCGCGATGAAGGCGGGCGGGAGTTCCTCTCCCGATGGAGAGGTGCGCTCGCCCATGTTGATCTCGACGTAGTTTAAGTCAGGGTTTAACATCTCCCCCGTCTTCGAAATGGCGATGCGAATCGCCTCGTCCGGAGTTTCCACATCGAACACCGGCACGGCGGCTTCGACGACAACCCTGCAGTCCATGTGCGGATATTGTGTCGCATCCAGTATGAAAGTTCGCCTCAGGAGACAGGACACTCTGTTCGAGAGCTAGCTCTGCCCGGCGAGCGCCCCGTTGGTCGGATAGCCAGTTAATACCACGCACTATACGGCTGATTCGATCGACCGGCCACCCGTCCGCCCCGTCGGTTCGAAAGGCAAAAGCCCGCGCCCCCGAACGGACGGCTAGATGGAGACAGGGACGATTCCGGTCGACGAACTCGGGGGCGGTCTCGACCTGTACCGCACGCTCGAGAGCGGACAGAGCTACCTCTGGCGGCGCAGCGACGGCAAGATGTACGGCGGATCGCCGGCGCCGGAGGCGTGGTACTACACCGTCGTCGACGGAGAGGTAGTCCGCGTTCGCCGCCGCGGCGGCCCCGAGGGCGATCCGACCGCCGGCGTGGCGGCCGACGCGACGACCGGCCGCCTCGAGTGGGAGTCGACCACCGACGCTAAACCGATCGTCCGCCGGCTCCTGCGCCTGGACGACGACCTCGAGGCGATCGTCGACGCGGCGCCGGACGATCCCCTCCTCCGGGAGGCCTACGAGGCCCACCGCGGGATGCGACTAGTCGACGATCCGGCCTTCGGCTGCCTGATCTCGTTTATCTGCTCGACGCAGATGCGGGTCAGCCGGATCCACACGATGGTCTCGACGCTGGCCCGCGAGTATGGCGACGCGATCGAATTCGACGGCGAGACCTACCACGCGTTCCCCACGCCGACCCAACTCGCGGCGGCGACCGAGGCCGAACTGCGGGATCTGGGACTGGGCTACCGCGCCCCCTACGTCGTTCGCACGGCCGAGATGGTGGCCGACGGCGAGGCCCACCCCGAGGAAGCGCGGGACCTCGAGTACGAGGCCGCGCGGGAGTGCCTGACGCGGTTCGTCGGCGTCGGCGACAAGGTCGCCGACTGCGTGCTCCTGTTCTCGCTGGGGTTCGACGAGGCCGTTCCCCTCGACACGTGGCTCAAGTCGGCTGTCGAGGAGTACTACCCCGACTGCGACCGCGGCTCCTACGCCGCGACCTCGCGGGCGATCCGCGAGCGACTGGGCGGGGAGTACGCCGGATACGCCCAGACCTACATCTTCCACCACCTGCGGACCGGCGAGTGACGCCGTTCGCGCGGAACAATTTTGTAATACTGCTGTCAATATGCTCATATGGTCGACGGATCGATCCTCTCGCTGCTCGCGGCCGCCGGGTTCGTCGGCGCGCTCGGCGTCGCGATCAAGTACTTCGGGATGGTTCGGCTGATCGCGGGCTACGATTCCGGCCGCGTCACCGACGAGGAGGGTCCGGCGGACTTCGTCGGGACGAACACGCTGTACGTCGCTGGACTGCTGGCGATCGTCGCCGTCGTGGAGTACGCGGAACCCCTCGGTGACTCCGACCTCGTCTGGATCGTCTTCGCCGTCGCGGTGTTCGGTCTCACCGCTCGCATGATCCGCGGCGCTCGCCGGTACGAACGTCCGGCGTGAGTAGCGCCGACGTGTTCAGAAAGAAGCGAGTCCGCACTGCTCGAGTGCGCGGTCTCGAACGTCGGTCTCACCGTCGACAGCGAGCGGTTCACTCGTAGTCCTCGCGACCGGTAACTGCCCAGTAGGCCTGCGAGACGAGCATAATGACGAAGATAGCTGCGAGTATGGCGGCGACGTAACGAGCGGCCGTCTCGCCGACCAGATAGTAGGCGAGTCCGCTCGCGACGAGGACGAACAGGATCGCACCGACGAGCAACTCGAGTAGTTCCCGGAGCGTCGCGCGGCTACTCGAGACGTCGAGATACTCGTCTTCGATGCGTTCGATGATGCCCATAGTCGTGTCCTATCGTGTTCGGTTCCCGAGTCAAAAGAACTCCTCGAGTGTGATCTGATCCCGCTTTAGCGGTCACGCTCGAGCCGTATAAGAGAATACGAGACAGGAACACCCCCTATCGCGGCAACAGGGGATTCCACGGCCTCCCCAGCCGATTCGCTCACTTCTCCCTCGCACGGCTCCGTCGGTCGCACCTCGCTTCGCTCGGACGCCCGACAGCGCGCGCCACGGCGTGGGGTCGGTCGGGCAGCACTCGCATCGTAGAGTCGACTTTTTGCCGCTCGCGGTCGATCCCTCGCATATGGCAGGACGAACCCGCGCACACGTCTTCGTCTCTGGGACGGTACAGGGCGTCTACTACCGTGCGAATACTCGAGACACGGCCCGCGAGAGGGGCGTCGACGGCTGGGTGAAGAACTTGGACGACGGCCGCGTCGAGGCGATCTTCGAAGGGCCCGAGGACGCCGTCGAGGGGATGATCGAGTGGTGTCACACGGGCAGTCCCGCGGCCGACGTCGAGGACGTCGAGGTCGAGTACGAGGAGCCACAGGGCGAGGACGGCTTCGAAATTCAATACTGAACTGGTGTTCGGCGCTGCTGTCGGCCGCTATCGAGGACCGAACCGATCCGTTCGGCGGTCGCCGTCACCGATCGTTCTACTCTCGACCGTCGGCGTGCCCGTCTCCCGAGTCGTCGCGGTCGGCCCCCGATTCCGTGACCTCGTCGTCGTAGATGTCGATGTGGTGGATCGCGCTCGGGGAGAGGAGTCGGTTTCCCTCGAGTTCGATCCACCCGTTGGCGTGGACAACGATCGGCCCCTCGTAGAGCGGGTTGTCGTCGACCGGTTCGTCGTAGATGACGACGTCCCTGTAGGCTTCCGTGAGAGGGTTCACGTCGTCAGAGACGATCGAGTCGCGGGAGGCGATCGGCGGGAACATCATAGTATGCTGACTTCAATGCGCCAGATAAGTGTACCGTAACGGACAGCACCCGCGCTGTGGAACGCGATGACTGCGGCACGATCGAAGCGAGCGGTCAGACGGACTCGACCAAATACGCCTCGAGCCACGGCGGCTCCTCGGTGTACTTCCACTCGGCCATCTCGGCCTTCTCGCCAGCGTAGTAGGCCCGATAGGCTGCGACGGGATCGCCCGGTCGCTTGTACTCGTCGGGCATCGTCTGGGGCCGGGGCGTCGGCTCCTCGCTGGAGAACTCGATCGCATCGGGGTCGATGCGCTCGATCACCCCCCAGGAGGCGTGGTCGTCGTCCTTGTCGTAGCGCTCGACGAACTCGGCGTTGAGCGCCGCGGCGTGTTCTCGGAGGCGAAGCCAGTTCGCCCGCGACTCGGTCGCCCACGTCGTGACGGGGTGGTCGACGTGGGTCGCTCGGTAGAGGAAGTCCGCCTCGTAGCCGTTCTCCCGGGCTGCAGTGCAGAGGACCTGCGCGGCCTCGAGCAGCAGCTTGTTGACGTGCTGATCGCAGTGATAGCGCGCGGCGAGCCGCGGGTCCTCGTCGAGCCAGAAGACGTTCACGACGGTGGTTAGGGCTCGAGACGATTGACGGTATCGCCTACCGACGTTCGACTGAGTACCACCGGTCCGCAACGTTGAACGGACGGCCCGTCGAACCCCTGGACATGATCACAGGCGAGCGAATGGGCGCCGTCGACGAGAACGCCGCGGCACTGGGCGTGCCGCGAAAGCAGTTGATGGAGTCGAGCGGGAACGCCGTCGCCCGCGCGGTCCGCGACGCCGCCGAACCGGGGGCTCGAGTCGCCATCGTCGCCGGCCGGGGCAACAACGGCGGGGACGCGTTCGTCGCCGCCCGCTTTCTAGATGGGTACGACGTCACGATGCTCCTGCTCGGCCGCGCCGCGAACATCGGCACGGACATCGCTCGCGAGAACTGGGAGGCCCTCCAGCGGGCCGACTACGACGCGCGGGAGGTCGCGGACTCGAGCGGGTTTGAACTCCCCAAGTGCGACGTCGTCGTGGACGCGATGCTGGGGACGGGGATCAGCGGCGACCTCCGGGAACCCGCGGCGACCGCAGCCGAAGCGATCAACGCCGCCGACGCGACCGTCGTGGCGGTCGACGTCCCCTCCGGCTTCGACGCCGACGGGGGCGACCACGCCGACAACGGCGTCGAGGCGGATCGCGTCGTCACGTTCCACGACGCGAAGCCGGGACTCGAGGACCTCGACGCGGAGATCACGGTCGCAGATATCGGTATCCCGGCCGCGGCCGAACGGTACGTCGGACCCGGCGACGTCGACCTCGCGCGACCCGACACTCGCGAGGGACGGCCGAATATCATCGGCGGGGGCCCCTACACCGGCGCGCCGGCGCTGGCGGCCCAGGCCGCCCTGCGGGCCAGCGCGGAGCTCGCCTTCGTCGCGGCTCCCGACTCCGTCGCCGGCGAGATCCAGGGGTACAGCGAGGATCTGATCGTCCAGTCGTACGAGAGTGACGTCCTCACGCCCGAGGTGGCCGACGACCTCCTCGAGACGGCCGAAGCGTACGACAACGCCGTCGTCATCGGCCCTGGCCTCGGCACCGCCGACGAAACCCTCGAGGCGACCCGCCAGTTCCTCTCCTCGTACACCGGCCGGGCGGTCGTCGACGCGGACGCCCTTGAGGTCGTCCCGGAGATCGAGACCGACGCGACGCTGGTCTGTACGCCCAACCGCGGCGAACTCGCGCGGATGGGGGGCCCGGACACCGACGACCTGGCAGCGGCGGCCGACGAGATCGAGTCGTTCGCGGCCGAACTCGGTCACACCGTCCTCGCGAAGGGGGCAAACGACGTAATCACCGACGGCGAGCGCACGCGGATCAGTCGCTCGGGCACCGTCGGCATGAAGGTCGGCGGCACCGGCGACACGCTCGCCGGCATCGTCGCCGCCCTGCTCGAGCACGCCGAGCCCCTCGACGCCGCCGCGGCGGGGGCCCACGTCAACGGGCTCGCGGGCGAGCGCCTCGCGGAGAGTCAGGAGTACGGGTTCCTCGCGTCCGATATGCTCGCGGAACTGCCCGCAGTGCTCTGGGGTGGTGACGATGAGTGAGGATCCGTCTCCCGCCGCGGACTCGAACACGGATCCGCGGACCGACGCCGACGACCTCACCCACACCACCGACGAGGGCGACGTCCAGATGGTCGACGTCGGCGACAAGCCCGACAGCGAGCGCCGCGCGGTCGCGGCCGGAGAGATCCGCCTCCAGTCCTCGACGATCGAGGCGATCCGTGACGACCAGATCGGGAAGGGCGACGTGCTCGCGACCGCCCGCGTCGGCGCGATTCAGGCCGTCAAGCACACCTGGGAGACGATCCCGATGTGCCACCAGATTCCGATCACTAACGTCGACACCGAGTTCTCGCTTTCGGAGGATCGAGTCGAACTCGAGGTCGCCGTCGAGACCACCGGCAAGACGGGTTGCGAGATGGAAGCCCTCGAGGGCGTCACGACCGGCCTCAACGTCGTCTGGGACATGGTCAAGGCCGTCGAGAAGGACGACGAGGGGCAGTATCCCGAGACGGGGATCGAGAACGTCCGGGTCGTGACTAAGGAAAAGCACCGAAAGTGAAATACTAGTGACTCGAACCGGGGCGTATCATGGCACTCCGGACGCCGCTCTGTGACGCCCTCGAGATCGAGTACCCAATCGTCCAGGCGCCGATCGGCAGCGCGACGACCCCGGAACTCGCGGCGGCCGTTTCGAACGCCGGCGGGCTGGGCCAGCTCGCCGTCACGTGGCGGGACCTCGAGGAGACGCGCGAGGCGATCCGCGAGACCCGCGAGCGAACCGACCGGCCGTTCGCCGTCAACCTCGCGCTGGACGATGCGACGACGGTCGTCGACACCGATTCCCATCTCGAGGCCGTCCTCGAGGCAGGCGCACCGATCGTCTCGTTTTCCTTCGGCGATGCGGCCCCGTACGTCGACCGCATCCACGATACCGGTGGGACGGTGCTGCAGACCGTCGGCAGCGCGGACGCCGCACGCAAGGCCGTCGAGGCCGGCGTCGACGGCGTCGTTACGCAGGGCCTCGAGGCCGGCGGCCACGTCCAGAGCGAGATCGCGACGACGGCGCTCGTGCCGCGGGTCGCGGACGCGGTCGGTGACACGGTGCCGATCGTCGCGGCGGGCGGGATCGCCAACGGCCGCGGCGTCGCGGCGGCGCTCGCCCTCGGTGCGGACGGCGCGTGGCTCGGCACCCGCTTCGTCGCGTGCGAGGAGGCGAACGTGCACGAAACGTATCGGCGACGGCTCCGCGAGAGCGACGAGACCGACACCGCGTACACGACCCTGTATGACAAGGGGTGGCCGGGGATGCCCCACCGCGTGCTCGAGAACGAGACGCTCGAGCACTGGCGGGCGGCCGGGGAGCCGCCTGCGGGCGAGCGGCCCGGTGAGGACGATGTCGTCGCGCGGACACACGACGGTGACGGCAGCCCAATCGAACGCTACGACGAGGCGCTGGCGACGCCCGACCTCGAGGGCGATATCGAGTCGATGGCGCTGTACGCCGGCCAGAGCGTCGGCGGAGTCGACGAGGTGCAGTCTGCGGCTGCGGTCGTGAGGCAACTCGTCGCGGAGACGTGCGAGACGATCTCGGATCTCTCGGCGATCGCTAGTTCGGTGGATCGGTAGGACCATTCCTCGGCGTCCTCGAGCGTACTGGCTCGAATCGGGCCGGATGCGGTAATTGCTCTCGGATAAAATGGGAAAAAGACATTTATGGTGGTTAGCCATACCCGAACGAATAACGCCGCCGGTCAGTCTCCAGTTTCTGGCGATGTTGCTCGTCGTTCTGCTCGTTCCCGTTCGGGAGCGTGTCTCTACTACGCGGTCTACAAGGACGCGGCCGCTCGAGGCGCGAACGCTACTGGCTGGGGCGCAGCAATCTTCCTCTTGGCTCCGATCGGTGGACCGGTGTACGCGGTATATCGGCGTCGGCTTCCCGATCGGACCGATCCGCCCGGATGGACCGAGCGACTGCTCGGCGCGGTCGGTATCGGCGGGATAACCGCGGTCCTGTTTTCGACGTCGATCACGCCGCCGGATCCCATATCGAACGGAATCGACATTGGAGGCGCCTAGAGGTCCATCCCGCCGTTGACGTCGATCACTTCGCCGGTGACGTACGAGGAGTCCTCGCTGGCGAGGAACCGGACCACTGCCGCGATGTCCTCGACTTCGGCCAACCGCTCGAGGGGGATCCCCGAGACGATCCGCTCTAAGACCTGATCGGGAACCGACTCGAGCATGTCTGTCCGGGTGAAGCCTGGAGCGACGCAGTTGGCCGTCGAGCCGCCCTTGGCGAGTTCGAGGGCGATGGTTCGAGTGAAGCCGAACATGCCGCTTTTTGCGGCGGCGTAGTTGGCCTGGCCGAAGTTCCCCTGTTTACCGACGACGCTCGAGATGTTGATCAGGCGCCCCTCGTGGGCGTTCCAGATGTCGTCGAAGAACTCCTGGGTGCAGTTGAACATCCCGCCGAGGTTGACGTCCATCACCCGGTCCCAGTCCTCCCGGGTCATCTCGGTGAACTGTACGTCGGCCGTGATGCCGGCGTTGTTGACCAGGACGTCGGCCGGGCCGAACGCCTCGTGGCAGACCTCCCGCATGTGTACGACCTCCTCGCGGTCGGTGACGTCGGCCTGGGCCGCGACGGCGCTCCCGCCGGCGTCCTCGATCGCGTCGACCGCATTTTGGGCGGCGTCTTCCGAGGAGCGGTAGTTGATGACGACGTTCGCACCCTCCGCGCCGAGGTACTCCGCGATCCCCCGACCGATGCCGCGCGCCGAGCCGGTGATGATGCAGGTTCGCCCATCCATAGACATGACTCACGCCTTCAACGGCTGCCGATAAATAACGACCTGTTAGTTATCAGCACATACAACGAGGGTAATGGTTTAGGGGCCGCTCGAGCCCAGACGTCGGTCTCGAGCGAGCCGCGAGCGTCCCCGACAGCCGAGCCGATATTATCGGCTTTCGGCCTGCTCGATCCAGTCTTCGATGCGACTGGGCGAAATCCCCGTCTCGGTGGCCAGTTCGGCGACGTCGGCGTCGGTCAACTCGTCGAACGTCTCGATGCCGGCCTCGGCCAGCGTATCCGCGTAGGCCTGTCCGATGCCGTCGAGGGCCGTCAGATCGTCGGTGTCGGACTCGATCGCCGACGCAGCGTCGACGTCCTCGTCGGTGACCTCCTCGACGACCTCCTCGTCGACGTTCATCTCGCCCGGTTCGGCGGGTTCCTCCTGAACGTCGTCCTCGCCGCGTTCGACGATCTCCGCGTCCGATCGGTCCTCGCCGTGGAGGTCGCTGGTCTCGGCGTCGAGTTCGGTCTGGGTACTGCTCTCGGCGTCCGTCTCGAGTCCGGATCCGTCCGTGAGGTCCTCGGCGCCGGACTCGTCGCCCGCGACGTCCTCCGCGAGCGCGGCGTCTGTGGTCTCGGGTTCGGGCGTCTCGGGTTCTGATGCGACATCCGTACCGTTTGAACGCTCCTCGAACCACTCGCTGACCTGCGGCCAGAGCTCCTCGTGGCTGCGCGAGGAGACGGACATGCCGATGTGGCCCGTCGCGAACTCCATGGTCTCGGTGTCGTCGGAGCCGATGACCTCGTTGAACGGTTTCGAGGCTCCCGGCGGGATGAGGTGGTCGTACTCGGCGACGATCTGGAGGACGGGCATATCGATGTTGGAGACGTCGACGCGCTCGTCGCCCAGGTAGAGCTCGTTGTTGTAGAGCTTGTTGTCCTGGTAGATGTCGCGGATGAACTCCTCGTAGGCCTCGCCCGCGACGTCGATCCCCTCGTCGAGCCAGCGCTCCATCCGGGCGAAGTTCTCGACGAAGTCCTCGTCCTCCATGTTGTCGTAGAACCGGACGTACTTCGTCACGTTGTTCGCGACGGGGTCCATCAGCGCGAAGCCGACGTCCAAGAACTCGGCGGGAACGTTGTCGAAGGTCTCGGTGACCGCTTCCGGATCATAGAACTCCTCGCCGCCCCAGAGCTCGAGGACGCCGCCCTCACCGGCGAAACAGAGGCCCGCGGCCATCAGCCCGAGGTTCTTGACCTTCTCGGGGTACAGCGAGGCGTACATGGCCGACTTCGTGCCGCCCATGCAGTAGCCGAGGATGTTGATCGCGTCCTGACCGGAGCGCTCGCGGACGACGTCAACGCAGTTGTCGATGTAACGGTTGACGTAGTCGTCCAGCGACAGCGAACGGTCCAACTTCGAGGGCTCGCCCCAGTCGATCAGATAGACGTCGAAGCCGGACTCGAGTAAGGTCCGGACCACCGAGCGGTCCGACTGGAGGTCGAGGATGTAGGGTTTGTTGATCAGCGCGTAGACGATGAGGATCGGCACGTCGTGTTGCTCCTCCGTCTGGGACTCGTAGTGGAGGAGTTTCAGCTTGTTCTCCTCGTAGACGACCTCACTGGGCGTCTGACCGACCTCGATGTTCTCGACGGTTTCGGTGCGGTCAGGGGCGACCTGACTCTTCTCGGCCAGATCGGCGGTCGCCTCCCAGGCCTGTCGCTGCATGTTCAGGGCGGTCGCGAATGGATTGTTCATTGCTCCTCTAGGTGCTCGAGAACGCGGTCGAGTTTCTGCTCGACGTCGTGCTGGCGACGCTCGAGTTCGACCAGCCGGTCGCCGATTTCGACGACGTCATCCTCGGTCGCGAAGCCGAGCGTCCGCAGAGTCTCCTGGGACGTCTTCTGGGCCTGCTGTTGCATCTCGAGGACGTCGCCGACGGTCTCGCCGGTCATCCGTGCGAAGGCGGTCGTCGACATGACGTCCTTGAACGCCTCGTTGGCCGTGTTGAGCCAGATGTCGCGGAACTCCTCGACGTCGACGTCCTCGCCCTCGAGCTGGTCGTTCATCCGCTCGACCATCTGCTGGGAGGCATTCATCCAGGTCTCGTAGGCCCGGGCGTAGCCCTCGACGCCGTCGGAGATCTCGTTCTCCTCGGTCGCCTCGCCGACGGCGTCCGACCAGCTCTCGACGAACTGGGCCTGGGCCTCCATGTTCTCCTCCAAGGCGTTCATGAACTGTTCGTTCCACTGTTCGACGACCTCGTTCCACTCGTGTGACTGGGGCTGTGAATCTGACATTGGAATAATATTAGCGGGCCAACCGCAAAAGCCTGGGGCTGCGTTGCGCGTTATGCGGAGATGTCGATCTCTTCGGCGGCCTCCTCGACGTTCTCGGCGGCCTCGGAAACGTTGGCTTCGACCTGCTCGTGAGCCTCGAGGTAGGCGTCGAAGGACGTGTCGACGACCTCGGCATAGCTAGCGGCGAACTCGTCGTAGGCGGCCTCGGACTCCTTGATGGCCTCGACGACGGCCTCGAGCGACTGGGACTGCGCTTCGGTTGCGGACTCGAAGCCCTCGTCGACGAGTTCGCGGATCTCGTCGAACTCGGCGGCTTCCTCGGGCAGCGAGGCCTCGAGGGCGTCGAAGTAGGCGTGGACGGCGCCCTTGGTCAGTTCCGCGTTGGACTCGAACAGTGCGCCCGAGGACTCGACGGCGTCGCCGAAGGCGGAAATCGAGGTCTTCTGGGCCTCGAGGGCGTCGTGGGTCATGCTCTGGGACTGTTCGATGGCGGTACGCTGGGCGTCGAAGACGGCGGTGACTGGGTTCTGGGTCATGATTGATCCTCTCGGTTTCGTTTGACGGGGACGACGACGGTCTGGACGATATCTCCCTCTTCGATGTCGAGGGCTTCCCGTTCTGGACCGGGAATGCTGATCCGACCGCCGCTCTGGACGCGGGCTTTGAACGTCGCCGTACCCATGTTCATCGGCCCGAAGCTCGAGCCCGTATCGAACGGGTTCGAGCTACTGGCCTGCATCATCTTCTTCAACATCTCCTGCTGGGATTCGGCAACTTGCTCGCCCGCCTCCTGCATCTGTTCGGTGAACATCGCAGGCGGGAACCAGAGCGATCGATCGGAGTCGTCCGTCATCACCTGTATCAACGAGCGCACTCCACATAAGGGTTTCCACTAGATACCATCTAATACCATCTGATACCATAGAGGGGGACGGGTGGTTTCGAGGGCGACTGTATTACCGGATCGTATCACCGGAAAATTCCTGTCTGTCGGTTGTACCGATGCGAATTCCGGCTCCAGAGCGGCCCTAATCGTAAATTACTAGCTATGAGGGCCAGTAACAGTCCGTGCGCGAGCCAAAGAAGTCATAATGTCCACACGCTTACCGACGCCATAGATGTCCCACGAGAATACTGCGAAACGCAACCTCGCTGCCATGACCGATGCCTGGTCGGCGATGACCCAGACCCTCCTCCAGAGCGCGACCGCCGCGAACCGGGCGGCCATCTCGGCGATGGTGCCGCCAACCGCGTCGAACGGGTCAGAGAGCGAAACGGTTCCCGCGTCGATTCCGTCGATCGACCACTCCAGTCTCGACTGGCAGTTCGACCGAACCGTCGACGATCCGGACCACATCAGCGTCGGCGACACCGTGACCTTCGAGAAAGTAATCAGCGACGAGGACGTCCGCGCGTTCGCCCACGTCAGCGGCGACACGAACCGGCTTCACCTCGACGAGGAGTTCGCCGCTGGCACCCGCTTCGGCGAACGGATCGTCCACGGCACGCTCGTGTCCGGGCTCATCAGCGCCGCCCTGGCTCGGCTACCCGGGCTCACCATCTACCTCTCTCAGGACCTCGAGTTCAGCGGTCCCGTCGGGATCGGCGACCGCGTCTCCGCCCGCGTCGAAATCGTCGAGGAACTCGGGAACGATCAGTACCGCCTCGAGACGGTCATTCGCAACGAGGACGACGACGCGACCGTCATCAACGGCGAGGCGGTCGTGCTGATCGACGACCTCCCCGAGGAGTAGCCCGCTCCGAACTCGAGTCGGCATCGTCCAGCCGCTCGCCGTCCGCCGCTTGCCGCTCCACGGGGGCGAGTAACCACCGCAGCCGCGTTGAATCGGCTTCCCCGCCGTTTTCGCAGTTTCACGAGTTCGCCAGAGCGGACGGATCCGCCGTCGGGCGTGCGAACGTGACGCGTGTGCAGTGTTGCTAAGTAGTTCCTCGCGGAACGGCCCCACATGACGCTATTCGGGACTGCCGGGATCCGCGGTCCAGTCGAGGAGATCACCCCGTCGCTGGCGCTTTCCGTCGCGCAGGCCGCCGGCGAACCGGGGTCCACATTCGTCGTCGGCCGCGACGGCCGGGAAACCGGACCCGCGCTCGCCGCCGCCGTCGAAGCCGGCCTCGAGAGCGCCGGCGCGGACGTCTACCGCCTCGGGCAGGTGCCGACGCCGACGCTGGCCTTCGCCTCGCGCGGGCGACGCGGCGTGATGCTCACCGCGAGCCACAACCCGCCCACGGACAACGGGATCAAACTCTTCGTCGACGGCGTCGAGTACGACCGACAGGCCGAACGGGAAATCGAAGACCAGCTCGCGGACGGCTCCTCGCCCGCGGTCGCCGACTGGGACGAGTGGGGTCGGCCGGCCGAACTCGATATTCTCGATCGGTATCGCGACGCCGTTATCGATTTCGTCCGCGACCGCTTCGACGGTGCGGAGCACGCGGTCTCGTCTTCGGGTCCGCTCGCCGAGCTCTCGATCGCCGTCGACTGCGGCAACGGCATGGCGTCGCTGGCGACCCCGCAGGTCCTCGAGCGGCTGGGCGCCGACGTCGTCGCGGTCAACGCCACCGTCGACGGCCACTTCGTCGCCCGCGAGAGCAAACCGACGCCCGAGACGCTCGCGGAGTTCATCGACTTCCTCGCGGGGAGCGAGGCATCGCTCGCCTCGGAACGGCGGGGCGCCACCGCCGCGAGGGCCGACCAGTTCGATCTCGGACTGGCCCACGACGGCGACGCCGACCGGCTGGTCGTCCTCGGCCCCGACGGCGACGTGATCCACGAGGATACGATCCTCGCCGTCGTCGCCGCCCACTACGCCGAGACGAGCGACGCCGACGACCCTGTCGTCGTCACCACGCCCAACGCCTCAGCCCGGATCGACGAGCAGGTTCGCGAGGCCGGCGGCCGCGTCGAACGCGTCCGTCTAGGTGCGCTTCACGAGGGGATCGCGCGGGAGCGAGCTGAGGGAGGTCCGGACACCGAAATCGTCTTCGCCGCCGAACCCTGGAAACACATCCACACCGCCTTCGGCGGCTGGATCGACGGCGTCGCCAGCGCCGCCGTCGTCGCCGCGCTGGTCGCCGAGGCCGGCGACGCGGCGACCCTTCGCGACCCCGTCACCGAACGCCCCTACCGGAAGGTCAGCGTCGACTGTCCCGACGACGCCAAGACCGACGCGATGGCCGCCCTCGAGTCCGATCTCCCCGACGCCTTCCCCGACGCTGCAGTCGACACGGACTACGGCGTCCGCCTCGAGTTCGAGGACGCCTCCTGGATCCTCGTCCGCCCCAGCGGGACCGAACCCTACGTGCGCCTCTACGCCGAGAGCGACGCCGTGGACGAACTGGTCGCCGAGGCCCGGGAGGTCATCGAGTCGGCCGTCGCGGCCTCGCGGTGACGGTGTCCGAGAGGGACCTTTTTCCGTTCGCTCGAGTCAGTACCCGCTATGACCGAGTCCGAGTTACTCGAGGCCGCCCGTACCGTCCAGGATTCCGCCCACGTCCCCTACTCCGAGTATCCCGTCGGCGCCGCGCTCGAGACCGCCGACGGCGAGGTCTTCGTCGGCTGTAACCTCGAAAACGCTAACTTCAGCAACAGCCTCCACGCCGAGGAGGTGGCGATCGCCGAGGCGGTCAAAAAGGGCCACCGCGACTTTTCGCGACTCGCGGTCAGTTCCGGCCGCCGTGACGGCGTCACGCCCTGCGGAATGTGCCGCCAGACCCTCGCCGAGTTCTGCGACGACGATCTGATCGTGATCTGCGACGAGGGCGAGGGCGAAGCGCCCAGCGAGTACACGCTGGGCGAACTGCTGCCGAACACGATCACCGAGGAGATGCTCGAATAGCGCTCGATTCGCCTATCGATCCGAGGTGTCCGATGGCGCGCTGGCGCGCGGTGAGCCGACGGCGAACCGCGTCGTCAACTCGCGAGGGATGAGTGAGCGAACAAAGTGAACGATCGAATCGGCTGGGGAGGGTGGTGGAAATCCCCATTGCCAGGCGGATTTCGTGCCTTTGGACGGTCTTTGGATACTCGAGACTGGCTCAGTCGTGACTGACCCGTGCTACGTGAACGAACGATCGAGACAAACGAAGGACAGTGGGAAGCGTCCTGCTTCCGTGACGACAGGGAAGTGCCTCGTCCTCCCCAACCGATTCGCTCGCGTGATTTTGGGACGCGGTTCGGTTGTCACTCACCGCGTCCCAGCACGCGCCACCGCGTGTCGGGTTCGCAGTCTCGAGCGACACGTAAATCGCCGATATCGACCGATCAAACCGGCTCTCGCTCAAAAATCGTTGTTGATGGACGGTCGCCCCAAGTAGCCGTGACTCGAGTCACCGATCACGCGGACCCCCTAGCAGAAAGCACGTCCCGGAGCGCCGTCCGGTGGCACCGCTTCTTCTCGGTGTTCTCGAAACAGACCAGCGCCAGCGACTCGCCCGCGGCCAAGCGCGACTCGAGGTTCTCGATCGCCGCCCGCGCCTCGTCCGATTCCTCGAGATACTTCCGATACGCCTCCTCGAACCCGACCTCGTCCCACGCGGCGTTGTGGGCGCCCTCCTCGCAGAGCCCCTGCATCTTCATGTCCTCCTCACGCTGGCGGAACGTCTCGAGCAGGTCCGCCGGCGGCCCCAGTTCGGGTCGGTTCTCGTCGATGGCGCCGTGGAACCACGACGTGGGTTTGCGGACGACGCCGACGCGGGTCGCATCGGCGGGCAGCTCGACCAGTTCGTGCTGGATCGCGGCGACGTAGGTGTCGGTGAGCGTTCCGGTCCCTCCGTCAGCGTCCTCGCTCCCGACGATATCGCCGCTCTCGTCGGTCCCCGCGGGCTCGTGCTCGTCTGCGTCGACCATACCCTCGCTACGGGCGCCCTGCAGTTATATACCGCGCCGGACCGAACCGCCGGACCGAATGACCGGCGCCGATATCGACGACAGCGAAGACCCGAACGCCGACATCCAGTACCACCTCGAGGTCGGCCCCGAGGACGTGGCCGACACCGTGCTCCTGCCGGGGAACCCCGAGCGTCTCGAGAAGATCGTCGCCTTCTGGGACGACCACGAGATCGCGGCCCGCCACCGCGAGTACCGGACTGCCACGGGAACGTACGAGGAGACGCCGATCTCGGTCACGTCGACGGGGATCGGCAGCCCCTCCGCAGCGATCGCCGTCGAGGAACTCGCTCGAGTCGGCTGCGACACCTTCGTTCGGGTCGGCTCCTGCGGGGCGATCCAGCCCGAGATGGACGTCGGCGACCTCGTCATCACGACGGGGGCGGTCCGCCAGGAGGGGACCAGCGACGAGTACGTCCGCGAGGACTACCCCGCAACGGCCGATCAAGAGGTCGTCAGCGCCCTCGTCGCCGCGGCGGAGCGGCTGGGCTACGACTATCACACGGGCGTCACGATGAGTGCCGACTCCTTCTACGCGGGGCAGGGCCGCCCCGGTTTCGAGGGGTTCGAGGCCGCGGGCTCCGAGACGCTTGTCGAGGACCTCAAGGAGGCGAACGTGAAGAACATCGAGATGGAGGCCAGCGTGATCCTGACGCTAGCGAACCTCTACGGGCTCCGTGCGGGTGCAGTCTGTACCGTCTACGCCAACCGCGAGACCGGCGAGTTCCGCACTGAAGGCGAATCCCGCGCTGCCGAGACCGCGACGCTGGCAACGCACCTGCTGGCGAAGATGGACCGCATCAAACGCGAAGCCGGCGCCGATCGATGGCATGCGGGACTCTCGCTCGAGTAACGAGAACGCTACGAACCGACCGAAAAACGAGCGCTCAGTCCCGCATCCGGACGATCCCGTTTTCGAAGACCTTCCGATTGGGGACGATGTACTCCTCCGAGTCGTCCTCGATCTTCGTGACGAAGAGATCGACCTCCTGGACGATCCCCGTCTGGTCGCCGATGCGGATCTCGTCGCCGATCCCGTAGGGCTGGTTGAGAAGCAGATAGATCCCCGCCGCGCTCGAGATGAGGAAGTCCTTGAAGGCGACGGTGCCGACGATGACGATGCCGACGGCGTACACCGTCAGCAAGATTAGCAGGGCGACGACGTGGACGCCGACCTGTCCGAGTGCGATGATCAGCGTCACGTAGAGGACGCTGTACTTGACGAGTTTCGGGATCACGGAGACCTCGGGGAGCTTGACACCCCGGAGGTATTCGCTGACGACCAGTTCGGCCTTGTCCGCGATGATGAAGCCGATGATGAGCACGAGGACGGCGATGAACAGCTGCGGGATGAAACTCGTCACCCGGAGCCAGAACGCCTCCGTGTCGAGCAACTGCGCGATGTGGATCGCCGTCAGCACGGCAATGCCGTAGATGAACCACGAACTCAGTCTGGCGACGATCTCGACCGTCGAGGTGCCGATCGACTGGGCGGTCCGCTCAAACGGCGTCCCCTCGACGGCCTCCGGGACGCCCGACGCCTGCAGGAGCTCTTCGTTGAGCCGCCCGACCAGATAGCCGACGACGAGTCCGAGCGCTAGGACCGCTGCGGCTATCACGGCCGGTTCGTTGATGAGCGTCTGCCACTCTACCATATCAGTACGCCTCCGGATCGACCTCCAAGATGAGCTCTCCGGCTTTGAACGCCCGGACGAGCCCATCGCTTTCCGAGAGCACGATCGTGATCGCGTTCGTATCCCGCGTGATCGCGCCCCCGGCCATGTGTCGGGCCCCCAACCCCTTCGGAATGTCGACACCTTCCGCGGACGGCTCGAGGTAACGGTACGCGGAGACGATCTTGCCCGCGTCGGAGATGACGAACGCGCCGTCGAGCCGCGAGAACTCCTTCAACATCACGTTCACGATCGGATCGCCGACGTGGACGTGGGACTTCTCGAAGGGGTTGTACGACAGCGGGCGGGACTTATTCATCACCTTGCCCGCGTCGCCGACGACGAACAGCGCGCCGACGGGTTTCCCCTTCTGGCCTTTCTTGCCGAGTTCGATCGCCAGTTCGAGGACGGCCTTGATCACCGCCGGCTCCGCGCGGGACTTGACGAACAGGTCGTAGATGCCCGTGTGCGTCTCGGCGTCGGCGCGGACCCGGGAGACCGTATCGATCTCGTCGCCGTAGAGGCTCGTCGCACAGATCAGCTGGTCGCCGTCCTCGATGAGGTCCTGCTCTAAGGCGCCCTCGAGACCGAACTTGATCCGCTCTTTGATGTCGTCGAACGCGAGAGGGAGTTCGACGAAGACGTCGGCGTTGACGGGGTTTTCCGTCCCGACGACGATGACGTCGAGGTCGTCGACGTCCGCGAAGCGTTCGTAGTACGAGCCACTCGGCGAGAAGAGAAGGACGGCATCGATGCTCGCATAAAGATCCCCGAACACGTCGTCTAACCCGGCCATTGCTCATACAAGTTGCTCCCGCGCGAATAAGCGTTGTGGACCGTCTGACGCACGTCTGTCGCTTCTCTCTCGGTTCGACCGGATTCAAAATACCCAGATCACGGTTCAGCGCTCGATTCCGGAGCTCGGACGGCATTCCCGCCATTCGGCGGTGTGACGCAGCGTCGGTCCGATTCTCAACCAGTGGATGATCGGTCTCGACGACGCCGGAGCCGTTCTCGAACGGCCGTCGACGCGCCGGTTCCTGACGACTCCGCGAACGAGTCTCTTTCAAGCCGGTCCGGAATCGGTGTCGACCGTCCGCTTCTTCACAATCGGGTCACTGCGTGGAGCTGCCACTCGAGACGAGCGGCTCACTCGGTCAGCGGCAGGATGACCCCGAAAATCCACACCGAGAAGAAGCCGATGATGAGGCCGCCACCTTCCGCGAAGGTAAACAGCGTGTGTTCCCACCCCGGAAGCTGTCCCACGAACATGTGGCCGAACAACTCGCCGGCTGCGCCCAGCATCAGGAGCCCGAGGCCGAGCAGGAAGCCGCTCTTCGTGAGGAACGGGTAATCGAGATCACCGTATCGTCCTGTACGGGTCATACGTAACACAGATACGCGAGGAATTATTATCGCTTCGGAACCCGAAGGCGATCGCTCGGGCCTTGTTGCCGACCGCTCAGCGCTCGTGATCGGTTTCGTTGAATGAGGGCTGCGGGACCGGATTCGAACAACGCGAAGACGTGCTCGCTCCCGATGGTCGCTGCGCGCGTCTTCTCTCGTTCGAATCCGCTGGCTACATTTTCCACTCACGACGTTGTTCGCGGAAAATGCGCGGGACCGGATTCGAACCGGCGGACCCCTACGGGACAGCGTCCTAAGCGCTGCGCCGTTGGCCTAGCTTGGCTACCCGCGCTCACTCCCAGATTTTCACGAATCCAGTAAGTACCTGTCGATCCGCGCTACCGCTGTTTCACTGGCTCTTCGGGTGACCAGTCCGGCGGCACGATAAACGTCACGTGCTCCGAATCCCGAAGCTGGTGCAGTTCCGCCGCTTGTTCGGCCAGCGATCGATTCCGGTACGGCATCTCGAGGCCGCAGCCGGTACAGACGAGCTTGCAGGTTGGCTCTTTCATAGACGGGACGCAGCCGTGCAGGAGCCGGACGAGCGTCTATTGTGAGGGACGAAGACAACCCGGTTTAGTAGTCGTGTCCTAGTGAAATTGTCAGAGAACGGCCAATTAGGCAACTCGTTCGTAGCTGAACGTTGCCCAGCGTAGCACCGGATTGGACGGTCCGTTCGGTGCTATTTCGAATCAGCCGCCCGAATATGTGATCGTTTCCTGATCGATTGGCCCCACCTTTATGCGCGCCGCACCGATAGCCGGGTGCATGCACAGCGCCCGGGATCGGATCGAATACGAACCGTGGCTCGAGGAACTCGAGCAGATCGCCGACCGGTTGGAGCTCTCGACCGAAGCGCGATCTTGTGCGGTGGATCTCTTCTTGACGGACGTTCCGGAGGACGACCGGTCGAAGCGAGCCGTCCTCGCAGCCAGCATCTATGCGGGCTCGCTCGTCGCCGGCGAGGGTCGAACGCAGGGCGACGTCGCCGACGCCGCGGACGTCTCGCGGCTCTCGATCCAGTCGCGCTGGAAGGATCTCCTCGAAACCGCGGGCCTCGAGCCGCCGCGGTGGTAACTCGCCCGAGCCGACCGTTTCGACTGTTTCACGGGCTCACGCTGTGACTGTCTTCCCGTAAGTATACGCTACAAGAACGAAAATCGCGCGTCGGGTGGC
This sequence comes from Haloterrigena salifodinae, assembly GCF_003977755.1. Classification (NCBI taxonomy): domain Archaea; kingdom Methanobacteriati; phylum Methanobacteriota; class Halobacteria; order Halobacteriales; family Natrialbaceae; genus Haloterrigena; species Haloterrigena salifodinae. Next base: position 583,391 of record NZ_RQWN01000001.1, read on the forward strand.
CGTTGCTTCCGTCTCTCGATTCGATTCTCTGTCGGGTGGCCGGATCGATCCGCTCCGTCAGTTGGTGCCGGCCGCGTCGTCCCCGTCTTCGAGGACGTTTCCGTGTTCGTCGATCTCGCCCTTGACGACCCGGGTGCTGGAGATGATGTCGCCGTCCTCCGCGCGGACGTGTGGCACGACGACGACCTCGAGGGGGTTGTGGCCGCGCTCCCGTCGAATCTCGTTGATCTGCTCCCCGCCGTCTTTGGTCTCCGGAGAGACGACCAGATAGTCGAACTGCGGTTCGGTCGCGATGCCGGTCGGTTCCTCGAGAGGCCGGACCTCGAACTCGCGGTCGTGGTCCGCGGCGAACGACTCGAGTTCCGCCTCGAGCGCCGCCTTCCGTTCGTCGAACGATCTGACGCGGCGCTCGACGTGTCGCGTCTTCGGCGCGAGTTCGTCGCTCGTCAGTCCCACGGTCACGTCTCCGAGTTCGAACGCCCGTTCGAACAGCCGACGGTGGCCGTCGTGGACGGGGTCGAACGTCCCACCAAGCGCGACGTCCATACCCCATTCCACTGGAGCGGAGCGTATAAAACGGTCGAATCGGGGGACGCGTCGGCCTCGAGCGCCGGTCGGATCGAGGCGATATTTCGACGATTGTCGAATTAGGCCTTCACATTGTTTTTAGTACTCCCCTGCAGTGTCCCCAATATGGGATTAGACGAGGACGCACTCGAGTATCACCGCACCGATCCGCCGGGAAAAATAGAGATTTCGACAACGAAACCGACGAATACCCAACGCGACCTCTCGCTCGCGTACTCGCCCGGCGTCGCCGCGCCGTGTACGGAGATCGACGAGGACCCGACCGACGCCTACCAGTATACGGCTAAGGGTAACCTCGTCGGCGTCGTCTCGAACGGCTCGGCGGTGCTGGGACTCGGCGACATCGGCGCCCAGGCGTCGAAACCCGTCATGGAGGGGAAGGGCGTGCTGTTCAAGCGCTTCGCCGACATCGACGTCTTCGACATCGAACTCGACGAGGAAGACCCGCACAAGTTCGTCGAGGCCATCAAGATGATGGAGCCGACGTTCGGCGGCGTCAACCTGGAGGACATCAAGGCGCCGGGCTGTTTCACTATCGAGGAGCGCCTGCGCGAGGAGATCGACATTCCCGTCTTCCACGACGACCAGCACGGCACCGCGATCATCTCGGGCGCCGCGCTGCTAAACGCCGCCGACATCGCCGGGAAGAGCCTCGAGGAACTCGAGGTCGTCTTCTCGGGCGCCGGCGCGAGCGCGATCGCGTCGGCCCGCTTCTACGAGTCGCTGGGCGTCCGGAAGGAGAACATCACGATGTGTGACTCCTCGGGGATCATCACCGAGGCCCGCGCGGCCGAGGGCGACGTCAACGAGTACAAACAGCAGTTCGCTCGTGACCTCCCCGAGGGCGGCCTCGCGGATGCGATGGAGGGCGCTGACGTCTTCGTCGGCCTCTCGATCGGCGGCATCGTCTCGCAGGACATGGTCCGCTCGATGGCCGACGATCCGATCATCTTCGCGATGGCCAACCCCGATCCCGAGATCGGCTACGAGGAGGCCAAGGAGGCCCGCGACGACACGGTCATCATGGCCACCGGCCGCTCGGACTACCCGAACCAAGTCAACAACGTCCTCGGGTTCCCCTTCATCTTCCGCGGCGCGCTCGACGTGCGCGCGACGGAGATCAACGAAGAGATGAAGGTCGCCTGCGCCGAGGCACTGGCCGATCTCGCCCGCCAGGACGTCCCCGACGCGGTCGTCAAGGCCTACGGTGACGAGCCAATCCAGTACGGCCCCAACTACATCATCCCCAAGCCGGTCGACCCGCGCGTGCTCTTCCGCGTCGCGCCGGCGATCGCGGAGGCCGCGATGGAGTCCGGCGCCGCTCGGACCGAACTCGATCTCGAGGCGTACGAGGAAGAACTCGAGGCCCGCCTCGGGAAGTCCCGCGAGATGATGCGCGTCGTCCTCAACAAGGCCAAGAGCGACCCCAAGACGGTCGCGCTGGCAGAGGGCGAGAACGAGAAGATGATCCGCGCGGCCTACCAGATCCAGGAGCAGGGGATCGCCCTGCCGATCCTCATCGGCGACGAGAGCGAGATCCGACAGACCTCGGCCAACCTCGGCCTCGACTTCGATCCGCAGGTCGCGGACCCGTCGGTCGGCGACTACGAGGAGTACGCCGACCGGCTCCACGAACTCCGCTCGCGCAAGGGGATCACGCGCAGCGAGGCCGGCGAACTCATCGAGCGCGACACGAACTACTTCGGGAGCGTGATGGTTGAACAGGGCGACGCTGACGCACTCCTGACCGGCCTCTCCCACCACTACCCCTCGGCGCTGCGGCCGCCGCTGCAGGTGATCGGGACCGACGAGGACGTCGATTACGCGGCCGGCGTCTACATGCTGACGTTCAAGAACCGCGTGATCTTCGTCGCCGACGCGACGGTCAATCAGGACCCCGACGAGGAGGTCCTCGCGGAGGTCACCAAACAGACGGGCAAGCTGGCGCGACGGTTCAACATCGAACCGCGTGCGGCCCTGCTCTCATACTCGAACTTCGGCAGCGTCGACAACGAAGCGACCCGCCGACCCCGACGCGCGGCGAGCATGCTCCAGGACGACCCCGAGGCCGACTTCCCGGTCGACGGCGAGATGCAGGCCGACACCGCCGTCGTCGAGGACATCCTCGAGGGCACCTACGGCTTCTCCGAACTCGAGGACCCGGCGAACGTGCTGGTCTTCCCGAACCTCGAGTCGGGTAACATCGGCTACAAGCTGCTCCAGCGACTCGGCGGCGCCGACGCCATTGGTCCGATGCTGGTCGGCATGGACGAGCCGGTCCACGTCCTCCAGCGGGGCGACGAGGTCAAGGACATCGTGAATCTGGCCGGCGTTGCGGTCGTCGACGCGCAGAAAGAGTAGCGAGGGATCGTAGATCCCTGAACGAACGGGGACCGAAGTGACCCGTGAGTAGCGCGGTCCCGACCGCTCACCGCGACCGAATTTTCGGCATTTCCTCGAGACGGTTTGGGAGAGCCGTTAGGACGGGTGCACGCTGGGTACGATAATTAGGACGCGTTCCACTCCCGAAACGCTCCGTCGCTGTCGGAGTCGGTCTCAGTGCCGACGTCCTCGAACGTGACGCCGCCGTAGGCGACGCTGCTGCCGGCTCCCGAGTAGACGCCCGCATCGCCGCAGTCCGCCGCTCGCGCGGTCGTCAGCGTCGCATCGACGTCCGCTCGGAAGCGGAACGCCTGATCCCTCGCGCCCGTGGCCGTCACGGCGCTCAGCTTCAGGTCGTCCATGTCGTCGAAGAGGATCGCGTTCGTGAACTCGCCGTCGACGACGGTGTTCGAGATCTCGGCGCCGTCGAATCCGGCCGCGTACAGCCCCGAGCCGGCGGCCAGCCCTCTGTTATCGGTTCTGATCGTGACGTTGGTAACCGTCAGCTCTCGGCGGCCGCCCTTGACGTGTCCGAGCGAGATCCCTCGCGCGTTCTCGATACACGAGACGGAGTCGATCGTTAGGTCCTCGATCTCGTCGCCGGTGTCGCCTCGGATCGCCGAATAGAGGCAGCCAGTAATGTATCCGTTGCTGATCGTGATCGACTCGTTTCCGTTCCGGTGGATGTGGACGCCGTACTCCGGACCGTTCTCGGGGTCGATCTCGAAGTTCTCGAGGGTGCAGTTCCGCGTCGGGGTGCCGTCGCTCCCGGCCAGTAGCTCCTCGCCGCCGTTCCAGACGCTGTTCGACGCGATTTCCGTGGTCTGGTTGTCGAACTGAATTGGCGCGTCCGAGTCGGCCTCGCCGCCTCGAGTCGCCCAGTAGCCGTCAATTCCGACGTTTTTCGAGGACACGACGTCGATGTGGTGATAGTAGATCCGGTCGCCGTAGATCCGTTCCAGTCGGACGTTTTCCGCGTGTGCGGGCATGATCCCGTTCGTGGCCGGCGAATCGATTCGGACGTTGCAAATCCCCCAGTTCGACGCGCCGTCGAAATCGACCGCGTCGTAGCCCCTGTTGGAGAGCAGCGCCCGGCCGTCCTCGTCGTCGGGGCGCGTTCCCTCGAGGACCGTCGAGCGACCCGCGCCCAGCAGGATCGTATCATCGCCGATCAGCGGCGTCCGCTCGAAGAGGTACCGACCCGGCGGGAAGTAGACGATCCCGCCGCCGGCGTCCTCGACGTCCGCGAGGAGGTCGTGGACGGCCGCGCCGACTTCCGTCTCGCCGTCGCCCTCGATCCCATGGGCTTCGACGTTCCAGACGGGGGTTTCCTCGGTGCGCGCGTGGACGAACTGCGCCGCCTCGAAGTGGCTCGTTCCCGGCACCGGTTGCTCCGAACAGCCCTTGCCGCCGAAGTACGTCCAGTCCTCGCTCGAGGCGTCCCAGCGCCACGTGATCTCCTGATCGGTCGCGTGGTAGAGTTCGTCGTCGTACTCGCCCTCGTCGGGGCGGTCGGCGATCGGTCCTCGAACGATCGCGTGTCGGTCGACGGCTTCGACCGTGTCGGTGTGATCCCACGCGTCGCCCTCCTCGAACGTCCCGAGTCCGAGCCGCGGCGTTCGATCGCTCACGATTACTCGCCTCCGTGTCCGTATTTTCGCCCGTAGGCGGTTCCGTAACTGACGGCGTCGACCGACGCGTCGCTTTCCGAGCAGCCGGCCAGCAGGAGGGAGGTACCCGAGACCGCGACGAGTACGTCCCGTCGGCGGGGTCCTGAATCGGTCATACGCCCTGACTCTCCCACCACCGTATAAACATTATTGCCTGAAACGGAGCCTCGCGGACGCCGGCCGGCGTCGCGTTCGCGACGGCCGCGGAACCAGTGGGATTTTTCGAGACCCCCTCCAGACGTGTAGAACACCCAATGCGATCTCCGAACCGAGATACGGTCTCCGAACGCGGTTGCGAACGGTCCGCCGGCCTCTCGCGTCGTCGGTTACTCGGCGCGAGCGCGGGCGCCGCAGCGGCAGGGCTGGCCGGCTGCGTCGGCGTCGACCTGCCGACCACGCTGGGTGGACGCTTCGATGGCACCGAGGACGTGTCGCTGTTCCAGAACGGGCTCCGTCGCCTCGGCTACTACCCCGACGAAACCGTCCCGGAGTCGGTGAGCGTCAACTGGTCGTTCCCGATCAACGCCGCCGACCACACGGCCGCCAAGTCCAGTCCCGTGCCGACGCCCGACGGCGAGACGATGGTCTTCGGCGGCGACACCGGCAAGGTGTGCGCCTACGCGCCCTCGGGCGACCTCCGATGGGCGACGCAGACGGACGCGACCGAAAAGGGCTTTCACGGGTCGGCGGCGATCGTCGGCGACGTCGCCTTCATCGGCGGTTACGACGGCGATCTCTACGCGCTGGATACCGAGAGCGGAGACATCGTCTGGCGAACGCGCTCGGAGGACGGCGATCTGGATGGACCGCTCGCAATCGGCTCGAGTCCCGCCTACCACGACGGCTCCCTCTACCTCATCTCCGAGTACGCCCCGCCCTCCTCCGGCGCGCTCTGGGAGATCGACCCCGAGACCGGCGACCCGACGTGGAGCGATGACCGCATCTGGGGGCAGGCCCACCCCTCGCCGACGATCGATCTCGAGGCGGGACGGATTCTCGCCGGGTCGAACGACGGCGTCGTCTACTGCTGGGAGTATCCCTCCCTCGAGTTCGCGTGGTCGTTCCGGGCCGACGCCGACGGCGAGGAACAGGCGGGCGGCGCCTTCCGCAAGGGCGCCCAGATCAAGGGCACGGTGGCAGCCCACGACGGCTACGGCTACGTCGGCAGCTGGGACGGGAACTTCTATTGTCTCGACCTCGAGGACGGCTCGGAGGAGTGGTCGTTCGAGACGGGCGAGGTGATCATGTCGAACCCGGCGGTCGATACCGACGCGGACGTCGTCTACATGGGAAGCGACGACGGCTACGTCTACGCGCTCGATCCGACCTCGGGCGAGGAGCTGTGGTCGACGGACGTCGGCGGCCGCGTCATCGGCGCGCTGACGGTCACCGCGGAGACGGTGCTGGTCGGCTCCTACGATTCCCACCTGTATGCCCTCGACAAGGAGACGGGTGATCGCCGGTGGCGGGTTCGGAACCGGGGTCGAGTCACCAGCGCGGCGGTCCCCGTCGACGGGCGGATCTACTACGCGGAGCGGGCCGTCTTCTCGAACTACTACGACGACGACGAGGAGACGGTCCTCGAGGAGCCGGGACACGGGTACTGCCTGGTCGGCGACGAGTAGCCCCCTCAGCCGACGAGTAGCGCCGACACGGGCAGGCGACGGCAGTCGCGACCGCGCGATCCGCCGGGCGGGTTCCGGACGGGGCCCTAACGTTGCATATAAATATACGCCGAGACTGGATGCGAGTATGCAAAACCAGGGACGCTCCACGCGCAAGCGAACCGGTGGCCGACTGAAGAACGTCCGCAAGCGCCGAAAGAACGAGCTCGGACGCCTGCCGACGGAGACGCAGGTCGGCGAGCCCCGATACCGAACCGTCGACGTCCGCGGCAACGGGACGAAGACCCGCGCGCTCGCGACCGACGTCGCCAGCGTCAACAAGGGCGGCGAGACCGTCTCCGCCGAGATCGAGGACGTCGTCGAGAACGACGCCAACCCCAACTACGTCCGCCGAAACATCATCACGAAAGGCGCCGTCATCGAGACCTCGGAAGGCCGCGCCCGCGTCACCTCCCGTCCCGGTCAGACCGGTCAGGTCAACGCCGTTCTGCTCGACTAAACTGCGACCGTCTCGCTTCGTCTTCGCTCGAAGGCGACGCTCAGTGCTCTCGAGCGACAGCTATCTTTGAGCAGTCGCGCAGCTCCGCTCGAACTCCCGTGAGCGGGCGCGTCAGATGTCCCCGATCTCGGCGTTCCAGACCGGCGTCTTCGGCGCCTCGAGTCGCTCGAGTTCCTCGTCGGACAGGTCGATCTCGAGCGCACCGACGTTTTCCTCGAGGTGATCGATCGTCCGCGGCCCGACGATGGGCGCGTCGACGAGATCCTTGTGCAACAACCAGGCGAGCGACAACTGCGTCGGCGAGACGTCCTTCTCCTCAGCAAGCTCCCGGACGATCTCGAGCACGTCCCAGTTCTCCTCGGTGAACCGCTTCTCCATGAACTCGTCCGAGGCGGCGCGGCCCTCCTCGGGGTCCGCGTCGCGTTCGTACTTGCCCGTCAGGAAGCCGCCGGCCAGCGGCGACCACGGGAGGACGCCGACGTGCTGGTCGGCACAGAGCGGCAGGACGTTGGCCTCTTCGTGGCGGTCGACGAGGTTGTACTCGCACTGCATCGAGACGAACCGCTCGCGGTTGTTCAGGTCGGCCTCGTACAGCGCCTTCGCGAACTTCCAGGCGGGCATGGTGCTCGCGCCGACGTAGCGGACGTTGCCTTCCTCGACGAGCGCGTCGAGCGCCGAGAGGGTCTCCGCGATCGGTGTCTCGTCGTCCCAGCGGTGGATCTGGTAGAGGTCGACGGAGTCGAGCCCGAGTCGCTCGAGGCTCGCGTCGGCCTGCTCGAAGATGTGCTTGCGGGAGAGTCCCTGCCCGTTCGGGCCGTCGTACATCGGGCCGTACACCTTCGTCGCGACGGTCAGTTCCGCCCGGTCGCAGTCCGCGTCGGCTAGCGCCTCGCCGAGAATCTCCTCGCTCTCGCCGTGGGAATAGACGTTCGCGGTATCGAAGAACGTGATTCCGAGGTCGAGCGCTCGCTGGATCACTGCACGGGACTGCTCGCGGTCGTTTATCATCCAGGGCTCGTCGCTGCCGAAGTTCATACAGCCGAGACAGAGCCGGGACACCTCGAGTCCCGTCTCGCCGAGGTGGGTGTACTCCATCCCGTCGTCGTTCGCGGCGTCGCGGGAAAGTCCTCATCCGACATCGCGAACACTGTCTCGACGCCCGACAGAACCCCGAGCGCGGGCGGTACTCGAACGGGGAGTGACGAAACCGAATCGAACCCCAGGTCAGGGGCGAGGCGCGGCCTTCTGGAGGGCCGTCTCGGCGATGTTGCCGCCGTAGTCGGCGCTCCGGGACAGCGAGTCGACGATCAGCCCCAGCGACTGGGCCTGCACCGGTTCGAGTTCCCGGAGCATGTCGTCGATCGTCCTGGTGTGTTCGTCGATTTCGAGGATCGCCTCGCGGGCGGCGTGGCCGAGGTCGGTCGCCTCGTCGCTGTCCTCGGCGACCAGCGCGTCCATCGATTTCTCGATGACGTCCGCGACATCGTCGTGGAGGGCGACGAGCGCGTCGGCGACGTCTCCGGGAATCGCCCCGAGTTTGAGCGCGAGGTTGCTGATCTTGGCCGCATGGTCGGCGACCCGCTCGAGCTGGCGGGCGCTCGAGTGGAAGTCGAAACAGTCCTCGCGGGGGACGCCGAGCTCCTCCGCGGCCCGCGGCGAGCGCAGCGTTGCGCGGAAGATCCGTGAAACGACCTGCCAGAGGCGGTCGACGTCATCGTCGCGTTCGATAACGTCCTGAGCGATGTCGTCGTCGTTCTCGACCAGCGCCGTGACGGCGTCCTCGAGCATCGCCCGAGCGATCAGGCGCATCCGCGAGACGGCGTTGACGATCGAGAGCTCAGAGGAGTCGAGCAAGTCTTGAATGACGACGCTGTCGGTCGTCTCCTCTAGCACCTCGACGCCGACGAGGCTCTGGGTCGCGCTCCGGATCGCGCTGCGCTGGTCGGTCGTGATGCGGCCGGCCGAGAGGCGGATGATGTCGAAGCCGCTGACGTACATCGTCATCACGGCCCGAGTGAGCCGCTCGCCCTCGAGGTCCGTGACGTCGAGGGTTCCCGTCTGGCGATCGGTTTCGCTCTGGGGCGTCAACAACAGCGAGTCCCCCTCCGGATAGAACTCGACGGTCGTCCCGGCGCTGACGTCGTTGTCGGTCGCCCAGGATTTCGGCAGCGAGACGGTAAACGTCGACCCGCCCGTCACCTGCACCTTGCGCGTCTCCATACAGTGGCGATTCGACCCCGTGCGTATAAACCCATCTTCATCTATAGAGTTCTTCGTCGACGGCAGTATGATCACACTACTGCTTCTGTGGCGGTGAGTAGCCGAAATACGCACCCTTGTCCCTCGAGAGCCAGTCCGATCGTAGGGAGATGCATAGTTGACAAGAATCTATGTAGGGATGGCAGCGACGTACCCGTCCCCGGCCGTTCGCGAGCGGCGCGTTGTTCGGTCTCGAAAATCGAGTAGTACCGCCGATCAACGCCGTCGTACGCCCACTCCCCGTAGGGCTCTGTAGCGTCACCAGGGCGACGTGCAACGGACGGACCGCTCATAGCACAGTATTTATTCGCTCGGGCCTTGAGTACGGATAATGGTACCTGTGCACCGATTCGGACGCCGACCGATCGGAGCCGAGTTCGGTCCGGCGCTCGCCGCCGGTCGTGTGCCACCACGGCAGCGATCGTATCGACCTGCGTTTTCCAACCGATAACTGCCCGAACTCACCCACAATGATCGCGAACGGAACCCAATCCGTCTCGACGTCCGACGACAGCACCGCCCGTTCGGAGACGTCCGTAACCGACGACGTTCCCCTCGGATCACCGCGGGTCGACGACGCCATCATCGAAGCCCGCGATCTGGACGTCTACTACGGCGACGACCAGGCGCTGGACGGAATCCACATGGACATCCCCGAGCGGAAGGTCACGGCGCTGATCGGACCGTCGGGCTGTGGGAAGTCGACGTTCCTGCGCTCGATCAACCGGATGAACGACCTCATCGACATCGCCCGCGTCGAGGGCGACCTCTACTTCCATGGGAAAAACGTCTACGATGACGACGTCGACCCCGTCGCCTTACGGCGGAAGATCGGCATGATCTTCCAGTCGCCCAACCCGTTCCCGAAATCGATTCGGGACAACGTCGCCTACGGGCTGAAGGTCCAGGGGAAAGACGAAAACGTCGACGAGAAGGTACGAACAGCCCTCGAGCGGGCAGCCCTCCTCGAGGAAGTCGACAGTCAACTCGACTCGAGCGGACTGGACCTCTCCGGCGGTCAGCAACAGCGACTCTGCATCGCTCGGGCGATCGCGCCCGATCCGGAGGTCGTTCTGATGGACGAGCCGGCGTCAGCGCTGGATCCGATCGCCACCTCGAAGATCGAGGACCTGATCGAGGATCTCGCCGAGGAGTACACCGTCGTCATCGTCACTCACAACATGCAGCAGGCGGCTCGGATTTCGGACAAAACGGCAGTCTTCCTCACCGGCGGGGAACTCGTCGAGTTCGACAACACCGAGAAGATCTTCGAGAATCCCGAAAGCGACCGCGTCGAGGACTACATCACCGGCAAGTTCGGGTAAGCGAAGCACCGGTACGTGCGGCTACGAGGAGCCGGAGTCGACGACTCCGAAGCGTCCGAAAGCCGCCGGAAGAATGGCCGTACGATTCTCGCTTGCCGACTTGGACCGACCGGCGACTCGATTTTGCTGATCAACCCACGGAAACAGAGCCCGACGCCAATCGGTGTGCCCGCGCTTCGATCCGTCGAACGCTTCGATCCGGACTCATGATCCGGTCACCGTAACGCTTCGTCGGACCACCGACCGATCGTCTGACCTCGTCTATATATGTTCGACTGTTCGCCGCCGAATACTCTCTCGGAGAATACACGTACATTCATCGCTATGTCTTCTCGTGTCAGCTATTGTCATATGTATGGGTTAGCAGCCAAACACTGGCACCAGTTATCGTGTTGACAGCCGCCGAATCAGGTACATATCACTATATAGTTCTCATAGTAGTCTACTTACCTACAGTGTGGTTTGCATCCGGTGATGTCGAGAGAAACCACGGCGTCCCTGCCGACCGACTTCGGTCGGCGTGATTTTCTCGCCGCGGCTGGTGTTGCCCTCTCCAGTGGGTTAGCTGGCTGTAGCGGCGTCTTCGCCGCGGAAGAAGATAATGTGAACGTTGCGGGGAGCAGTACGGTGTTTCCCGTGACCGAGGCGATCGCTTCCGCGTTCTCCGAAGAGAACCCGACCGTCAACATCTCGCTCAGTAAGACCGGCACCGGCGGCGGGTTCGGGAATTTCTTCTGCGCGGGACGAACCGACATTAATAACGCGAGTCGGGCGATCGCCGACGCCGAAGTCGAACAGTGCGGGAGCAACGATATCACGGCCGTAGAGTTCCAGATCGCGACCGACGCGCTGACGGTCGTCGTCAATCCGGATGCGGACTGGGTTGACTGCCTCACGGTCGAGGAACTCCGCGAGATCTGGCGGGCCGACGGCGCCCAACAATGGAGCGATATCAACGAGGACTGGCCCGACGAGGAGTTCGAACTGTACGGGGCCGCGACGACCTCCGGCACGTTCGACTACTTCAACGAGGCCATTATCGGCGAGGAAGAAAACCACCGTAGCGATTACCACGCGACCGAACGCGACCGAACGATCGTCCAGGGGGTTCAGGGCTCGGAGTACGCGATGGGGTACTTCGGCTTCTCGTACTACAGCGAGAACCCGGACTCGATCAAGGCGGTCTCCATCGATAACGGCGACGGCTGCGTCGAACCGTCGATCGATACGGCCATGTCCGGTGAGTACACGCCCCTCTCGCGACCACTCTACATCTACGTCGCGAAGGAATCGCTCACGAAGTCGGCGGTCCAGGACTTCAGCCGCTTCTACATGAAACAGGCCGCGACGGACCTCGTCTCCGACGTCGGTTACGTTCCGATCACCGAGGAGAACCGCGACGAGAACCTCAAGAAACTCGACGCCGAGATCGAGGAGGTAACCGAATGAGCCAACCCGACTTCTCTCACGACGCGAGTCGCACGGCGCGTGGCACCGCATTCCGCTATCTCTTCATGCTGTGTGCGCTGCTGTCGATTCTGACAACCGTCGCGATCATTCTGACGCTGCTGATCGACGCGGTCGACTTCTTCGCGCAGGTCTCGCTCGTCGAATTCCTCACGGGCACGCGGTGGAGCCCAACGAATGAACCGATCGCATTCGGCGTTCTCCCGCTGATTTCGGGGACGCTGGTCATCACCGTCGGCTCGGCGATGGTCGCGCTCCCGATCGGACTGCTGACCGCGATCTACCTGAGCGAGTACGCTACCGATCGCCAGCGATCGTATCTCAAGCCGGCCCTCGAGGTGCTGGCGGGCGTTCCGACGGTCGTCTACGGCTACTTCGCGCTCGTCTACATCACGCCGGCGCTGGACACGATCCTACCGCTGTCGACGTTCAACGGGCTGTCGGCGTCGATCATGGTCGGCATCATGATCATCCCGATGGTCTCTTCGATCAGCGAGGACGCGATGAGCGCGGTGCCGGACTCGCTCCGTCAGGCCAGTTACGGGCTGGGAGCGACGAAGTTCACCGTCTCGACGTCCGTCGTCGTGCCGGCGGCGCTGTCCGGAATCTTCTCGTCGTTCATCCTCGCGCTCTCGCGGGCGATCGGGGAGACGATGATCGTCGCCATCGCGGCGGGACAGACGCCCCGGATGGTCGATCTGACCGATCCGGCAGGGATGTTCCTGAACTCGATCCAGCCGATGACCTCCGCGATGGTCCAGATCGGGACGGGCGACATCGTCGGGCAGGGCGAAGCGTACAAGAGCCTCTTCGCGGTCGGGCTGACGCTGTTCGTCATCACCTTCGTCATGAACCTCATCAGTGAATTCGTCGCGTCGCGCTACCGGGAGGTGTACCGCTAATGGCGGCCGATACCCGCGACGAACCCGCCGATTCCGAGTTCGGTCAAATCAGCCGGACGAAAGACGTGTCGTTCCGCCTGCTCGCGCTGGCGGCGACGCTCGTCGGCATCGTCTCGCTCGCGGCGTTGCTCCTGAACGTCGCCGTCGACGCCGTCGGCTGGCTCGACTGGCAGTTCCTCACGAACCCGCCCCACCCCGACCCGTACCAGGCAGGATTCCTGCCCGCACTCGTCGGCTCCGTCGCCATCATGCTCGTGATCGCGCTGATCACGTTCCCGCTCGGCGTCGGCGCCGCGATCTACCTCGAGGAGTACGCCGACGACGGCTACCTCACGCGGTTCATCCAGCTCAACATCGCGAACCTTGCGGGCGTCCCCTCGGTCGTCTACGGCCTGCTGGGACTGGGACTCTTCGTCGGCCTCTTTAACATCGGCTACGGGACGGTGCTGGCGGCCGCGTTCACCATCGCCCTGCTCATCCTGCCGATCGTGATCATCTCGGCTCAGGAGGCGATTCGGTCCGTCCCCGACTCTCAGCGACAGGCATCCTACGGGATGGGCGCGACGAAATGGCAGACGATCCGCAACGTCGTCCTACCGCGGGCGATGCCCGGTATCATGACCGGAACGATCCTCGCGCTCGGCCGCGCGATCGGGGAGACGGCGCCGCTGATCATGATCGCCGCCCCGACGACCGTCTTCGGACTTCCGAACGGTCCCTTCAGCAAGGTCAGCGCCATGCCGCTGCAGATCTACAACTGGGCCTCCTATCCCCAGACCGAATTCCAGTACGGCGTCGTCGCTGCTGGCGTCGTCACGCTGCTCGTCGTCTTGCTGACGATCAACTCGATCGCGATCGTCATTCGGAATCGATATCAACAGCGCACCTGACAATGACTAACGAACAGATGACTTCCTCGGAAACGGAATCGACCGACGACCAGCCAGCCCCGACGCCGGGAACCGACGGCCTCGTCGACAGTGCCGACGCCGGCGCCGAGACGGCGACCGATCGGACGCTGCTCGAGGCGCGCGACCTCGACGTCTACTACGGCGAGGAGCAAGCGCTCGACAGCGTCGACATCGAGATTCCCGAAAAGCAGGTGACGGCGGTCATCGGCCCGTCGGGCTGCGGGAAATCGACGTTCCTCCGGTGTATCAATCGGATGAACGATCTCGTCGACGCCGCCCGCGTCGAGGGCGAACTGCTGTTCGACGGCAAGAACGTCTACGACGACGACGTTGACCCCGTCGCCTTACGCCGGAAGATCGGCATGGTCTTCCAGTCGCCTAACCCGTTCCCGAAGAGCATTCGGGACAACGTCGCCTACGGGCTGAAGGTCCAGGGGAAAGACGAAAACGTCGACGAGAAGGTACGAACAGCCCTCGAGCGGGCGGCCCTCCTCGAGGAAGTCGATGGTCAACTCGACTCGAGCGGACTGGACCTCTCCGGCGGTCAACAGCAGCGCCTCTGTATCGCCCGCGCGATCGCGCCGGATCCGGACGTGATCCTGATGGACGAGCCGGCCTCGGCGCTCGACCCCGTCGCCACCTCGAAGATCGAGGACCTGATCGAGGATCTCGCCGAGGAGTACACCGTCGTCATCGTCACTCACAACATGCAGCAGGCGGCCCGAATCTCGGACAAGACGGCCGTCTTCCTCACCGGCGGGGAACTCGTCGAGTTCGATAACACCGAGAAAATCTTCGAGAACCCCGAGCACGACCGCGTCGAGGACTACATTACCGGCAAGTTCGGATAGCCGTCGACACCACCGCCGATCGGCGGTCGTCGATCGCGCGCTGACCGGGTATACTTTTGTTCGTCGTGGCGTTTTCGGTCACCGATTGCTGAGCGAACGCACTGTTCACCGTCGGACGTGATGCGCTACTCTAGGAATGTGTATTGTTCTCTAACCAGATCTATTATGTGATTCAATAGCATGGGTTGGCAAATATGGTCGCTACTGGGGTACACATTCTGCTCGGTCTGGCACTGGTTCCGCTCGTCACTCGGTCAGAACGATCGGAGCCGTATCTCGTCGCGGCGCTCGCCGCCGCCGTTCCCGATGTCGATACGTTCGTCTTTCGGCCGCTGATCGAACTCGGCTACGTCTCGAGTATCGTGTGGACGCACCGCGGGCTCACGCACTCGCTGCTGGCTGGGGTCGTCATAGTGGGTCTCCTCTCCGCGTTCGGTCCCTGGCGAGCCGCCGCGATCGGGTTCGGATCGCATGTCGGCTTCGATATGCTGAGCGGCGGGGTCCGGTTGTTCGCACCTGTCGATCAGACGGCGTACGGGGTATCGCTCGACTGGCTGCTCCTGAACATGGCCACGTCGGCCTTCGCGGTCGCCGTGATCCTCGGCAGTTTACTCGGCATGAAATACGATTTCGAGCGACGCGTTTCCCTTCGATTCCCGAAGTCGACACTCGAGCGATTCCGTTAGCAATGGGTCGTAGCAGAGTTATTCACACGTCGCATTTAGCTGGAACCTGACGGGCGATTTGGGAATAACGTGTGCCACCTAACAGCAGATTCGTATCGGTGTCCGTTGAAACGCCCGCCGCTGGTAGACGGTAACCGTCAGCTCGCCTTATGCGTCATAGATCGGCAAGGAGACGAAAACTGTTGTCCCGTTCTCGGGCTCGGACTCCACCCACATCTCGCCGTCGTGGCGCTCGGCGATTCGTTCACAGAGTGATAGTCCGATCCCCGTGCCGGAGTGGTCTTCACGACTGTGGAGGCGTTCGAACACCTCGAAGATCTGGTCGTGATTGGCAGGCTCAATGCCAATTCCTTCGTCGCGGACGGCGATAACCCCCTTCGATCTACCTTGTTCAGCCGACACATAGACGCGCGGCGGTTCGTCACCGCTGTATTCGAGCGCGTTGTCTAGCAGATTCTGGAACAGTTGTCGCAGTTGGCTAGGGTCTCCTTCGACGCGAGGAAGGTCCGTAACGGTTACCTCAGCCTCGGTTTCCTCGATCTTCCGCTGGAGGTCAGTCTGCACGTCCATCAGCACATCGTTCAAACCGACCGGTTCGAACGGGCTACCCTGCGTCTCAACTCGCGAGTATGCGAGCAGCGCATCGATCATATTGCGCATCCGTTCTGCACCATCGACGGCAAACTCGAGAAATTCTCGACCCTCCTCGTCCAGCGTCTCGCCGTACTGGTTTTCGATCAATTGGAGATAGCTTGACACCATCCGCAGCGGCTCTTGCAGATCGTGCGAAGCAGCGTGGGCGAACTGCTCGAGCCGTTTGTTCGACGCCCTGAGTCGTCCGTTGACGGTTTCGAGTTGTCGCTCGGCTTGCTTTTGGTCCGTAATATCAGTGAGCGCACCAGGGAAGGTCACCGGGTTCCCGTCGTCGTCGCACTCGACGTATCCGCGGGCGATGACCCACTGCAGTTCGTCGTCGGCATTCCAAACGCGGTATTCGGCTTCGTACTCGCCGCAGGATTCGACGGCGTCTTCGATTTCCCGCGTCACTCGGTCACGGTCGCCCTCGTGAATGGAATCGAGCAACTCCTGAAGTGGCACGCCCTTGCTGGCTTTATCCGGATCAACTCCGAAAGTCCTCGCGAATGATGGTCCAGTGACGAACTGGTCTTCGGGGATGTTCCATTCCCACGTCCCGACCGCACCAGCGTCCACCGCTGCCTCCATCTGTAATTGCGTATCACGTAAGGATTGATACTGTTCTCGCTGTTGGAGCTGCGTACTCACCCAATTGCTGAGGAGTTCGATAAACGTCTCCTCCCAGTCGGAGAAGCCCTCGCTCCTGGCCTCCGTCCCGCACAAGCAAAACGTTCCGTAGACCTCATCGGCATTGAATATCGGCGCCCCGAGGTAACAGTCGATTCCCCAGGGATCTGCCAACTCCGTGGCTTGCGCTTCGACGTCCCCGAGGACGAGCGTTTGCTCGGTTTCGACGACGCGTTTGGACTTCGGGACCTCGGAAAGCGGAACCGCATCTCCCCGCTGAATATCGGCTCCGTTTGGGACGTCAATTGCCTCGAAGACGCAGGCGTCGTCATCTACAAATGAGAACGCGGCGAACTCCGTCCCGACGGCGTCACGACCGGTTTCCAGGAGAGAATCAATTTGATCGAGGAACGGCTGGTCAGTATCTGAGATGATCTCCGAGACCTGCTGTAAGAACCTATTCCGACGCTCAAGTTCGTCCGTGAGATTTTCTTGAGAGCCGCTCGGTGATCCATCGTCACCCATTAGCTGTCAGCAGCGACTCTATGAGGAAAGGGTTGTTCAATTCTTCTCCCGTCCTGAACAAAAGGTTTACAGCCCACTCCGAATACCGAAGCTGTATTACTCTCTACTGTTTGTGAGTGGTCTCGACAGCCTGTACTCAATCACGTCGGTTTTCAGCGAGTCGATCCGACTTCGGCTGCAGTTCCCACATACCCGCTCTATCCGTCGGTCGTTCGATTCTGCTGTCCATCGAACGTACTCTACCAAGCCGTTTTTAGAGCGCTTCGTATACTGCGTTTCACGCTGACAAGGTTTCAAGCGTCATAGGGGTCCGACACTTCGCTCACGGATCGATGCAGCCTTCGACGGGCGGTTCCGGTAGTTCGGTGGCACAAGTTATATCTACGCCCGGAAAGGTGGCTGAACCATGGCCAGAAAATCGTATCAGGAGAAACTCACGGAACTCCGCGAGGACATCCTCTACATGAGCGAAGTCGTCATGGAGCGACTTCGGATGGGGCTCGACGCCCTCGAGCAGAAAGACCACGAACTCGCCCGAGAGGTAATCGAGGGCGACGGCGAGATCAACCGGATGTATCTCGACTTAGAGCAGGACTGTATCGACCTGCTGGCGCTCCAGCAGCCGGTCGCGAGCGACCTCCGGTTTATCGCCGCCTCGTTCAAGATCATCACCGACCTCGAGCGGATCGCCGACCTCGCGACGAACCTCGGAGAGTACACGCTAGACGCCGAGGAGAACCTGTTCCCCGACGTCGACGTCCAGGAGATGGGCGAGCTGACCCTCCAGATGATCGAGGACGCGATGGTCGCCTACGACGAGGAAGACACAGAGGCCTGTCGCGAACTCGCCGCTCGCGACGACGACCTCGATCACTTCGCGGAGCGAGCCAGCGAGATCGTCGTCCGCGACCTGATCGAGCGCGAACTCGATTCGCCCGAAGAGGTCGAACTACTGTTGCAGGATGTCTCGCGGCTCCTGCTGACGATCCGCGACCTAGAGCGCGTCGGCGATCACTCGGTTAACATCGCGGCGCGGACGCTGTACATGGTCGAAAACGACGACGAACTGATCTACTGAGCGCCCCGCTTCGTTTTCTCGCCTGCGAACCGTCCTCACTCGGGTTCGCGGTCGGTCGTCCCCATCGTGATCTCGCCGTCGGCGCGGATCGTCCCGTCGATCTCCGCGTCGGGGCCGAGCTCGAGCGCCGCACACGAGACGTCGCCGAGGACACGAGCGCCCGCCGCGATCGTGACGTCGCCGTCGCGCGTAGTCAGGTCGCCGTGAATCCGCGTTCCCTCGCCGACGGTGATGTCGCCTCGAGCCCGGAGGCTGCCGAAGATCGTCGTCTCGGCTCCGACGGCGATCGTCTCGGCGCGGACGTTGCCGTGAAGCCGGCAGTCGTCGCCGATCGTCGCGGGCGTCGAGACCCGCCAGGCGTCGTCGCTGACCGTCGCGTTTTTGGGAATCACGAGCGGGTCGGCGTCGATCTCCTCGCCCTCGTCCTCGTCGACGAGTTCGGAGACGAGTCGCTGTGCGGTCTGTTCCTCGCCGATCAGCAGGAGGTGTTTGAGGTAGACGAACAGGAACACGATCGTCGGCATGGGGTTGCGAATGACGATCCAGCCGTTGGCCTCGAACCCCTCCTCGATCTCGACGTCGTCGCCGATGTCGAGATCGCCGGCGACTTTCATCTCGCCGGCGACGTGGACGCGCTCGCCGATGTAGGCATCTTGACCGACCAGTACGTTCTCGGCAACCTCACACCACATGTCGAGGCGACAGTCCGCCTCGGCTTCGATGGCGCCGCCGAACTCAACGCCTTCGCCGGCGAGGACGTTTCGGCCGCGGACCCCGAACTCGACGGTCGACCGACCGCCGACGAGGACGTCACCGTCGGTTACGAGGTCGACTTCCTTGGCTTCCGTTCCGTCGGGAACGACCAGTTCGTCTAACGGGTCCCTGCTGAAGGCCACACTTCACCCCAAAGGAGTTATCCACTAATAAACCTCGCGCGTCGTCCGCCGCGCGTCTGACGCGCGTCTCACGCGAAGCGAGTCGCAACGCCTCTCTTTTAATCCCGCGCCGCATACGGCCGTTCATGACGACTCTCGCGTTCGATGAAGAGGGGGTCGACGTCGTCTACGAAGGCACCGAGTTCCGCCTCGAGCGAGAACTCATCGAGGAGGCGACGGAGAAGACCTACTATGACGTGACCGACCACGAAGTGCTGCAGATCGTCGCCGAACAGCCGAATCTCCAAGGAGAACCGCGACGCGTCGGTGATATCCTCTGAGGACGAACGGGGATCCCGAGACTGGTACGGTACACACCATCACGGGAGGCGAAAACCGAAACGGGTAAAAACATCACCCGGGTACGAATGAGTGAGCCGAGATAGCCTAGCCCGGCCAAGGCGGTAGATTCGAAATCTACTGTCCTCACGGACTCGGGAGTTCAAATCTCCCTCTCGGCGTTTTCACGGCGATAACGACGGTGAGCGGAGCGAACCGTCCGTCGTCGTGAAACTTACAAGGAGATTTGAATCAGGGAGGAGCTTTGCTCCGACCGTGGTTCAACTCTCCCTCTCGGCGCTTTTCCAGCAGCAAACCGGTGAGCGACGCGTAGCGGCGCGAACCGACTCCCGTTGCTGGAAAACGATCGCGGGATTTGAACGAGGCCAGACGCGCACAGCGGAGCGAGCACGTCTGGACGTTGTTCAATCATCCTCTCTTACGAACGGCAAAGTGAGTGCAGCGAGCCGTGCGTTCGTTCATCCGACGACACTGTCCCGAGCCCGAGTCCCGTCCCCGAGTCGAGCCCGCAGCGACGACCCACTCACCGCTTTGTCGACCGCGGCGAGCCGTTACGCGTCTGGCCTCCACGAGTGACAGACACAACCATGCTATTCGCAAGCATACTGTTTATCGAAATCGGTCCGAAATCGGTAGTAGCAGAAAATGGGACTCGATTATAATCAGGCAGCCGTCGATCGGGGTGGACAGCGGTGAGTTCCGACGATCACGAGGATGCGGACGAGGAGGTGTTTCATCCGCTCGGCGAAGAGTGGCAAGATGGCCTCGAGGCGGAACTCGAGGATACGGAGTACGACGCGGAGTTAGGCATGGAGATGGCCAAAGACGCCATGCGCGTCACCAAGGGGGAGCTCTCGGAGGAGGAATTCCACGATCGCTATCACGAGGACGTGATGGACGAGTTCGGCGAGGACGAACGACCGATCGAGGCCGGTAACGCCGACGAGGACGGGCGCCTCGAGAGCACGCTCTCTCGGTTCGGCGTCGACGAGGAGTCGCGCCGTGACGTCATGAAGAAGATGGGGGGCGCCGGCGCTGTGGGATTCGGTGCCTGGGGAATCTCCAACGGTGGTTCGGACGAGCCGCCAGCCGCTGCGCTCGCGGAAGAATCCACAGAGGGGGGCGAAGAGGAAGCAGGCACTCAGTGGGGGATGGCGCTCGATCTGGAGCACTGCGACGGCTGTCTCTCCTGTGTCGTGGCCTGCGCCGAGGAACACGACTGGGATCAGGGCGCCAACTGGATGTACATCCTCGACTATCAGGACGAGACGACCGACGGGGACGAGAGCTACCGCCTCATTCGGCCCTGCCAACACTGCACCGACGCGCCCTGCGAGAAGGTGTGTCCGACGACGGCGCGCCATACCCGCGACTCCGACGGACTCGTGCTGACCGACTACGACGTCTGCATCGGCTGTCGCTACTGTCAGGTCGCCTGCCCGTACGGCGTCAACTACTTCCAATGGGACGATCCGGAAGTCCCCGAATCCGAACTCGATCCGGACCACGTCTACGACGAACGGGGCCGACCGGTCAGCGCCCGCGGGCCGCGGGGCGTCATGGAGAAGTGTACGTTCTGTCCGACCCGTCAGGACGGAAGCAAGGGCGAGGAATTCATCGGTCGGACGGCCTGCGAAGATGCCTGCCCGCCGGAGGTCATTCAGTTCGGCGATATGAACGATCCGAACAGTGATCCGCAACGGTACATCGAGAACACCGCGAAAAGCCGCTCGCTCGTCCGAATCGCCACCGATCTCCCGGATCCGCAGACGATCGAGGAGAATCTCGAGGGCAACGATCAGGGCCTCCAGTCGGTCGTCGAGTCCGTCGAGGACCTCGACGAGGAGACGATCGCGATCGTGTTGGCGGTCGCCATCCTCGGAAAGGGCGGCGAACCCGAACACGGAGCGAACGAGACCCTCGCCGAACAGGAGGCGGCCGTGTTCGACGTCGTCCGCGCGCTCGACGAAAACGGACTCGACCTCGAGAGCCAGGAACTGCTCGTCGAACTCGAGCTCGCGGAAGATCCGGGCGAGGACGAGGAGTTCCAGGGATCGGACGAGGAACTCGCACAGGAAGTCCTCGAGAACTTCGGCGGCGATCCGCAGTCGCAGTTCAAGCTCCTCGAGGACATCGGGACGGATCCGAACGTCGTCTACATCGGCAACCAGCCCGGTCCGGAAGCCCACCAGGTTGAAGGTCCGGTCGCCTACGAGGACGTCGACCAGACGGACGTCCGCAAGGACGTCCTCGACGAGAAAACGTTCGGCCCGCAGGGTCCCTCCCTGTGAGCGGGTCGCCCACCGGCGCCGACCCGTCGGGTTCATTACGCCCGCCGCGAACGTCCACGTATGAATATTCGCCAGCGACTGATCGTCGGGGCCCTCTGGATCGGCGTCGGGGCCGTAATGGCGATCACGATCGAGCCCGGCGTTCCGTCGACCGCGAGCGAGGTCCTCAAACTGTTCGTCGTGCTCCTCGCGCTGTTCATCGCGTGCGTTTACCTGCTCGACCCCTGGAACGTCATCTCTCGCCAGCGGTTCCACTAACGGGACGAATCCGGAACGGCAGCTATTCTCCGGCGACCACGTGAAAAAACTGCTCGTCGCGACCTCAGTCGTCCGCCGGCGCGAGCGGCTGCTGATCGGCTGCGAGCAACCGATCGAGCGCGTCGACCATCGCCTCGACGCTCGCACGCGTGATGTCGGCCTCGCTGCGGGCGACCGTCACGGAGCGATCGTTGCGAATCATGGTCACCTCGACGGTGACGACGGCGTCCGTGCCGCCGGTCACGGCGTCGACGTGGTAGGAGTCGAGTTCGGCGTCGGCCATCGAGCCCAGCGCCTCGCGAACCGCGGAGACGGCGGCGTCGACGGGGCCGGAGCCGGTGCCGCTCGCGACGCGTTCCTCGCCGCCGACGTCGAGCCGAACGCTCGCGGTCGGGACGGCACCGCCGCTCGTGGCGGACAGATCGAGGAGTTCGACGACTCGCTCGCGGTCGTCGCCGGTGACGTCCTCGGCGATCGCCAGCAGGTCGGCATCCGTGACCCGGCGACCTCGGTCGCCGAGTTCGGTGACGCGATTCGCGATTTCGGCGATTTCGTCGTCGGCGGCGTCGACGCCGTGTTCCTCGAGCGTCGCCGCGACGCCCGCGCGGCCGGTGTGCTTCCCGAGGGCGAGCCGTCGCTCGCGGCCGACGGTTTCGGGCTCGTAGGGCTCGTACATCTTGTCGTCCTTGAGCGTCCCGTCGGTGTGGATCCCGCTCTCGTGGGTGAAGGCGTTCTCGCCGATGACGGCCTTGTTCGGCGGGAGCTGGATGCCCGTCGCTCGCGAGACGGTCTGGGCGAGGTCGTACAGCTCCGTGAGCTCGAGCGTCTCCACGTCGTAGACGTGCGAGAGGGCGATCGCGACCTCCTCTAAGGCGACGTTGCCGGCGCGTTCGCCGAGCCCGTTGACCGTACAGTGGACGAGGTCGGCGCCGGCCGAGACGGCCGCCAGCGCGTTCGCGACGCCCAGGCCGAGGTCGTCGTGAGTATGGGCGCTGACCGGTCCAACGTCGGTGAGCCGACCGACCGCTTCGGCTGTGCGCTCCGGCCCGGTGTGGCCGACGGTGTCGGCGAAGCAGATCCGATCGGCGCCGGCGTCGACGGCCGTCGCCATCAGCTCCTCGAGGTAGTCGAGATCGGCCCGGGAGCCGTCCTCGCCGATGACCTCGACCCAGAGGTCGTGGTCTTTCGCGTAGGCGACGAGTTCGGCGGTTTTCTCGAGGTTGTCCTCGTGAGAGGTGCCGACCTTGTCCTCGATATGGCGGTCACTGGCGGGGACGACGATGTGGACCCCGTCGACGTCACAGTCGAGGGCCAGATCGATGTCGGACTCCATTCCGCGACAGAAGCTCGTGACACGGGCGTCGAGCTCGAGGTCGGTCACCCGCGAGATGGCCTGTCGTTCGCCCGCGCCGGTGCAGGCGCTGCCCGCCTCGATGACCGAGACGCCCGCCCGCTCGAGCGAGCGGGCGATTTCGACTTTCTCGTCGGGCGTCAAGGAGACACCCGGGGCTTGTTCGCCGTCGCGAAGCGTCGTATCGAGAAGGCGGACTGTGCGGTCTGGAGCGATCGTATCGTTGGCGGAGTGAGTCACAGGTAGAAGCGAATCGGTGGTTACGGTCGTTTCATCGGAGAATTTCACGCCCAGCCGGGTTGCCCCGACTTCCTCTATCCTCGGACATATGTATGTGCCTCTATCACAGTATGCTGACTTAAATCCGCCGGTCCCGACTCGCTGAGACGAGGTTTGGAGTCCACCTCCCTCGGTTCGTTCGACCGCTCAGCACCTCGGTTTGGGGGCGCTCAGGACTTGAGGATGACCCGATCTCCTTCCTCAACGCCGTCCGCGGTGCCGGCCGGGAGTTCGACGAGTAGGTCGCATTCCGCACGGGCGAAGCTCCGCCATGGGCGCAGGCGCTCGATTCGTTCGACGACGCCGTCGGCCACCCAGACGGCGTCGATCGGGAAGAAGACGAACAGCATGTGGACGTCGCGGACCTTCGCAGAATCGAATCGGAAGGCAAGCGCGGAGCCGTCCGGCATCGATCGTCGGAACATCAGGCCGCGGGTCTGGCTCAGCAGCGAGTCGGCGAGGTCGACGTCCGCCGCCAGCACTTGTCGGTCGCCCTCGTCGGTCGCATCGCCGCTCGAATCCGCTTCGTGAACCAACTGCACGCCCTCGAGTCGGAAGGCGGGTGGCAAAAGTCTTCTCGCTCGAGGCGCCGTCGCGAGCCGACTGCGACGAGACCGAGCGGTCCGCCGTCTTCGCGGCTGAACCGCTCCGCGTCTTGTCCCGACTGCGTTGTAACGCGATCTTTCCCGCATGGACTGATCCTTCGTTGCCGTAACCGCAGTGATGTGCCGAACACAGTCGTACGGGCGGTGCCACGGGAAGGTTACGACCGTGAACGAACGTCCGTCTTTTATTGGACGCCGTTTCTACGTGCGGGCGTCCGCCGGGGACGAGAGAACGATGACTCATAGCAACGAACACCGGCCTGAGAGAACCGGTTCCGACGAATCGCGCCGGACGTTCCTCAAGAAAGGGGCCGTCGTCACCGCCGGCGCGAGCGCCGCAGCATCGGGCGTAACGAGCGCACAGGAGGACGACGAGGAACGGCCCGGCGCCCTCGAGGGCGCGTGGGAGGCGTTAATTTTCCAGAACGACTTCCATCCGGAAGCGCGGTTTGCGATCGTTTCGGACACCCTCGATTGGTCGCCGAATTACGGCGGGATCGACGATAGCTGGTTCACGGGCTACAACACGCGCACGATTCGGTGGCTCAACACCGGTGAACACGTCCAGCTATTCGTCGCGGACGAAGCCGACATCGGGCAGTACGACGTGAGCCTCGGATACGTCCCGAATCAGGAAGAGGGCTCGGACCGGCCGCTGGTATTCGAGGTGAGCCCGGAGTGGTCGCCCTTCGATAACGATCCGCGGCTGACCACGATCAACTTCAGTCCGGTCGAGGAGGAGATCGAAACGCAACTGCTCGAGGGGGACGACTGGTGGCGGAACCAGGAAGAGACGATCCCCGAAGCCGAACGTACCGACGGCAACGCCACCGACGATACTTAGACTGACGACTCCGGGGACGAGAACCGACGGCCGATACTCGGAGTTCCAAGTCGACTCGCCGACCCGTGACGTTCAACTGCTCGCCGTGCGAATGGCTGCTAACCGCGCATGGAGAAAACGCCACGGGGCACGTCGGTCGGCGTCGACGACCCCTACGAGTTCGCGGGCGTCTGCGATCACCTCACCGGCGAGGGAAACTGCCGGTACGCCTTCGACCACTACGAGCACGATCCCGAGTTCGCCCGCGAGCGCGCCGAAGACGAGTACGAATGCCCCGTCATCGATCCCGAATCCGACTGGACGTGGGCCGACTGCCCGCACTTCCGCTCGCGCAATCGCGACCGGGAGTGTGTCCGCTGTGGCCTCGCGGAAAAGCGCATGGCCCACGACGACGAGCGGCCGCTGCTCGAGGAGCACCACCTCTCGTACGCGCGCGACGGGGAAACCCTCTCCCACGAGATCACGGTCTACCTCTGTCGGTGGTGTCACGCCAAGGTCCACAACTCGTGGGCGCGAATCACCGACGACGCGGCGCCGGATCCGAAAGCGATCGCGGCCCTTGAGGAGCGCCGCGGTCGCGAGCACGAGGAGTTAGGGTTCGAGTCGGCCGCGGAGCGATACGACGAGGACGACTGAGGAACGGACGGCCGCGTCAGCCGCCTCGTGGACCGAACCGATCGATCAGCCCGTGTTCTTCATCCCTGCGGCGATTCCCTTGACCGTCAGCCGGAGCGTCCGTTCCTCGATATCCGTGCGGTGGGTCTGCTGGAGCAGGTAGACCTGCAACATGTTCAGCGGATCGACGTAGGGGTTGCGCCGCGCCAGGTTCTCGCCGAGCCAGTCGCGGGTGTGGAGATCCTCGCGCTGGCCGATTTCCGTGATCAGTTCGGTCGCCCGTTCGTACTCGTCGGTCACGCGCGGGAAGAACTGTTCGCGGAGGTCCGGTTCCGCCAGGTCGGCGTACTGCTCGGCGATCTCGAGTTCGGTTCGCGAGAGCGAGAGGGCGGCGTTGTCAAGCGTGGTGCGGAAGAATGACCACTCGTCGTACATCTCTTGGAGGGTGTCCATGGACCCTCCGTCGTCCAGATACGCGTCGATCCCCGCCGCGACGGCGTACCAGCCCGGGAGGATACACCGCGACTGCGTCCAGGAGAACACCCACGGGATCGCCCGCAGGTCCTCGACGGTTCGCTCCCCGCTGCGGGAGGCGGGTCGCGACCCCAGGTCCAGATCCTCGATGACAGTGATCGGCGTCGCCTGCTCGAAGTACTGGACGAAGCCGTCGCTCTCGAGGAGATCGCGGTACTCCTGCCGGGCGGCGTCGGCCATCGTCTCCATCGCGTCGAACCACTCCTCGGGGAGTTCCTCCTCGTCGGGTTCTTCCTTGGCGTACAGCCGCGCCCGGAGCTGGGCGTTGAGCATCTGCTCGATGTTTCGCTCGGCGATACGGGGATTGGCGTACTTCTCGGCGATGGCCTCGCCCTGTTCGGTGAACTTGACCTGGCCGGTGATCGTGTTGTTCGGCAGGGCCAACAGCGCCTCGTTCATCGGACCGCCGCCACGGGAAATCGAGCCACCCCGGCCGTGGAACAGCCGCATCTGGACGTCGTAATCGTCGCAGATCTCGCCCAGACGGCGCTGGTTTTTAAATAGCGACCAGTTGGCCGCCAGGAAGCCGTTCTCCTTGTTCGAGTCCGAGTAGCCCAGCATGATCTCCTGAGTCCGTCCGCGGGCCTCGAGGGCCTGACTGTAGGCCTCGTTTTCGAACAGCGTGCCCATGATCCGCCGGGCCCCAGAGAGGGCGTACTCGGTCTCGAGCAGCGGGACGATGTCGATCCCCGCGTGTTCGGGCAGCGAGACGACGCCGGCCTGATCCGCGAGGAACAGCACCTCGAGGACGTGGCTGGGCTCGTCGGTCATCGAGATGGCGTACGTGTCGATGGCTTCGACGCCGTACTCGGTCTGCCAGTCCCCGAGGCTGTCGAAGAGTTCGAGGACTCGCGCCGAGTCATCGGAGAGGTCGCTCGTCTCCGAGAGGTCGACGAGGGGGTCGTCCTGTAGGACCGCGTCGGTCAGCAGTTCGACGCGTTCGTCCTCGGAGAGCGATCTGTAGTCGATTCCCTCTTGCTCGAGGGCCTCGGCGATAGCGACGGTGTGTTTCTGCTGGTGTTCGCGCAGGTCCAGACTGGCCAGCGAGAAACCGAAGGTGGCGACTTGACGCCGGATCGGATCGACGTGGGCCTCGACGACGCTCTCCCCGCCGTTGTTCCGCAGACTCTGTGCAATGACCGCGAGATCGTCGAGGAGTTCGTCGACGTCGTCGTAGCCGCCCGGACGGACGTCGCCGACGCGCGCGAGGCGCTCGCGCATGAGTTTGAGTTTCTGGCGGTAGGGCTCGCCCGGGTATCGATCTTCGGCGGTGCGAGCGCTTCCGGGCAGTCGCTCGCGGTCGTCCTCGAGGGAGGCCTCGAACTCGCCGCCGGTGTCGATCCGGCTCCCGTCCTGGCTCAGGACGCCCGAGAGGCGCTTGAGCTCGTCACGGTACTTCTCGAGGACGACCTCGCGCTGGCGCTCCAAGACGTTCGCGGTCACTTCGGGCGTCACGTAGGGGTTGCCGTCGCGGTCGCTGCCCGCCCACGAGCGGAACTCGAACAGCTTCGGGATCTCGAGGTCGCCCGCCGTCTCCGCGTCGATCGCGTCCGCGAGCTCGTCGTAGACCTCGCCGACCACGTCGAACAGCGTGTTCTCGAGGTACCACTGGATGTTTCGCGCCTCGTCTTCGGGCTCGGGCTGGCGGTTTCGCACCTGTGGGGTCTGCCAGAGGCTGGTTACCTCGGCATCGATGTCCCGCCAGACCTGCGACTGCTCCTTCTTGGTCAGCAGCCGTTCGTCCAGCGTCTCGAGGTGCGTCGAGATCGTCCGCAGCTTCGATTTGACCGTTTTGCGCCGCGCCTCCGTCGGATGGGCCGTGAACGTCGGCTCGATGAGGACGTCGTCGAGCACATCCTCGACGGTGTCGACGCCGCGCTCGCCGAGTTCCTCGGCCGCCATCTCGAGGCTGTCCTCGAGCGTTCCCTCGTTGGATTCGGTGCGGATCGTCCGAACCCGCTCGCGCTCCTCCGCGAGGTTGATCAGTTCGAAGTAGGTCGTAAACGCCCGCGCGACGATCCGCTGATTGTGAGGCGACAGCCCCTCGAGTCGCGAGATCAGCGGCTCGCGGGACTCGAGGTCGCCCGAGCGGTAGTCGATCGCCGCCCGCCGGCACGATTCGACCGTCTCGAACCCTTGCCGGGAGGTCTGGTCCTCGAGAACGTCGCCGAGTAACGCGCCGAGCTCTCGAACGTCCTGTCGAATCTCCCTGTTGTGAAGTCTCATACTGGCATGGTATAGCTTCTCCCCCAAAAACCCCTGTGTAGCCGTTCTACCGTCGGTTTGAATCGTTTTTCGTGATAGTTACCCACGGTGGTTAACTCCGGTGACACTTCGTGTAGACGAACGACGATAGTGCTCGTTTGAGAATAGCAACCACAGTCTCGTTACCGCGAGATTTCGTCAGAACAGGATGCCCGAGAGACTACTCGCTCGCCGTGACGGCCATCGGGGAGACGTATATATTTCTGCCACCGCCATTCAATTCACTACAACAATAGTCAATGATTGTGATTTCCGGGCGGCAACGGACCCCGTTGCTGACCGCGCCCGATTTCACCGGCGCGCCCGGTCCGCTGTACCCACTGCATAGCGCGCGATCGTCGCGCTCGTTCGGCTGAAAGCAATTCCTATCGCTCGCGTACCCTATTGGATCTTTCCGCCAAGGCGCCGTTGGGGGTACTTACTCGCGCCGGCGTGACCGAACGTCGACGTCCTAGCTCTCGAGAATCTGAACCGTCGAGTTCGCGACTGACTTTACCGCGTTCGTCAGGGTAGCAGTCCCAAACACATCTAGTTTATTCCCTGACACGTGTCAGCGTTCCAGTCATTCGTATACTATTCATTGACAATTTGGTGTGTATGTACTGTTCTCTGTCATCGATGGAGGAGAAAAACTCCATCGAGAATCACTCTGCGTCGGTGTTAGGGAGACTGAACGAATTGTACGACTATAATAACAAAACTCTATACACTGTGACAATAGCCCCGTGTTCGCTATGGAGAGTTCGACTGGTTTCGATCGCCGCTCCGTGGCTGTCCGGACAGCCGACGGTACCCCTGTAGTCGAGCGCGCGGAGCGCGCTCGTCCCACGGTCGACCGTCGTCGGGACGGGAATGACGGTTTCGACGCCCTCACCGCGCCGAGAACCGAGAGCGCGTCCGGATCGGCAGCCCCCGGCCCCCGTTCGGGGCGACCGTTCGCTCGCGCGCGAGGACGGGGAAACCGCGATCGACCAGTGGCGTTGATTGGACGGATTGCAGGGTATCGAACGCAACCCGGGACCGCCTGCTACGGAGGGTGAGTGCATGTATAGACAGCACACGATCGGCGTCGTCGTCCCGGCGTACAACGAGGAAGGATTCGTCGGCGATGTGCTCAGAACGATGCCGGAGTACGTCGATCGGATCTACGCCGTCGACGACTGCTCGACCGACGGCACCTGGGACGAGATCCGCCGGACGGCCGAGGAGATCAACGGCGCCGAGAAGTCCGTCGCGGCCATTCGGGCCGACGAACAGCCGGCGGCCGCCACCGACGGCGGTCCGGCATTCGACCGGCGCGTCGTCCCGATTCAACACGAGACGAATCGGGGTGTCGGCGGCGCGATCAAGACCGGCTACCTCGAGGCCCTCGAGGACAAGCTCGACATCACGGCCGTGATGGGCGGCGACGGGCAGATGGACCCCGACATTCTGCCGCGCTTTCTCGACCCGATCGTTGAGGGCGAGGCGGACTACACGAAGGGGAACCGCCTGGTCGACAAGGAGTACCGCGACGGCATGTCGCGATGGCGGTTCTTCGGCAACTCGGTCCTGACCTTCCTGACGAAGATTGCCTCCGGCTACTGGAAGATGATGGATCCGCAGAACGGGTACACCGCCATCTCCCGACGGGCCCTCGAGAACGTCGGCATCGAGGAGATGTACGAGTATTACGGCTACTGCAACGACTTGCTGGTGAAGCTCAACGCCCACGGCATGCGGATCGCCGACGTCCCGATGCCGGCCGTCTACGGCGACGAGGAGTCGAGCATCGATTACCCCTCCTACATCTGGAACGTGTCGGGAATGCTCCTCCGGAACTTCTGCTGGCGGCTGAAGGCCCGTTATCTCGTCCTCGATTTCCACCCGCTGGCGCTGTTTTACCTCCTCGGGACGGCGATCTGTGGCGTCGGCGTCCTCGGGATCGTCTGGTCGCTGTACGCCTGGCTGACGCTCGCCGCCCCGCTGTTCGTCCGCGGATCGATGAGCGCGCTCCTGTTCGTCACCGGCTGCCTGTTCGTCCTCTTCGCGATGCTGTTCGACATGCAGGCAAACGAATCCATGGAGGTGTGACGATGGCGACCGCACCTGCGGGCCGCGTCGTCGTCACCGTCCAGCACCCGGCTCACGTCCACTTCTTCAGGAACGCGATCGACGAACTGGAGGATCGGGGCTACGACGTCCGCGTCTTCGCCCGCGAGAAAGACGTTACCGAGGCTCTCCTCGAGGCCTACGGCATCGAGTACGAGCGCCTCGCAGGGAGCGCGGCGTCGCCCCTCGAGCTCGCGAAAGTACAGGCAACCTACGAGTATCGCCTGCTCAAACGCGCCCGGCGGCTGGATCCGGACGTCATGCTCGCGATCGGCGAGCCGGGGGTCGCACACGCGTCCGCGGCCGTCGACGGCTACAGCGTGCTGTTTACCGATACCGAGCACGCCACCCTGTCGAACGCGCTCGCGTTGCCGTTCGCCGACCTCGTCTGCACGCCCCGCGCGTTCTGGGACGACCACGGCTCCGCCCACTACACCTATCCGGGCTACCACGAACTGGCGTACCTCCACCCGGATCGGTTCAGTCCCGATCCGTCGGTCCTCGCGGACCTCGAGCCGCAGGTCGAGGCGGGTCTTCCCGCGGCGACCGACGGCGGGGCCGCGTCCGGCGGCGCGCTCGAGACCGATTCCGGGGCCGGCACCGCGACCGGACCCGGCGGCTCGACCGGCGGCGTCGGCGACGAGTCGCTGGTCGTCTTGCGGCTGATCTCGTGGACCGCGGCCCACGACATCGGCCAGAAGGGGATGGCCGGCGTCGAACGCCTCGTGGCCGACCTCGAGCGCGAGGGGGCGACCGTCCTCGTCTCGGCGGAGGGCGATCTCCCGCCGGCGCTTGCCGACCGGCGGATCGACCTGCCGCCCGATCGAATGCACGACCTGCTGGCCCACGCCGACCTGTTCCTCGGCGAGAGCGCGACGATGGCCATCGAAAGCGCCGTCCTCGGCACGCCGTCGCTGTACGTCTCGGATCTGGACGCCGGCGTCCTCGAGGAACTCGAGACGCGCTACGGGCTTCTCCGCCGGCTCGAGCAGGACGCCGAGCCGAGCCGAGTCGCCGCCACCGCCCGTGAGCTGCTGGCGATCGACGACTCGACGTGGCGGGAACGCCGACGGACGTTGCTCGACGAGACGATCGACACGACGGACTTCGTCGTGAACACGGTCGAACGGGTGAGCGACGCGTGATGGCGAACCGTTCGTTCGATGACGACTACGAGTTCGCCCTCTGTCTCACCCACGACGTCGACCGACCCTACAAGACGTTCCAGGCGCCCTATTACGCCGCCGCGGAGTGCGACCCTTCCCACCTCCGGTCGCTGGTCGCCGACGAGCGTCCCTACTGGCAGTTCGAGGAGCTGATGGCCCTCGAGGACGACCTCGACGTCCGGTCGGCCTGGTACTTCTTGAACGAGAAACGCCTCTGGGAGAAATCTCCCCGCGAATGGCTCGAGCCCCGCAATTGGATGCTCTACACGGGCCGGTACGACATCACGGACCCGGAGATCGTCGACGTCGTTCGGGCGCTCGACGACGGCGGCTGGGAGGTCGGCCTGCACGGCTCCTACGACTCCTACGACGACCGGGAGCGACTGCGGTACGAGAAGCGGGTTCTCGAGGACGTCCTCGGCGACTCCGTTCGCGGCGGCCGCCAGCATTACCTCAACACGAAACTCCCCGACACGTGGGAACACCACCAGGAGATCGGCCTCCGGTACGACGCCAGCTACGGCTCGAGCGACAGCTACGGGTTCGACGGTCAGTACGACGTCCTCCGCCCGTTCAACGACGAGTTCGTCGTCTTCCCGCTGACGGTGATGGAGACGACGCTGTTCTCCCAGACCTCCTCGGTCGACGCCGCGTGGCGCGAGTGCCGGCGCCTCCTCGAGGAGGCGGCCGACAACGGCGCGATCATGACCGCGCTCTGGCATCCGCGGTACCTAAACGAGGAGGAGTTTCCGGGGTATCGGACGATCTACCGCCGAATGATCGAGGAAGCGAAGGCGCTGGGCGGGTGGGTCGGTCCGCCGGCCGAGTGTTACGACCGGCTCACGGCTGTGACGCCGTAGCGACCATTCGCGCACAAAATCGGCACTCCGCCCCGGTAGCTAACTGAGTCGGTCGGAGAAATTACTGGTTCTCGAGGGCGGTGCGGGCCTCCTCGCGGCCCATGTTGAGACAGATATCGTGTTCGTCGTAGTACATAGCTGCGTTGGACGCGTTGCCGACGACGTAGCCCAGCGGGCCGACGGCTTCGATCCGGTTGTCGTCGGTCGTCGTGAAGCGCATCGAGGTATCCTCGAAGGCAAGTTCGCCGTTGACCCAGTACTGCATCACGCCGTCCGCGTTGGCCTGGCCGTTCTGGTAGGAGTTGACCTTCACGTGGCACTCGATCTCGTTCCACTCGTCCATCTGCACTACGGCGTCGGTCATCTGGAAGTCACCGGAGCCGGTGTTGTCGAGGTGGTAGGAGTAGCTGAAGAACTTGTACCCCTCCGGCGCCGGCGAGTCGTTCCGGTTGGCGAAGCCGATCGCGTTCGACCAGCCGTTCGTTCCGTCGGTGTTGCCGCCGCCGGAGGAGCCGGGACCGTTCGTCAGGGGCCCCCAGAACATCCGGATGGTGTCGTCCTGATTGAGGTTGAAGTTCTCCGGGTAGATTTTGAACCGTGTGTAGACCTCGTCCTGGTAGTCGCCGACGTGCTCGGGGAATCGGTACTCGCAGTTGGCGATCTTCTGATCGTCGGTAAACGCCGTGTAGAGGGACTGTTGGCCCGTCGTCGTCCGGTTCGTGACGAACTCGGGCTGATGAGAGCCGCGAACGTCGTTGACGTTGTAAACGTCGCCCGGGGCGCTGTAGTCGTCGTAATTAACGGAGATCAGGTCGCCGTCACCTGCGGCAGCCGCCGACCCTGCCACGCCCGAGATTCCGAGCGCCGCGGCGGCCGACCCGGCCAGCTTGAGATAGGACCGTCGGCCGAGACCCGCCTCGGCACCGCTGGTTCGGTCGTTGCTGACCGATCGATCGCGTTCGGTTACCGGCTGATCGCTCGTCATGCAACTCGGGTAACGTGGGGATACCATTATAAACCTTTACCACTGATTAACATCAGATTATCCTGATTGTATCTTATTACTACTACGATTGTTCGATAATTCTCGAAAATATATATGGGCGACGGCAGTCGATATTCCTCGTTCGAAAGGCGGTATTACCGGTCGTTGACGGTGGGAAATAGTCTCTTACTCCGGCAGGAATCGGCCGCTCGATCGCCGGTAGTGGACGGAAAACGGACGAAATCGAACCGTCGAAACGCCGAGTCGACGGTTCTACTGAACGTTGTGGTAGACGTCGACGGTGGCGTCGCCGACGAGTTGGAAGTCCGTGATGTCCCCGTCGAAGAAGTAGGCGTCTCGCTCGCCCGCCCCGACGGAGCCCGCGGCGCTCGTACCCTCGAGCGAGTCAGCGCGGTCGACGGTCGCGTCGCGGTAGTTCGACTGGATCACGTCGCCGTCGATGGTAAACGAGTAGTCGGTCGCGTCGTCGGCCTCGCTGCCGTCGATGACGATCGCGTGCGGGAGGACCCGGGTCTCGCCGCTGTAGTCGGCGGGATCGATGCGCTCGGCGTCGAGGTACACGTGCGTCTCGCCCGTCGCGAACGTGACATCGACGAGTTCACCGGAGAAGCGGAACCGGTGGACGCCGCGCTCGATCGTCCCCGTCACGGTCTCGGTGGTCTGCCGTTCGGCGCCGGCGGCGGACGCGTCGCCCAGGACGGTGTCGATCGTCCCGTCGACGGTCAGCTCGTAGCTCGCCTCCGAACCGTTCCCGACCACGGTCAGGACGTGGGGCAGGTCGTCGCCGTAGTCGGCGGGATCGATTTCCTCGCCGTCGACGGAGACGCGCGCGGCCCCGTCGACCGTCAGCTCCTCGAGTTCGCCGCTGAAGCGGAAGGCGTCTCGCCAGCCGCCGACGAGACCGGTGACGCGTCCGCCGTCGATGGCGTCGCCGTCGTCGATCGACGCGCCGCCGTCGGTCGATTTCTCGACCGAACCGCTGACGGCGAACTCGTATCGGGTAGTGCTAGTCGTTCCGAGGCCATCGACGAGCACGACGTGCTCGAGGGGCTCGTCGGGCTGGTCCTCGGCCGGCGGCGAGTCGGGATAGTCGGCCGGATCGATCTGCTCGCCCGAGACCCAGAGCTGCGAGGGGTCGGGGTCGGCGGAGATGGCGACGATGTCGCCGTCAAAGAAGTAGCCGTCGATAGTACCGGGGTCGGCCGTCGCCTCGATGACGGCGTACTCGTCGGACGTGATCTCGACGCTCTCGTTGTAGGTCGCCTGGCCCCAGTCGGACTGGACGATATCGCCGTCGACGTAGATGCGGTACACGGCTTCCTCGTCGCCGTTCCGGTAGGTGAACCGCTCCTCGTACTGCTCGCGCGCGCTGGGTTCGACCAGCGTCGGATCCTCGTCGTACGGCGGCGAGTCGTCCCGATCGGCGGGCATACCGCCGATCGCGATCTCGTGGTCGTCGTAGATCAGCGCGTCGCCGGAGAGGTTCGATCCGACGACGTAGCCCAGCGGGCCGACGCCCTCGATGAGGTTGCTCTCCGTGGTCGTCATCCGGAGGTTCGTCCGCTCGAAGGCGAGTTCGCCGTTGACCCAGTAACGCATCACGCCGTCCCGGTTCGCGCTGCCGCCGGAGAACGTGTTACACCGGACGTAGCCCTCGATCTCGTTCCACTGGTCCATCCAGATCGGGACGCTCGACATCTGGAAGTCGCCCGACCCGCTCCGGTCCATGTGGTAGGAGTAGCTGAAGAAGTTGTAGCCGTCCGGCGCCGGCGAGTCGTTCCGATTGGCGAACCCGATCGCGTTCGACCAGCCGTTGGTCCCGTCCGTCGCGCCGCCGCCCGACGATCCGGGGCCGTTCGTCAGGGGCAGCCAGAAGATTCGGACCGTATCGTTCGCGCTGAGTCGGATCCCGTCGGGGTAGAGCTTGAAGCTGGTGTACACCTCCCGCGGCATCTCGTAGCCGTTCTCCTCGAACCGGTACTCCAGGTTCGCGGTCTTTTGCGCGCTCGAGAACTCCGTCCGGATCGCCTGACTCGAACCGTTCGTCGGCGAGGAGACGAATTCCGGCGGAATGCCGCTCCGATTGTCGTTGACGTTGTACAGCTGCGACGGATCGCCGTATTGGTCGTAGTCGAGTTCGATTCGTTCCATTCCCTCGGTCGATTGCGCGCCCGCGACGCCCGCCGAGGTCCCGATCGCCGCCGCGGCCGCGCCGGCGAGTTTGAGATACGATCGTCGATCGATTGCACCGTCGCCGGCGGCCCTCTCGTCCGCACCGTCCGACGATTCGTCACCCAGTTCCGGAGTCTTGCGTGCCATATACACCGGGTAATCAGATTTTACTATCATAAACTTTTCTGCTCCGTGATCGAACAAATATTCCTAGATTAAAGGCGTTTGAAAGGGAGTTCTGTAAAATAACCCAGCATATATCGAAAACATTGACTGTAATGCATTCATGGTGTAAGGTGGGATTACCGGCGGCTCGAGGCCACATCGGTCGCACAACCGTCGCCGGTCGGCCCCGTTTCGCAGGCTCGAAACGGTCAGACCGTCCGTACGGTCACGCGAACCGACGCTATCGCGGCCGTCGCGAACCGCGTGTCCGCACGACCCGTACCGGAACGAAAGAAGCGACTCCCTTCGTTTTGCGCAGTACGGCTACAGCGGCCGTACGGCTGCTATAACAAAGCCTACATGAACCGAAGCTGAGCGAGAGTGTCGCCTTCGGCGATCGACCGCCCGTCGACACCGACAACAATGAGTATTCGTGTTTCAGTAGCCGATCCGTCAGAACAGGAGACGTGGAACAGGTACGTCGATCGCTCCCCCCAGGGGACGGTCTTCCACCGGTACGAGGCCCTCGAGTGCCTGCGGGATCACACGGGTGCGACGCTGTATCCGCTGATGGGACACAAAGGGGAGCATCCGGTCGGAATCTTCCCCGTCTTCGAACTGAACAGCGGCCCGTTCTCGCTGGTCTTCTCGCCGCCGTACGAACTCGGGATACCGAACCTCGGCCCCGCACTGCTGCATATGGGCCAGCTGAAACAGCGAAAACGGGAGAAACGACACCGCCGATTCATCGAGAGTTGTCTCGAGTGGATCGACGAGGAGATCGATCCGCAGTACACCTACGTCGAAACCGACTGGAACTACGACGATACCCGCCCGTTCGACTGGAACGAGTTCGACGTCTCGCCGGCGTACACGTACGTCGTCCCGCTCGAGGACTCGCCAAGCGAGGAGGAGTTGATCAAGCGGTTCAGTCAGAGTCCGCGCAGGCGGATCCGGGACGCACAGGACCGGGAAGACGAGTACACGATCGAGACCGGCGACCGTGCCGATCTCGCGTGGACCGTCGAGCAGGTGCGGAACCGGTACGAAGAGCAGGACCGAAAGCCGCATCTCCCCGTCGACTTCGTAACTGGACTGTACGACCGACTCCCCGAAGGAGCCGTTCGCGTGGATGTGCTCCGGCTCGACGGCGAACGGGTGTCGGGCAACATCATCCTCGATAACGGCGATCGAATTCGCGGCTGGCAGGGCAGCACGCGCCCCGACACCGATTTCCCGGCCAACGAGTTGCTCGAGTACCACGGTATGTGCGACGCCCTCGAACGCGGGGCCGACGGCTACGAGATCGTCGGGGCGAACACGCCTCGGCTGACCACGTGGAAGGCGAAGTTTAGCCCGGAGACGCGAACCTACTACTCGGCGAAGCGGTCGACGATGAGCATGGAGATGGCCGAGAGCCTCTACGTCAACCTCCGGGACAGCAGCGAGTTGCTCTCGCGACTGTCTCCGGCGACGAACTAGGCGCTTCCATCGCCGCGCGGGCCGCGTCGTCCGAGACCGCGAATCGATGTCGCTCACAACTACCGTCCGACCAACCGTCTACGCTTTCGAAACCGTGTCAGCACTCGATCCGACTCTGTACCGAAGCATCGAACCGATAAACGAGAACCAGTGGAACAACGTCGTCACCCAGTCCGACCGCGGAACCGTCTACCAGCGCTACGAGTGGGTTCGGGCGATCGAAGAGACCTTCGACTACGAGCCCCGCCACGTCGTCGTCGAGAAGAGCGGCAACCCTATCGCCCTCATGCCGAACTTCCAGGTCGACCTCCCCGTTCCCGATACCGTCACGGAGACGCTCCCCGTGACGCCGCCGCTCAAGCAGCTGGTCTCGCTGCCGACCGGGTTCGGCGGCCCGGTCGTCCTCACGGACGAGGCCGACGCGCTCGACCTGCTGTTCGACGGCCTCGAGTCGACCAGCGAGCGGACCGTCGTCAACCACGCCATCGAGACCTACGACCTCGAGTACGTGCGGTACGGCCAGTACCTCCAGACCCGGGGATACGAGCCGTCGTTCGACTCGTGTCTGTTCCTGATCGACCTCGAGGACGGCTGGGACGCCATCCTCGACGGGATGGACAAGGGCCGACGCCGCGACATCCGAAAGGGTAACGAACAGGAGTATCGGATCGAGATCGACCCGCTCGGGACGGACCTCGAGACGACCTACGACTGGTACGTCAAGAACCTGGAGCGCGTCGACGGCTCGCCGCTTCCGAAGGCGTTCTTCGAGTCCCTGGCCGACCGACTCGAGGACCGATTGCGAGTCTTCCGGGCTATCGTCGAGGGAGAGGAAGTCGGCCGGTACGTTTACCTCCTCGACGACGAGGGCGACGTCCTCCACCACTGGCTGTCGGCGATCCCGAATTCGGACAACTACCAGTATCACCCCTCCGAACTCCTCCACGAACGCGGGATCAAGTGGGGGATCGAGCAGGGGTACGAGCGGTACAACTTCGGGAAAACCGGCTCGCACTTCTCGAATTCGGTCTTTCGGTTCAAACACAAGTACGGGGGAACGGCCGTCCCCATCTTCAAGGTCGAGAAGGGGTACTCGCGCGTCGCGTGGCCCCTGTACCAGCTCGGGCGCGAGAAGTACGTCGAAAAATCCCTCTAACGAACTTTTTCCGCGTCGGGTTCGCCTATGGCGAACCGCTCGCGTAAAAACTTCGATGAAAAAGGCCGCTCGCTCCCGATGGTCGCTCGCGGGTGCAGCGCTTGCGCCTCGACGGCAGTGGTAACGCCTCAGCCTGTACGTGCCGCGAGTTTCACAGTAAGCTCCGTGATCCAGTTATTATCTACTCGAGACGTCCGGTCACGTATACTGATGGGAGAATGCGCGCGCTTCTCGAGGGGATGCAACTCTCGCCAATCTCCCTTCGTCACTCCCCGGGCCTCGAGGGAACGGCCGCCGGATCGAGTTCCTGCCCGTCGACCCACAGCTCCGCCAGTTCCGGGACGGCGTCGACGGCGACGATCGAGCCGTCGTACAGGTAGCCGTCGGCGCTCTCGGGAGCGGCGACCGCGTCGGCGGTCGCGTACCCTTTGGTGGTATCGGCCAGCGCGATTTCGACCGTCTCGTTCGGCGTCGTCGTATGTCCGTCGACGTTACTCCACTCGCTGTGGACGACGTAGCCATCGACGTAGATGCGGTAGCTCGTCTCCGCGTCGCCGGTCGCAACGGTGATCCGGCCGTCGTAGTCGTCCATCCTGCTGGAGTCCTCGACGTAGGGATCCGATTCCAGTCGGTCCTCGATCGCCCCGTTGCCGCGCAGTTCGTGGTCGTCGTAGTAGATCGCCAGGTCCGCCGGCGCCGTTTCGTTGCCGCCGTACCGAACCAGCGGCCCGCCGTACTCGATCGCCTGGTCTTCGGTCGTCGTCCAGCGAAAGTCGGTTCGCTCGTAGACGGGCGTGCCGTTCAGCCAGCACCGAACCTCGCCGTCCGGGTTCGCCGTGCCGTCGCTGACCGTGTTCATCCGGACGAGCGTCTCGAACCGGAACCACTTGCCGGTCGGAACCGGCGCGCCGACGACCTCGAACTCGCCGCTGATGCCCTCCTGATCCAT
The DNA here is from genome assembly GCF_003977755.1 of Haloterrigena salifodinae. Lineage (NCBI taxonomy): Archaea > Methanobacteriati > Methanobacteriota > Halobacteria > Halobacteriales > Natrialbaceae > Haloterrigena > Haloterrigena salifodinae. The sequence continues at coordinate 622,746 of NZ_RQWN01000001.1, forward strand.
GTGATAGGAGTACGCGGCAAGGTTGTAGGTCGCCTCGTCGTCGATCTCGCGATCGGTCACGGCGAACATGCTCGACCAGCCGTCGTCGCCGTGTGGCCGACCCCGACTGCCCGATCCCTGGATGCCGGCCTCCGTGTTGAGCCCTGCACACCAGAACCGACAGACGTCCGTCTCTTCCATCGTCCAGTCATCGCTCAGAGAGATCATCGCTCGCTGGTAGAGCGCCCGTGGCTGGTCGTAGCCCTCGTCGGGAAACCAGACCATCGCGTTGCTCCCGTCGCTGTCGCCCGCGGGGATGTCACACCGCAGGGCCGTCGCTCCCGTGTAGGCGGCTCCGTCCTCGAAGGCAAATCGTTCCGGATACCCCGTCCAGACGCGGTAGACGTCGGACGGGTCGTCGTGCGCGTCGTACTCGATTTCCCGTTCCTCGAACGTCGCAGCCCCGCCGCCACCCCCCTCGTTCCGGGCGACCAGTGTGATCACCCCGCCCGCGATCCCCGCCGTAAGCGCGCCGCCGGTGAGTTTCAAATACGACCGTCGGTCGACCATCTCCCGTACGATACGGTGATCCCGCCCTTAGTTACGTTCCGAATTAGAGGGTATACAATCGGTAGCAGGTCGTTATCCGATATACGCCCTTCCTACGGCACCGTCCAGCAACGTCGCGATACTCGAGGGCCCTCACGGATCGTCTCCGAGTTTCAACGAGGACAGTCAGACCGCGTCGCTGCGTGCAGTACTCCACGCTCGAGAGACATTCTCGCTCTTCGGATCGAATCGCTACCGTAGCTGAGGTCGAGTTGGAATTCGAGTCCGTCTCGGCGGCCGTTGTGTCACCCTACTCTGACAACTCTGATCCGGTTACGTTCACCGAAATTATCATAATATATTGAATGTGAGCGGTCCAACAGTAGCGACAGCGATACGTTCTCAGCGGCTGTGAACGGTGTCGAACGTTTTTCGAACGCAATTGTATCTAGTTCCGACAGATGATCAGTTCCGTCGATCGAAGCGGACCGACAGCCCGCCGTCGGTCCCGACCAGGAGCCGAACCGAGACCGGAGTCCGTCGCTCGAGTACGGATACCGAACCCCTCGCGACCGATCGCGAGACCGACGCAGGTCGGTGGTGCGCCGTGAGACGGCTCGTCGACCGCGTCTACGGGCTGTCGACGACCGCGTTACCGCTCGTGGCCGTCGTCGGAATCGTCGTCCCGCTGGTCCTCGGGCTGACGAACCTGGCGATTATGGGGCTGTACTTCGCCGTCCCCATGATCGCCGCGCCGGCGCTGGTCCGAGCGATCGGCGACGAACGGGGCTCATCGACGACGGCCGGTCGTCGGATCCCGTGGGTCGACTGGCGCGTCTGGTCGGTCACCTTCCACGTGCTGCTCGCGGGGCTCGTGGTGTTGCTCAGCGCGACCGAGGTTCGACCGTTCCTGTTCTACGCGGGAGTCGCCGTCGCGTACCTGCTGTGTTTCCTGTTGATAACGACCTCGCGGCCGACTCGAGGCCGCCACGCGATCGGCCTCTATCACCTGGTGGTCCTCGCCGCGCTCGTCATCTTCAGCGTCACGCTGAACTACGACTTCTTCGTCGGCCACGGCGACCTCATGACCCACATCGCGATGGCCACGTCGATCCTCGAGACGGGCGAGCTCTCGTCGCTGCTGCCGGAGTACGAGGCGTTCCAGCTCTGGCACGTCTACACCGCCGTCTCGACGCAACTGTTCGGCGACTGGATCCCTGTTCACACGACGATGTACCTCCTCTCCGGGGGCGTCTTCGCCGCCGCCGTCGGGCTCATGTACGGCCTCGCCAGGCGCGTCTACCCCAACGAGACCGCCAGCCTGCTGTCGTGTCTGGTGCTGATCTCGTTCCCGCTGTACCTCTTCTACGGAATGTACTCGATCCCACGCAGCGTCACCTCGATCCTCTTCCTCGGGCTCGTGCTCGCGCTCGTCGATCGGCCGACGGGGAACATGCGGATCCTAACGGTCCTGCTAGTCGCCGCGATCGTGGTCTACCACCCCGCGTCGATCCCGTTCGTCCTCGCGATCCTCCTCCTGTTCGCGGCCCTCGAGTTCTCGATCGCCAGCCCGATCCGGGCCGCCGACAACTACGTGCTCTCGGTCGGCGTCCTGGTCACGGCCACCTACTGGCTCTACAACGCCGAGTTCATCGTCGAACGGCTCGTCGACACGATGGTCGCGAGCTTCCTCGGCTCCACGCCGGGGTCGGGCCAGTCCGGAGACGTGCTCGCCGCGCCGTGGGCGCAGGTTGCGAACTTCGTCCCCTACGCGTTCGCGCTGTTGCTGGTCCTCGTCGGTTTCCTGTTCTGGCACCGGCGGCTCGCGACGAGCGGTGAAGCCGACGCGATGGCCGACGTGGCCGAGTCGAGCGTCGACTTCCGTTCGTCGCGGCGCGTACCGCTGTTCACTTCCCTCGGGCTGCTGACGGTGGCTCTCATTCCGCTCGCGTTCCCCGGACCGACGCTGCTGCTCGACTCCTTGGCCGGCATCAACATCAGCCGATTCGGTCACTACAGCATCATGTTCATCGCGTTGCTCGGCGGGTTCGGACTGTACGAACTGTTCGACCGCGGCGGCGTCGCGGTGTTCCTCGCGCTCCTCGTGCTCACGTCGGGGCTCGGATTCACCGCCGTCTCCAACGAGGTCACCGCCTCCGACAACCCGGTCGTCGAACGTCCCTTCTACACCTTCTACCTCACCGACAACGAGGTCCAGTCGTTCGAGGCCGTCGACGCGGGCTACGATGGCGAGATCGGCGCCGACAGGCTTTCCTGTCGGTATCTCACGGAGCTACAGGGCTCGTCGTGTTCGGTCGTTGACGCCGGCGGGGAGGGGGACCTGTTCGCCGGCTACGACGCCGTCCTCATCAGGGAGGGCGAACTCGCGGACAGACCGTTGCAGTTCTCCGAGTACGTCGAGAAGGAGTCGATCGACGAGAGCGAACTCGCGGACCGAAACCGCGTCTACGACTCGAACGAGGTCGCGCTCTACGGCTGATCGGCGCCGCACAGCGTGCGGTCAGCCCGTGAGTTGCTCCGCGACTTGATCGACGTCGATGAGATCGAAGGCCTGGCAGGCGACCAACCAGACGACGGCGCTGGCGCCGATCGCGACGACGAGGCCGACGTATCCCGAGAGGACATGCAGGAACGCCAGCACGATGGCGGCCATTCCGACGCTGATCCCCAGCGACGTCGTGAAGCAGCGGGCCACCTTTCGGTAGTCGAAGGGGAGTTCGGTGTAGACGATCCCGACCGTACAGATCGCGTAAGTGCCGTACGTGATCACGGTCGCGACCGCGGCCCCGGCGGCCCCGAAGAGCGGGATCAGGGCGACGTTCAGGGCGACGTTCCCGATCGACGTCACCCCCTTGAGAACCGCTCGCGATCGGGCTCGTCCAAGGTAGTCCAGTGCGGGCCCGGAGATGTTCTCGAGGGCCTCGAAGAAGACAAACAGCGAGAGGATCTGGACGACGAGGATGCCGCCGGCGTAGCCGTCCCCGAAGATCAGCACGACGGCCGGGTCGGCGACGACGAGAATACCGATGCAGGCGGGCACGTACAGCGTCAGCGTCTTCCGCAGACTCTCTTCGTACACCGAGGCGGCCGCCTCCGTTTCCCCCTTCGACGACTCGGCCCCGTAGGAGGGCGAGAGCGCGAAGCCGATCGACGCCGCGGGGACGCGCGTGAACTGACTGATCTGTTTGCCGATCGTGTAGAACGCGACCTGCGTCGGGTTCGTGAGAAAGCCAACGAGGATCGTGTCGAGGTGTCCGTCGACCTCGGCGGAGAGCCGCGTGACGCTCAGGGGCACGTTGTACCGGAGGATGTTCATTCGAACCTCGCCGTCGCCGGCGACGCTCTCCCGGTCGAGGTCGCTGACGCGCCAGACCATCCAGTGGCCGAGCAGCGTCGCGAGCGCGTAGGCGACCACGTAGCCCACGACGGCCGCCGTCGGCGTCGGCCGGAGCAGGACGGCGGCCGTCACGAGCGTCAGGGTCATGCCGCCCTTTATCGCGTGTAGCTTCGCCGTGGTGGTGATCGCTTCGTACCCCTGCAGGATGGCCCGATTGTACCGGTAGAGCGTGTAGAACAGGACGTAGCCCGAGCCGACGAACAACAGGCCGGCGAGGCCAGCTTGGTTCAGCAGCGCCGCGAGGAAGTCGGCGCCGACGAGCAGGGCGACGGCGACGGCCAGCGACGCGATCGCGACGAGGATCCACGATTCGACGACTGCGGCGACGGCGCGCTCGGTCGCGTCGTCCCTGTCCTCCGCGATGAACCGCGCTGCGGCCCACGGCAGCCCCGATTCGCTGATGAACCGAGAGAAGGAGAAGACCGAGAGCGCGAACGCGAGCAGTCCGTACGACTCCGGCCCGAGGATCCTCGTGAGCACGAGCAACAGGAGTCCGGTCGATACGACGTGGACGACGCGACCACCGAAATCGGAGACGATGTTCGATATCAGTCTGTTCGCCATGTGGTGTTTCGAGTTGTTAGGTCATCGATTGGACGGCGCGGGGTTCCGGAGCCGACGCGAGCGCGGAATCGACGCCGTCCGCGGTCGGCCCGGGGCGATACCTGACCTGATGGTGATGTGAAACGCGAACTAATAGGTTCGTGACGGGAATCGTGTCACTAACGAGTTGCTGAACGCTAGGGATCGAATAGGATTCGCTATCCGTCGCCTGAACCGGCCGGCGGCGCGCGTAGGATCCGAATTCTCTCTGCCGTCTCAAGGCGGTCCAGTTGCCGCGGTTCGAACGATCACCCACCGATATGTACGCGAATCGCATCAGCTGACCGTGATGTCACTCGTCAGTAAGGCAAAGCACACCACGCAGGATCTCACCAGCAAAGCGAAGAACGCGAAACTCGATCTGGCCGCCTACAAGTTTGCTGGCGAGTTTCCCGAGGAGTCGTACGCGTCGATCGACACCGAGCGAGCCGTCGTCGACGACAGGGCGTCCGTGCGTCGGTTCTTCGGCGACGACCCCACGTGGCGGGATCGGTACTTCGAGTACCTCGAGGACGGCCACGTCGGGATGGTCCTCCACGACGACGGCGAGGTGATGAGCTACGGCTGGACCCTGACGCCGGAGTCGGTGCGGGCTCCCAGGGCGCTCCCGGATACGATCGTTGAGGAGGACTGCTACTGGCTGTTCGACGCCGGGACGGAACCGGAGTACCGCGGCAACGGGCTGTTCAAGGAGATCAACCGCGCGCGAACCGAGTGGATCCTCGAGCGGGATCCCGACGCGACGATCTACACCGATACCGGCGTCGACAACGTCGCCCGCTACGGCATCGAATCCTCGCAGTTCGAACCGCACGGCACGATCTCGCTTGTCAGATTCGAGCTCCCGGGAACCCCGCTCTTGAAGTGGAGCCGGTGGGATCGGGACGCCGAGCATCCGCCGAAACCGGAGTGACGGATCGGCGACGGACGACGGTCACTCGAGTCTCGCACCGGACCTGTTCGATCGCCACCACTAATGCACGATCGACGGGTACGGGCCGATTACCGCCCGTTCGTACGGTGGACGACCGACTGGTTTTATGTCACGGTCCGGAATAGTGCGGCGGCGATGCCTACGCCACGTCGTCTCCGATTCGTTCAGACGCAGGTCGCGCTGCTCCTGGGATTGCTCCTGGCGCTGGCCGTGATCGGCTCCTTCTCGCCGGGACTGTTCGTCCTGCTTGGTGTCATCGGCTTCGTCACGGCCATCGAACTCCTGACGCCAGCCGAGGTCCGCCCGCGGTGGTATGGGCGCGTCGAAGTGCTCGTCACGCTGGCACTGGTCACCGCCGCGGCCGTCGCCGGCGTCCGCACCGTCCAGTTGTTCGAACCGGGCCTGCTTCCGTAGCGCGGCCGTCCGTCGCCGTCGGCGAGTGAACCTCGTCTGGACGGTCGGACGCTACACTCCTCATAGCGACACCGTCCTCCGAGCACTAACATCGATATCCCGCACTCAGTAGAGCGCACAACGCTCGGACTCCGTACCGGCCAAAACACCCGCCGAGCGACAACTCGCGTCTCGCTGACGCGCCGATTCCCTCAGAAGGAGTACTGGTCACCCGCTCGAGTCAGTCCCGTCAGAACGGTCGACGCCGCTTCGCGACTCGAGTCCGTCCCCCCGTCGCCCGCTCAGTCCGCGCCGGTCTCCGCGTCCCACTCGCAGCGGACGAGCCACTCCCCGCGGTCGGTGTCGTCGGTGACCTCGAGTCGGACCGGCCGCTCGAGGACCTCGGCCAGCCCCACTGCGAACGTCGAGGCGACGGGGTGGTCGAACCGGTCGACGGCGCCGAACGCGCTGCCGGAGACGGCAATTTCGGCCCGGCCTCGATCGATGTCGACGGCCGGCTCGGCCGCAGTCGCGAACTCGAACCGGCCCTCGAGGGCGTCGCTCAGTTGCTCGACCGTCGCGGCCGGCGTCTCGGTCGCGTCAGGGCCGGTTCCCGCGACTTCCCGAACGAACTCAGTGCCGATCGGCTCGAGAACGAGGCCGCCCTCGCCGAAGCCGACGCTCGCGCCGCCCTCGACCGGCCGCGGCGCGTCGTCCGACTCGGCCGGAACGAACAGGCGGACGCGGTCGTCGTCGGTCGGGAGGTACCACCGGTCCGTCTCGAGACCGCGACGCGCGAGTATCGACTCGTAGTTGGCGGCACAGGTCGCGTAGATTCGCTCGGCGTCGTCGCTTTCGACGAACCGGCTTCCCGTCACGGAACGGGTCAGCAGCCCGGCGAACAGTCCGACGCCGGCGAGCGCGTACAGCACCTCCTGTCCGCTCGGGAGGACGAACGCGGCCGCGAAGCTCAGGACGCCGAGGCCGACGAATCCGAGGGCGGTGAGCCGGAGCCGGTGTCGACGGACGTTGCTGACTCCGTCCCGGAGCCGTTCGTTTTGGGATCGCAGTCGCTCGACCCGGTGCTCGAGTTCGACGCGGTCGCCCTGCGTCGGGCCGCGAGTTCGGTCGGTGTCGGCGATGCTCGCATCGACGTTTTCATCGGGGTTGTCAGTCCTCATGGGTGGATTCCTATGGCGGTCGACCGCCGCGGACGGCCGCCGGCGCGCCGCGTCGGTCCCGCGAGCGACGCCGAGAGAGACGGCTCGCTCCCGGTGGGCGGAGAGACGCCCGTAGCCGACGCGAACGGCGCATTCCTTGGGTACTAATGACGATCCCGGTGAAAGTAATGCCCTCTCTATACTCTATCGAAGCCGGAACCCGCGGGAGACGCCGTCGAGCGTCGCGGTTTTCGACCCGGCCAATCGTTCGCGCGGGCGGCGTAGTCGGATGCTACGCTCGTGACCGTTCAGGTTGCTTAATCACTACTTCCTGACTGTCTCCGCAAGCGACCATCCAATTTACTTACCGGATATCGAACGGGGGGATATATGTCAGATACCACTGCGAACCGGAATCGGTCCGCGCGGACCAAGCGGTGGCTGCCGCCGGATCTCGCGGCGGTCGTCGTGGCGACGTTGCTCGTCATCGTCGCCGCGTTCGCGCCGGTGATCCGCGAGACGCCGCTGCGCGTCCCCCTCGGAATCGTCTTCGTCCTCTTCGTCCCCGGATACGCACTCATCGCGGCGCTGTTTCCCGAACGGAACCGAGTCGCTGTCGCCGGCGCGGACGGCGACGATGCGGACGACGCGACCGGCGGAAGAGGAACCCGCATTCTCGGCGCCGGCACCGGCCTCGACGGCGTCGATCGCCTCTCGCTGTCGGTCCTCGCCAGCGTAATCCTCGTCTCGACGGTCGGCGTCGCGATCCACTACACTCCCTGGCCCATCCAGGCCGGCCCGGTCGTCGCCGTCGTGGCGGTCGCCACGATGCTGTTAGCGTGGATCGCCGCCCGTCGTCGGCGAGCGCTCGCTCCGTCGGTCGCGTTCGCCGTTCCGGTCGAGCGCTGGCGATCGATGGTTCGGGGTGCCGTCCGCGATCCCGACAGCCGCGCCGACGTCGTGCTGACCGGTCTCCTCGTTCTCGCCGTCGGGATCGCGCTGGCGAGCGTCGGCTTCGCCGCCGTCGGCCCCGGATTCGGCGGCGCCGACGAGGCCGAGGGCCACTCGGCTCTGTTCCTCGAGCAGGACGGCGACCTTCTGACCAACGAATCGGCCGCCTTCGAGGCCGACAACGCGACTAACGTCACCGTCGGCGTCGAGAACAAGGAAGGGCAGGCGGTCGACTACACCGTCGTCGCCATCGCACAGCAACTCGAGGACGACGGCGAGAGCGTCTCCGTTGCGAACGAAACCGAACTCGATCGCCGCGGGGTCGAGGTCGACGACGGCGAAACCCGGCGCCTCGAGTACGAACTCGAGTCCGCGGCGGTCACCGACGCCGCAGACGACGCGCGGGTTGTCTGGTTGCTCTACTCGGGCGAAGTGCCCGACGACCCGTCGACGGAAACCGCCGAGGCGTACGTGACGCTGTCGCCGTCGGACGGCCCGGACGGGACAGACAGCTGAGCGCCGCGGCCCGATTTAGCCGACTGCACGGCACAGTAGCGACCGACCGCGGATCGGTCCGGCCGCCGATCGAGGTCGGTCGCGCTCTCCGGCCATCGACGTACCGCTACTCATCCCAACCTCTTTTCGAACGGCCTGACAGCCGTTCCGCTCGCGGTAGCGCGGAATCGATTCGAGGTATCGGTGAGTTCCTAACTGACCTGACAGCGGAACAGAACGTCGTCACCCCTCCGGCAACAATAATCAAGAGGCCGTACTTACAAGCGAGACTATGACAGAGTCGGGTCCACCGGAGGGGGAACGCGAGGAGGGCCCGGAGCGGTCGCTCGTCTCGCGAGTCGCGCGCTCGGTCGTTCCCGGCGTCGTCCGCCGCAGCTACGCGCTGAAACTCGCGCTTGCGCTCTTCGTCGTCGTCCTGCTGATCGCCGGCATCGGCGTGGTCAGTTACGTCCAGATTCAGGGGATCATCGAAGCGGACGCGGAGGATACCCTCCGATCGACCGCGACGGTCCAGTCAGACGCCGTCGGCGAGTGGATCGACGGGATCGAGAGCCAGACACGCGGGATCGCGACGTCGGACGTCTACGGCACTCGAGACCGGGAGGCGATCCGAGACCACCTGCGTGACTCGCAGGCGCTGGCCGGCGAGGACGTCGTGGGCGCCCACTACGTGGATCCGGAGAGCGACGAGATCGTCGCGAGTACCGACCCGGAGTACGAGGGGGAATCGGTCGCGACGACGGTCCCGGCCTGGAACGACCCGATCGAGCGGGTGACCGCCGACTCGGGCGACGGCGACCCGATCGCGTCGTCCGATCGCGCCTACGAACGCAACGGCCGCCTGCTGATGGCGTTCGCCCGTCCGGTTCGCGTCGGCGACGGCGTCCTCGTCGTCGTCGCCGACGTCCGGCAGGGCTTCGAACAGCTCTACCGGTCGGAGACAATCACGACGACGCGGGTCCTGACCGCCGACGGCCGCGAGGTGACCGCCCCGCGCCAGTCCCGGCCGGCGCCTCTCTCGGACTCGTCGGCGTTCGACGGCGCTCGCGACGGGAAGACGGCGATTCACGACCGCGAGTCCGACGTGTTCGCGTTCGCTCCCGTCGACGGCACCGACTGGATCGTCGTCGCCGAGGCCCCCAAGGCGCAGCTCTATCAGGCCGGCGAGACCGTCGGCCGGAACGTCGCCGTTCTGATCGTCACCTCGCTCGCCGCCCTCGCCGTCGTCGGACTCGTGCTCGGCCGCGGGACCGTCCTCCCGCTGATCCGACTGCGCGAGCGGACCCGGGCGCTCGAGGACGGCGAGTTCGACGTCGATCTTCGAACTGACCGCGAAGACGAGATCGGGCGACTGTTCACCTCCTTCGCGGCGATGCGAGACACGCTCCGAACACAGATCCGGGAGACCGAAGCGGCGCGAGAGCGGGCCGAACGCTCCAGTCAGAAACTCGCGCGCCAGAACGAACGCCTCGACCAGTTCGCGAGTACAGTCAGCCACGACCTTCGCAACCCGCTGAACGTCGCGGACGGCTACCGGGATCTCCTCGAGTCGAAACTCGCCGACGCCGAGTCCGAGGACGTCGACCTCGAGGAACTCCGGGAGTACGCGACGCGGATCGACGAATCTCACGAGCGTATGGAGACGATCATCGACGACGTGCTGGCGCTCGCCCGGGAGGAGAACACCATCGATGACACCGTCTCGGTCGACCTCGAGTCCGTCGCCGCCGACGCCTGGGCGAACGTCGACCACGAGGATTCGACGGTATCGGTGGTCGGCAGCCGGACGTTCGAGGCCGATCGGGAGCGGCTCCTGCGCGTGTTCGAGAACCTCTTCCGGAACAGTATCGAACACGGTTCGACAAGCCCTCCTTCGCACGCTCAGGAGGACGCCGTGGAGCATGGCTCCACGAGTTCCATCCCCAACCCCGAACAAAACCCCGTCCAGCAGGACGGTTCGAGCGTCAGCATCGAGGTCGGCCCCGCGGAAACGGGCTTCTACGTCGCCGACGACGGCCCCGGGATCCCGACGGACGCCGTCGACGATGTCTTCGAGTACGGGGCGACGACGGCCGAGGACGGAACCGGGTTCGGGCTGGCGATCGTCGAGAGCATCGTCTCGGCGCACGACTGGACGATCGCCGTCGACGAGAGCTACGACGACGGGGCGAAGTTTGTCGTCTCGGACGTCGGCGGCGAGTGAGCGCGGGTCCTCGAGAACGACGGCGTCGGGCGGCGGGTTCGCAACCGACCCTCGGTTCGGCGACAGGCCATCACTGTTATCAGCATTACCGAGAGTTCATCGGTAATGCATCGCCGACGGTATCTGGCGTCGCTCTCGGCTAGTTCGGTGGCTGCGTTCGCCGGCTGCTCGAGCCAGCGAACCGACGGTCCGGTGACGGCCGGACCGCCGCGACTCACCGTCGAAGGGCGATGGGTGACCGATCCGGACGACAACCCGGTCGTCCTCCGCGGAGTGAGCCTCGACGATCCGGTGTGGAGCCTCGAACACGCTGAGGTGCGGGAGAAAGAGTACTGGGATGCCTTCCGGCTCGCGACCGACGACAACGCCGGGTGGCACGCGCGGGTACTCCGGCTTCCGATAACGCCGCGTTCGATCAGCGATGCCGGCATGGACGCCGTCGTCGACGCCCTCGATCGGGCGGTCGAACTCGCGGCCGAGCGAGGCGTCTACCTGCTGGTCGACTACCACGCGAGCGAACGCTACGACACGTCGTCGATCGATCGGCGACTGCGCTCGTTCTGGGACCGCGTCGCCCCGCGGTACGCCGACGACACCCACGTCCTCTACGAACTGTTCGGCGCGCCGACCGAGCCGGCGGCCGGCGGCCTCGGGGCCTGGCGGACCTGGCGCGACTGCGCGACGCCGTGGCTGTCCCGCGTCCGCGACCGCGCTCCGGAGACGCCGATCGTCGTCGGGTCGCCGGCGTGGTCGTCGATGACGGCCTACGCCGCCGAGGAACCGTTCGATCACGACGGACTGCTATACTCGGCGCACGTCTACCCGTCGTGGGACCCTCGTTCCTGGGAGGCGGCCTTCGGAACGCCCGCCTTCGACGTCCCGGTGTTCCTGACCGAGTGGGGGTACACCGCCGCCGCCGAGACAGCGGGGGCGGACGCCCACCTGATCGGGAGCACGGCGGAGTGGGGCGAGCCGTTCCGCGAGTGGGTCGACGCCCACGAGAACATCCACTGGTGTGCGGCGACGTTCGGTACTCGCCGACAGCCGGCCATGTTCGACGCAGACTGGACCCTCCCCGACGGCGACGACCACATGGGCGCGCTGGTCAAGGACTGGCTCGCCGACAGACGCGACGACCACCGACCCGGTCGGGAGACGCCGATCCCGTCCGGCGAGGGGTCGCCGCCGGCATCTCCGGAATCGGTCAGGATCGAGGAAATCCACGAGACGAGGGCGACCGTGCGATGGGAACGGCCGCCGGATCCGGACGGTGACGACGTCCTCCAGTACCGGGTGATCGTCGACGACCGCGAGCCGTCGACCCTGCGGGGCGTCGAACAAGCGACGGAGCTCTCGAACCTCGATCCGGATCAGGAATACGAGGTGCGCGTGACGGCCGTCGACGAGCGCGGCCTCGAGTCGGACCCCGCGTTCGTCCGGTTCAGTACGCTCGATCGCACCCGTCCGGCGGCAGTCATCCCCAGAACCGCTTCGGATCCGGTCGGCGACGAGGACAGTGCGTGGTCCGCCGCCGAACCACATGCAGCCGATATGCTCCTCTGGACTGATCGCCCGCTCGAGAACACGATCACGTGGCGGGCGCTGTGGGACGAAACCGCGCTGTACGTGCGCATCGATCTCACCGATATCGAGGACTGGCAGGATACCTTCGCGGAGGTTTATCTCGACCTCGACAACAGCCGCGAGGAGACGTACGACGGAGAGAACGATCTCGATATGATCGTTCCTCGAGGCGGGCGGATCATCTGGCAGAGCGCGAACACGGCGCCGATAAGCGACGGTTCTTCGGTTACGACGACCGAGACCGACGGCGGATGGCGGGCAGAGTTTACGATTCCGTGGCGGGAATACGGCGTGCGGCCGATCGTCGGTCATCGCTTCGGAATGGACATCCACACCGTCGTCGAGGAAGGCGGCGAGCGGATCGCGAAGTTCGGCTGGTTCGACGAAACCGACGAGGCGTGGGAGGACCCGCGGAAGTTCGCGACCGTCGAACTCGGCGAGTGATGCCATCGCGGCTCGCAGCTGGAAGAGACGCAGTTACTCCGGACCGGCCACGTTCGCACGATACCGTTACGACTGCGCAACTGATCGTCTCGAGCACTAATTCGGCCGTTGAACCCGTTCTCGCTGGTCATCCCGATCGCTCGCGGACTCGGTCTCGTCCGCATCTGCCGATCCGATCAGATCCGTCCGGAACGTGCGGTCGTACGAGAGGAACTCCAGCGGGATCGTCCGCTGGACTCCGGCATACTCGAGAGTCGCATTAAATTCGACCGACAGGGTCGACGTTTCGTCGTTCCGGAGATGCGTGACCCACCAGTCGTCTAGCTCCGTGTTATCGATGGCCGCCCTGGCGTCGATCGTTCGTGTACTGTCGGCCGGGATAAGGGTCCGCTCGGCCGCGACGCCCTCTCCGACGACGATTCCGTTCAGCCGTACCGTGTAGCCGATCTCTGTGATTGGGACCGGCAGCCCGGTCGGGTTGGTCACCGTCGCCGACGCGTTGATCGGAGTTCGGTTCTCGGTCGCGGTGCCCCACTCGGCGTCCGTTTCGTCGACGACCAACACCGTCCGATCGTACGCCCGGAACCGTCGGGTCTGATTCGTCTGGAGCGGCTCGAGCAGGTCCGTCCGAACGGTCCGTTCCTGCGCCACTCCGTCCGCGGGGAGCCGGATACCGCCGTAGGTGGTGACCACGTCGGGTTCGACGCGAACCGTCGTCGTCTCGTTTCGGTTGACGTGGGACGCCCACCACGCCGGGATTTCGTCGTTATCGATCCACGTCGAGACGGTAACGGCGCGTCCCGTCTCGTCGAATCGGACGCGGTTTTCCCGCTCCGACGCGAGCACGATGTCGTTCGCCGAGACGGTGTACGAGACGTCCGCCGCGGCGTCGCCGGCGCGGAGTACCAACGGCTCGTCGACACCGATCCGGGTTTCGACTTCGGTCCGCTCGTCCGTGATGGTCCCCCACTCGGTCTCGACCGATTCGACCTGTGGCCGGTCGGCCGTGATCACGCCGTACGTCGCGGTCCCGCCGGTCAGGACGATCGCGGCGAGCACCGCCAGCACCGCTCTGCGACGGCTCATCTACCGTCCCTTTCGTCCGACCGGGGTTCTGCTATCGCGTTACACGTTCAGGTCGTTCAAGTCCGCACCGTCAGTGACACGTTCTCAACGCTTCGGAACGCAGGCGAGCGCTGGTCTCCTCCGCCCGCTCGAGTCGTCTCTACTCACGAGACCGCGGCGAACCGAACCAGCTGCTCCGCGACCGAATCTCGGATACCAAATATTATTGGATATACGATTATTCCGATCGGTCTCCTTTGTTGTCCTAGGGCAGGGACCCACCCCCATCATCGCAGTGTCAGAGGCAGTTTTCCTGCCCTACGGCGACATCCCCCCCTTCCATCCTCCCTTCGAAGCGCAGTCCGGGAGACACGCGACCGCTCCTGTTTCCGTCCAGTCGCTTCGTCGTCCCTGCTCGAGTCGAGCGACTCGTCTAGCTCGATAAGCGACTCGCTTCCGGTGAAAACACAGCGCAACCTCAGGAGGGACACCCTACGCGTCGCTTACTCGAGAACTGTATCGGAGAAGTGCTCCGTCAGGGATTCGAACCACAGTCGCAGCAAAGCTGCTCCCTGATTCGAATCCTGGGTTGCAGTCTTCGCTCACGGAATTGTTCGCGAAGAAGTGCTCCGTCAGGGATTCGAACCCTGGTCATTGCCGTGAGAGGGCAATATGATTGGCCGGACTACACCAACGGAGCGTTCACTGCGTTCTCGCACCGAGCCTCGACGGACATCGTCCCTCTCGGCAACGGAGCGTGTACGTCCTTCGTCTGCATTCAATCGTTACGTCGTACGATGTTTAAGCATTCCGTTTCGATCCGAGAGTGTCCCACCGTCACACGGGTTTGCCTGCTGACAGCAGTCATTCCTCGAAGGGCGATTTGGTCGCTTCGGGTTCGAACCCGTCGAGGCTGATGATGTTCTCGCGACCGACCCGGAGTTTGCTGATCGTGCCGTCCTCTTCCATATCGGAGAGGAGCATGCTGACCTTGGATTTCGACCAGCCCGTCTCCTCGACGATGTTGACCTGCTTCATGCGGCCGCCGTTCTCGCGGATGAGTTTGACGACACGGTCCTCGTCAGTGAGCAGCTCTTCGTCGGTGAGCGGATCGGGCTCCGATTGGGTCTCTTGTACCGACGGCTCGTCGTCGGCATCGCGCTCGGCCACGCCGGCCGTCGCGGCTGCCGCCGCCGGGGCCGACGAGGCAGACGCCTCGGAATCGTCCGGCTCCGCGACTGCGTCCGGCGTCGGGCCGTCGCCGTCGTCGTCGGTCCGTCGGCGGTGATACCAGACGGCGCCGACGATGACGGCCAACGCGAGGAGGCCGGCCGCGGCGAGTTGCCACGTCACGGCGCTCCCTTCGGCGACGCCGTCCCGTACGAACACCGTTCGCGGTTGCCCGTCGAGAAACTGCTGCTCGCCGCTCCAGCGGACCGTGTCCGTGTTCTCGAGCGAGTTTCCGGCGTACTGAGCGTCGGCTTCGGGATCGACGCGATCGAAGGTGAGACCGTCGCCGGCCTCGACCTCGATTACCTGATCATCCGCGATGTAGAGGTCTTCGAAGACGTCGCCGACGGTAACGGTCCCGTCGTCGACGCGGGCGAACCCTTCCCAGGTGAACGACATTTCGACGATGCCGTGCGTTGTGCCCAACTGCTCTTCGACTCTCGCGGAGCGTCGGAAGTTCGTCGCTTCCATCTCGCGGTCGGTCTGCTCGGCGCCGCTGGCCGCCATGGCCTTCGAGGAGTTGACAAACCGCTGGTAGAGATCCGTCTCTTCGGACTCGAACTCCTCGGCGAACTCCTCGAACGCGTCCTGTTCTTCGGACGCGTTCTCGCCCTCGAACCGCCGTTCGTGGCGGATCGTCCACGTCGCGCTCCCGTTCTGGTGGACGGTGATCTCGAACGTCGTCTGATCGAAGTCCTGAGACTGAGCGATCGCGGGCTGTGACTGCGTCTCCGTCGGCGCGGTCGACTGTGCGTACGGCGACGGGTCGCTCGTGGCACCCGTCCCAGCCATCGCCGTCGGGACGCCGAGACCGGCGACACAGAGCACGACGAGAACGACGGCGACGACGGAGACCGGCCGGTTCATTCGTCTACCACTACGTGCCGCAGCTAAAAATCCTTGTGAATACGAGACTCTCGAGGCGACCGGCCGACATTCGAGTCGAGAGCCGATACCGTTCGGCTACAGACCCAAAATCGCACTCTGAGAGGGGATGAATCGGTGACGCACAGCGCTCGAGACCGACGCGTGTCGGGATGTCGATACGTACAAACGGGTCGACGGCGTATCGGCGGCTATGATCGCCAATCTCGCACAGGGCGTCCAGGCGTTTACGAGCAACGTCTTTCTCGTCGACGGCGAGCGGACCGTGTTGGTCGACGCGGGAGCGAACTTCGACGTCGTCGCGGCCGTCCGGGAACGGGTCGACGACCTCGACGCCGTCGTGCTCACGCACACCCACCGGGACCACGTCGGCAATCTCGAGGCGGTGAAAGACGCCTTCGACGTCGACGCGTGGGGGTACGATACCTCGATCGACGGCGTCGACCGCGCAATCGCGGACGAGGAGACGGTCCGCCTGGGCGACCATGAGTACGTCGCGCTCCACACGCCCGGCCACAAGAACGACCACCTCTGCTTTTACGCCGAGCGCCCGGGTGTCCTCTTCGCCGGCGACCTGATCTTCCAGAACGGGAGTTTTGGCCGGACGGATCTCGAGGAGGGCGACCGCGAAACCCTCATCGAAAGCATCGACCGCGTCCGCGCGCGGATCGATCCGGCCCTCGAGGAGATGCACACGGGCCACGGGCCGAGCGTGACGTCAGACCCGTACGATCACGTCGAGCTCTCGGCGCAGATGGCGCGACAGGCCTGATTACCGTCGCTCTTCTGCCGACTGCGTCTCAAGTACGTGCGCGTCCGTCGGCGCGAACCCGACGACGACGTCGCCGTCGATCGTCGCGTCACCACCGTCGTCCGCCCCGTCAGCTCCGTTGTCGCCCATACCGCCGTCAGTCGTCGCGGTCGCCCCGTTCTCGAGGCCGTCGGAGTCCGACGGGAGCTGCATCTCGGTATCGAACTGGAGCACGACCGATCCGGCGCTCCACCGCCCGTACGTCCGGACGTGCTCGCCGCGGAACTCGCTCGTTTCGATCTCGACGGCGAACCGATTGGCGTCGGCGTCTCGAGCGAGCGCGGCCGGTCGGACGCAGAAACTCACGCGTTCCGCGCCGGCCGGGACGCCCGCGATCTCGAACTCGCGGTCGCTTCCGTCGACGGCGACCCGCGCCCGGTCGCCGTCGCGGCCGCGCACGGTCGCGTCGAAGACGTTGTTGTCGCCGACGAACTCGGCGACGAACCGCGTCGACGGCTCGCGGTAGATCTCCCGCGGACGGCCGACCTGCTCGATCCGGCCGTCGCGCAGCACCGCGAGGCGGTCCGAGATCGCTAGCGCCTCAGCCTGGTCGTGGGTGACGTAGACGGTCGTGATCTCGAGTCGCGACTGGATCCGTTTGAGCTGTCGGCGCAGCGACTCCCGGAGCCGCGCGTCGAGCGCGCTCATCGGCTCGTCGAGCAGGAGCAGGTCGGGTTCGGGCGCGAGCGCACGGGCCAGCGCGACCCGCTGGCGCTGGCCGCCCGACAGCTGATCGGGATCGCGATCGCCCATCCCCTCGAGGTCGACCAACTCGAGCAGTTCGCGGACGCGCTCGTCGACGCTCGTCCCTGCAGGCGGCTCCCGGTACCGGAGCCCGTAGCCGACGTTTTCGGCGACGCTCATGTGCGGAAAGAGCGCGTAGCTCTGAAAGACGACGCCGACGTCGCGCTCCTCGGGCGCCGCGTCGGTGACGGCCTCGCCGTCGAAGCGGACGGTTCCGTCGGTCGGCGCCTCGAACCCCGCGATCGCTCTGAGTGTGGTCGTCTTCCCGCAACCCGACGGCCCGACGAGCGTGAAGAACTCGCCGTCACGGACGGTCAAGTCGACGTCCCGTAGCGCGACGGTGCCGTTCCCGTCCGCGCCGTAGCGCTTGGTGACGCCCTCGAGTCGGAGTTCGGTCACAGTTCGTACCTCCCGCCGACGCGATCGATGACGACGAAACTCGCCGCCGTGACGGCCAATAGCAGGGTCCCCATGGCGATCGCGGGCCCGGAGCGACGGCCCAGATAGCGTTCGACGGCGACCGGCATCGTGTAGTGCTCGCTCCCGCTGGCCAAAATCACCGTCGAAGAGAACTCGCCGATCGAGACGGCGAAGGCGAAGGCCGCGCCGGCGACGATCCCGCTGGCGACCAGCGGGAGTTCGACGTCGAGCAGCGCCCGCGTTCGCGAGGCGCCGAGCGCGCGAGCGGACTCGACCATCGCCGGATCGAGGGTCGCGAGCAGCGGCGAGACGTTGCGCGTCACGAACGGGTAGGCGGCGACCGCGTGGGCGGCAACGATGGCGACCGCGCCCGTCACCTGAAGGCGCCAGCCGCCCGGGAGCGGAATACCGAAGACCAGCCCCTGCAGGAGCCCGATCCCGAAGACGACGCCGCTGACCGCCAGCGGGAGCATTGCGAGCGTGTCGACGAGCCGTCCGCTCCTGCCGGCCCGGACCGTCAGTACCGAGATCACGACGCCCATCGGGACCGCGACGGCCAGCGTCGCGAGCCCGAACAGTAGCGAGTTCCGGATCGCGGGGACCGGACGCGTCTGGAAGCTCGCGCCCTCGAGTTGGCGCTCGAGCAGGAACGCGTAGTTCCGGAGCGTGAACCCGGAGCCATCGGTGAAACTCCCGACGACCAGACTCGCCAGCGGGCCGACGAAGAGGACCAGCGCGACGAGGCCGTACCCCAGAACCGCGAGCCGCCGCGGCGAGAGCACCGTCCGCACGTCGGGGAAAAGCGCCTCCCTCGGCGGCGGCGACGGCGCCTGCGAGAACCCGGTCTGTGCTGACTCGTACCTGAGGTAGGCGTAGGTCAGCCCCAGCGAGAGGATCGTCTCGAGGATCGCGAGCGAGGCCGCTTCCCCGTAGGCCAACCGCTGGACCCGGTCGTAGATCCAGACCTCGACGGTCGCCAGTTGGAGGCCGCCGAGCGCGAGCACGATGGGAAAGGTCATGAACGTGAAGATGAAGGTCAGCAGCGCGCCGGTAAGGACCGCCGGGACGAGTTGCGGCACGACGACGTCGCGGAAGGCCCGGCGCGGACTCGCGCCGAGGCTGCGAGCGGTCTCGACGGTTCGGGCGTCGACGGACTCCCAGGCGGAGACGGTCAGGCGGGCGACCAGCGGCGCGTTGTAGAAGGCGTGGGCCAGGATCACGATCGCGAGCGGACTCGTCTCGACGAACGCGAACGGACCCAGGCCGACGGCTCCGAACAGGGTGTTGAGCGTCCCCGTCCGCCCGAACATCGCATAGAAGCCGACGGCGACCATGATTCCAGGCAACACGAACGGCAGGATCGTCAGCGACCGGAGCGTGCGCCGGCCGCGGAACTCGTAGTTCGCGAGGACGGCGGCGGCCGGGAGGCCGATCGCGACGCTTGCGACCGTTGACAGCGCGGCCTGATAGGCCGTGAAACCGAACAGCCCCTTCCGAACCGGCGGCGCGTCGACAGCGAGCCACGGCACCGGCAGGTCGACGCCGGGAACCGGATACGCGAGGGTCGGCGCGATCGACACCGCGGTGAGCCAGCCCGCGAGCGAGCCGAGATGCGCGCCGATCGCGAGCGGGTCGGCGAAGACGTCCGCGAGGACGCCGAAGTAGAACGGATCCGTCAGCACCTCGGCGACGTGGCCGAGCGTCGGCGATCCGTCCTCGAGGAGTGCCTCCACAAAGACGAGCCCGACGGGGAGGTAGAGCACGACGACGAGGACGGCCGCCGTCCCGAGCGCGGCCAGCGGGAGGGCGTGGCGCTCGAGCCACGCGCTGACGGCGCCGGCGGAGAGTCGATCGACGACGGAACGATCTGCGAGAGACACGAATGGGGTGACCCGTTACTGGCCGGCGAACTCCTGGGCCCAGTCCTCGACCCAGCCGTCGAGGTTGCCCCGGAGATCGTCGTAGCCGAACGAGACCATCTCCTCCGGCGTGTGCGCGTACTCGTCGAACTCCTCGTCGAGGTCGACGTGCTCGTCCGCGACGGCCGGGTACTGGACGTTTCGGGTAGCGATCTCGGCCTGGGCTTCACTCGAGAGGACGAAGTCGAAGAAGTCGTAGGCGAGGTCGACGTCGCCGGCGCCCTCGAAGATCGCCATCCCCTCGGGGTTGGCGTAGCCCTGGTCGTCCGGGAAGGCGACCTGGTGGCGCGAGAAGTCGTAGTCGAACCGGTTGGCGTACACCTGGTCGGTCGAGTAGGAGACGACCATCGATCGCTCGCCCTCCATGTACGCGCCCGAGTAGGACTCGCTCCAGCCGTCGAGGACGCGAACCCCGTTGTCCTCGAGTCGCTGCCAGTAGTCGAGGTACCCGTCCTCGCCGAAGGCGTCGATCGTCCACAGCAGGAACGCCTGTCCCGAATCGGCTTTCTGGGCGTTCTGGGCCAGCAGCGTGTTCTCGTATTCGGGTTCGGTCAGATCCTCGAGCGACGCGGGTTCCGCGACCTCGGTTTCGTCGTAAACGAGGCTGATGTAGCCCATGTCGTAGGTGAGCGTGCGGCCGTGGGGATCCCCCAGCGCGAACTCGTCGCGGACGCGGTCGGCGCGCTCGAGTCGATCGCGGTCGAGTTCGCGAAAGAGAGCGCCGTCATCGAGTTGGTCGTCGACGCGCACCAGATCGTCCACGTTCAGCCCCAGGTAGACGTCGGCGTCGATCCCGGCGTCTCGATCGGCGCGCTGGACGTAGTGGTTGATCCCGCCGTCGGGCAGTTGCTTCCACTCGAGTTCGGCGTCGAACTCGTCCTCGAAGCGCTCCTTGAGCCACGGGCCGGCGGAGTCCTCCGTATCGATCATCGACTCGTACGTGACGACGGTGAGCGTTCCGTCGCCCTCCTCGTCGCCGCCGTCGTCCCGCGTCAGACAGCCGGCGACGCCGAGCGCCGATCCGCTTCCGATCGCACCGAGCAACGCGCGTCGTTTCATTACACGGTGGTTCCACTGAGTGGTCTTAATCCCTCTGATCGGCTATTCCGGCAACGGCTGCCGCCTGAACCGTCCTCGAGCGACGTCGCGAGCGGAAAACCAGCTCGAATGAGGTTGACATTTTCGACTCGGACGGTACCAAAGGTCGATCGCCGGCAGCCGAGCGCGACGTTCGCTCCGACCCCTCGTCAGACCGCTCGAGCCGCCTCGAGCAGCGCGTCGTAGGCGTCGGAATACGCGCGAGCGATCCGCGCCGGCGCCGCCCGCTCGTCGCTCCCGAGCGGCGGCAGGCGAATTCGGTCGATCGGATCGAGGTACTCGAGCACGTCGGGGACGCGCTTCTCGAGAGCGCCGTCTTTCGGGCTCGAACTGGCGATCTCGCAGGCCCGGCAGTAGCGGTCACTTGGGTAGATCCGGACGCGGCCGGGTTCGACGGCCGCGACGGCGCTGATCGCCGCGGGATCGAGCGACTGGAGCGGTTGCGCAATATCGCTGTAGGACTCGACGACCGCGACCTCCGTCGATTCGATCTCGGCGGCTAGCCCCTCGAATGCGGGGACGTACCGCCGCTCGGCGATCTCGTTGAATTCCGCGACGGTCTCGACGGCGACGGCGTCCTCGAGCGGGAGCGCCTCGGCGACCGCGTCCGGAATATCCGCGGTCGCGTTGCGCACGAACGTCGGACTGTCGTCGTCGCCCGGGCGGCCGACGCGGTCGACGAGGAACTCGCGATCGGACTTCCCCAGGAGTCCGGTCCCCTCGTCCGGCGTGGGTCGCCAGAGGCGGTGGACGGGGTTGAGCGCTTCCGGGTCGCGGTCGCGTCCCTCCGCGGCCGCGAGGCGCTTCGCGTCCTTGCCGTAGAGGCGGTCGTCAGCCAGCGCCGTCCGGCAGTCGTCGTGGTCGAACCAGTAGTCGTTGCCGGCGCGGGGCTTGTAGCCGACCGCGCCGGTGCGCTCGAGCAGGCCGACCGAGAACGTGGTCTTGCCGGCGTCGACGCGATCGGCACCGACCACGAGGAGGATCATTCTTTCAGGCCGTAGTAGCCGGGTTCATCGTCGGATCGCGGCTCGGCGACCACGAGATCGTCCGCGTTGGTCATCACCCAGGGGATCGCCCAGTCCAGCAGGACGCTCTCGGTACCTTCGTCGATCTCGGCGTCGGCCTCGATCCCCTGCAGGAGGCGGGCGATCTCGTAGACGGTGTACATCTGGTCGTCCTCGAGCAACTCGTCGGGCGTGTAGAAGTCACAGGGCGGGAGACTCTCGAACTCGTCCTTTGGAACGGGCATAGGCGACCGTAGACGCGCGCGCCACAAGACCGCACCGATCCCGGCACTCAGTTTCGGTTCCGGTTCCGAGTACAACTGCCGCTCGATTCGAGTTCACTGGGATCGAGATCGACGACCGGGGCGCGGCCGCCCCGACCGTTGACTGACCGGGTTCGAGTCGCGGTGGTCAACCGCCGCCCGACGCCAGTCCAGCTGCCGATCAAACGGCCAGTGCACTTTACGTACTCGACGCTCGAGTGATGACGATGTCCGCGGCCCCCGGAAGCCCGATCGTACAGGCGATATACGCGATCGCGGCCCTCAACAGTGTCGCCCTCGCCGGCGTGTTGTGGCGCCATCGCGATCGGCCCGGCGCGCGGCCGCTGCTCGGGACCGTCCTCGGGTCAGGACTGTGGACCGTCTGTGGGCTTGCTCTCATGCGGATCGATCCGGGCCCCCTCGCCCTCGCATTCCTTGCACTCCTGTTCCTCGGCGTGGGGGGCGGAACGATGGCGCTGCTCGTCTTCACGCTCGAGTACACCGGTCGAGAGGAACTGATCAGACCGCCGATTCTGGCCGCGCTGTCGATCGAACCGGTGCTGGTCGTCTTCACCGTGATCGCGAATCCGGGAAACCTCTTCTACGCCCTGAGCGACGGAACGGTCGTGTGGGGGCCCGCGTTCTGGATCCACACGGCGTACTCCTACGCCGTCCTCGCCGTCGTGACGGCGCTGATCGTCGAGTTTTTGGTTCGCTCGCGGTCGCTGTATCGCGGGCAGAGCGCGGCGCTGCTCGCCGGCGCGCTCGCGGCCTGGCTCGGGAACGCCGCCTACGTCTTCGGATCGATCGAGGTCGATACGACGCCGATCGGGTTCGCCGCCGCTGGGATCCTGTACGCGGTCGCGATCCTTCGCTACCAACTGGTCGACGTCCTCCCGATCGCTCGCGATCGGGTGCTCGACACCGTCACCGACGCGGTCTTCGTCGTCGACGACGAGGACCGACTGATCGACGCCAATCCCGTCGGTCAGCGCCTGCTCGCGTGCGTCGACGGCTCGCCGATCGGGACCAGCGTCGACTCCCTGCTCGCCGACCGGCCCGCGTTGCGCGAGGAGGTCCGCGCGCTGACCGCGACTCGCGACCCCACGGAACGCGAACTCGCGGTCGGCGACGACTACTACCTCGTGCGAACGACGCCCATCGAGGACGGCCGCGATCGCCACGCCGGCTGGCTGTTCGTCGCTCGCGAGATCACCGACCGGAAACGCCGCGAGGCGCGACTCGAGCGACAAAACGAGCGCTTAGCGGAGTTCGCGAACATCGTTTCTCACGACCTCCGCAATCCGCTGACGGTCGCCGGCGGCCACTTACAACTGGCCCGCGAGGCCGACGATCCGGACTCGCACCTCGACGAGGTCGAGCGGTCCCACGAGCGGATGGAGACGATCATCGAGGACGTCCTCGCGCTCGCCCGCGAGGGACGGGATGTAACGGATGCCGAACCCGTCGACCTCGCGACGCTCGCGGACCGCGCGTGGGCGAGCGTCGATACCGGCGACGCGACTCTCGCGATCGACTCGAGCGCGCCGATACTGGCCGATCTCGACAGGTTGCAGCGACTGCTCGAGAACCTGTTTCGCAATTCCCTCGAGCACGGTGCCGAGCGCGCGGACGGCGCCGGCCTCGAGGTCGCGGTAGGAACGCTCGGCGACGCCCGCGACCGAGCCGGCGCGGGGTTTTACGTCGCGGACGACGGTGTCGGAATCCCGTCGTCCCAGCGTGGTCAGGTCTTCAAGGGCGGCTACACGACCGACGAGGACGGAACCGGGTTCGGACTTGCGATCGTCGCCGAGATCGCGACGGCTCACGACTGGACCAGTGCCGTCGCGGAGAGCGACGCCGGCGGTGCCAGGTTCGAGTTCCGCGGCGTCGAACCAGCCGGCGACGCGACTCCCGCGGACGCCGAGATCGAATCGACCCAGTCACCGCTTAGGTCTGACCCGTCTCAACCCTGAGCCGCTCGCCGAGTCGGCGAGCGGTCCGAACGCGAGCACTGCCCTCATTCGTCCCGCGTGCCACCGCCCAGGTAGTACCGGATCCGATCCCGGCTCGACTCGGCCACCTTCACGAACTCGACGACGCGCTCGCCGTCCGCGCGGCGGTCCGACTCGAGGTCGACCGTCAGCGACTGGTCGTGCAGGTGGTCGAGGAGCGCGCCGATCGTCTCCGGATCGCCCCTGACCGTGTGTCGCTCGCCGATCGTCTCGCCGGCTTCGACGGCCCGAATGGCTGAGACCATCGGCCGGAGGATCGACTCGCCGAGGTCGTGGGCCCGTTCCTCGAGTCGGTCGTCGTCCGCGTCGGACTCGGCCGCCTGAAACGCGTCCCGGACGATCCGCGAAAAGACGAAGTCGCGGCCGTGATCGAAGGGCAGCGAGAACGCGTAGGCGAGTTCCTCGTGGTGTTGCGTCTCCGTCGTGTACTTGACCAAGCGCTCCCCGTCCGCCGACTTCAGGACGACCCCTTCCCGGCCAGCCGCGTCGAGTTCCTCGATCGCCGCTCGAGTCGGTCCAACGGCGTCGGCGGGCGCCGCCCGTCCGAAGAGTCTCGGCTGGGTGAACCCGTACTCCTCGCAGAGCCGTCGCCGGCCGTCGACGGCGAGCGGCGTCCCGGTCTCGCGATCGCGGACGTCGAAGACCAGGAACTCGTGGGTGTCGATCCCCTCGTAGTCGTGGGTCGAGTAGGGCGTCTCTGGGCCGACAAGTTCGGCGCAGAGGGTCTTCTCTGGGTGGGTCGCGAAGAACTCCTCGAGCGGGAGGCAATCGCGGGCCCGCCCCGTCGTGTACGGACAGACGTAGCCGCTTCTGGTGAAGGCGAGGGGCTCGCCGTCGACGGCCGCGATGCGAACGTTGAAGCCGTCGAGTTTCTCCTCGATGACGACGGTCTCACCGTCTTCGAAAAACGACGGAACTCCGGGGTCGAGAACGAGAATCCGAGGGATGCTCGGATAGCCGCGAACGATGGCCTCCGTCTCCTCGACGATGACCGTCCCTCGCTCGACCCCGTGGCGAGCGGCCGTGAGGACGTGGTGGGTCCGTCCTGCCGTCGACCGTTCCTCGACGTGCTCGAAGAGGTCCTCGGGCGTCTCCGCGGTCGCCCCGAGCCGCTCGAGGTACTCGTCACGATCCATGCGTTGTTTGTCACCATACCTCGTGAAAAACACCCGGTCGGCCAGCGGACGCCGATCCGCAGGCCGTCCGACCGCGTTCGATCGATCGAACGTGGGGGGAGACCTTTGTAGCGCACCGTCGAACTGTCGACTATGTCTGGCGAACTGCCGCGCCAACGGTTCGTTCTCGACACGTCGCTGTTCATCACCGAGGAGATCCGTCGGGGCGACGAATCGCTCGAGTCGGCCGTCATCCGCCTGTTCGACCTCATCGCGACCGCGCGACTCGAGCTCAACATCTCCTGTTACGTGCCGCCGTCGATCCACGACGAACTCGCGACGATGTTACGCGAGCGCGACGTCGACGAAACAGTATTCTCGCGGCTCGACACGTGGGTCGTCCGCAAGAGCCCCGATCGGTACGGCGTGACGATTCCGGCCAACATCGTCTACAACTTCATCGACGAGATGAGCGATCGGGTCGACCGCGGCCTCCGCGTCTCCGAACAGGCGATCCGCGAGGTCGAACAGCTCGATCCCGACGCGCTCGCGAGCGATCCGACCGACGACGGGCGCGAGGAGTACATGACCGACGCCGATCGGATCCTCTCGAACATGCGCGATAAGTACCGAGGGGCGCTCCGACAGGGCGTGCTCGACTCTCGCGAGGACTTCGACCTGCTGATCCTCGCCCGCGAACTCGACGCCGGCGTGGTCACCGAGGATCGGGGCATCATCTCCTGGGCCGACGAGTTCGGTCTTCGGTACGTTCGCGGCGGGCAGTTCCCGACGCTCCTCGAGGAGTACCTTCGAGCGGCCGGCCTCGAGGACGAGTCGTAATTGCGGTCCCCGCACTATCCGCTCCTCGACTGACAGTCACAGTCGCGCCGCTATCGGTGGACCGTGCTGCGATAAAAAGTCGGGATTGACTGGCTCGTCGCTATCGCGGCCGGCGACTTACTCGAAGTGATTGAGGCAGGTCTGGTACTCTTCTTCGGCCTTCTCCCAGTTGACGACATCGAAGAAGGCGTCGATGAACTCGCCACGGTCCGGACCGTAGTCGTAGTAGTAGGAGTGTTCCCAGACGTCCAGCGCGAGCACGGGATGGGCGCCCCAGAGCGCGCCCTGGTCGTGCTTGTCGACCGCGATGTTGCGCAGCTGCTTGGCGACCGGGTCGTAGACGAGCAGCGCCCAGCCACCGGCGGCGCCGGCGGCCTTCTGGAACTCGCCCTTCCAGCCCTCGTAGGAGCCGAAGTCCTCCTCGATGCGGTCGGCGAGGTCGCCCTCGGGCTCGCCGCCGCCGTTGGGGGACATGTTCTCCCAGAACAGCGTGTGGAGATAGTGGCCACAGCCGTTGTGGGTGACGTCCTTGAGCGCCCCGGGCGTCGAACTGTAGTCGCCCGATTCGCGGTTCTCCTCGAGGGTTTCCTCGGCCGAGTTCAGGCCGTTCACGTAGCCCTGGTGGTGGGTGTCGTGGTGCCAGGTCAGGACCTGCTCGGAAAGTGCCGGTTCAAGCGCGTCGTAGTCGTACGGAAGTGGTGGAAGTTCGTGGTCAGTCATTGGCGCTCACCTACAGTTTGTATCTGCATCTCGCGTGTTAAGCTTTGAGGAAAGAAATGCTACCACGGAGCACAACCCGATGCCCGCTCGCGATTTGAACACCAAACGCCGAGCTATCGAGGCGCGCACTCCCCAGTTCGTCGCCCCTCGTCCGGCTGTCGTCAGTCCCTCAGACGAGTTCCTTGTGACGGGCGTGCTCGAGCCACTCCTCGAGGGACGGCTGGTTCCAGTAGCGGACCATCTCGCTGCGATGGTCGTGTTCGAGAACGCCCGCATCCTCGAGTTTCGGCAGGTGCGTATGCTGGAGGTCCATGCGAACCTGTTGGCGACGGCCCTCGAGAGCGCCGTCAGCGTCGGCGTCGGTCCGGTCGTCCGTCTCGCGGTCCGCGTTCGACTCGAGATACTGGTGCGTGACGACGGCATCCGTCAGTTCGTCCATCGTCGCGACGCCGTCGGGCTGGTCGTAGAGATGGTACAACGTGTATCGGCGACGACGGTTCGAAAGTAGTTCAAAGATGAGATCCAGCGACGGCGTCACCTGAGCCATGAGCTCCGTCGACTCTCCCTCTGTTTCACGCATCCACGAACCACCTACCGTGTGTTACCATTCGAAACCACCACCAGCCTCTACTGCAGCCGTCACATTAGATGTTACGTCTACCTAGAAAAATACATGTACTCGGGCCTGAGTCATATCGGCGGTAAAACGGCGATACAGGGGCGCTCGAGCGAGTTCAGCCGAAGCTCGAAATGAGAAACTCTCGATGAAAACGACGAACGGACGATCGCGGTGATCGCGTTACTCGTAGAGCCACTCGGCGTCGTGCTGATCGTAGTCGATCAGCTCGTCGTCGTCGAAGTGGATCGCGATCTCGCGTTCGTTGGCGCCCTCGTCCTCGTGGTCGGCAGCGTGGACGACGTTCCGACCGAGATCGAGCGCGTAGTCGCCCCGGATCGTTCCGGGTTCGGCCTCGAGGGGGTCGGTCTCACCGATCATCTGGCGGACCTGACGCGTCGCGTCCTGGCCCTCCCAGACCATCGGGACGACCGGTCCCGAGGTGATGAAGTCCACGAGGTCGTCGTAGAACGGTTTGTCCTCGTGTTCACCGTAGTGTTCTTCGGCCCGTTCGCGGGGCATGTTCTCGACCTTGATCCCGACGAGCTTGAGCCCGCGGTCCTCGAGTCGGGAGACGACTTCGCCCACGAGCCCACGCGCGAAGGCGTCGGGCTTGACCATCACGAAGGTTCGCTCGCGGTCACTCATTAGGCCTCACTCTCCTCGGCCTCGGCTTCCTCGGTCTCGTCGACCGCTTCGTCGCCGGCGGACACGTCGTCTTCATCTTCGTCGACGGCGTCCGCTTCGGTCTCGAGATCCTCGTCTTCGCCGGCTTCGACCTGCTCGGTCTGGTCGGCGTCCTCGTCGGCGACCGTCTCGGCCTGGGTGGGGCCCTTGCCGCGGCGGCCTTCCTCGGTCCACTCGAGATCGCGAGGTTCGCGACCGAGCTTGTAGTTCTTCTCGGCCTTCGAGTCGACGAAGTGGAGCACGCTGCCGTCGTTCTTGACGTACATGATGCCCGTGCCGGGCTCGATCTCTTCGCCCGTGTAGTCGCACGTTCGTTTCTCGACCATTGGTTATTGTCCTCCGATGGAGTCCGCCTCGCGGGCGGTCTCGCGAAGTTGGAGTACGTCCCCTTCGCGGACCGGCCCGAGGCAGTTCCGGGTGATGATACGTCCCTGGTTCTCGCCCTCCTGAATACGGCATTTGACCTGCATGGCCTCGCCGTGCATGCCGGTCTTGCCGACGATCTCGATGACCTCGGCGGGCGTGGATCCAGTTTCTTCCTCTTCAGCACTCATCTCTGATCACCTCAGTCGAGGTCCTCGACCTTGTCGGCGATATCTTCGACGTCGTCGGAGGCCTCGCCGGCGTCGACGATCGCTGCGGCGGCCGAGCCGACCTCGAGGCCGGCTGCGTGGCCGACGTCGTCCTGAGTCTCGACGAAGACGACGGGGATGCCCTTCTCCTCGGCGAGGTCGGGCAGGTGCATGACGATCTCTTCGGGGGAGACGTCCTCGGCGACGTAGACGAGCTCGGCGTTGCCGCGCTCGATCGCCTTCGTGGTTTCGTTCGTTCCTTTCTTTACGCGTCCGGTGTCTCGTGCGACCTCGAGGGCCTCGAGGGCGTCCTCTGCGAGGTCGGCTGGGATGTCGGTGTTGACGTAGACTGACATTGGTTGTTCACCTCTCCTACACGTGGGCTCGCGCTCCCCTGCCATTCGGGGCACTGGGCACCCCTGGCCGAAGTAGCTTCGGCGGAAGTCCTGTGAGGCTAGGAGCATCATCAACCCCGCGTAGGGTGTACTACGTCTGTAGCGTTGCCCCCCTTAAAAGCGTGTTCAAACGACCGGAGCCGTGCGACGCGTCCGCACAGAGTAATGATAGTGTTTTGACTAGTACGCTACGGGCGGTGTCTCAGGCCGTTCCCGCGAGGGCCTCGATCTCCGAAGCCAGCTTGCGGCGCAATCGCTCGGCCGCCTCGTCGTCGTAGTCGGTGTGGTACTCCTTCGCCACGCCGTGTTCCGCGAGCATGTAGTGGCGGTCGGGCGCGACATCGTGGCGATCGAGACACTGTTTCGTACACTCGAGCGGGCAGCCGTCGATCGCGACGATTGGCCGGCCCGAGGTCGCGGTGTCGACCAGCGGCGCCACGCCGCCGCCGACGCCGGCGATACAGGACATCTCGGCGACGCCGTCCCGGTCGAGGGAGACGGCCAGATCGTTCGCCAGTTGTGCGGCGCTCGAGCACCCCGAACAGGAGTAGACCAGCGGGAGCTCGTCGTATTCGGTCTCGTCGCTCATCTCAGCCGCTCGTTTCCGGCGAGCGCTCGAGAAGGTGGTCCCGCACATGTGCGCCCCGACAGGTTTCTCGCTCGGCGGCGTATCGACTCTCGTGACAGATCTCAGACCGCACCCGGTCCCGGACGCGGTCGACGCCGAGGCCTGGATGCTTCGCGTGACCGGCGCTGTCGACCGATCGCTTCGCCTCTCCGCGGCGGCCCTCGAGTCGTTCCCCCTCGAGACAGTGACCGACGACTTCGCCTGCGCCGAGGGGTGGGTCGCCGACGGGCTCGCGTGGCGCGGGATTCGCGTCGGGGATCTCCTCGAGCGCGCCGGGCCGTCGGCCGAGGCCGAGCACGCCCTCGTCCGCGCGATGGACGACGACTACGCCTGTTCGTTCCCGCTCGAGACCCTCTCGGACGCGCTGCTCGCGGTCGAACTCGACGGGGAGCCACTGCCGGTCGAACACGGCGGGCCGGCCCGACTCGTTCCGACCGACCCCGACCGCGATTGCTGGGAGAGCCTGAAGTGGGTCTCGGAAATTCGCGTCTGCGAAACGCCGTTTCCGGACGCCGACACCGCGAAGGAGACCGCGCTGTCCCGGCTCGAGTAGGACGGCTCGTCCTTCTCGCTCGTCCGATCGCCGGATCGAGGACAGACCGACCGTTCGGACCGCGGCCGATGGTAGCGACAAATATCCTCGACGTGACCTCCATTTACGTGATTATATGCTAACAATACATGCACTGTAGGCATGACTTCGATAGAAAAGATTACTTTCGCTTGTAATTCACCGGATCGACTCGCGACGTTCTGGGAACGGGCGCTCGAGCGCGACCGGGTCCCACTCCCCGCTGAACCACCCGACGAGACGGACGATCCGGACCACGTTCTCCTCGCGGCTCCCGACGATCGATCGCTGCCACTCCTGTTCAAGCGACTGCCGAAGGGATCCACCGAGGATATCCCCATTCACCTCGATTTGGCGACCGAAGAGAAGGCGGCTACGGTCGAACGCCTCGAGGAACTCGGCGCGAGCGCAGTCGAGACGAAACGCGAGCGATTTGCCGATCAGACCGAGGAGTGGACCGTGATGGAGGATCCGGAGGGGAACGGCTTCTGCGTCTGCGACCGAGCGCCCCGATGAGAGTCACCGGTAGGCGCGTTTGGCTCCTCGAGTCGCTGCTCAGTCGAGTGCGATAGTGGACGTACCGTTCTACCTATGGGAAAATTGACTTTCGAAACGTCAACGGTCGACGACCGACGCTATGCCCCTTTGGAAGCCGTTTCGGTGATCTGATCGAGGAGTTCTCTTTCCGAGCGCTGGTTGCGAACGAACTCAATCAGCCAGGAGACGCGAACCTTCACCGTGAGGCCCGATTTTCCTTTCTTCTTCTTTCCGTCGGTCTCGTCCAGGACGGACACGGTGATGGTCTCGATTGCGGCAATAAATGCCTGCAGATCGGTGACTGCATCGCCCGCGGCGCTAACGATGTCCGAGAGCCGCTGTCGCAGTTCGGCACTGTCAGCCGAGGCCGACAGGTCGTCCGTGTTCAGGTCCGAGGCCGACACCTTCAGGGTGAGATCCGGCCCGCTTCGGTGGAGCGTCTCGACCGTGATACCCTGCTGCTCCAGCAGGGACTCGAACGCGTCGACGTCCAGGCCGGGAACGTCTCGTTTCCCGTTCTTGTCACCGCCTTTCTCGTCGCCGTTTTTGCCGTCCTTGCCGTTTTCGCCGTCTTCGGCGTTCTCGTCGGAGCCGTTCGGCGTTTCGTTCCCGTTTCCGTTCTCGTCGGACTCGTTCTCGTCATCGCTCATGAGATCCTCGCCGCTGCAGCCCGCGAGGACGGTTGCCAGTCCGACGCCGCTACCAAGGAGGAGTTTTCTTCGCTCCATGGTCGCCTCATTGACGATACTTCTTAAAGGTAATCGGATAATATAAATTGAGACAAGATCGTACGAATTTTGGAACTGTTTTCGGACGCTCAATCGAGGCGCCATCTGCCGGTTACGGTGTCGGAACCACAGTTCGGTCGCGTCCGACCGAGTTCGGTGTCAACGATTGCACTGATTGCAACGGAACGACGACGGTTCTCGGCCACCCACCGAACCGCCGGGCGGACCGGGAATGCCGTCCTCGACGGATCCCGGATACTATTACGGGCTGCGTTCCAACGAGACCCATGATCGTCGAGACGGGCGCGACGGCCCTGTTCGAGGAGGCGACGGCGGTTGACGAGCGACGCGTCCTCGTCCTGGCCGGCGACCGCGAGCGGGGGTACGACGCCCTCGAGTCGATCCTCGACACGCTTCCCGTGCCGATCACGGAAACCACGCTCGTCGGCCCCGAAGACCGGCTTCGCTGCGAACACCTGTCCCAGGCCAACGCGAGCGAACTCCTCGGAACGACGCGGACCGCAATCGCGCTCGACGCCCACGAGGGGCTGCGGCCGAACGCGCTCGGGAAAGTCGTCGGTGCGGTCGACGGCGGCGGCCTGCTCGTCCTGTTGACGCCGCCGCTCCAGGAGTGGCCCGATCGCCGCGGCGCGTTCGACCGGTCGCTGGCCGTCCCACCGTTCTCGCTGGACGACGTTACCGGTCGATTCAGGACTCGACTCGTCGAGACGTTACGGGCCCACCGAGGGATCGGAATCGTCGACCTCGAGGCCGAACGGATCGTCGACGACGGGCTGACGGAACCGGCGCCGAAGCGAGTCGACGGCCCGGGTGAAACCTCGCTCGAGACCCCGTCGAACGCTCGGTTCCCCGCCGACGTCTACAAGGCGTGTCTTACGGGCGACCAGCGGGACGCCGTCGAGGCGTTCGAGTCGCTGCTCGGGGGCGCCGACAATCGCGAAGATGGCGCCGAGAACGTGGAGACTGCACAGCGACGCGCCGTCGTCCTCGAGGCCGACCGCGGGCGGGGCAAGTCCAGCGCCGCGGGACTGGCCGCAGGCGCGTTCGCCGCCGACGGACTGGACGTGCTCGTCACCGCACCCCGATCGCGGAACACGGCGGAACTGTTCGACCGCGCCGGCGAACTGCTGGGGACGCTCGAGGCCGACGCGACGATCGACGGTCGGACGATCGAGACGAGTTCCAGCGGTCGCGTTCGGTACCTCGAACCGGCGACGGCCGTCGAGCGAATCGAATCGGCGACCGGCGACGACCCCGGCCCCGCCGATATCGTCATCGTCGACGAGGCCGCCGCGCTCCCGGTTTCGGTCCTCGAGTCGCTGCTCGCGGCCGATCGGGTCGCATTCGCGACGACGATCCACGGCTACGAGGGCGCGGGACGGGGTTTCTCCGTTCGCTTTCGGGAGCGACTCGCCGAGAGCGATCACGAGGTGGTCGACCGCACGCTCGTCAAGCCCATCCGGTACGCCGCCGGCGACCCCGTCGAGGTCTGGGCCTTCCGCGCGCTGTTGCTCGACGCCCGGCCACCGGTCGAGCCGCTGGTCGCCGACGCGACGCCCGAGACCGTCGCGTACCGCAGCCTCGAGCCCAACGACCTCCTCGCGGACGACCGCCTCCTGCGGGAGGCGTTCGGACTGCTCGTGCTCGCACACTACCGTACCGAGCCCAACGACCTCGCGAGGCTGCTCGACGCGCCCAACCTCGAGGCCCGCGCGCTGGTCCACCGCCCGGACGGGGAGCCGGGTGACGGTCGCGGAGACGGCCACGTCGTCAGCGTCGCCCTGCTGGCCCGCGAGGGAAATCTCCCGCCCGAGACGCGCGCGATGATGTACGAGGGCGGCCGGATTCGGGGGAACATGCTCCCGGACGTCCTCACGAGCCAATTGCGCGACGAGGACGCCGGCGACCCCGCGGGCTTGCGCGTGGTCCGTATCGCGACCCACCACGCGGCCCGCTCTCGAGGGCTGGGTTCGCATCTGCTCGAGCGCGTTCGCGAGGAGTTCACCGACGGCGGCCTCGAGGCGGACGACAACGGCGACGGGATAGACTGGCTCGGTACCGGCTTCGGCGCCACGCCCGGCCTGCTCGAGTTCTGGCGCGAGAACGGTTACCGGACCGTCCACGTCTCGACGACTCGCAACGACGCCAGCGGCGAGTACTCGGCGCTCATGCTCGCCCCGACGAGCGACGCCGGTCGGGAACTGCACGACCGCCACGCTGACTGGTTCGCTCGCCGGTTCCCCGCGCTCTGTACGGACGCCCTCTCGGACCTCGAGCCGGACGTCGCCCGCGCAGTGCTTCGGTCGGTTGACGCCAACGCGGCCCCGGAGCTCGGCCTTTTGGCCCACGACTGGCGCGTCGTCGCCGGCGCGGCCTACGGTCCCGGCCTGTTCGACGCCGATCCCGGCCCGTTCCGGGACCTCGTCGTTCGGTACTTCGTCGAGAATCCCGACGACGTTGACCTCACCGCCCGCGAGGAACGCCTACTCGTCCTGCGCGCCCTGCAGGGCCGACCGTGTGAACCCGTCGCGGACCGCCTCGAGTACCACTCGTCTGGCCAGTGTATGCGCGCGCTCGGCGGGGCGTTCTGCCCGCTGGTCGATCGCTACGGGTCTGAGGCGGCGCTCGAGGTTCGGAATCGATTTCTCGATGAGTAAACCCCTGTCCGCGTTATCGGCGTCATTCGGTACACCACGAAAGCCCCTTTCGTGGTATTCTTAGGATTGCCGACGAACGAAGGTCACGTTCGGTCGACTGCTACGCGATCTACGCTAAGACACGTTCAAGTGCATCCATCGCTCGCTCGACCTTTTCGACCTCGGCGTTGTACCCCATGTGGCCGAACCGGAGGATGTCGTCCTCCAGCCCACCCAGCCCGGTCGCCAGTACGACATCCTCCTCCTCGGCGACTCGCTGCTGGATCTCTTTCGCCTTGCCCGGGAGGCGAAACGCCGTCACGGTCGGCGAACTCCGCTCGGAATCGGGATAGACCTCGAGTCCCAGTTCGGCGCCGCGCTCGCGACAGCGCTCGGCGGCTTTCTCGTGGCGCTGGTAGACGTCCTCGAGTCCCTCCTCGAGCAGGCGGTCGATTGCCTCCTCGAGGGCGGCCACGTTCGCGCTCAGGTGGG
Organism: Haloterrigena salifodinae; assembly: GCF_003977755.1. Classification (NCBI taxonomy): domain Archaea; kingdom Methanobacteriati; phylum Methanobacteriota; class Halobacteria; order Halobacteriales; family Natrialbaceae; genus Haloterrigena; species Haloterrigena salifodinae. Next base: position 657,492 of record NZ_RQWN01000001.1, read on the forward strand.
TGTAGGGGAAGTTCTTGGAGACATCTTGCCACGGAAGGAAGTTCGTGTACAGCGAGGACGGGTCGCGTTCTTCCATGCGCTCCCACGCTCGGTCGCTGATCGCGGCGGTGGTCAGTCCCGGCGGCGCGCTGAAGCACTTCTGGGACGCCCCGAGACAAACGTCGATCCGATCGGTCGGAACCGGCGTCCCGCCGAGCGACGAGACGGCGTCGACGACGCTCGGCACGTCGTACTCCTCGAGCAGGTCCAACACGGGGCCGAGATCGTTGAGCGTCCCGGTCGGCGTCTCGCAGTGGACCATCGTCGCGAGTTCGAACGGCTCGCCGTCGGTTGCGGCGTCCTCGAGCGCGGCCTCAATGGCCTCGAGGTCGAGCGGGTCGTCGTAGGGCGCCGAGACGAGTTCGGCCTCGCCGTCGTAGGATTCGACGAAGTCCGCGAAGCCGTCGCCGTAGAGCCCGTTCGAAATACAGAGCACCCGGTCGCCGGGCGCGACCAGCGAGGCGATGGCCGCCTCGAGGCCCAGAATTCCCTCACCGCCGGGGACGACGACGTCGTGGTCGGTGTCGTAGACGTCGGCGAGGTCCTCGCAGAGCGCCTGATAGCGCTCCGCGAACGCGGGATCGACGTCCGGATTCGGCTGTTCCTCGGCCATCGCCTCCCTGACCGCCGGCGGAACCGCTGTCGGTCCTGGCGTGAACTTCATAGTCGTTCTCCGCGCCGCGTCCCTTAGCCGATTACGGTGGCGGTGAACGATTCGCGCGGACGGTCGGGAGACTCCCTGCGAACGGTCAGGAGAGCAGTCGCCGCAGCACCGACTCGGGCATCGCCTTCAGGAACCACGCGACGAGTCGCCAGCGCCGTGGGACGTAGACGTGAGTTCGTTTCTTGCGGATCGCGCGAGCGATCTGTTCGGCGGCCGTCTCGGGCGAGCACTCCCAGAAGCCGCCCATCGAGAGGTCGGTGTCGACGAAGCCCGGTTCGACGGTCGTGATCGTCATGTCCGCGTCCCGATCGGCCTGTCGCGCCCGCAGCCCCTCGAGGTACGTCGAGACGTACGCCTTCGAGGCGTTGTACGCCTGTACGCCGCCGACTCCGAAGTGAGCCGCAACGGAAGAGATGCCTACGAGGTGGCCGTCTCCGGCCCTCGAGTGGTCGGGCGTCGACTCGAAGTACTCCATCGCCGCGGTCGCGATTGCCGTGAACCCGCGGACGTTGACGTCGATCGTCTTCCGTTCGGCTTCCCACTCGAGGTCCGGATTCATCGCCGCGGTCCCGGCGCTGATGACGACCACGTCGACCGACGGCATCGCCGCGGCGAGTTCGAAGAAGCCCTCGCGGGCGTCCGCGGTGTCGGTGACGTCCATCGTCGCGACGGCGGTTTTGGTCGGCAGTTCGGCGCCGATCGCCCGCATGCGTTCCGTCCGGCGGGCCGCCAGCCCGATCTCGTACCCCTCGTCGGCGAGCGCTCGAGCCAGCGCCTCGCCGATGCCCGAGGAGCCGCCGACGATGATTGCTCCGCGCGTCTCGCGCATACCGATGGATGCGACCGCCGAACCGTAACGATACTGGTGACCCACCTCCGGAGGCAAGACATCTCCGAGCGCTCGCTGTCGCGTCGGAAGCGACCGGATCACGACCGAAGGCCGTACGCCTTTGGTTCGGCCCGTCGTCGATCCTCATATGGTCGATGCAGTCACGATCCTCGCGGTCGCCTTGCTCGTCGGCGGCGTCGTCGGAACGGTCGCGCCGCTGGTCCCCGGCGGGCTGCTCTCGCTGTCCGGGCTCTCCCTCTACTGGTGGCACTCCGGCTTCAGCGAGCCCGGGACCCTCACGGTCGCCGTCCTCGCGCTCCTCGCCGTCATGACGATGGTCGCGGAGTTCTTCGGCGGCTCGATCGCCGCTCGAGCGGGCGGGGCCTCGTGGACAACCACCACGATCGCCACTGTCGTCGCAATCGTCTTGATGATCGTCACTGGCCCGTTAGGACTGCTCGCCGGGCTGTTTGGGACGGTCTTCCTCGTCGAGCTCGTTCAGGGCGGCGACGCCGGCGGCAGCGTCCGCTCGGCGGCGTACGCGACCGGTGGAATGCTCGCGTCAACGGCGATTCAGGTGCTGTTGACCGTTACGGTCCTGCTCGGATTTCTCGTCGCGATTTTCGTGTTCTGATCGCCGCGTTCGCGCGTCCGTCCCCGCGTTGTCCGGAGCGGAACCACCGGTCCGCAGGTTCGTATTCGAGTCACCGTGACAGCACCTTATCTAGCTACGGACTGTAGGTCATCTATGAGCATGTTCGAACGGCTTGGCGAGAAAGTCGAGCGCTTCAAACAGGAGGCAGTGGCCGCACGCGAGGACAGCGCCCCCTACCGCTGTCGCGACTGCGAGAACCGGTTCCACAGCGAACGGGAGACGTGTCCGGCGTGTGGAAGCAGTGAGGTTGAGCGAGTTTCCGAGGCGACCGAATCGGACGTGGAGACGAACGCGGATCCGGACACAAACGCGGAGTCAGAGACGAACACCCGAACGGAAGTAGGGTCGGAGACGGAAACGGAAACGGAGTGACGCACTGCCGTCAGTGGCCGATCGACTAGCGATTGACGATCGGTGCGATCCGAATTAGGGATGCGCGTAGTAGACGACGGTCTCCTCTTCCTCGTCGTCGTGGCGGTCGATTCTCGCGAAGCCGACGCGTTCGAACTGAACCATCTCGTCGCTCTCGAGGTCGCCGACGCCGGGTTCCGCATGGCCGCGAACGTCGCCGTCGGGCGTGCGCATCCGGACAGCGACGCTCTCGGTCGCCGGGGCCCAGTGGACGACGTCGACCTCGCCCTCGCGGACCACGTCGATATCGTCGGCCGTGTACTCGAGTGCCCCCTCGGCGTACCGGAAGCAGCCGAGTCCCTTGAGCCAGATGCGCTCGTCGGCCTCGGGCACGTCCTCGGGCTCGAGCATGACGGAGTCACTGACGGGAATCTCGCGGACGCCGCGCTCCTCGTGGTTGGGATGGAGCGGCGGGTTCGCTTCCGCGGGCGGATCGCCGGAGACCGGAAGTTGGTTGCCCTCGCGGACGAAGAAGCGGCGGTCGGTCTCCTCGTCGATCAGGTCGCGGTTGTTCGCGTAGATCGAACTCATCGCGAGGTCGACGTCGCTGGTGGAGGTGCCGAGGCCGGCCATCGCCTCGACGATGGCCTCGCCGCGGATGCCCCGTCGCCGGAGGCTCTTGAGCGTCGGCGCGCGCGGGTCGTCCCAGCCGTCGAGTTCGCCCTGCTCGATCAGTTTGGTGATAGTCGACGTGCTCATCTTCACGTCGTAGGCGTCGATCTGGACGTGGCCCCAGTGGACGACCTCGGGGTAGTCCCAGCCGAAGTAGTCGTAGACGAACTGCTGGCGCTTCGCGGAGTCCTGGAGGTCGATGCCGCGGATGATGTGGCTAATCTCGAGGAGGTGGTCGTCGACTCCCGACTGGAAGTCGAGCATCGGCCAGCAGCGGTAGTCGCTGGCCTCCTCGCGGGGATGGGGCGTGTCGATCATCCGGAACGCGACCCAGTCGCGGAGCGCGGGATTCTTGTGCTCGATGTCGGTCTTGACCCGCAGGACCATCTCGCCGCTGCTGTACTCGCCGTCGACCATGGCCTCGAACTCCTCGCGGACCGTCTCGGCGTCCTTCTGGCGGTGGGGGCAGGCCTCGCCGCTGTTCTTCAGCTCCGAGAACTCCTCGCCCGAACACGAGCAGGTGTAGGCTCCACCGAGGTCGATCAGTTCGCGGGCGTGGTCGTAGTAGGTCTCGAGGCGGTCGCTCGCCTTGTAGGTCGCGTCGGGCTCGAAGCCGAGGTAGTCGAGATCCTCGAGGATGGCGTCGTAGGCCTCCATATCTGGCCGCTTGGTCTCAGGATCGGTGTCGTCGAACCGGACGCAGAACCAACCGTCGTAGCGTTCCTTGTAGGAGCCGATGACGGCAGGCATCCGGGCGTGGCCGACGTGCCACGGCCCGTTGGGGTTGGGCGCGACGCGCATCCGAATCTCGTCGTACTCGTCCGCGTTCGGGAGGTCGGGGAGGTCGTGTTCGTCCTCCTCGTCCTCGGCCTCGATCTCGGCAAGTTCCTCGGGAGCGAGGTCCTCGAGTCGCTCGCGTTTCTCCTCGTACGAGAGGTCGTTGACTTGGCCGATGACGCCGCCGGCGATCCCCGGAATCTCGTCGCCGTGCTCGCGGAAGTCGGGATTGTCGCCCATCAACGGCCCCATGATCGCGCCGACGTCGGCGTCGCTCTCGTGTTTGACAGCGTTCAACAGCGCGTGCTTCTCGGCCTCGCGCTCGATGCGCTCGCGTAACTCGTCGTTCATTACGCTGCGATAGTCGTGCCCGGACCAAAACGTCCGCGATGTCGGGCCGTCGCTCCGAAGACGCTCCTCGTGGATTCAGCGGCGTCTTCGCCGACACCCCCAGATCATACCCTGGCGTGCGGTGGCGCACGCTGGGCCGCGGTGAGGCATGCGAGGCGCGAGGTACCTGAGCACCTCGAGAAGCGAGTGAATCGTCTTTACGTTCTCGAGATGACGTCACTACTCGAGCGACCCCACTCGCACGACCGAAAAATCTCGTCGAAAAGCGGTGATCGAGCGACGCTACCGAACGACTCAGTAGCCGCGTTCGATCAGGTAGTCTGCCAGATCCCGAAGCAACTCGCGGGCCTCGTTGTCCGGGAGGACCTCGAGTCGCTCCTTGCCCTGGGCGACGAGGTCCTGAGCCGTGGTGTTGGCGTACTCGATCGAGCCCGAGGCCTCGAGTTCGGCGACGGCGTCGTCGATCTCGGCTTCGGTGACGGCCTCGACGTCGTTCGTGTCGACGAGGTTGTCGACGTCGACGCCCTGATCGCGGGCGTGGACCGTGATCAGCGTCTGTTTGTTCTCGACGAGGTCGCTGCCCCGCTGTTTGCCGAGTTTCTCGCTCGGGACCGTCAGGTCGAGGACGTCGTCCTGAATCTGGAACGCCCGGCCGATGTCGAGCCCGTAGCCGTAGAGGGCGTCCACCGTCTCCTCGTCGGCCCCCAGCAAGATCGCGGGGAGACACGCCGAGGCGGCGTACAACACCGCGGTCTTCTGCTCGACCATCTCGAGGTACTCGTCGGGCGAAACGTCCGCGCGTTCCTCGAAGGTGACGTCCAGCGACTGGCCCTCGCAGATCTTGGTACAGGTCGTCGCGAGCACGTTGAGCGCTTCGACCGACCGGTCGGGTTTCGCGCCGGTTTCGAGCATGATCTCGAACGCCTTCGAGTAGAGCGTGTCGCCCGCCAGAATGGCGGTCTCGAGGTCGTACTCCTTGTGGACGGCGGGGACGCCGCGGCGGAGGTCGTCGTCGTCCATGATGTCGTCGTGGATGAGGGTAAACGACTGGATGACTTCGACGCTGACCGCCGCGTCCATGATGTCGATTCGGTTCCCGTTTAGCGTCGGGAACTCGCGGTAGTCGGTACTCAGGGGCTCGACGTCCAGCAGCGATTCGGCCACCGTCAGCAGGACGGTCGGCCGCAGTCGCTTGCCACCGGCGTCGAGCAGGTAGCGCGACGCCTCGTAGAGCCGTTCGGGACGCTGGATCGGTAGCTCCTCCGGGATGGCCTCGTTGACCCGCTCGCGGCGCTCGCGGACGGCCTCGAGCACCGCCTCCTCTCGTGCCTCGGGACTGGTCATATCAGTCGACGAGTTGGATGAGGTTGCCGTTGCGCGTGACGTGGAGATCACGTCCGAGCTGGTACCCCTCGCTCTCACAGAGGTTGACGTAGCTGGAGTAGCCGCTCATATCTTGGTGAGCGGGGATGATGTGCTGGGGCTGGAGCGCGTCGAGCATCTCGTAGTGTCCCTCCTGATTGAGGTGGCCCGAGACGTGAATGTCGTCGTAGACGCGGGCGCCCTGCATGCCGAGCAGCTTCTCGGCCTGGTAGCGCTGGCCCTCGTTGGTCGGCTCCGGAATAACTCGGGCCGAGAAGACGACCTTGTCGCCGTCGTCCAGTTCGTACGGCGTTTCGCCGCGAGCCATTCGCGTGAGCATCGCGCGGGGCTCGCCCTGGTGGCCAGTGACGATGGGGAGGTAGTTCTCCTTGCCTTCGTTCATGATCCGCTTGAAGGTGCGGTCGACGGACTTGCGGTGGCCGAACATCCCGAGGTCGTCGGGGAAGTCGACGAAGTCCAGTCGTTCCGCCGTTCCGGAGTACTTCTCCATCGAGCGGCCCAGTAGGACGGGCTGGCGGCCGATGTCCTTCGCGAACTCGACCAGCGACGTCACCCGCGAGATGTGACTCGAGAATGTCGTCGCGACGATGCCACCGTCGTAGTCCTCGATACTGTAGAGGACGTCCCGGAGGTGCTCCCGGGCGACGTTTTCCGAGGGCGTGCGGCCCTTCTTGTTGGCGTTGGTACAGTCCTCGATGTAACACAGCACGCCGTTGCCTTCGCGGCCGATCTCGCGGAACCGCTCCATGTCGATCGGGTCGCCGATGACCGGCGTGTGGTCCATGCGCTTGTCCAGCCCGTAGACGACCGCGCCTTCGGGCGTGTGGAGGACGGGGTTGATCGCGTCGATGATCGAGTGGGTGACGTTGACGAACTCGAGTTCGACCTTACCGGAGTCGCCGATCGACATCGTCTCGCCGGCGTCCATCTTCACGAGGTCGTTCTCGACGCCGAACTTCTGCTCGCCCTCGATCTGCTGTTTGACCAGTTCGATCGTAAAGGGCGTGGCGACGACCGGCGCGTTGTATCGGTGGGCCAGCTTCGAGATGGCGCCGATGTGGTCCAAGTGGCCGTGGGTCGGGACGATCGCTTTCACGTCGCCCTCGAGATCCGACATCACTCGGTCGTCGGGGATCGCTCCCATGTCGATCAGGTCCAGACTGTGCATCCGCTCGGTTTCGACGTTGTCGTGGATCAGTACCTGCGAGAGGTTCAGACCCATGTCGAAGATGACGACGTCGTCTCCGGCGCGAACGGCAGTCATCTGCCGTCCGACTTCCTCGTAGCCGCCGATTGTTGCAATTTCGATTTCCATAGTTCGTTGTACTGAAAGCCGCGATCGACTCTCATCGAAACGGTCCGCGGACTCCCGGTTGTGCGGCCCCGGCGTCTTACAGCGCGTCGGCCATCCCGCTATGCGCACGGGGAGGCAATCGCCTCCGATCGGCCCACGGTGTCACACCGTCGACCCCGAGCGCACTTGCCCGCGGGTTTCGCTAGTGGCCACTACACGCCGGGGTGTTAAAAACGCAGTGGGTTGGGTATCCCGCTCGAGCGCTCCCACAAAAATGCCGAACGCGGCGATCTCGGCCCTACTGGCTGAGATAGCCGCCGTCGACGCCGAACGCCGCTCCGGTGACGAACGACGCCTCGTCGCTACACAGCCACGCCACGGCGTTCGCGACTTCTTCGGGCGTCCCGAGCCGATTCATCGCGTGCATCCCCGCGATCTGGTCACGCTCTTCCTCGGTCATGTTCTCCTCGAGAAGCGGCGTCTCGATGAAGCCGGGGCAGACGCTGTTGATCCGAACACCGGTTTCGCCGTTCTCGAGGGCGGCGCTTTTCGTGAGTCCGAGAACGCCGTGTTTGGCAGCAGCGTACGCCGAGGAGGTTTCGAACCCGACCTTCCCGAGAACCGAGGCGTTGTTCACGATCGCGCCGCCCGCGTCCTGTGACTGCATCTGGGCGATCTCGGCAGTCAGACAGTTGAACACGCCGTTCAGGTTGACGTCGATGACGCCGTGCCAGCTCTCGGCGGGGTACTCGTCGACGGTGGCCCGCTCGCCGCCAATTCCAGCGTTGTTGAACGCGCAGTCGAGTCGTCCGTACTCCTCAACGGTGGTATCGACCATCGCCCGGGCCGATTCCGGATCGGTCACGTCCGCCTCGACGAAGATCGCGTCGCCGCCGTCGTCCTCGATCGTCGCGACCGTCTCCTCGCCGCCGTCGACGTCCAGATCGGCAACGACGACGCGCGTTCCGCGCCGCGCGAACTCGAGGGCCGTCTCCCGTCCGATTCCCGATCCGCCGCCGGTGATCAGTGCGGTCGCCTGGTCGATCGAAACCATATCGGGAGACGACACGAAGAGGGAGAAAAAACGGACCCAGTCGTGTGCGCCGTCGGTCGCCGACTACGACGAGTCGATCGTCGTCCCCGGCTCGTCGCCGGCGAGGAACACCTCGAGGTCCTCGAGGCCGAAGATCGAGGCCTCGGCCTCGAGGACCAGCAACGCTCGTACCTTCGCGGCCATGCCGCCGGTGACGTCGGTCGCCGCGCTCTCGCCCAGCACGCCGGCGACGTCCTCGTAGGCCGCGATGCGGTCGATCACCGCATCGTCGTCGTCCAGCACGCCCGGCACCGTCGAGCAGAGGCCGATCCGGTCGGCCTCGAGGTCGCGGGCTAGCTCCGCCACGAGTTCGTCGCCGCTGACGACGGTCGCTCCCGCACCAGCGTGGGCGATCAGATCGCCGTGGAGCACGGGGACGAACCCCTCTGCGAGCAGCGTAGCAACCTGCCCGGTCGGCAACTCGAGGTTGCCCTCGATATCTCGGTGGCCCGCCGAGAACGGGTGGACCGGAACCGCCTCGACGCCGCGCTCGAGCAGTCGGCTCAGGACGAACCGGTTCAGGGTCGTCATCGCCCCGTGGATGTCGAGCGCGGCGCCGGCGTCGCGGGTCCCTTCGGCGGTCGTGACCCCGTGCTCGCTGGCGTTATGGTGGCCGAAGCTGCCGCCGCCGTGGACGATCACGAGGTCCTCGACACCGCCGTCGAGGGCCGCAGCGACCGCGTCGGCGGCCCGCTCGAGGGCCTCGCCATCGAGCGTCTCGGGTCGGTCCTTGTCGGTGATGACGCTGCCGCCGAGTTTCAGGACGATCATTCGAGTCGGGCCACCCCCGTCTCGGCGAGTTCGGCGCGGAAGGCGTCCTCGCAACCGGGCGTGTACGACAGCGCCGTCTCGGTCTCGTTGGTGTTGTCCAGCGAGACGATGCAGCCGCCGCCGCCGGCACCCGTCAGCTTCGCGCCCATGGCGCCGGCGTCGCGGGCCGCCCAGACCATCGAGTCGAGCGTCCGCGAGGAAACGCCGAGCGCCGAGAGGAGTCCGTGATTGAAGTCCATCAGCCGACCGAGTTCCTCGATATCGCCCGCGGCGAGAGCGTCCTCGCCGCGCCGGACGATGTCGCCGATGGCTTCGACCGTGTCGGCCGCAAAGTCGTACTCCTCGCGGAGGCCGCGAACGCCCGCGACGAGTTCGCCCGTATCGCCCGCGCCGCCGTCGAAGCCGATCACGATCGGGAGTTCCGGCGCCTCGAGCGAGCGGCAGTCGTCGCCCTCGACGCGGACGGCGCCGCCCGTAGCTGAGCAGAACGTGTCGGCACGGGAGGCCTGTCCCCCCTGGACCTCGTGTTCCGTTCGGTAGGCGCGTTCGGCCAAGTCGTCGATCTCGAGGGTCGTGCCGAGTTCGCGGGTGCCGGCGTCGATGGCGGCGACGGCGACCGCCGCTGAGGAGCCCAGCCCCGCACCGAGCGGGATGTCGCTCTCGATGGTGACGTCGAATCCGACGTCGTCCTCGCCGGTAACCGACCGGACCTGCTCGATCGCGCTGTCGACGTAGCCCATCGCGGCGTTGAGCAGCGACTCCGAGACGTCGACGTCGGGTCGCCCCTCGGGCTCGCCGGCGTACTCGACCGTGAAGCCGTCCAGGCTCAGGTCCTCGGCGTGGACTCGGAGTTTGCTGTCCGCCCGTTGCTCGACGTCGACCCGCGCCCGTAACTCGATCGCACACGGAACCGCGGGCTCGCCGTAAACCACCGCGTGCTCCCCGAACAAGTACACCTTCCCGGGAGCGCTCGAGACTGCCATATCCCGCCGTTCGTCCGACGACGGTTAATAGCTACTCTTCTCGCGGTCCCGGGATCCCGGAGGAGTCGGATTTAAGCGGGTGTCGCCGCAACGCGGTCGTATATGTCTCTCGTCCTGCCGAGCGAACTCGTCGTCGACCGCTTTCTCCCCACCGTGCGGGCGATGCTGGCGACTCGCCTCGCCGACCGCGGCATGACCCAACAGGAGATCGCAACGAAGCTCGGCGTCACACAGGCCGCCGTCAGCAAGTACGTCAGCGGCGAGAGCGGCGGCGACGACCGCTTTCGTGACCACCCCGAGACCGTCGCCACCGTCGACCGCATCGCCGACGGCCTCGCCGGCGGCGAGATGGACGGCTACGACGCGCTATCGGAGCTTCTGGCGCTGATCCGCGACTTAGAGGATCGCGGCCCGATCTGCGAGCTCCACGAAGAGGAGATGCCCGCGCTGCGCGGGCTGGGCTGTGATCTCTGCGTCCGCGGCCTCGACCCCGACGTCCGCGCCGAACGCGACGTCCTCGCGAACGTCAGGACGGCCGCCCGGACCCTCGCCTCGATCCCGGAGATGGCCGCGGCCGTCCCGAACGTGGGGACCAACGTCGGGATGGCTCTCCCCGACGCGCACGACGAGACCGACGTGGCCGCCGTTCCCGGCCGGATCTACGAGATCGGTCGCCGGATCGAAATCCCCGCCAACCCGGAGTTCGGCGCCTCGAAACACGTCGCGACGGCGATCCTCGCCGCCCGCTCAATCGATCCCGAGGTCCGCGGCGCGGTCAACGTCGCGACCGACGACGCGCTCCTCGAGGCCGCGCGCGAGCTCGGGTACGACCCCCTCGAGTTCGACGCCGACTACGAGGACCGGGGCGAACACCTCCGGGACCGGTTCGCCGAGCGCGGGAGCGTTCCGCGGGTGGCTTACCACCGCGGGGCGTTCGGCATCGAGCCGATCACCTACGTCTTCGGCCCGACGGCAACCGACGCGGCCGAACTGGTCAGCGACCTACTTGCGGAGGCGGCCTGACGTCACAGTAATCGACGCCGCGGGCGGGCCAGGGGTCGACCGCGAGACTCCGATCGAATTCCGGCCGATACCCCGTCTCGACGGCGTCTCGGGAAAGTTGTTATTCCTGCAACTGTTTCGACGCCGTCGTTTCGCTCGCGAGCGACCGTTTCGTCGGTGAAATCCGGGAGGAATAATATCACCTGGCTATGAGTATTACAATAATACGACCGACATGATTCCCCTCGATCACGAACTGCTCTGTGGGGAGCCCGACGGCTGGCTTGGACTGGGGCTGACGCAGTTGCGCTACGAGAGCGGACCGATGACGATCAAGGAGGCTGCGGCCTGTAACGTTCCAGTCGTCTCGCGCGATGTCGGCTTCGCCCGCGAGGTGCTCGAGCCCGTCTCCGACTCTCACGTCGTCGCTGACGACGACGCACTCCAGCCGCGACTGGCCGACGTGCTCGCGGGCAATCGCCGATCGGATGGGCGAGCGCACGTCTCCGGGTACACCGTTGACGAGATGGGAGCCCGACTGCGCGCCGTTTACCAGCGCTGTCTCGAAAACGAAGCGTAACGAACGGTCGGCGACGACTCACGCCCGCGGCTCGTACTGGTCGAACCGTCTTCACCGATTCAGAAGCCGACGAGGGCGCGGTACGGAATGCCGACGGCGAAAATCACGATCAGTGCCGCCGCGGCCAGCACGACCGGCAGCGGGATGACGTCCTCCTCGAAGTGAAACAGCGAATCGATCATAGTCGCCCGTTGTGCGGGTGCTCATGTAATTCCTTTGTTCAGCAGGTGTGACTCGAGCCCGCGACGCGGACGGTGCGGCCGCTCGTCGAGACGGTATAGCGAGAGCGAAAACGATCAGTATCGGCTCGAACGGATTAGACGCCGCTTTCGAAGTCGTCGAGCGAGTAGGACGGCTCGGCGCCGCGTCGATCGAGGACTTCGTTGGCGAGCAGCCAGTAGACGACCGAGAGGGCCTTGCGACCCTTGTTGTTCGTCGGGACGACCAGGTCGACGTTGCTGACCTGATTGTTCGAGTCACACATCGCGATGACCGGGATGCCGACCGTGATGGCCTCCTTGACGGCCTGGGCGTCACCGATCGGGTCGGTGACGACCAGCACGTCCGGCTCGATGTAGCCGTCGTACTTGGGGTTGGTCAGCGTGCCCGGGATGAAGCGGCCGGTGCGGGCGCGGGCGCCCACGGCCTCGGCGAACTTCTCCGCCGGGAACCGACCGTACTGGCGACTCGAGGTAACCAGGATCTGCTCGGGGTCGTAGTTGGCGAGGAAGTCCGCGGCCGTACGGATGCGGCCGTCGGTCTTCGAGACGTCGAGCACGTAGAGACCGTCGGTCCGGACGCGGTGGATGAACCGCTCCATGTCCGAGGTCTTCTGCTGGGTCCCGATGTGGACACCGGCGCCCAGGTAGTCCTCGACGGGGATGAGGAGGTCGGCCTCCTCGTCGCTCATAACGTCGTCGTCGAGGGAGGGTCCGGCGTCTTCTTCCTCCTCGTCGGCGGCTGGTTCGGCGTCGGCGTCGGCCTCCGCGGCCTCGGCGTCGGCGGATTGTTCGTCTACAGGCTCGACGTCCTCCTCGGCGGCGGGACCCGGCCCCTCGGCCGGCTCCTCGTCGATTTCCTCCTCGGCGGCGTCGAGCCCTTCTTGGGTTGCGTCGTTATCTGTCATGTCGCGTCGTCTGCGATTCTGATGAGCTCGTTGAGTTTGGCGGTTCGCTCGCCGCCGACGGCGCCCGTCTTGATGAAGGGCGCGTCGGTCGCGACGGCGAGGTGTGCGATCGTCGTGTCCTCGGTCTCGCCCGAGCGGTGGGAGATAACCGGATCGTAGCCGTTCTGGGCTGCGAGTTCGATCGCGTCGAAGGCGTCGGTCAGCGTCCCGATCTGGTTTGGCTTGATCAGGATGCTGTTGGCCGCACCGCGGTCGATACCCTCGACGAGTCGATCCGTGTTCGTGACGAACAGGTCGTCGCCGCAGATCAGCGTCTGGTCGCCGACTTCGTCGGTGAGGTCGGCGAAGGCGTCGTAGTCGTCCTCGTCGAGGGGGTCCTCGACGTAGACCAGATCGTACTCGCGGACGAGCTCCGCGATGTACTCGATCTGCTCGTCGGTGTCGCGGCTCCGGTCGCTGTACTCGTAGGTACCGGCGTCGCTGTCGTACAGCTCCGCGCCGGCGACGTCCAGTCCGAAGCCGATATTGAAGCCGACCTCGTCCTGAACGATCGAGACCGCTTCGTCGACGATCTCGAAGGCCTCGCTGTCGTCGATCGACGGCGCCCACGCCCCCTCGTCGCCCTTGCCGCAGGGAACGTCGCGTTCCTCGAGCAGGTCGGCGACGGTGCTGTGGACAGTGGCGTTGGCGAAGACGGCGTCCTCGACGCTGGGTGCGCCGACGGGCGCGACGAGGAACTCCTGAATGTCGGTCGCGTCGGCGGCGTGTTCGCCGCCGCCGACGACGTTCCCGAGCGGGATCGGGAAGTTCTGGCCGCGGAACGCGCCGCCTAAGTGCTGGAACAGCGGCGCGCCGAGCACGTCGGCACCGGCCTTCGCGGCGGCCATCGAGATGGCGACCGCGCTGTTGGCGCCGATCTCCGAGAAGTCGTCGGTTCCGTCGGCGGCGTGCAGTGCGGCGTCGACCTCGCGCTGGTTGCCGGCGTAGGCCTCGCCGACGAGCCGTGGGACGGCATCCTCGCGGGCCGCGGCGATCGCCTCACTGGGCGGTCGCTCGACGGCCTCGTACTCGCCGGTGCTGGCGCCGCTCGGCGCCGCGGCGCGGCCGAAACCGCCACTTTCTGTCACCACGTCGGCCTCGACGGTCGGATTGCCCCGCGAGTCGAGGATCCGACGCAGGCGAACGTCAGTGATGAGCGTCATTTTCGGTCGTACCCCCGTTTAACGGTGAACGGAAGCGCATCGGCGTCGTACTCCTCGGCGGCGATGAGGATCGGCTCCGACTGGTCGGTTTCGACCAGCACCGGCGCGCCGTAGGAGATCTGCAGCGCTCGAGCGCCGAGGATGCGTGCTTTCTCGTAGCGGTTGTGCTGTTGTTGTTGCATTGTTACTGGTACGGGGAGACGACGTCGACGAGGTCGCGGTGACTGACGAGCATGCGTCGACAGCAGTAGCGCTCGACGCCGAGTTCGTCGAGGACCTTCTCGGGATCCTCGTCGCCCTCGTTCGCTCGTTCGTCGAACTCCTCCCAGTGTTCGGCGACGACGTTGCCACAGGTGAAACACCGGACCGGTACCATCATGCTTGAATCACCTTAGCGGTAGGACTTCTGGTAGCGCGCCCGAGCGCCCGGGCCGCCCCATTTCTTCGGTTCGGACTGGCGAACGTCGTTGACCAGCAGCGACCGGTCGAACTCCATGTAGGCGTCGCGGAGTTCGGCATCGTTGGTGTGCTGGACGATGCCGCGTGCGATGGCGGTGCGGACGGCGTCAGCCTGTCCGCTAATGCCGCCGCCTTCGACGCGAATGTCGATGTCCATCTCGCTGCGCAGGTCCTCGCCGGCGATGCGGAACGGCTCGAGCATCTTGAGCCGGGACATCTCCGGTTCGACCAGTTCGACTGGCTTGGAGTTGATTCGGACGCGACCCTCGCCCTCGCGAACGGTCGCGCGGGCGACGGCGGTCTTTTTCTTTCCACTCGTGTTCGTTACCATGTGACGTTAGCACCTAACTGTTCGGAGACTTCGCCCAGCTGGACGAAGCGGATGTTCGAAAGCCGGTCCAGCGACGTCCCCTCGAGCACTTCCGCTTCCTGGTCGCCCTCGTAGGGGTTGCCGACGTAGACGCGGATGCTATCGAGCGCCTCTCGGCCGCGGGGCTTCTTGTACGGCAGCATGCCGCGAACGGAGCGCTTGAAGATCGTGTCCGGCCGCTTCGGGTAGTAGGGACCGCTGTCGGACTGCAGCTGCAGTCGCTTGCGGTAGGTACCGAAGACGTCCTCCTTGTCGCCGGTGATGATCGCGTCCTCGGCGTTGACGATGGCGATGCTCTCGCCGTCGAGTGCGCGCTGTGCGACTTCGCTGGCGACGCGACCGAGGATGCAGTCTCGGGCGTCGACGACGACGTCTGCGTCGAATTCCGCGATACTCATCGAATCACCCGGACGTTAGATCCATCGGGGTTTGCTTCGAGCGCCTGCTCGAGCGGTACTGATTCGCCAACCTGTTCGATCTTCGTCTCGGCCGAGGAACTGAAGTTGACGGCCGCGACGGTAACCGATTTCTGTAGTGCGCCGGAGCCCAGCACTTTGCCGGGAACGACGACGGTCTCTTCTTCGCGTGCGTATCGCTCGATACGGCCCAGGTTCACCTCTGCGTGGGTGCGCCGGGGCTTCTCGAGTCGATCCGCGACATCTCGCCAGACGTCGGCGTCCGTCTCGCGGGACGTCGACTTCAGCTCGGCGATGAGATCGTTGAGCCTCGGATTAGTTTTGCTACTCATTGGTTTCCTCCAAAGATACGGAACCGACGGGACGAGGAACCGTCTCGTCGGTCGTGGAATCGCTGTCGTGTCGAACGGCCTCAACGCGTACAGTTCGGCGTCCGGTACGGACGGTCGGCTGTTCGGTCGTGGACGTTCGACGAGTGAGAAGTGGATGCAGGGAGCAGGATTTGAACCTGCGGACTCCTACGAGACAGCGCCCTGAACGCTGCGCCGTTGGCCTGACTTGGCTATCCCTGCTCGCACTTCTGTGTATCCGCCGCCCCTTCAAACCCCTTTCGATTCCATCGGACGAGCCCGCACCGGTCTCGTTGCTAACGGCGCCGGCGAACGCGGGCTCTTGGTGTCGGGAATTGGGGCGGAACATCTGTTGCTATAGCTGTACTGCGTCTTCGAGTTCGGTCGCCCGGGACTCGATCGAGTCGGCGGCTCGCGTGACCAGTTCTTCAACGCTGAAGGAGCCGTCCGTCTCCACGTGGAAGACGAAGGCGTTGGGCACGTCCTCGACCTCGACCTCCTTCCCCGGATACCGGTTCGAGAGGTCGTGATCGAACTCGCTCGTGGGAACGAGTTCGCCGTCGTCCTCGATGACGCCCCGAACGATTCGGGACTCTTCGTCCTCGAACTCGGGGAGGTCGCCGACGGCCTCCACCTGCTGGAGGTGTCGGTAGCCGACGGCCACGCCGCCCTGATGTTTGGCGTGGTCCTTCCCGTAATCGACGACGGCATCGGCCTCGGCCTCGAGGCGCTGGTCGTCTTTGAGGTCGATGATCGGGACGTTCTGGTCGGCCGGTTGGACGAGCTCGTCGCTGGAGACGAGATCGCCCGAGTAGGCCGTGGCCGGCCCTTCGACGTCGATCGAGAGCGTGACGGTCTCGTCCTCGCCGAACTCGCCTTCCGGCGGCGTCGTCAGCGGAACGAGCCCGAGCCGGAGCGCGAGCTGCTCGTCGAACATGACCGACGAGTTCTCGACGAATCGGACGGTGTCGATCGCCATCGTCGGCACGTCGGCGAGCATCGCTCGCCGGATACCGTTGGCGAACCCGGGGGTCACGCCCCGAACGAGGAACCGCGCCTCGCGTTCCCCGCGTTCGACGAACTCGACGTCGTACTCTTCAGTCATGGATCTAGTAGCCGCCCTTACCCTTCGGTGCGCGCGATCCGTCGTGCGGGATCGGCGTGACGTCTTCGATGCGACCGATCTCGATACCGGAGCGGGCGAGCGCGCGAATCGTCGCCTGCGCGCCCGGTCCGGGGGACTTCTGAAGGTTGCCGCCGGGGCCGCGCACGCGAACGTGCAGACCCGTGATGCCGGCCGCCTTGACCTCCTCGGCGACGGACTCGGCCATCTGCATGGCCGCATACGGCGACGCCTCGTCGCGGTTCTGCTTGACCGCCGTCCCGCCGGAGGACTTGGCGATCGTCTCCGCGCCCGTGAGGTCGGTCACGGTCATGACGGTGTTGTTGAACGATGCGTGCACGTGGGCGATGCCCCACTTTTCGTCGTCCTGGCTCATGGTTTACTGACCCTCCGCTCGTTCGGGGTGGAGTTCGTCCGCGAGGGGACTGTTCTCGTCGAACGCGACGAGGTCCTCCTCGTCGACGTCGACGACGTACGACGGAACCCGGTGGCGCTGGTCGCCGATCACGATGTGCCCGTGGGTGATGTACTGTCGGGCCTGCTGGGTCGTGTTGGCTAGCCCGTTCCGGTAGACGACTGTCTGGAGGCGACGCTCGAGGATGTCCTCGATCTCGAGCGACAGGATGTCGCCGAGTTCGTTGCTCTCGTCGAGAATGCCGACGCGCTTGAGTCGACCGAGGAACTCGTCAGAGCGGCGCTGGACAGTCTCGTCGTCCTGGGCCTGACCGAGGAGTTCGCGGGCCTCGCGCCGGTAGGAGCGAAGCTCGGACTGGGCGCGCCAGAGCTCTTCTTTGTTCGAGAGCCCGTAACGGTCGACCAGCGAGTGCTCGGTGGCGATGCGTTCGCCCTGGTATGGGTGGTTCGGCGTCTCGTATTGTTTGGTGTCAGTGCCGAGTGGCATTATTCACCCTCGTCCTCTTCGGCAGCGGCCTCTTCGGCCTGTTCTTCGCGGATCTCTTCGACGTTGACTCCGATGGTGCCCTCCGTTCGGCCGGTGGACTTGGTTCGCTGACCGCGAACCTTCTGGCCGCGCTTGTGGCGCGTCCCCTTGTAGGAGTCGATCATCTTCATCCGGTTGATATCGTGCTGACGGGTCAGCTGGAGATCGTTCCCGATCTCGTGGGTCGTTTCGCCGGTGTAGAAGTCCGACTGGCGGTTGTTGAGCCAGTCCGGAACTTCCTCGGCGTAGTTCTCTACGGTTTCGACGACCTCGTCGATGATGTCGTCATCGAGTCGACCGAACGTAGCCGTTCGATCGACGTCCGCTTCGTCGGCGATGAGTCGGGCGGTCCGTCGACCGACACCGTTCAGCTCCGACAGCGAACGCTCGACAGTCTTCGTCCCATCGAGGTCCGTCTGCCCGATGCGGACGAAGTACTGGAGGTCTTCGTCGTCCTCTTGTTCTTGAGGTGCTTCCTCACTCATGTGTCGTGTATCTGTGTCTGGTGTGCGCGCGGTTCAAACGACTGGCGAAAGAACGCCAGGGAATGCTACTGACGAGGAGTCGCCAGTGTATCCGACGTTGTGGCGGGGATTCGAACCCCGGAGGCTTGACGCCACATGGTTAGCAACCATGCGCCTTGGGCCGCTTGGCTACCACAACACCGTGTCTCTATCGTCGCCCTTCCGGACTCGGGGACCGCCTCCCCTACACGTATCGCACCCGAACCTACCGGCGACGGGTACTTAAGCGCAACGAAAGGACCCGGCCCCGGTATCGAGTCCCACCCCGTCTTCGTCGCCCCGTGGGCCGGCGATCGCGCCTTCGAGTTATTTTCTCATCATTTATAGTATCGGGCCGGAAACTAGCAACCGTTCATGAGTTTGTCCGAGACCGAGGCCGCGTTCGACCATCCCGTACTGGAACTCGAGACGCTGGCCGAGATGTTCGAACGGAGCGCCGAGCGAAACGGCGACACTGCTGCGCAGCAGTACAAGGGCGGGATCTACGATCGGTCCCTCACCGGAGACGATGACGGCGCGCCCCTCAGGCCTGCGCCGGAGGGCGAGTACGCGTCGATCACGTACGACGACATGGCCCGCCTCGTCCGCCGAATCGCGGCCGGTTTCCGCGACCTTGGGATCGCCGACGGCGAACGCATTGGAATCTTCGCGGACACGCGCATGGAGTGGGCCCTCTCCGACTTCGGGATCCTCGCCGCCGGCGGCGTCGTGACCACCGTCTACAAGAGTTCCTCGCCGGACCAGATCCGGTACCTCCTCGACGACCCCGGCGCTTCTGGTGTCATCGTCGAGAACGAGACCCTCCTCGAGCGCGTCCTCGCGGTCGAAGACGAGCTAGATCTCGAGTTCTACGTCGTCTTCGACGCCCTCGAGAACGACGCGTACGCGGACCGCGAGGACGTGATCACGCTCGGTGAACTCTACCGGCGCGGCGACGAGGGGTTCGACCGCGAGGCGTACGACTCGTGGCTCGCGGCCCGCGACGTCGACGACCTGGCGAGCCTGATCTACACCAGCGGCACGACGGGCAAACCGAAGGGCGTGAAACTGACCCACCAGAACCTCCGATCGAACGTTAACCAGCTCTACCGGCGGTACGGCCCGCGCGACGATAAGGATGAAGACGACCCCTCGATCACGCCCGAGTCGCGAGCGCTCTCCGTTCTGCCGCTGGCCCACGTCTTCGAGCGGACGGCGGGCCACTTCATGCTGTTCGCGGCTGGGGCCTGCATCGCCTACAGCGAGAGCCCCGAGACCTTCGCCGAGGATCTCGGCGCGGTCGGCGCCACCAGCACGACGGCCGTCCCGCGGGTTTACGAGAAGCTCTACGACGGGATTCGCGAGAATGCGGCCCGAGACGAGGACATGAAGGATGCCCTTGAGTGGGCCCTCGACGTCGCGCGCCGGTACAACGCGGCCGACGATCCCGGCGAGGAACTCGAGTCCGAACTGGCGGACGCCGACGAACTCGTCTTCGCGACGATCCGCGAGAAGCTGGGCGGCAACATCGAGTTCCTAGTCAGCGGCGGTGGGAGCCTCTCGCCGGACCTCTGTCGGCTCTTCCATACGATGGGGCTGCCCATCGTCGAGGGCTACGGGATGACCGAGACCTCGCCGGTCATCGCGACGAACCAGCCGAGTGACCCGCGCGTCGGAACCGTCGGCCCCGCGCTCGCGGGCGTCGAGACGAAACTCGACACCTCGGTCGTCAGGGACGAGGACTTCGACGACGAGGGCGACGTCGGCGAACTCCTCGTCAAAGGCCCAAACGTCGCCGAGGGCTACTGGGAGAAGCCCGGTGCGACGGACCGCGCGTTCACCGAGGTGGGATGGCTCCGAACCGGCGACATCGTCCACGAACGGCCCGACGGCTACCTCGAGTTCCGCGAGCGCACGAAACAACTGCTCGTGCTCTCGACGGGGAAGAACGTCGCGCCGGGCCCACTCGAGGACGCCTTCGCCTCTGTCGACGTCGTCGAGCAGGCGATGGTCGTCGGCGACGGCGAGAAGTTCGTCGGTGCCCTGCTAGTTCCTAACGTCGAGGGACTCGCCAGTCGGGCCGAGGACGAGGGCGTCTCGCTGCCCGACGATATCGAAGCGTTGGTCGAGGACGAGTGGGTGCTCAAGCAGGTCCAGGCGGCGGTCGACGACGTCAACGAGGGCTTCGAGTCCTACGAGACGATCAAGGAGTTCCGGCTGGTTCCCGAGGACTTCACCGAGGAGAACGACCTCGTGACGCCGACGATGAAGAAGCGACGCCCGAAGATCGCCGAGCGCTACGCGCACCTCGTTGAAGACATCTACGCCGGCGACCACGCGGCCGACGCGGGTTCGGACTGAGCGATTCCGTCCGCTGTGGACCGGCTCGAGTAGCGATCAGTCCGCCGGCGGCTCGACCTCGAGGTACTCGTCGTTGAGTTCCCACTCGCCGTCGCCGTTTTGGATCATGTACTCGCCGTAGTAGGGCACCCGATTTGCGACGACCTCGCGGAACGCCTCGCGGATCTCGGGTTTGGACATCTCGCCCATCGACTTGAGGTCGTCGTTGCGGTTCAAACAGCCCTTCAGGTAGCCTTCGTGAGTAACGCGCACGCGGTGGCAGTTCGCGCAGAAGGTGGGGTTCTCGACGGGATCGACGATCTCGACCATTCCGCCGTCGTCGTCGTCCGCGGTTCCCCCGACCCAGTAGCGCTTGCGGTCGTGCATCTCCCGGTGTTCGATCTCGTCGGCCTGCTCGGCCAGCCAGTCGTGGACCCGCTGGATATCGACGTTCCACTCGGGCTTGCCCGTCAGTTCGGGCATGTACTCGATCAATTGCAGCTGGAGGCCGTCGTTTTCCGCGACGTGGTCGACCATCTCGGGCACGTAGCCCGCGGTGTGTTCGAAGACGACCATGTTAAGTTTCACCGGATCGAGCCTCGCGTCCAGCGCGGCCTCGACCCCTTCGAGGACCTTCTCGTAGGCGCCGCTTTTCGTGATCTCGGCGAAGTCCTGCGGATCCAGCGCGTCCTGAGAGACGTTGACCCGCTCGAGTCCGGCCTCGACGAGGCTCTCGGCGCGGCCCGGAAGGAACGTGCCGTTGGTCGTCAGCGAGACCTCCATCTGGTCGGGGGTGCGTTCGATGATCTCTTCTAGATCCTGGCGGAGCATCGGCTCGCCGCCGGTGAACTTGACCGCGTCGACGTCGAACTCGGCGGCGACCTCTAGAAATGCGACGACGTCGTCGGTCGACATCTCGTCGTCCTGGGGATCCATCGGCCCGCGGGTGTCACCCAGCCCCTCGTTGTGACAGTAGACGCAATCGAAGTTACACCGATCGGTGAGAGAGACCCGAACCCCAGTTACCTCCCGCCCGAAGTCGTCGGTGAGCATGCTACCGAGTTGCAGGCGGATCCGCTTAAGCACGCCGGGTATTTCCACCCCTCCGTAACCGATTTCGGTTTCGATATTGGGTGATGGCGGGCCGAACGGGATCAGTCGGGTTGGTCACTCATGCTGGTGGCCGTAGTGGAGACGACCATGAGTACTATCGCAGAGTTGACTGTTCCGGCCCGGGAGTTGGCGCTCCGGGAGACGCTCGAGGCCACGGACGACCTCGACGTCGAAATCGAGCGCGTCGTCGCCTACGATCCCGACCACGTGATGCCCTACGTCTGGTTCGCCGACGACGAGGCCGCCTTCGACGGACTCGACGACGCGCTCGCGGACGACCCGACCGTCGAGGCGGCAGAACGGTTGACGGACCTCGACGACGAGCGACTCTACCGAATGCACTGGGTCGACGACGTCACCGTCATCCTTCACCTGCTGACCGAGGAGCGGGCGACGGTCATGGACGCCAGCGTCGAGGGTCGGCAGTGGCGGTTCCGAGTGCTCGTTCCCGAACGCGAGTCGCTCTCGCGCACCTACGACTTCGCGACCGAGCAGGGGCTGACGATCGAGGTTCGGAAGATCCACCGGCTGGAGGACGACCGTCGGGGACGATACGGACTGACCGACGCCCAGTACGAGACG
Source organism: Haloterrigena salifodinae (assembly GCF_003977755.1). Lineage (NCBI taxonomy): Archaea > Methanobacteriati > Methanobacteriota > Halobacteria > Halobacteriales > Natrialbaceae > Haloterrigena > Haloterrigena salifodinae. The sequence goes on from NZ_RQWN01000001.1 coordinate 679,460, forward strand.
CTGGTCGCGGCCCTCGAGCGCGGCTACTACGAAATTCCACGCGCGGTGGACATGGACGCGCTGTCGGACGAACTCGACATCTCCCACCAGGCGCTCTCAGAGCGACTCCGACGGGCCCATCTGACGCTGGTCGAGGAAGCTATCGAGGTTGGTAGCGGGGACGAGTAGGTTGCGGTCTGCAGGTCGGAGCCTCACGGCCGATACCGCTCGATCGACCTCGATGGCGACACCTCGGCGGAAGAACTACCCGGCCCACTGACAAACGGGGACGTATGGACGAGGACATGCTCGAGGACCAGCGCCGGCTGGTCGAACTCATCGAGGAGGAGGGGTGGGACGTGACCGACCTCGAGATTTCGGCCTACGACAGCCCGTGGGCCGACGAGGACGACCCCGAGGCGACGGTGACGATCACGGCCCGGAAGCCCTACGAGAGCGAGCGTGAGGACGACGGCGACGATGATAACCCGTATCGGCTAAAGTAGCGTCGACGCGAACGGGACGGCTCCGTCCCGACCTGTTCCGTCCCGGCCCGTTCCGTCCGAGTCACGCGTCGCTGTTCTCGGATAGCTTCCTCGAGTCACGGACACGTCTCAGAGAGATCTGTTTGTCTGTTTCGGCCGTCCCTCACACTGTATTCGAAATGAAATCTCTCTATTGAGTAGCTAGAGAAGAGAGTCTAGAAGAGGTACCCTCACACACCGTTGTCGAAATGAAATCCGGCGATAGAATCCGGATACTGGCACCATATCCGGTATATGATGTCGAAATCACTAGTTCCAAACACGGCTTCCGAGATTTCATTTCGATCACGCCCCTCGGTTCTCGGCCAGCGAGCGCTCCGTTTCGCGGTTTCATTTCGATTACGGTGTGGGAACGGTCCGGTCCGGCCGCTCCTCCAACTCGATGGATTGGCTTCATTTCGAAAACAGTCCCTTCATTTCGACAACGGTCCTGTTTCCGCTTCATTTCGGTCACGGTGTCTTCATTTCGGCGACGGTCGGCATCCGATCTTCATTTCGAAAACGGTGCCTTCATTTCGCTGGTGGCCGTCTCATCCCGATACCGGCGATATCTCGGCTTCATTTCGACTGCGGACTCTTCACTTCGACCGTACTGCCTTCATTTCGACCACGGTCCCTTCATTTCGAAAGCGGTATTACAGCGTAGTGAACAGTGTCGATAATGAACCACGAGCCATCGAACGCTCGAGAAGACGGGGACGGCGATGGCCCGGCTCAGTCTCCCGATTCGTCTATCGTGGACAGTATCCTCGACGGCGAACGGAAAACCGTCTTCGAGAACAAGCAACTCGTCGACTCGAACACGATCGTCGATCACAACCGGATCTACGGCCGCGACGAACAGCTCGCGGCCGAAGCACGCGCGTTTCGCGACACGCTCGACGGCGAACGGCCCCCGGATCTCCTGCTTTACGGTCCGAGCGGCACCGGGAAGAGTCTCACCGTGAAGGCGGTCGCCGAGAAGGTAAAAGGACGCGCCACGCAGAACGAGATCACGTTCGACTTTGTCGCCGTGAACTTCAAGACGATGGAGTCGCACTCGCTGGATCGCGCCGTCTGGAAGCTCGGGCACCAGACCGCCAAAAAGGCCGGCGTCGCGTGGGACATTCCGCGGAAGGGCGTCTCCACCGACGCGAAGTACGTTCGGCTCTACGAAATCGTCGACCGCCACTTCGACGCGCTCGTGTTCATCCTCGACGAGATCGACGCGCTCACCGGTCGCGTCGGCGAGGACGAACCGGCGTATTCCCGATTGCTCTACAGTCTGAGCCGCGTGATGGCCGAACAACACGTCGACACCCTCGTCTCGACGGTCGTGATCACCAACCATCCCAAATTCCGCGAAAACCTCGATAGCAGGACCGATAGTTCGTACAATCCGACGGGCATTCACTTCTCCGATTACGATGCCACCGAACTCATCGAGATTCTCAACCGTCGACGCGACGCGTTCAAAGAGGGCGCGCTCGAGGACGGCGTCATCGAACTGGTCGCCGCGTATGGGGCGAAAAACGAGGGCGACGCGCGGCGAGCGATCGACCTGCTTCGCGACGCGGGCGAAATCGCGAACCGGAGCGGGGAGACGGTCGTCACGGAGCAACACGTCCACGCGGCCAACGATTCGGTCGTGAAGAACCGCGTGCTCGAGATGGTCGGCGGAATGACGCTCCAGAAGAAGCTCTCGCTGTACGCCGCCGCGGTCGTCGCGGACGTCAACGACGGGGCCGCCCCGAGTCCGGCGGTCTACGCGCTGTACCGGGAGATCTGCCAGCGTACCGACCGCGACGTGTACACGCAAGAGACCGTCAACAGCCACATCAACAAGGCGGGCACGTACGGCGTGCTCGAGAGCGAGCGGACGAGCGGCGGGTTCAAGAGCGGCGTCCACCTCATGTTCACGTTCACGGAACCCGTCGAGGCCGTCATCGAAACGCTCGAGGAAGACGATACGTTCGACGAACTCGACGTCTCGACCGCCCGCTCGATCGCCCGACAGTCGCTCCGCGACTCCTGACGCGGTATCGAACGAAAAATCGGTTCGGCGCCGTCGTCACCCCTTGATGTTACACACGGGGAACGTCCGCGCGACCTTGTCGCCGATGCCGAGTTCGTCTGAGACGCGGACGACCTCGTCGACGTCCTTGTAGACGCCCGGGGCCTCCTCGGCGACCGTCGCGCCCGACTGGGCCTTGACGTAGATCTGGTCCTGTTCCTCGAGTTCCTGCTGGACGTCGCCGCCCCAGTACTCGCTTTTGGCCTGGGTACGGCTCATCAGCCGGCCCGCGCCGTGGGCCGTCGAGCCGAAGGTGAGGTCCATGGAGTTCTCGCCGCCGCGAAGGACGTAGCTCCCCGCGCCCATGCTGCCGGGGATGATGACCGGCTGGCCGACGTCGCGGTAGGCCGTCGGGACTTCGGGGTGGCCCGCGGGGAATGCCCGCGTGGCGCCCTTGCGGTGGACGTAGAGGTCGCGCTGTTCGCCGTCGACTTCGTGAGACTCCTTCTTCGCGATGTTGTGCGCCACGTCGTACAGCAGGTGCATGTCCATCTCCTCCCACGAGCGCCCGAAGACGCGCTCGAAGACCTGCCGCGTGCGGTGCATGATCAGCTGACGGTTGACCCACGCGAAGTTAATCGCCGCGTTCATCGCCGCGTAGTAGTCCTCGGCGAGTTGCGAGCCCGCAGGTGCCGCGGCCAGCTCCTTGTCCGGCAGCTGGTTCAACAGCCCCTGGTGTTGCTTCTCGATCTTGCGCAGGTAGTCGTTACACGTCTGGTGGCCCAGCCCGCGGGAGCCGCAGTGGATCAGGACGACGATCTGATCCTCTTCGAGGCCGTAGGCCGCGCCCACCTCGTCGTCGAAGACGTCCGTGACGCGCTGGACCTCGAGGAAGTGGTTGCCCGAGCCCAGCGAGCCGATCTGGTTCTTCCCGCGGTCCTTGGCCTTCTGGCTGACCTTTTCGGCGTCGGCACCCTCGCGCATCCCCTCGTCCTCGCAGTGCAGCAGGTCCTCCTCGACGGCGTGGCCGTGCTCGAGCGCCCAGTCGACGCCGCGCTCGAGGATCTCCTCGACGGTGTCGACGCCGGCCTCGACGATGCCGCCGCCGCCCAGCCCCGACGGAACGTTGGTAAACAGCGAGTCAACGAGTTCCTCCTCGCGGCCCTGTAGCTCGTCGTAGGTCAGGTTCGTCCGCATCATCCGGACGCCGCAGTTGATGTCGTAGCCGACCGCCCCCGGCGAGATACAGCCGGTTTCAGCGTCGAGTGCACCCACTCCGCCGACCGGGAAGCCGTAGCCCTGGTGGCCGTCGGGCATACAGATCGCGTAGTTCGTGATGCCGGGGAGGTGGGTCGTGTTCGTGATCTGTTCGAGGGTTTTGTCCTCCTTGATCTCCTCGAGCAGCGCTTCGCTGGCGAGTACCCGCGCTGGCGCGCGCATGTCGCCCTCCTGCGGGATCTCCCAGACGTACTCACGCACTTTCTCGAGCGTGATGCCGTTGGCGTCGAACGTGGTCATACTCGAGTATCGGCCCCCATCGATGAAAGGTGTTCGTCTCTCCGGGCGGCATCGCTAGCTGTTCCCACCGTCATCGCCGGATCGTCCGGCCGAAACCGTCGTGCGACCGCACGGTCACACCGCATCCGGTACGTCAGCATCCGGTGCATCGGCCTCCTCGTCGGTCCCGTACCCCTCGATCCACCCGTCGACGGCGTAGGGGCCGCTCCCGGTGATGAGCAACGCCGACGCCAGTCCGAAGAGGCTGACGTGTGCGAGCACCGGATCGTCGGGCAGCGCAAAGAGCGTGAGCGAGAACACGCCGATCGCCGTCGTCGCGCTCGCCCGCGTAAAGAACCCGACTACCAGCGCGAGTCCGAGACCGACTTCCGACAGGCCCGCGCCGAGGACCCACAGTTCGGGGCCGACGGGCACAACCGCGGTCAAGTCGTAGCGGTCGACGACCGCGAGCGCGATACCGGGTCGCAGGAGCTTTTGGCCCAGGCCCAGCGAGATGAACGTGCAGCCGAGACCCGCGCGGACGATCGTCGGCAGGAATCTGCGGTACGGATCGATCCGCGTCTGAAACTCGCGCGCGCAGTCGTAGATCGGGTCGAATCGACCGTAGACCGTCCCCGGCGTGCCGGCGACCCGCTGGAGGACGTGATCCCCGCTCGGTCGCCCGCCGCCGAGCAGCGCGATCGCTAGCGTTCCGGGCACGAACTCGAGTTGTAACAGCAGGATCGAGTCGATCGCGAGGCCGCCGAGGTAGACGGCGAGCGTGAGCACGGCGACGAGCCGCGTCGCCATCCCGAACAGCAACAGGAAGCCAAGCGCGACCTGCAGAAGTCGCGCCTCGAGGCCGAGCGCGGGACTGATGAGGTAGCCGCCGAAGCCGGCTCCGATCAGCGGGATGCCGATCGAGATCCGCAACAGCCAGGGCACGTACGCGGTGTACTCCCGCATGGCGGCTCGGAACGCCGTGACGTCTCGCTGTACGGGGCGAACGACTAGGTAACCTCCAACCGCTACGAGAAGGACGAGCGCGCCCGCCAGCAGCGGTCCGACGACGAGGGGACCCGTCAGCGACTCCCGGAGGAACTCGGCGACGGTGACTTCGCGCTCCCCGTCGACGACGTACTCTTCGTGTGCGCGCCGTCTCGAGTGCACTGACCAGGAGCGCCGCGACGAGCGCCGCCTGACCGACGACCCTACCGGTCGGGAGTCGACGCAGGGGAGCGTCCATCGCTGAAGCTACGATTGCCACGATCAAAATGCGTCCCCCGGCAGACTCGTCGCCGGGTCGATTCCCGCTCGACTCCCGTCCGTGGTCGTCCGGTGTCGATCACCGACTGATCAGACATCGAAGACGACGTAGGCTTCCCAGCCCTCGTCGTCCCCGTCCCCAGTTTCGTCCCCGCGGCGCTCGAGGCGCATCTCGGAGTAGGTGACGGCTTTGATCTCGCGAGCGTCGACCGCGGCCAGTGGGACGCCGCGGGCGCTGGCCTCAAGGTGCCAGTCGCCGCTCTCGTCGCCCTCACCGTCGCGTTCCGGACCCGCGATCGTCTCGACGCGGTGATCGACGGGGAGTTCCGCGCGGACGTCCCGGAGATAGATCAGTTCGTCCAGGTAGTCGAACAGCAGGGCCTCGCGGTTCTCCGCGGTCACGGAGAGCGAGAATCGGTCGCCCGACTCCGCGGGGATCTCGTCGCAGGAGGCGGCCGCCAGCCCGTCGGCGACCGCCGCGAAGACCGACTCGAGTGCGTCGCCGCTGGCCGCGACCGCGACGTCGGCCGTGTGATCCCGGAGTTCGAACCGTCCGCCCTGCGCTCTGGTCATCGCTTCTCGAGGATTGGACGGGCGGCGTGGTATGCTCGTCGGTTTCAGCTGCAAACCGGAGGACAGTCGTGGACGCAGCGACGACGGTCGCGTTCTATCGGAACGCACGATGACTTCGGCCCGGACACGATCTACGGAGACGGGCGAGATAGGAAGTGAGAATTGTTGACGGATAGTACGGACGTCTGACGTTACGTATCGGTGACTGCCGGTGGAATTATATTGGCGACGATGGTAGACCCAGATAGTGAGCGTCAATATCGACAGTCGAGTCGTCGCGCCGGGGAGCGACGACTTCGTCGACGAAGCCTGGCAACTGAAGGAGGAGATCAACCGTCAGGAAGGCGTGCTCAAACAGCGATACGACTTCTTTACTGACGCGTACCGTCGGTCCAAGGTTCACTGTTACGTCCAGGAGGACGAACTGGTCGGCTTCGCGGCCGTTCGTCGCGACGGGTACATCCTCTTTCTGGCGGTTTCGCCGGGCCTGCGGGGGCAGGGGATCGGCAAGCAACTGATCGCGCGCGTCGCGGAGGACCACGAAACCATCACGTGTCACGCTCGAACGAGCAACGAGAACGCCCTCCAGTTCTACGAACACCTCGGATTCGAGATCAAACGACGCATCGACGACTACTACGAGGACGGCGGGGACGCCTACTACCTGAAACTCGGTTCCGACGTCGGCATCGCCGACAAGATCTCGGAACTGATGCGGCGCTGACCGCGATCGATCGATCCTCCGCTCTGATATCGTCCCGTCGTCCTCGGACGACGGTCGCAACGAACACACGCCGACGAACCGCCAGCGACAGCTTCGAACGTCTCCTCGAGGACCGTCCAGTAACGCTCGATTTCCCACCGCTGAGAACGCACCGCGATCTCAATCGTCAGTTGAGTCGCATCCCGTCCGGTCGCGGGACTCCCTCCCATCGGGTCGAACATTCGGCAAGATTATACGCCCCCACCCACGACTACTCGAGTCGTATGGAGGAGCGAACGAGGGCGTATCTGCGGGGGCGATTTCGCGACCACTACCGACGCACGGAGATCACGCCGCCACCCGCGGCCAACGAGCGCGAGTGGGGCTTCATCCCGTGGACGGAGGGCCCCGATACCACGATGGTTCGCCACCGTTCGCTGCTCGAGTTAGGCGACCTCACGGAGTTTCTCGTCCGCAAGCGCCCGCGACACGTCTACTTCTCAGCGGGCCGCTTTCGGGACCCCGGTGCGAGTTCGATGAGCGCCAAGGACTGGCAGTCCGCGGACCTCGTCTTCGACCTGGACGCCGACCACCTGCCGAGCGTCACCCTCGGCGAGGACACCTACGCGGAGATGCTCGCGAAGTGTAAGGACGCCCTGTTTCGGCTGCTCGACTTTCTCGAGGATGATTTCGGTTTCGAGGACCTCGAGATCGTCTTCTCCGGCGGCCGCGGCTACCACGTCCACGTGCGAGACGAGAACGTCCTGCACTTAGACCGGGAACACCGCCGGGAAATCGTCGACTACGTTCGCGGCATCGGCCTCGAGTACGAGCACCTGATCGAGACCGAGACCGTCGCGGGGCTGGGCCGGAAGACGCCGACCGAGCGCCGCACGCTGGAGATCGAGGGCGGCTGGGGTAAACGCACGCACGCCCACCTGATGGCGTACGTCGACGGGCTCCTCGAGATGGAAGAGAACGCGGCCCTCGAGCGCTTACAGGAGTTCGACGGAATCGGTAAAGGGAAGGCCGAAGCGACGCTCAACGCCGCGCGCAACAACCGCGAGCAGCTGGCGGCCGGCAACGTCACCGTCCACACGGCGGTCTCGCAGTTGGCCAAGCGGTTCGCCGAGCGCGCGGTCGACGACGACAACGCGCCGATCGACGAACCCGTCACGACCGACACCAACCGACTGATCCGCCTCCCGGGCAGTCTCCACGGCGGCAGCGGCCTGCAGACGGTGCGCCTCGAGCGCGACGAACTCGACGCGTTCGATCCGCTGGTCGACGCCGTCCCCGACACCTTCCGGGGCCACGAGATCACCGTCGACGTGACCGATCCCGGCGAGGTCGAACTCGGAGGAGATAGCTTTACGGTCACGGACGGTGACCAGTCATTACCCGAGTACGTCGCCGTGTTTCTGATGGCACGCGGCCGCGCGGAGAAGGAGAAAGAATGAATCAGAAAGAATGAATCTCGACGAGTTACGTTCGGTCCAGAGCAAGGAGCGCCAGAAGGATAGCCTCCAGAATCTGCGCCCCTCGTTCTACCAGGAGGTCGGCGAGTACATCGCCGACCTCGAGGACGAACGCGACCGCGTCGCCGAGGAGAGCGACGACCCCTTCTCCTCGCCCGAGGTCGGTCGGCTGACCGACGAAATCGAGACAGCCAAGGATGTCGTCGAGGCCATCTACGAGCGCCGGATGGGGAAACTCGTCAAACAGGCTAGCCTCGCCGCGGCCGGGATGCCGGCCGACGATGACGGCCTGACCGCCGAGGAGGCCGACCTCTTCGACGATCTCGTCGATCGCATCAGCTCGAACAAGTCCCGCGTGCTCGACGTCCTCGAGGGCGTCGACACCGAGGCCGCCGCGGGCGATACCGAAGCTCCGACGGGGAGCGAGGGGGCCGGAACCGGACCGGCTGACCCGCGGGACGCCGCCGATCCGACGCAAGGCGACTCGAGTCCCGCGCCCGGAACGGATCCGACGGCCGCCGATCCGATGGCCGATCCCGGGACCGCGGGCGATAACGACGCGCCGCCCGCCGACGCGGGCGGTGACGACGCGCCGCCGATTCCGCCGCAGGAACCGCCTGCGGATGCCGACGACGGCTCGGCCGCGGATCCCGGGCCCGCTCCTGACCCCGGATCGGGATCCGGCGACTCGAGCGGCGTGACCCCCGCGGACGTCATGGGCGGGGACGGACCGGATCTCGACGACGAAGCGGTCGGGGAGTCGCCGCCGGTGCCGGCCGATGCTCCTTCGGACGCGCCGCCGGCCGAGCCCGCGGGTGTTGCACCGGACGATTCCGACGCTGGTGCAACGGGTACTGACGCCGACGCCGACATCGAGCGCGTCACCGTCCGGATCACTCGCGATGTCGGCCCGATCCTCGGCGTCGACGACCGCGAGTACTCTCTCTCGACCGACGATATTGTCACCCTCCCCGAACAGAACGCCGATCCGCTGCTCGAGCAGGACGCTGCCGAACCGCTCGAATAACCTGATAGCGTTCGATCGGACTCGAGGCACGAAGCGTCGCTTCCTGGATTTCGTATTCTTCGAGCGTTCAAACTGATACGCTCGGACGTAGTGACGCGCGCTATCTGTGATCCAACCAGAGCGAAGTGCGAACGGAGTGGATACCTCGGAAAGCGAACGGTGAACGGCCGCATCGTCGGACGCGATCTCGTCACAAATGTTTCTAGACGAAAATGAACGTTTCACTCGTTCTGGCAACAGGGATGGCCACGCCCTCCCCAGCCGATTCGTTCGTTTCACTCACTCATCCAGAGTCAGAGCAAGCTCTGACAAGCCTTCGCTTGTGAAACTCGCGAAGACCTCGCGCAGGTTCGTCGGTCGCACCTCGCTTCGCTCGGCCGACCGACAGCGCGCGCCACCGCAGCATTTCTCGGCCTGGGTGCGGTGTACTCGATCTTTCTCGTGTACGAACCCAATCCGACCGAAACCACAACGCATACATCTGCCGTCGCTAACCCACCCCCATGCTCGACGTCGGCGACGAAGCACCCGAGTTCGAACTGCCCAACCAGCACGACGAGACTGTCCGACGCTCCGATTTCGAGGGCGAACGGCTCGTCGTCTACTTCTATCCGCGGGCGAACACCGAGGGCTGTACCACCGAAGCCTGCGCGTTCAACGACGCGAAACCCGACTTCGACGACCGCGGCGTCAACGTCGTCGGGATCAGCGACGACCCCGTCGCGGACCTCGAGTCGTTCGCCGACGACTACGACCTCGCGTTCGACCTCTGCTCCGACGAGATGGGCGAAGTCGCGACGCTGTACGACTCCTACGGCGAGAAGCAAATGTTCGGCAACACGTTCGACGGCGTCTTCCGCAACACCTACGTCGTCGGCCCCGACGGCCGCATCGAGGCGGTTTACGAGGACGTGACGCCAGAGGGCCACGCCGAGGAAATCCTCGCAGACCTCGAGGAATCGTCGACCGAACTCGCGCCCTGAGACCGTAGTTTCCGTCTCGGTCTCATCGACCGAGCGATTTCTAAAGCCCGAATTCCCATCGACACTCAAACACGTTCGCATCCCGTTTCCGAGTCCTGAAGTAGCCGGACGCGAACCGGCCAGTATCGACTGATCGACGAGATGACGCTGAACGACAACGACCGATCGATCGCGGCCTTCGCGATGCTCGCCCACGCGACCGTCCACTGGTTCGAACTGGCCATTCCGATCTTTTTGGTCGTCTGGCTCGAGACGTTCGAGATCTCCATCGCGGCCGCCGGCGTGGTCGTCGCTGTCGGCTACGCGCTGTTCGGCATCGGCGCGTTGCCGGCCGGACTGCTCGCCGATCGCTACGGACCGAAACGGCTCGTGTTGGCTTGTCTCGTCGGCATGAGTCTCTCCTTTGCCACGCTCGCGCTCGCGACGTCGATCTACGCCATCGCGGCCAGTCTGATCTGCTGGGGGATCACCGCGAGCGTCTACCACCCCGCCGGCCTCGCGCTCATCAGTACCGGCGTCGAGGAGCGCGGGACGGTCTTCGCCTGGCACGGCATCGCCGGGAACGTCGGCATAGCGCTCGGTCCGTTCGCGACCGCGACGCTGTTGCTCGTCCTGGACTGGCGGGTCGTCGCCGTCGCGCTGGCGGTTCCCGGCGCACTCGCCACGCTGTACGGGCTCCGGGCCCGGTTCGATCCGACCGCGGCCGTCGCGAACGACGACGGGTCGGTCGCCGACGGGTCGAACGACGCGCTCTCCGCGGGCGAGTTCGTTTCGAACACCCGATCGCTGTTCACCGGCTCCTTCCTGCTGGTCTTCGCCGTCGTCACGGTCGTCGGCCTCTACTACCGGGGCGTCCTCACCTACCTGCCGGAACTCCTGAACGGGCTCCCGGCGATGGCGGGAATCGAACCGCCGGCCGCGCTCGAGGAACTCTCGCTGGGCGACTACGTCTACGTCGCGCTGCTCGTCGCGGGGATGGCAGGCCAGTACGTCGCCGGAAAACTGACCAGCCGCGTCCCCGTCGCCCGCGGGCTGGTGGTGGTCTTCGTCGGCCTCGCGATCATCGCCGTCACGTTCGTCCCGGTGTCCGCGATGGGGGTCGCGTCGATCGTGCTGTACTGTACCGTCCTGGGCTTCGCGCTGTTCGCGATCGAACCGTTCTACCAGGAGGCCGTCGCGGTCTACACGCCGGCCGACGCCCGCGGGCTCTCCTACGGCTACACCTACCTCGGGATGTTCGGCCTCGGCTCGCTCAGCATCGCCCTCGGAGGCTTCCTGCTGGACCACGCGACGATGACGGCGCTGTTCGCGACGCTCGCGGCGATCGCGCTCCTCGGCGCCGTGATCGCGCTCAAACTGCTGGTCGGACCGGCGCCCGGCAGCGAGTCGGCGTCGTCGGACTCGACGACCGCTGCCGACGACTGACCAGGTGCGAGACGGAGGCCGTCGTGGGCGGTCCGACTCGAGCCAGTAGCTGAATTGTTTCATCTTCGCTCGAAGTCCAGTAAACGCCCAGTACTGGGACTCTGGGTCGTCGGACACGGTGAAAATATAATCGGCAAGGCGAGGACTTCGATACTTGTTCAGTGATCGCGTCCTAATTTGCCCAACCCGAGACCCCCTTACTCAGGCGGTTCGTTCACATCGGTCGATTCGTCGGCGCCGGCCTTCCGGCGCAGCCACTCGAGGCCGAGCGCCCCGCCGAGAAGTCCGCCACCGGTCGTGAAGCCGGGCACGTTATCGGCGTCAGTGTTGTTCTCGGAGGCCGTCTCGTTTCCAGCGTTCGTCTCGTTTCCAGCGTTCGTCTCGTTTCCAGCGTTCGTCTCGTTTCCGGTGTCCCCATCTCCGGTGGTTCCGTTCCCGACATCGCCGTCATCGACGGACTCTCCGTCGCCACTGGTTCCGTCGTCAGCCGGATCGTCGTCCGGACAGGGGCACTCGTCTTCGTCGCCGCTGTCGTCTTCTCCCGCGTCGCCGTCGTCTTCGCCGTCCTGCTGATCGTCTCCCTCGTCGGATCCGTCTCCCTCGTCATTTCCGCCGTCCGTGTCGTCGTTCTCGTCGCTCTCGTCGGACTGGTCGTCCGTATCGGTTTCTTCTCGAAGCGCCACGAGATCGCCGTCGTGGTCGACGTAGATCGTCTCGCCGCTGATCGCACGGATCGTTCCGACCGGCACATCGTCCGTCGAGAGCGCCCACTTCACGGACCCGTCGTACTTGTTCAGGGCGACGAGGTTTTCGTCGTAGTCCCGCCACTCGGGATTTGGGGGCCCCCCATTCCGAGTGAGATACGCGAACACGGTTTCTCCGCTAATGACGGCTTGCCCGTAGGTGTACAGAACGTCGAGACTCCAACGGTATTCGTCACCACGGATCGAACTGCCGCCGTACCCGTGGTCGCTGCCGCCGCCGACGTAGATTTCCTCGCCGAACGCTATTTCGCGGAACCCGTAACCGACGGCTACAAACTCGCCTGTTTGGGCATCACACAACGGCCACTCTGCGGAGCCATCGGCGGCGTAAGCGACCGCTTCCGACGTCGCGTAGACGGCATCGGGTTGGGAGTTGATAGTTCCCGTTTGCCAGACTTCGGCACCGGTCTCGGGCTCGAGAGCGATCAGACCGGCACCGGTGACGCTGTAGATCACGCCGTTTGCCGCGGCGGGCGCCGCAACGAACTCGTGCTCGTCATTGTCGCTGCCGACCGATTCTTTCGCCCACCGAACCGAGCCGTCGTCGGCCTCGAGCGCGTACAGCGTGCCGTCGACGACGACGTACACGCCGCCGTAGGCGACCGTCTGCCAGACGATCTTCGCCTCGGGATCGAACTCGCTCTCCCAGCGGACGCTTCCGTCCGACCGGTCGAGCGCCACGATTTCGTCACCAGTGAAGAAGACGCTCTCGCCGGCGACCGACGGATCGCTCGCGTCCACGTCCGCGTTCTTCCAGACGACGGTACCGTCCGCGGCGTCGAGCGCGACGACGCCGTCGTCGGTCGACGCGTAGACCGTCCCGTCGGCGACGGCGACGGAATCCGCGCCCGCGCCCTCGACGGACCACGCGGCCTCGAGTGCACCCCCGTCGAACTCGTGACCGTCCGCGACGTACCTGGCGTGACCGGGGCCGCCTCGATGTGACGGCCAGTCCTCGTTCGGTCCCGGATCGCGATCCGGATCCGGAAGCTCGTCCACGTCGGCCTCGGAGGCTCCGGCCCCGGCCGAAGCGAGTCCGGTTCCGATCGACAGCGCTGCACCAGTCGCCAGCACGGATCGACGTTTCCACATAGTTACACGAGCCAGCACGAATACCACTCATAACTGTATGTAGGAAATAAAATGATTCAGGAAATACAATTGCCTCAAACGAGAACGGTTACACCCCTATCCTGTAGTTAATCTGACTTTTTAGCTGTGCAAGCGTCTCGAAACCTCCCGCAGTCAGCGCTCTCTCGCGGGTTTTCGGACGCTCTGCTATCGAACGAGCGGGTTATGGCCTAAAAACGAAAAAAACCGCGACCGACGACCGCTACGAGGTCGCCCTTACTGGAAGGTGCGACCGAGCTGTTCCTCTTCCTGGGCCGGTTCGGCGGTGTCGAACTGCTCTTCGATCTCCTCGTACTGCTCGCGCGTTTCGGGGGTCACGCTCGGGTTGACCTCCTCGAGGGCGTGCTCGAAGTGCTCCTTGCTGATGCGGACGTTGCCGATGGTGTCGGCCATCTCCTCGGGGTCGACCGAGTTGATGAACTCGCGGCTGGCGGCCATCGACGCCTCGCGGGTGACCGCTTCGATGTCGGCGCCGACGTAGCCCTCGGTCTCGCTGGCGAGCCAGTCGAGATCGACCGCGTCGGCCAGGGGCTTGTCGCGGGTGTGGACCTCGAAGATCTTCTTGCGAGCCTCCTCGTCGGGAACGGGCACGTGGACGTGGCGGTCCAGCCGTCCGGGACGGAGCAGGGCCTTGTCGATCAGGTCCGGTCGGTTGGTCGTGGCGATCACGACGACATCCTCGAGTTCCTCGAGGCCGTCCAGTTCGGTCAGCAGCTGGGAGACAACGCGTTCGCCGACCCCGGAGTCGCTCTGCTGGCGGCCGCGCTGGCCCGCGATCGAGTCGATCTCGTCGAAGAAGATCACGGTCGGGGCGTTCGCGCGGGCCTTCTCGAAGACCTCGCGGACGCCCTTCTCGGATTCCCCGACGTACTTGTTCAGCAGTTCGGGGCCCTTGATCGAGATGAAGTTCGACTGGGCCTCGTTGGCGACCGCTTTGGCGAGCAGCGTCTTCCCGGTGCCCGGCGGGCCGTACATGAGGACGCCCTTGGCGGCCTGCATGTCGAGTTCGTCGAACACCTCGGGATAGTCGAGCGGCCACTGGACGTTCTCGCGGAGCCGCTCTTTGGTATCCTCCAAGCCGCCGACGTCGTCCCAGGTGACGTCGGGTACCTCGACGAAGACCTCGCGCATCGCCGAGGGCTGGATGCCCTTGAGCGCCTCCTTGAAGTCGCCCTCGGTGACCTCGAGCGTCTCTAAGACCTCGGCGTCGATCTCGTCTTCCTCCAAGTCGAGGTCGGGACGGATGCGACGGAGGGCGTTCATCGCGCCCTCGCGGGCGAGGCTCTCTAAGTCGGCCCCGACGAAGCCGTGGGTGTTCTCGGCGTACTGGTCGAGGTCGATCGACTCCTGGAGGGGCATCCCGCGGGTGTGGACCTGCAGGATCTCCTTGCGGCCGTCCTTGTCCGGGACGCCGATCTCGATCTCGCGGTCGAATCGGCCGCCACGTCGGAGCGCGGGGTCGATGTCGTCGATGCGGTTGGTCGCCGCGATGACGGTGACGCGACCGCGCTCCTCGAGCCCGTCCATCAGGCTGAGCAGTTGTGCGACGACGCGCCGTTCGACGTCGCCGCCGGCGTCTTCGCGCTTGGCGGCGATCGAGTCGAGTTCGTCGATGAAGATGATTGCGGGGGCGTTCTCCTCGGCCTCTTCGAAGACCTCGCGGAGTTGCTCCTCGCTCTCACCGTAGTACTTCGACATGATCTCCGGGCCGGAGATCGTCTCGAAGTGGGCGTCAATCTCGTTGGCGACGGCCTTGGCCATCAGGGTCTTCCCGGTGCCCGGCGGGCCGTGCAGCAGGACGCCCTTCGGCGGCTCGATGCCGAGCTGCTGGAACAGCTCGGGGTGGCGCATCGGCAGCTCGATCATCTCGCGAACCTGGTCGAGCTCGTTGTCTAAGCCGCCGATGTCCTCGTAGGTGACGTTCGGGACCCCCTCGGTGGAGGCGCCGCTACCCGAACTCACCTGCTCGGCGGGCGTCTCGGAGATCTCGATGTTCGTCGAGTCCGTGATGACGACGGTGCCCGACGGCGAGGTGCTCGCGATCTTCAGCGGCACCGACTGGCCGGAGCTGGCCATCGGGCCGAACGAGAGCGAGAACGGCACCGTCTGGCCCTCGGTGACGGCCTGTCCGGACAGCTTGTCGCGGACGAGCGGCCCGATGTCTCCGCGAATGCGGAGGTTCTGGGGCAGCGCGACCGTGACCGACTTGGCGGGGTTGACGTCGGCGGGCTCGACGCTGACGTTGTCGTCGATCCCGACGTCGGCCTCCTGGCGGAGACGGCCGTCGATTCGGATGATCCCCCGTCCCTCGTCCTCCGGGTAGCCGGGCCAGACGCGCGCGACGGCCTGGCTGTCGCCCGCGCCCTCGATTACGATGTAGTCGCCGTTCTCGAGGTCGAGCTCGCGCATCGAGACGCGGTCGATCGCGGCGAGTCCGCGGCCGGCGTCCTTCTGTTTCAGTGGTTTAACGGTGAGTTTCATAGATCGCCCTCCACTTCGACAGTCAGGACCCCGTTTTTGATAAACGTGTGCGCGTCGTCTGCACCCACGGGGAGTTCGAACTCGTACTGGTCGTCGTCGACGACGACGATGACCGTGCCGTCGACGGTGTCGACCGAAGCCGACGCGTGTTCTGCCCCGAAGTCGACGGCTAACACGGTCTCGTCGCCGTACTCGTATCGACGGGCTACCTGCCCCTCGTCTTTGGTGAATTGCTCGAGAGTCATGCTGTAACTAACCCAATGTAAGCGCTTCTAGTATATAAGAGTTTTGCCGACAAACCCCGGGAGGGCGTCGGGGTCGGCTCGAAGACGGTTGTTCGTAGTTCACAGCAGAGCGGCTGGATTCGGACGGCCGTTGAACGGTCGCGCGGTTCGAATAGGTCCGGGCCAATCGGATGCCCGAGCCGGATCGAGTCTTTATCCCTGTTCCTGTCGTTCGACTACGTATGGAGACGGTATCACACCACGGCCGAGAGACAGCCTACGAGGTCGCCGACCGCGGCGGGGACGGGCCGCCGATCTGCTTCGTCCACGGGAGCGGCAGTTCGCGCGACGTCTGGTCCGCCCAGCACCGCCTCGCTGATCGCAACCCGGTCGTCGCGCTCGATCTGAGCGGCCACGGCGACTCCGACGACATCGACGCCAGCGCGGGCTACGCGACGCTCTCGGCGTACGTCGACGACGTGCTGGCCGTCCTCGAGGCGACCGACAGCCGCATGCTGGTGGGCAACTCGCTGGGCGGCGCGGTCGCCCTGCAGCTCCTGATCGAACGCGACACCGATCTCGACGCGGCGGTGCTCGTCGGCACCGGCGCCCGGCTCGGCGTCTTGGAGGACTTACTCGACTGGCTGGCCAACGACTTCGAGCGCGCCGTCGAGTTCCTTCACGGCCCGGATCGGCTCTTTCACGACCCCGAGCCGGAACTCGAGGAGGAGTCGAAGAAACAGCTCCGCGAGACCGGCCAGGCCGTCACCCATCGGGACTTCCTGACCTGCCACGAGTTCGACGTGCGCGACGACCTCGGCGCGATCGACGTCCCCGCGCTGGCGCTCTGTGGCGAACACGACCAGCTGACGCCGCCGTGGTACCACGAGTACCTCGCCGAGGAGATCGACGACGCCTGGATCGCGGAACTCAAGGACGCGGCCCACCTGGCGATGGTCGAGCAACCGACCGCGTTCAACGCCGCACTCGGCGAATTTCTTGATATCGTCTTCGAGCGGGGCGACGCGGCGTAAGGCGGCCTGGCTCTCGCTCGAGATCGACCGGAATCGGAGCGACGAATCGATGAGTCGGAGAATCGACGCCGCGACGACTCGAGTTCTCGGTCGATACCGAGCCGCAACCGGTCAGTTCAGTAGAGGTCCTCGAGGTCGCTCTCCTCGTGGCTGTGTTCCTCGGCCGGGAACGTGCCGGATTCGACGGCGTCGACGTAGTCGTCGACGGCCGATTCCATCTCCGTGCGGACGTTACCAAATTGCTCGGAGAAGGAAGGCGTCCACTCGCTGATCCCGACGGCGTCGTCGAACACGAGCACCTGCCCGTCGCAGTTCGGGCCGGCGCCGATGCCGATGGTCGGAATATCGAGCGCCTCGGTGATCTCGGCCGCGACGTTCGACGGCACGTGCTCTAAGACCAGCGAGAACGCGCCGGCTTCCTCATGTTCGATCGCGAGTTCGAGCATCCGCTCGGCGGCCGCCTGATCGGTCCCCTGTCGGGGGTAGCCGCCGTACTGGTTGACGTGCTGGGGCGTCAGCCCGAGGTGGGCCATCACCGGAATCCCGAGCTGGACCATCTTCTCGGTGAGGTCGACGGTGTGGGGACCGCTCTCGAGTTTGACCGCCTGCGCGCCCTCCTCTTTGAGCATCCGACCGGCGTTCTCGATGCTCTCACTCTCGTCGACGCCGAAGGAGAGGAAGGGCATGTCGGCGACGACCAGCGCGTCGTCGGTGGCCCGCGAGACCGCGCCGACGTGATGGGCGATTCCGTCGACGGTAACGGGAACCGTCGTCTCGTGGCCCAGCACCACGTTCCCGACGCTGTCGCCGACGAGAATGATATCGACGCCCGCGTCGTCGACGATCTCGGCCGTCGGCGCGTCGTAGGCCGTCAGCATCGTGATCGGTTCCTCGCCTGCCTGCTCCCTGACGTCCCGTACGGTTGGCATACACACAGGTTCGTCGCCGACGATTAAATGGCTCCGTTTCCGACGCACTCGCGGCGGATCTGGATAGCCGACGGCGGTCAGCGACCGTAACGGCGAGGAAATACGCGGTTATTAAGAGGGCCGGGCCGCCACTGTCTGCCGTGCCCGAACGCGTCGAAACGACGAATCCGGAGGGAGTCGACTACGGCTGGGTGATGCAGGTCACCTTCGTCGCCACGATCCTCATCGGCGCGCCGATCGTCGCCTTCCTCTCCGTCAACGCCGATCTGCCGTCCTGGGGTGCCCGCGCGGAGTTCGCGGTCCGCGTCGGCGCGCCGATCTGGTTCTGTACCGCTCTCGTCGTCTTCGCGTACGCGAAGCGCAACCAGGCCTGACTCAGACGCCCGAGGGGCCGTCGCCGACGAACTCGAAGGCGATGCCCGCCCGTTCGGCGGTCAGCCGATCCCGGTCCGAATCGCCTACGAACAGCGCCCGCCCGGGCTCGGCGCCGAGTTCGCCGACCGCCTCGAGCAGCGGTTCCGGATCCGGCTTTCGGGTCGCGACCGTGTCCCGGCCGACCACCGCGTCGACCGCCTCGGCGAGGCCGTGTTCCTCGAGGGCGATCCGGCAGGCCGCCTCGCAGTTCAGCGAACAGACCCCGACGGGGACTGCCTGCTCGAGGAGTTCGTCGGCATGGGCCAGCCGCGGAGCCGTCTCGGCGCCCGCGCGCTCGTGAGCGGCGATCGTCGACTCGACCTCGGATCCGAGGCCGACGTCGCTCGCGGCATCGAGCAGGTCCCACAACTCCCGACTCGGCGGCTCGATATCCGCGGTCTCGTAGATTTCGAGCACGGCGGCGGCGACGGCGTCCCAGTCGACGTCGAGATCGGCGAGCGTTCCATCGAGATCGTAGACGACGGCGTCGTAGTCGGTCACGCGTGCTGATACGACCGGGAAATGAATATACTGTTCGCCGTCGATCCACGGCGAAGCTACCGATACGATCCCGGCTTGAGGCCGTTCACGTCGAGGAGATCGCAGAGGCTGCGCCCGTCGATGAGTTCGACGCCGGTCGCGTCGTCGGCGAACCGCTCTGCAGGAGTCGTGAATCCGGAACTCGTGACGAGAACCGCGCGGTCAAACTCGCTCCGTGCGGTCTGTCCGGCGACCTGCTGCGTCTCGGGTCCTGTCGCCGACGTCTCGAAATATCGCTTGACCTGGATGGCGATCCGTTCGGCGTCGGTCGCGGCGACGACGTCGATCCCGCCGTCCGGACCCGCTCCGGTCTCCTCCGTTCGATACCCCATCGCGTCCCAGAGGTCGGCGACGAGGGACTCGAACTCGAGGGGGTCGAGCGATTCGAAATCGGTTCGCTCCCACGAGTCGGTCGGCTCCGAGGCGGAGGCATCCTCCTCGAGTCGCGCCGTCGCCCACGCCGCCGCCTCGCGGACGTATTCAGACTCGTCGCGGAGTCGGTCCTCGAGCGCGTCCCGAGCGTCGTTCGACTCGAGGGTCCCGAGTGCGAGACACGCCGTTCCCCGAATCCGCGCGTTCGGATCGTCGAGGCAGGCCCGGAACGCGTGGGTTGCGCCACCGATCGCGTACGGCATCCGGACGGCGAGGTGGTAGAGACAGCGAAGGGACAGCCCTCGTTTGAGGTCGTTTCCGCTGGTCAGCAAGGCGAGCAGGTCGTCGACGCGATCCGCGAAGGCCTCGGGCGGCTCCTCGGCGACCGCGCTAAACGTGATCAGCGTTCCCTCCGCGAACTCGTCCGACGTACGCAGTTCGTGGAAGAACGCTGCCGGATCGTCGACGAACAACGCCGGATCGTCCTCGAGGAACCTGTAGACGGCCAGCGTGAGTCGTTGGTGTAGTTCGTCGTCGTCGACCGCGTCGGCCAATTCCTCCAGTTCTTCGAGGAGTTCGCGCGTTCGCTCCCCGTCCGCGGCGCGTTCGAGCGCCGCTTCCGCGCGCTTGCGAGTGGGCATTCATCCGCAATCGTCGCCGAAGGTGAAAGAAGGCCGCGTCTCGCCCGTAGCGCAGTCCGTTCCGTCCCGGTCACGGATTAGCTCACTCGAGTAGTTCTCGAGCGATCACGGTCTTCTGGATCTCCGTGGTCCCCTCGTAGATCTCGGTGATCTTGGCGTCGCGGTAGAGGCGCTCGACCTCGCCTTCGGTGACGTAGCCGTAGCCGCCGTGGATCTGGACGGCCTCGTTCGTGACGAACATCGCCGTCTCGCTCGCGAAGTACTTGGCCATGCTGGCCTCGAGCGCGCCCGTGCCGTCGGTTTCGTGGCGCGCCCGTGCGGCGTGGCGGGTCAGCAGGCGCGCGGCCTTCGTTCGGGTGGCCATCTCGGCGAGTTTGTGTCGGATCGACTGGATCTCCGCGATCGGGTCGCCAAACTGCTCGCGCTCCTGGCTGTAGGCCAGCGCCTCGTCGAGGGCCGCCTGCGCGAGGCCGACCGACTGGGCGGCGATGGCGATTCGCCCGCCGGTGAGAATGTGAAAGGCGGCGGAGAGGCCCTGGCCCTCCTCGGTGAGCCGGTTTTCCGCCGGAACCCGGACGTCGTCGAAGGTCAGACTCGTGGTGTCGCTCGCACGGAGACCGAGTTTATCCTCCTTCTCGCCGACGGTGAGGCTGTCGACGTCGCCGGGGACCAGAAACTGCGTGACCGAGTCCGGGTCGTCGCGGTCGGTCTTCGCGAAGAGGATGTAGACGCCGGCGCGTTGCCCGTTCGTAATCCACTGTTTCTCGCCGTTAATGACGTACTCGTCTCCCTCCCTGCGGGCCACCGTGGACATCTCGGCCGGGTTCGACCCCGCATGGGGTTCCGAGAGCGCGAACGCGCCGACCGGGCGGCCCTCTGCCATCTCGGGTAGCCAGCGCTCTCGTTGTTCGTCGCTGCCGAACTCCGCGATACAGGAGGTCGCCAGCGAGTGGACTGATAGCGCCGTCGCCACCGCCAGTGCGCCGTAGGCAACCTCCTCGTTGACGATCGCGGCGGTGAGCGGATCGGCGTCGTACCCGCCGTACTCCTCGGGGACCGTCAGCCCCGTGAGGTCGAGATCGGCGAGGCCGTCCCAGATGTCTTCCGGGAACGACTGGGTCTCGTCGGCCTCCCGCGCAACCGGTCGGATCTCTTCCGCGGCGAACTCGCGGACCGTGTCCCTGATCGCGGCCCGTTCGTCGGACTCCTCCATACGGGCCGGACGACCGCCGGACACATAGTCTCCCCCGTCGGTCCATCGACGGGCGCCACAGATTTGTTATAGGCGTGATAGGTAAACAAGAGATAAATAAAAGCGAACCAGAAATACTATTTGGAGTTACTGTATCTGATGGTGTAATGTCTGAGGACATCACCAGACGGAACTTCCTACGAACTAGCAGTGCGGGCGCGGCCGCGGTCGGTCTCGGGGGACTGGCCGGGTGTACGAGTAGCCTCCCGTTCGTCGGCGACGGCGGCGCGTCGAGCGCCGACGTCGACTCGTGGCTCGTCGACCCCTCGTTCACGGACCTCTTCCAAGACGACGAACTGTCGAACGATTACCAGAGCGCCGAACTACAGAGCAACGAGCAGCGAAACCGAACGTTCAACGGCGTCGTCCCCCAGGCCATCTTCGACAACGAGGAGGAACTCATCACCTACTGGCCGCTCCAGCAAGGGTCCGACCGGCGGAGCAGAGTCGGTGTGAGCGCGAGCGACCTCGATTGGCAGCTCTCCCAGCGCGTGAACTACGAGTTCACGTACTCCTACAGCACGGGATACAGCGACAGGGAACGGACGAAACGGCAGTCGCTCACTGTCGTCACGTTTGCGGGGTCGTTCGACCCTGCGACCATCGAGGAGAATCTGAACGACTGGGCCGACGATCAATTCCCCGAGGACAGCGACAACGGCCTCGAGAGCGCCGGCGAACGCGAGGGGTTCGATCTCTACGAGACCGATGGACGAGCCTTCGGCGTCAGCGACGAGTACGTCGTTGAAGCGGACGGCGACGGCTATCTCGATGCGACCGCCGCGCTCGAGGCGGCGATCGACGCCCACGCGAACGCGGACGGGCGCTGGTCCGAGACGGACGACGGCGAGACGTTGCTGTCGTCGTTCGATAACGGACATATGGACGACTCGACCGTTCACGAGTCGGCCGAGTCGCGGTTGAAGACGCAGTTGGGGCTGCCCAGTGACACCGACCTCGGCGACCTGTCCGACGAGGAACTCGCCAATCGGAAGAAGGCCAACGACTTCGGCGACTGGGAGGAGGGG
The DNA here is from genome assembly GCF_003977755.1 of Haloterrigena salifodinae. Taxonomy (NCBI): domain Archaea; kingdom Methanobacteriati; phylum Methanobacteriota; class Halobacteria; order Halobacteriales; family Natrialbaceae; genus Haloterrigena; species Haloterrigena salifodinae. The sequence continues at coordinate 701,739 of NZ_RQWN01000001.1, forward strand.
TTGGTCGGGACGGCGACCGCGCACGAGTTCGACGGCGACTCGACCGATCTCCGCAAGGTCTACCTGTACGAGAGCGAGGGCGCCGCCGACGCGGACACCCTCGACGACTACGTCGATTCGAACCGCGACATCGGCGATGAGTTCGCGACGCTCGAGGACTACTCGATCGACACGGACGGCCGGACGCTACTGCTCACCGGAACCGTTCGAACGAGAGCGCTCATCATGTAACTCGAGCGCCTCGAGTCGCTCGCGCAGTTCGTCGGCCGACGCCTCGTCTTTCAACCGGAGCGGGCTTCGGAGCGGCCCGGCGTCGAATCCCCGGAACCGCAGAGCGGTCTTGACGCCGGACATGTACCCGCCGCCGTGTTTGAACGCGTCGCGGACGTCGAACACCCGGCTCTGCAGTTCGCGGGCGCGCTCCTCGTCGCCGTCGTCGTAGGCTTCGTAGACGTCGACGACGAGTTCCGGGAAGACGTTCGCGACGGCGCTGACGAGACCGGAACAGCCGATCTCCAGCCCCGTAAACAGCAGCGAATCCGACCCCGCGAGGAAGGTCAGGTCGGGGTGGGCATCGATCGCCTGGGCGAGCCAGGGGACGTTCTTGCTCGAATCCTTGACGCCCGCGAGGTTATCGATCTCGGCGAGTTCGTCGAGCGTCTCGAGGGCGAGTTCGTTGCCGGTCTTGCTGGGGATGTGGTAGACGTAGACCGGCAGGGAGACGGCCTCGGCGACGCGCCGGTAGTGGGTGAGCGCGGCCTCGTGGTCGACCGGATAGTAGTAGGGCGTGACGACGACGATGCCGTCGGCGCCGACGGATTCGGCGTGTTCGGCGTGGGTGATGGTCTCGTAGGTGCTCGGCGCGCCGACGCCGGCGATGACGGGAACCTCACCGCCGACTTCGTCGACGACGGCCTCGACGACGCCCTGCCGTTCCTCGCCGGTCAGCAGCGGGAACTCGCCGTTGGTGCCCAGCGGGAAGACGCCGTGAACGTCCCGGTCGACGACGAAGCGGGCGTGTTCAGCCGTCGTCTCGTAGTCGACCGATTCGTCTTCGTGGAACGCGGTGATCGTCGGCGGGACGACGCCGTGGAGGCCCAGCGGGTCGCCGGCTCCGGGTTCGTGGTGTGACATAGCCGTTCGTCCGCCGTGAACGGCTATAAAAGACAGCCTTACGGCACGTTCGATCGACGGGATGGTTCTGGGCGTTAGAATCAGCGATCTCGCGTTCTGACGCCGTTCGGCGCGATCCGCACGCCGATTCGACCGGACCGCTACTCGGTCGCCAGTTCGCCCGTTGGTTCGTCGAGTTGCTCGCTGGCGAGCACGCGGTTGGCCCGACGGAGCCGCTCGGACAACGCCTGGTGAGAGATATCGAGTTCGTTGGCCAACTCCTCGAGCGAAATCTCCCGCGGGACGTCGTAGTAGCCCTGGCGGTAGGCTTCGGCGATCGCCTCCTGCTGGGGCTCGGTCAGCGCCGCGGTCGTCTCGAGGTCCTCGTCCTGGCCGGCTTCGACCATCCGGCGGACGTCGACGCGAGCGCCTTGTTCCTCGATGGCCGAGACGGCGTCGGAGAGTTCCTCGCGCTCGGGGAAGAGCAGTCGGAGCGTCCACTGACCCTCGCTGACCTGCGCGTCGAGTAGCGTGCCGCCGTTGGAGTAGACCGCACAACAGACGGAACCGACGTCCTCGCCGTACTGGAGGCGGTAGAACCACTCGTCGTCGTCGGTGTTCTCGAGGAGTTGCTGGTAGTCGGCGACGGTGGGATCGTCCTCGAGGGCCTCGTCGATCACGTCGGGATCGACGTTCGAGAACCAGACGAGAGGCGTCGTCCGCACCGGGCCCTCGGCGACGACGCTTTCGACGCGGACTTCCATCTCCGGCAGTTGCTGTAACGTCTCGGCGAGCGCGAACTCGTCGGTCGAAAGCGTGAGCTCTGCGATCGTCGTCATCGGTCGATCACCCCGTCGGTAGAGCTCGAGTCCGGTCGATGAACGATGCCGCTGTCGTACGTGTGTGGGGACCCGAATCGTCTCATAATTATCTCGCCGATCCACGTCAGGGGTGGCGAGAGCGCCTGTCGGCACTCGGCGATGCCGGCGTGCTCGTCGGCGCCACACCCGCTCGGATCGTGCTATCACTCGATAGCGCTCCCGTCCGGTTGATGAGCAGGCTTTTGTCTTCCAGCCGTTTAAGACAGCTGCTCACCATCGATGACGGTCAGCACGTCGGAGCTGTTAGGGCGGCAGAACGATCGGTCGCATCCGTCCGACGCGAGCCACGAGAGACGAATACGTCGACTTCCGCTCCCGACTCAATCGAGTCGCGCCAGTCTGTTCATCGCATATATCGTCCGCAGCACGTCCACGCTCTTCCCGCGGTCGAAGACGAGTTCGTCGGTCTCGAGGACGTGCTCTAAGGTGTCCTGGGAGGCGTGTTCGGGCGCCGCGGCGATCCCCGCGTCGTGTTCGTCGGCCCACTTCATCACGCGCAGGTCGCTCTTCGAGTCGCCCATCACGAGCGAGAACGGATCGTCGACGCCCAACACGTCCAGCGCGCGTTCGACGCCGACGACCTTGTTCAACTCGAGGCTGCCGATCTCGGCCGCGTCGGCCTCGTAGTAGGCGACGTCGATCCGGTCGAGGACGGCAGTCAGCGGCTCGGGGACGGCGTCGCCATCGATGTCGGGATAGCCGCCCTCGCTCTCGAGGACGCTCCTGATCTCGGGGTCCTGATCGGCGTAGAAGGCCCGCGTCCAGTCGGTGACCGTCTCGCCCGCGAGCTCGATCTCTCCGTCGTCGCGCGACGCCTCGAGGGCGGTGCCGACGGCGTCGGCCAGCAGGTCGATCAGGTAGACCAGCGCCGCGTCGATGGTCTCCCGGGCCTTCGCGGAGCCGGTCTCGTAGTTGGGCTTCATCGTGATGTTGAACTCGTTGCCCTGCAGGTGACAGCCCCGCCGGAGGCCCTCGGGAGCCTCGGGAAGCACCCGCGCGCGAACGTCGTCGAAGACGTCCCGGATCTCGGCGTCTAACTCCTCGTAGAGCAGTTGCTTCGTGTCGGCGCCGTGGCCCGGCGTGAACACGCCCGTCCCAGCCTCGTAGACGATCGAGAGGTTCCCCGAGTGGACGATTTCGCTGCCCAGCCCCTGGATGGCAAACCCCTTGACGTTCTCCAAGGTCTGGCCGGTACAGATGACGATCGGAACGCCCGCCTCGTGGAACTCCGTCAGGACGTGAAGCGTGTCGCGGGGAATCTCGTTGTCCGTTCCCCCCGCGGAGCGCAACGTCTCGTCGACGTCCAACACGAGGACGTTGACCGCGCGGCCGTACTTGGCCTCGAGGTCCAGCGCGGTGAAGGCCTGATCGCGGTCGGCGCGGGCGGCGACCTCCGCGAACGTCTCGCCGGCCGCGAAGTCGCCACGGATCTCGTCCTTCCGCCGCTCGAGTTCCTCGTTGGCGCCCTGCCAGTGCTCGAGTGCGACGCGGGAGTCGATCGCCGGGAAGACGTCGACGAACGCCTGGTACTCCCGCAGCCGGTCCGTGTCGTACTCGTCGTAGAGCCGATAGACGAGATCGTATCGTTCCATGGGAGCTACTGACAGGAGCAGCCGGATAATCGTTTTCAGTGCCGGCGACGACGCGCGAGAGAGGCCGCTGTGTTTTTACTCGAATAGGAATAAATACTTAATCCTGCGGTGCGTAGGCAGTTCGCATGAAAGCTATCGCAGTTGAGCCCGGGGCGGGGACGCCGTCGTTGATCGACCTACCCGTTCCCGAACCAGCACCCGGCGAAGCCCTCGTTCGGACGCTCCGCGTCGGCGTCGACGGCACCGACGACGAGGTCATCGCCGGCAGTCACGGCGGCGTCCCCGACGGCGACGACCGCCTCGTCCTCGGTCACGAGGCCGTCGGCGTCGTTGAAGATCCCAACGGCACCGACCTCGAGGAGGGACAGTACGTCGTCCCAACGGTGCGTCGACCGCCGGCGGGAGTAGAGACGAACGACTACTTCGAGCGCGGCGAGCCCGACATGGCGCCCGAGGGAGCGTACGTCGAGCGCGGAATCGTCGGCGCCCACGGCTTCATGGCCGAATACTTCACGAGTCCCGCCGACTGCCTCGTACCGATCTCCGCCGACCTCGCACCGGTCGGCTTCCTCGTCGAGCCGATCAGCATCACCGAGAAGGCCATCGAACACGCCGCAGCGGCGCGGTCAGCGTTCGACTGGCAGCCTGAATCCGTGCTCGTCCTCGGTAACGGCTCGTTGGGCCTGTTGACGGCGGCGATGTTCCGGACGACAATGGGGTACGACCGGGTCTACTGTCTGGGCCGGCGCGACCGACCCCACCCGTCGATCGCCATCCTCGACGAACTCGACGTGACGTACATCGACTCCCGCGAGACGTCGGTCCCGGAGATTCCGGAGGTTTACGAGCCGATGGACGTCGTCTACGAGGCCACCGGCTACGCGAAACACGCGTTCGAGTCAATCGAGGCGCTCGCACCCAACGGCGTCGCCGCCCTGCTGGGCGTCCCCGGCGACTGGAGCTTTGAAGTCGAGGGCGGTCGCCTCCACCGCGAGCTGGTCTTGCACAACAAGGCCGTCGTCGGCAGTGTCAACTCGAACCGCGACCACTTCGCGTCGGCCATCGATACGATGGCCGGCCTGCCGTCGTGGGTCATCGAAGACGTCGTGAGCGGTGTCTACGGCCTCGAGGAGTACGAACGGGCGTTTGCGGACCCGACCGACGACGCGACTGCCGACGACGACACGACTATAAAAACGGCCGTCGAATTCAGTCACATATGAAAAACGTCGACGACCTCATCGAGAGCGCGGCCGAGCTCGCAGCCCGGGGCCTCTCGAAGGGAGAGATCGCGGACGAACTGAACGTCTCCCGGGAGACGGCGAGCTGGCTCGTCGAGCGCAGCGACGCGACGACACAGCCAAGCGACCGACCGCAGAACGGCACCGCGAGCCCCAGCGGCCCCCAGGACATCCACGTCGATTGGTCGGCTATCGGCCGGGACAGCAAACGCATGAGCGCGATCGCGGAGGCGATGGCCGACATGCTCGCCAAACACGGCGAGGACGTCGATCTGACGATCGGCATCGAGAAGGCCGGCGGCCCCATCGCGACGCTGGTCGCCCGGGAACTCGAGACCGACCTGGGAACGTACACTCCCGCGAAACACCAGTGGGAGGAGGGCGACATCGATGAGTTAGGCGGCACGTTCAGCCGGAACTTCGCGGGCATCCGCGACCGCGAGTGCTACATCGTCGACGACACGATCACCAGCGGCACGACGATGCGCGAGACCATCGAGGCCATCCGCGCGGAGGGTGGCGAGCCGCTGGCCTGCGTGGTCCTCGCGGACAAGCAGGGCGTCGAGGAACTCGAGGGCGTTCCCGTCTACTCGCTGTTGCAGGTCATCAGCGTCGGGAAGGAGGAGTGACGGGCGACGGTCGCGGTCACCGCGCCGTCGCAACTTGGAAGCGGGAGCAGCCGCCGGCTCAGTAACGATTCGTTTTCCGATTCGACGTCGCCGAGTCGGTGTACCGGTTTCGCCCGTAACCGTCGCCTCGGTTGCCCGTAACCGTCGCCCCGATCGACCGATACCGGACCGTCGGTCGCACCTCGATCCGGACGACGTAAACACGCGTTGGCGTCGGCGCCTCGCGGCTAAGCTCCGAATTCTCTTGGCACTCACTCGCCGGCGGTCTAGCGAAGCCACAATGGCGATCCAACCTACTCGCAGACGATTGATCGCACTGAGCAGTACGATCGGTCTCGCGGCGCTGGCCGGCTGTGGTGATGGTGGTGGCGGTAACGGTGAAGACCAGGAGGGACCGGAGGAAGAACCGGCGGCGCCGGAAGACAACGAATCGGAGACGCCGGAAGAAAACGAAAGCGAGGAGGAGAACGGTTTCGCGACCAACGAGACCGAAGACAACGAAACAAACGAGACTGACGGCAACGAGAGCGACGGCAACGACTCCGAAGAAAACGAAACGAACGGCGGCGGCGAATAACGTCGTCGAGGTGCGTCTCCGTCCCGAATCGGATCGCACCGCGCACGGACTTCGCCGCAGGATACCGGTTGCGCTTGGATCGGGACGGTGCGTGTTCCCCTCGAGCGCCGGGACGGGCTGGCTCCGTAGCGAACGCAGGGCGTGGGTTTTTCGCCGTGAAGCCGCCAAATTGGATACAGATTGCCGTCTCCGTGAGTCGACGGCGTGCTCCGCCGGCCGGCCGCAGTTTGGCGTTAAGCGGCCGCCGGGAACGCCGCCGATCGATCGAACTCGATCACCGTACCGCCGCATTATCGATCTCCAATGACACGAACACCGACGCGACGCCAGTACCTCACCGCAAGCGCTGTGGCCGGAGTCGCCGCGATCGCCGGCTGTGGCGGCGACTCAAACGAAGACGAAGGACCCGACGAGAACGAGACCGACGACGAACCCGTCGAGAACGTCAACTACTCGGATCCGGAGGGCGAGCTCGCGTTCGTCGACCCGCAAGACGGCGCCGAGGTCTCGAACCCCGTCGGAATCGAAATGGAGGTCGAGAACTTCGAACTACAGCCGGTTGGCGAGGATACGACGCCCGAGAACGGGGCCGGACACCTCCACGTGATCGTCGACGAAGGCTGTGTCGAACCGGAGTACGTGATTCCCCTGGAAGACGGCTTTTACCACCTCTCGGACGGCGAACTCGAGACCGAACTCGAACTCGAGCCGGGGGATCACGACCTCTGTGCCCAGGCCGGTGACGCCCAGCACAACGCCTACGACATGACCGACGAGATCTCGATCACGGTCACCGAGGGCGACGGCGGGGAGAGCGGAAACGAGAGCGCGGACGGTAACGGGAACGAATCCGACGGCGAGAGCAACTCGAGCGACGAGTAATCGCCTTCGGAGCGTTGTGCAGTCGCTGGTGATGGGTAGCGCCGATAAAAGACGGGACAGTCGTGGACGAGTTAGCCGTGGATTCCCATCGCTTCAATCTGTTCCTGGTACCGATTCCGGATGGTCACTTCCGTGACCTGCGCGACGTCGGCGACCTCTCGCTGGGTCTTCTTCTCGTTACAGAGCAGCGAGGCGGCGTAGATCGCGGCGGCCGCGTAGCCGGTGGGCGACTTGCCCGAGAGGAGTCCTTCCTCGGCGGTCTTCTCGATGATCTCGTTGGCCTTGGTCTGGACTTCCTCGGAGAGTTCGAGTTCGGAACAGAAGCGGGGGACGTACTTTTTCGGGTCGACGGGGCGCATCTCGAGACCGAGTTCCTGCGAGATGTACCGATACGTGCGACCGATCTCTTTGCGTTCGACGCGAGAGACTTCCGAGATTTCCTCGAGGGAGCGCGGGATGCCTTCCTTCCGACAGGCGGCGTACAGCGCGGAGGTGGCCACGCCTTCGATCGAGCGGCCACGGATGAGGTCTTCTTTCAGTGCACGGCGATAGATGACTGAGGCGACCTCGCGGACGGACCGAGGGACCCCGAGCGCGGAGGCCATCCGGTCGATCTCGCTGAGCGCGAACTGTAGATTCCGCTCCCCGGCGTCTTTGGTACGGATGCGTTCCTGCCACTTGCGCAGTCGGTGCATCTGACTGCGCTTCTTCGAGGAGATGGAGCGACCGTAGGCGTCTTTGTCCTTCCAGTCGATGGTCGTCGTCAGTCCCTTGTCGTGCATCGTCTGGGTCGTCGGCGCGCCGACGCGGGACTTCTCCTGTCGCTCCTGATGATTGAACGCCCGCCACTCCGGGCCGGGGTCAATTTTTTCCTCCTCCACGACGAGCCCACAGTCTTCACAGATGAGCTCACCCCGGTCGGAGTCCTTTACGAGATTGTCCGATTCACACTCGGGGCAAGCGCGTACCCCTTCCTGATCCTCGGTCTCGTCCGTCTCACGCGTTCGCTCCCGCTGGCGGGTGGACCGTGTCATCGCACTTTTATAGTAGTATCACCATCGCATATAAATCCTTGGACGGTGTTTTCCGCCACTGAGGAATATCTGTCGATATCGGGGACTACAGCGCTTCAGAAGCGATGTTTACGATTTGATACCGGAAAGACTTTATCCGATTCCAGCGGACATCGGCAACGAATGCCGGTCATCGAGTGCGACGTCGAGACGGCTCGAGCACGACTCGAGGAAGCAGGGGTGTCGGTCGAGTCCGGAAACACGGATCACGAGCGTTGGCGGGCGAGCCGCGGCTCTGCGACGGCCGTTGCCTACGACGAGAAGGTCGTCATCCAGGGATCGAACCCGCGGGATCTCGAGGCGCTGTTGCGCGAGAGCAGCGGTCGCGCGCACGTCTACTTCGACGGCGGCTCGCGCGGGAACCCCGGCCCGGCCGCGATCGGCTGGGTGATCGTCACCGGCGACGGGATCGTCGCCGAGGACGGCGAGACGATCGGAACGGCGACCAACAATCAGGCCGAGTACGAGGCGCTGATCGCGGGCCTCGAGGCCGCTCGCGACTACGGCTACGACGAGGTCCACGTCCGCGGCGACTCCGAACTAATCGTCAAGCAGGTCCGCGGCGAGTACGACACCAACAATCCCGAACTCCGCGAAAAGCGCGTCACCGTTCACGAACTGCTCGGCCCATTCGACGAATGGACTCTCGAGTACGTCCCGCGCGAGGTCAACGACCGCGCGGACGGGCTCGTGAACGAGGCCCTCGACGAGGCCTGAGCCGGCCCGTCCGGCCGGCCGGCGCGGATCGGCAAGGGAAAAAGTCCTCGAGGCCGTACGGATCGGTATGACTGACTCGAACGAATCGCTTGCCGAAACCGGCGCCGACTCCGAGGACGGAGCCGGCGACCTTGAGACCACGGAACTTCCTGCTGACATCGTCGACGAGGCCGAACGGCTCACGCGGATCGCACGCGAGACGCCCGACGAGAACGAGGCCGAAGCGCGCAGGGAGCGGCGCGCGACGCTTCTCTCCGAGTACAATTTCACCGCCCGGGTTCGCGACGACGACGGCGGCGACACCCTCGTCCTCCATCCCGCGGAGTGGCACGACAGTGAACAGGGCGTCATCCGGACCGACCGAATCGCCGACCTCTCGCGCGCGGTCGAAATCCCCCTCGAGGGAACGGGCGATCCGGACGATTGGAACGACGTCGCGGCGCGCAACCGGGAACTTGTCGAGCGCGTCCGCGAGAACCACGGCGACGTCCACGGTGACAACGCCGCGACGCTCGCCGATTTCGCGAGCAACCACTACGCGAAGCCGATCGAGGAGCTCACGGACGCGGAGCTCCGGGAGTTCCGTACCGAGTACTTCGTGAGAAATGCGTGGCCGTCCGCCGAACAGCGGGACGCGATCGCGGAATCGATCGAGCTGATCTCCGAGACGGCCGATCGTTCGGTCCCCGACCGTCGGGGCCGATAACCGCAACGAGTGGTTCTGGTGGAATCGCAGCCGCGGTCGTTAGTAGCTGTTCTCGACGATGTCGCGGATCTCGTCGGCGCGCTCGTCGTCAGTGACGATCTTCGAGAGCGACCACTGGACGCCGTCAAGGACGGCGTCGTAGCCGTCGTCGGTCAGCGAGTACTGGTTGGTTCGCTTGTCGAGTTCGCTCTTCTCGACCAGCCCGAGGTCGACGAGTTCGTCGAGGTTCGGGTAGAGACGCCCGTGGTTTACTTCCGTTCCGTAGTAGTCCTCGAGTTCGCGCTTGATCGCCAGGCCGTACATCGGCTCTTTGGCCAGGATCGTGAGGATGTTGGTCTGGAACGCGGTGAGTTCGCGTGCAATACTCTGTTCGCCGGTGATTGATTGTGCCTCTGACATACTTGTGCAAATGTCACCAGACTATTTAAGACTTGTCAACTAATCCCTCGTATGCGCGATCGGCAGCTAGCCGATCGACTCTGCGACCGCCGGACACTGGTGGGTCTTGTCCGGATCTCATGTCGTGTATCTGGCAACCGTCGTCTACAATGTGACACTCGATTACGAAAGTACTTTTTGATCCACCGATGGAGTCTCCGGTACATGGTCAACCTCTGGGAAGACCTCGAGACCGGACCGAATCCGCCAGAAGAGATCTACGCCGTCGTGGAGTGTCTCAAGGGCGAGCGAAACAAGTACGAGTACGAGAAGGACATCCCGGGCGTCGTCCTCGACCGCGTGCTCCACAGTAACGTCCACTATCCGAGTGACTACGGCTTCATCCCGCAGTCGTACTACGACGACGAGGACCCCTTCGACGTGCTCGTCCTCGTCGAGGATCAGACGTTCCCCGGCTGCGTCATCGAAGCTCGCCCCGTCGCACTGATGAAGATGGACGACGACGGCGAGCAGGACGACAAGGTCATCGCGGTCCCCAGCGAGGATCCGCGCTACGACCACATCGAAAATCTCGACGACATCCCCCAGCAGCAACTCGACGAGATCGACGAGTTCTTCGCGACCTACAAGAACTTGGAGGAAGGCAAGGAAGTCGAGACGCAGGGCTGGGAGGACAAGCAGGCCGCCTACGACGCGATCGAACACGCACAGGAGCTCTACGAGGAGAACTTCTAGTCGTTCCCGCGGCTCGCCACGCCGTTTTTTCGCGCTGCCAACGACAGTTCCACCAGCGGTCGCTCCCGGATTCGCGCGAGTTATGTTCGTCCGCGCGGCTCATGCATTATGAGCATGGGTAATTTTATCCCCCTCGCAGCGGTACGTCTATTCGTCATGGCAGCCACCAACCCGTCCGCGCGAACGTCCGACGACGACGCCGACGTCCCCGAGTCCGGCGTCGGTATGGCCCACCTGACGGTCGTTCCCGAGAACTTCGATCCGGCCGAGAGCGACGAGGACGAGTAAGCCGCCGCGCTCGTCGCAGGCCTCGAGTCAGTCGTTCGAGCGGTCGTTACATCGTCGTCCGGGACCGAAGCCGTCCCGCCGTCGGTGCCGTACGGTCCCACGTGAACTAGTGTCAGTTCTTCTCAACACAGTGTCTCGAAACGAAGGTTCTTGTATGCGGTCGAACTACCCACGCCTATGGGTCTGTTCGATCGACTGCGGGGCGACGATGCCCCCCGTGTCGCGTTTATTGGGGTCGATGGCGTGCCGTATAGTCTCCTCTCGGAGAACGAAGAACTGTTCCCGAACTTCGCCGCGATCGCCGACGAAGGGACGGCCGGCGAGATCTCGAGCATCGTTCCGCCCGAGTCCAGCGCCTGCTGGCCGTCGCTGACGACCGGGGTCAACCCCGGAGAGACCGGCGTCTACGGCTTTCAGGACCGCGAGGTCGGCACCTACGACACCTACGTCCCGATGGGACGTGAGGTCCAGGCCGACCGCGTCTGGGACCGCGTCCAGGAGGACGGCCGTAAGGCGACGGTGATGAACGTTCCCGTCACCTTCCCGCCCCAGCGCAACGTCCAGCGGATGGTCTCCGGATTCCTCTCGCCCGGGCTGGAGAAGGCGGCCTACCCTGACGACGTCCGCGACTATCTCGAGACGCTGGACTACCGGATCGACGTCAATCCGAAACTCGGCCACCAAGAGGACAAATCGGAGTTCATCGAGGACGCCCACGCGACGGTCGACGCGCGCTTCGAGGCCTTCAAACACTACATCGAGGAGGACGACTGGGACCTCTTCTTCGGCGTCTTCATGACGACCGACCGGGTCAACCACTTCCTCTTTAAGGACTACGAGCGCGACGGCGAGTACAAGGACGAGTTCATCGAGTTCTACCAGAAGGTCGACGACTACATCGGTCGACTCCGCGACGCGCTGCCCGAGGACGTCACCATGATCGTCGCCTCCGACCACGGCTTCACCAGCCTCGACTACGAGGTGCACTTCAACGAGTGGCTCCGGGAGGAGGGCTGGCTCTCCTTCAAGACCGACGACCCCGAGGAACTGGGCGATATCGCCGACGATACCAAGGCCTACTCGTTCATCCCGGGTCGGTTCTACATCAACCTCGAGGGCCGGGAACCGCGCGGTTCCGTCCCCGAGGACGAGTACGACGAGGTTCGCGACCAGCTCAAGGCCGATCTGGAAGCGCTCGAGGGCCCCAACGGCAACAAGGTCGTCGAACGCGTCGTCGAGAAGGAGGAAGCCTTCCGCGGCGACCACGACGACATCGCGCCGGACCTGGTCGCGATCCCGAACAAAGGCTTCGACCTGAAGTCCGGTTTCAAGGCCGATTCGGACATCTTCACGAGCGGTCCGCGAAACGGCATGCACAGCTTCGACAACACGTCGCTGTACATGGACACGCCCGAAGCCACGATCGGCGACGCCGACCTCTTCGACATCACGCCGACCATCCTCGACCTCCTCGAGGTCGACTACGGCCGCGGCGAGTTTGACGGCGCGAGCCTGCTGTAGGTCCGCGGCGTCGCGCTCGAGTCCGTCCGGATTCCGAACCCAATTCGAGGCCGTTTTCTGCCCGGCAACGAACCGACGGGCATGGAAGAAGTCATCCGCGCCAGCGGTCACGAGAACGTCTCCGCGGAGCACGCGAGCACGTTCGAGGTAACGACCGACGACTATCTCACTCCCGCTGGGGACTGCATCCTCGCCGTTGAGGCCGACCGTGCGCCCGCTGACTTCGATCCCGAGTTCGTCGAGGCCTGCCGGGACCGCGAGGCCACGATCGCGTTCACGATCGACGCAGGCGGCTGTACGGAGACCGTCGAGGGGCGCGGCGATCCCGACCTCGAATTCACCAACGAGCGCAGCGCAGTCGGACGGACGAGCGACTACGCCGACGACCGGACGATCATGAACGGCGCCGAGTTCGCGGCCGAGGGGTTCGACCGCGAACTCGTCGACGCGCTGGCCGACGGCGCCGAGGTAACGGTGACGATCAGCGTCGAGTGAGTCGGTCGCGATAGCGTCTCGGAAGGCACCGGTATAGTTATAATGGCTTGACACTATCTCGCAGACGAACGAATGCCGGATTTCCTTCCGATCGCTTTCGCGCTGCTTTTCGCATACGTGGTGCTCGTTCCCGCTCTCGTTCTGGCACACGAACTCGCTCACGCCGCGATGGGACTCGCATTGCTTCCGGGGGAGCTGCGGGTCACGATCGGCACCGACCCTCGCTGGGAGGCGACCCTCGGCCGACTCGAGATCAGGGTCGATCCCGCCGGCTGGCGATCGTGGTGGCCCGGGTTCTATCGATCGGCGGCGACGCCCGCGGGATACAGAGGCGCGGCGATCGCGCTGATCGGACCGATCAGTTCGCTCGGCTTCGCAGCGGGCTTGCTCGGTACCGCGTCGATAGCGACCGACGCGGTCGTCTGTCGAGCCGGGGTGTACTGGGCGTTCGTTCAGGCCGTGGCGACGGCCGTTCCGGTGACCTATCCCGACTGGCTGCCGGCCTACAGTGGTCATCCCAGCGACGGGAAGCGAACGATCCGTTATTTGCGGGAATGAACCGACGGGCCATGTCACGATTGATCTCGAGCGTCGCGAATCCGGTATGTAAACGTATCGCCGGAACGTACCCAGGCGTATGAGCGAGGACGACGAGCCCGCCGTCAACATCAGCGGCGGCGTCGAGGGCGGCGGCGCTGCGACCGAGTTCGACCCGGCGACGGCCGACACCCGCGCGGAGGAAATCGTCGACCGTCTTGGAGAACTGTATTGGCAGAAAACGTATGGCGGACAGGACGCTTTCACCTGCCTCGTCCGCACGATCCTGAGTCAGAACACCAGCGACAAGGCGAGCCAGCCGGCTCACGACGCGCTGATCGACAGGTATGACGGGCCTGCTGTTGACCTCGCCGAGTCGCTTGCAGCGGCCGAGCAGTCTCGCCTCGCGGAGACGATCAGTTCCGCGGGCCTCTACAACCAGAAATCGGAGGTGCTGATCCGAACCGCCGAGTGGGTCCTCGAGAAGTTCGGCTCCGCCGCGGCGTTCGACGCGTTCGTCAAGGACAAGGAGCCCGCCGAGGTCCGCGACACGCTCCTTTCGGTTCGCGGCGTCGGGCCGAAGACCGCCGACTGCGTCCTGCTGTTCGCGGGCGGCCGCAGCGGCGTTTTCCCCGTTGACACGCACGTCCACCGGATCTACCGCCGCACGGGCATCGCGCCCGCGGACGCCGACCACGAGGGCGTTCGCGCGGTGCTCGAGCGCGAGGTGCCCGCCGCCAAGTGCGGCTTCGGCCACACCGCGACGATCCAGTTCGGTCGGGAGTACTGCACGGCGCGCAAGCCAGCCTGTCTCGAGGATCCCGACGCCTGCCCGATGGCCGACGTGTGCGATCAGGTGGGCGTCTACCCCGCGACGAGCGAGGTCGTCGATCCCGCAGCGACGCTCGAGTAACGACCCGCGACGATCCGCTTCGCGTCAGCGTCTTCCGGTCGTCGCGTGGACGGCGCTGCGCCAATCGCTCGATTCGATGGTGAGCGTCGTCTCGATGTTCCTCGTTCTGATTTCGATCGTCGCGATCATCGCGGCGACCGTCGCGACGAACCTCGAGTGGCTCTCGAAATAGCTCTCCTGATCGACTCCCGCGGCTCGCGATTTCTTGCGATTCGGACGGGCTTGAGGAGTCATTACTGAACCTACTGAACCGAAACAGCCGCCGGAATCTCGCGAAAACAGCCGGTAGCAGTGCGGCGGCCGACTCGAGCGCTCGCCGTTTTTTCGAGGCGAGCGCTCGAGTCGACGGGGAATGGCAGGCCCTCGAGCGGCCCGCAAACCCGCGCGCCGCGAATAGATGCGCCTGACGGACTGAAAGGGCGAAGCGCGCCCGCCAGGGTGTCGTGGGAGAATCTCCGATTCTCCCGATGCCGAAAACGCCAACGGCGTTTTCGAGCACGCTGAGGGCTTTACAAGAACCTGAAGGTCTCGAGGTTCTTCGGCGCGAACGTCCGCATGTCGTAGTTGTGGTACAGCGCCGAGGAGAGGTCCTGCGTCGACCGCTCGTCGCCGTGGACACAGAGCACCTTCTCGGGGCGCGGGTTCATCGTCTTGACGAAGTTCTCGAGGCCGGCGCGGTCGGCGTGGCCGGAGAAGCCGTCGACGGTCTCGACGTCGACGTTCAGATCGAGGGTGCCGCGGCCGCCGCCGTTGCCCATGGCACCGACTTCGCTGGTCGGAATCTCGTCCCACCCCTTCTGGATGCGGCTCCCGAGGGTTCCCTGGGCCTGGTAGCCGACGAAGACCAGTGTCGAGTCCGGATCGGGGCCGATGTGGGACAGCCACGACATGATCGGACCGCCGGTGACCATCCCGGACGTCGAGAGGATGATACAGGGCTCGCCGTCGGCGACGTCCTGGCGCTCCTCCTCGCCGCCGTCGATGTGGTTGAACTCGTCGGCGAGGAAGGGGTTCTCGTCGTCGTGGAAGATGCGGTCGCGCAGGTCGTCGCGAAGGTACTCGGGGTAAGTTGTGTGGATCGCCGTCGCCTCCCAGATCATCCCGTCCAAGTGGACCGGCATCTCGGGGATGTCTCCGCTGCGCATCGCCTCCTCGAGGACGAGCATGAGCTCCTGTGACCGGCCGACCGCGAAAGCGGGGATGAGGACCTTGCCGCCCTCCTCGTAGGTCTCGTTGATGACCTCCTTGAGGTTCTCCTCGGAGTCCTCCTGGTCGGTCTGGTAGTCGTTGCGACCGCCGTAGGTCGACTCCATCACCAGCGTCTCGACGCGCGGGAAGTCGTTCGTCGCTCCGTTGAACAGGCGGGTGTCCTCGTAGTGGATGTCGCCGGAGAACGCGACGTTGTAGAGGCCGTCGCCGATGTGGAAGTGCGAGACGGCCGAGCCGAGGATGTGGCCGGCGTTGTGGAAGGTGAGTTTGACGTCCGGCGCGATGTCCGTGACGTCGCCGTACTCGAGCGGGATGCAGTGTTTGATCGCCTCGCGGACCTGCTCGGACTCGTACGGCGGGGCGCGTCCCTCCTTGGCGGCGACGTCCAGGTAGTCAAGCGTCAGCAGCCCCATCAGGTCCCGGGTGGGCTCCGTGCAGTAGATCGGCCCGTCGTAGCCGTACTTAAACAGCAGCGGGATCAGCGCGGAGTGGTCGAGGTGGGCGTGGGTGAGGACAACGGCGTCGATTGTCTGCGGACCGGCGCCGAGCGCCTCGGGCGCGTGGAGGTAGGGCACTTCACCCTCCGCGCCGGGTTTGTCGCCGCAGTCGATGAGGATCCGGGTTTCGGGCGTCGAGAGGATGAACGAGGCCCGGCCGACCTCGCGACAGCAGCCCAGCGTCGTGATGCGGACGTACTCGTCGTCGGACATCTCCTCGCGGTGGATCTGTCGGCCGACCTTCTCTAAGATATCCCGTCGCTCGTCGCGTTCCTGTTTGAGGAAACTACGGACGTTCGAGACGGTCGAGGACTCGATCGGCGGCGTGCGGACGACTTCGGGCGTCCAACCGACGTTTTTGGTGATCTCGCGGAGCGTCGAGCCGTGGCGGCCGATGACCATGCCCGGCTTTTCGGCCTCGATGACGACCTCGCCGGTGTCGGCGTGGAAGTCGAGGTCTGTGACGCCGGCCTCTTCGGGGATGACGCTCATGATCTCCTCGCGGGCCTCTTCGGGTCGCGAGAGAACGCTCGGATCGGGGCGGACGGTGATGCGCTTGCGAAGTTTGCTCGCGAGTTGCCGGATGAGATCGCCCTGTTGAGCGAACTTCTTCGGATCGCGCGTGTAGACCACCACTTCGGGGCCTTCGTATTTCACCGAGGAGACCGAGATATCGCTCGGTAACTCGCTCGTGATCTCTGCTTTCAGATCGTCGAGTTGCTGCTCTACAGTACTCATAATCGCCGATTGTGGATTGCGTGAACTCGCCGCCGGGGAGCGAACCGCTCAGGTCGATGTTGTCGGATTCCGGGATGTGGTGACGGTCTACCGACCGCCCGAACTGTATCGTACCGGCGATACCGTTGCGTCACACCGTCTACGTCGGACGGTGCAGTACGCCTCGCATCCCGGATCATCCGTCTGACACCTGCCGTGACGAACGCGCTCCCAGGTCGGTTGTCCTGGGTTGCGGGAAGATTCCAGGGAGAACCCGCTTATTCGACGCTATTCTTTGCGTAGTATAAAAGCCTTCGCAAAAACCAGGGCCGTTCGGTACGTATCGGAGGTATGCACCTGACAGCCGACCGCGTCGTACGGGAGCGAAACTGGGTCGCAAACCGCGCCGAAACCGTCGTTCCGCTCATCAACGACGTCCGGGACGACCTCGGGGACATCTTCGACACCGACGTCGATCACGTCACCGAGGCGCAGTATCTCGAGGCCGTCGACGACGTCTTCGCCGACGGCGATCTGGGGGTCAACGTCGCCGCTATGGTCGCGATCCTCCGCGAACTCGACGTCGAGGGCGACTATCCCGGCTTCGTCGTCGACGAGATCCTCGGTCGGGAACTGGCCGCGACCGTCGCCGGCCGCCAGCCGCTGCGGACCCTCGGTGAGGCGACGTTCCACTACGCCGACCTGCGGGTCCACGGCGAGGCCGACGAGAACGCGGGCGTCGACGACTGCGAGGCGGCGCTGGCGGCTGGGTTCCAGGAGCGACTGCCAGGCTGGAACTGGACCGAGCGCTCGAGTCCGTTCAGTATCGAGCGGTAACCGGCGGCCCGCCCGGCGTAGACCGGTAAGCGGCCGCCGAACCGTTGTGAACCGGTGACCGGCGGCCAAACCGTCATCAGAACGAGGTCTCGAGTTACTCGTCGGTTTCGTTTCCGGCGTCCGACTCGTTTTCGGCGGTCTGATTCCCGTCGTCGGACCCGTCCGTGTCGGTTCCGACGTCCGTTTCGTTGCTAGCGTCGGACTCGTTTTCGGCGCTGTCGTTCTGTTGTTCTTCCCGCTGTCGCCGGAGCATCTCCTGTTGTTGGGCCTGTTGTTGCTGTTGCTGGACGAACGCGTCGTACTGGTCGCCGGGATAGATGCCGCTGATCTCGCCCTCCCGAAGCGCGCTCATGATCGCCTCGTCGGAGCCGGTGACGCGGAGGAGACCGAACTCGGGTGCGGACTCCTCGACCGTGATCTCGCTGTCGCCGACCGAGTCCTCGAACTCAGTCGCGGCCTCCTCGGTCAGGTTGCGCTGTTCCTCCCGCGCGCGCTGTCCGGCCTCCTGCTGAGACATATTGCCGCTCTGAACGGCCGACTGGAGCTCCTCGTTGAGCTGCTCGAGCTTCTTCCGGTCCGGCGACACCGCGACGGTGACCGCGTCGCTCGAGCCCTCGTCGGACTGTGTCAATGCCTCGAGTTGGGAGCACCCGGCGAGCGATGCGGCGACGCCGGTGCCGGCGATGCCGAGAAATTCGCGGCGGGGATGGCCGTCTGTCATTCGACTCGAGACCATCGACGGGCGGAAATAAGGGTTTTTGACAGCGCGACGAACTCTCGTCGGTGAGGGGAGGCGTTGGGCGGCAGCGATCGGTCGACCATCGATCGGCCGTGAACGTCACGGAACGATGCACGCTGTCCGTACGCGGTCCGGGCTCCTTTTATTCGCCCGACGGCTATACCGTTCCAGTGACTTCCGAGCCATCGACCGCGCGGTCGCCGCGAGCAGTGACCCTCGAGCAGCCGTCGCTGTCGGCCGCCTGCGAGGCCGTCGCCGACGGCATCGAGCGCGAGGCGCTCGTCACCGTCTTCGGTCGCTGTTCCGTCGACTACGAGGGTCGCGCCTCGAGCGTGCTCGAGGCGGGCGACCGCCACGTCATGCTCAAACCGGACGGCGCGGCGCTGGTCCACACCGACGAGGGCCAGCAGCCGGTCAACTGGCAGCCTCCGGGCTGCGAGCACGACGTCTACTGCGACGACGGGGACGCCAACGGAAGCGGCGTTGAGGCGGACGCCGACCCCGACGCACTCGTCCTCGAGAGCCTCCGGTCGAATCCCGACGAGCGGCTGCTGGTGCGATTCCAGCGGGTCCTGCAGGTCTCGGCTTTCTCGGGAACCGACGAGAACGAACTCGCCCTCTCCGGGACCGAGGAGGACCTCCGCCAGCGCATTCTCGAGGAACCCGACCTGCTCGAGACCGGGTTCACGCCGCTGGCGACCGAGCGCGCGACGCCGGCCGGCGCCGTCGACATCTACGGCGAGGATTCGGCGGGCCGGACGGTCGTCGTCGAACTCAAGCGCCGCCGCGTCGGGCCGGACGCGGTCGGCCAACTGCGCCGGTACGTCGACGCCCTCGAGCGCGATCTCCACGCCGACGCCGACGTCCGCGGGGTTCTGGTCGCCCCGTCCGTGACCGACCGAGCCGATCGGTTGCTCGGGGACCACGGCCTCGAGTTCGTCTCGCTGAAACCGACCGGCGACTGACGGATGTCTGCGGCTCCCGCCGTGGCATAGCGGTCTCCCGCTGGGGTTGACTCGAGCGGATCGAGGGAACTCGGCTGCCCGGAAGCCGAAACGGAATTCTCATCGGGCTCCAGCGATAAGGACCGCCAATGCGACTCGAACTTCGCGTCTGTCAGCACTGTCTCAACCGCGACGACGGCCACGGGGGGAAACAGAAGGCCGAACTGCTACAGGACATGGTCGCCTGCGCCGAAGTGATCCAGGAGTACAAGGACGTCATCGACCTCGAGGACGTCCACATCCGGCGGGTCCACGACAACGAAAAGGGGAAACCCGAGGCGCTGCCGGTCGTCGCGGCGACGATACAGAACGACCAGGTCGTCCTTAACGACACGCAACTCGTCGCGGAGGGTCAGGACGGCACCATGCTGCTGTACGCAAACCCCGACGACATCCTGACGGTGCTCGCGGGCAACGTCGACGAGATCAGCAAGGCGGTTCCCGGCGACGTCACGGTCGACCTCTCCGAGACGGGTGCGCGGATCGTCGCCGAGGCCGGCCTCGGCGCCGACCCGGACGATCAGCCCGGTCCCGACGCCGGCCCCGGGCCCGGTCCCGGCCCCGGCCAGTAACGAGACGCCCCGCCGGTCGTCCCGTCGGTTCGCCCGACGCATCGCCACCGAACCGGGCCGTCTCTCGGCCGACGGCCCGTTTCTTTTCTCGCGTCGCTTATCGTGCGCTCGAGCCCTCGCGCGCCGACGGCGACGAGGAGGTGTCGCGGTCGCGGACGAGGAGCCAACACGAACAGCAAAAGGCGACGGCGACGGTCCCCGCGAGGATGCCGAAGGCGACCCGGTACCCGTACCGAGTGTAGGCGACGGTGCCGCCGACGGTCTCGCCGGTCCGGTAAGCGTCCAACACCAGCCCCATGAGCGTCGGGAGAACCGTCGCGCCGACGAACCCCGCTGTGTTCACGGTGGCCGTCGCGACACCGCTGGCCGCGGGCGGGTACCGGTCCTTCACGGTCGACAGCGACAGCATCGCGGCGCCGAAGAGGACGCCGCAGGCCAGGTACGAGACGGCGATGATCGCCAGCGGGGGGCGCCCGAAGACGGGGATCACGCTGAACGCGATCGTCAACAGGCCGACTCCCGCCGTCATCGGCAGCACGCGCCGCTCGAGTCGATCGGAGACCCAGCCGATCGCCGGCGGACCGACCAGCAGGCCGATCGATCCGAGGAGGGTAAACGAGGACGCGGTCGTCACGTCGAGGCCGTAGACGATCGCGAGGTAGGGAACGCCCCACAGGCCGATCAGCGTCAGTATCGCGCCGTTGCCGGCGAAGAAGACGGCCGACAGCAGCCACTGGTCGGGGTCGCGAGCGAGCGTTCGCAGGTGACCGGCGGTCTCCGCGAGCGTGACCGACGGCTGCTCCGGGACGCCCGCGATGGGTTCGAGGCCTGCCGCGGCCGGCGACTGGCGCGCGACGACAAAGACGGCCCCGGCGGCGACGAAGCCAACGGCGGCCAGGCCGATCATCGTGGCCCGCCACCCCAGCGCGTCGACGGCGACCGCCAGCGGCGTGGTCGCGAGGATCGCCCCGAGTCCGGCGACGCTGCCGGTCAGTCCGGTCATCGTGGCGAACTCGTCGGCGCGGTACCAGTTGGCGCAAAACCGGAGGATCGTGACGAAGATGACGGCACTACCCAGGCCGATGAGCGCCCGCGAGGCGACGGCCGCGAGGTAGCTGCCGCTCAGCGCGAAGCCGACGGCGCCGAGGCTCAGGACGAGCCCGCCGATCGAGCCGACGTACCGGGGGCCGAACCGGTCGGCGAGCACGCCGGTCGGGATCTGAGCGACCGCGTAGATGAGGAAGAAGGCGGCGTGGAGCGTCCCGAGCTGGGCCGCAGTCGTCCCGAACGCGTCGGTCAGCCGATCCGACAGTACGGCCGTCGACAATCGGTGGAGATTGACGAGCAGGAAGACGGTTGCTAGCGCGGCCCACGCGAGCCACCGCCGCCTAGTGGGATCCGACAGCGCGCTCACGCCTGTCACGTTTCACAGACGGTGTGGTAAAGTTGTGTCCCCGTCGAACATGGACCGTCGAACCGACAGCCCAGCGGCTCGAGGGACTTCAGCTCTGAGAAACCGAACTCGATCGAGTGCCGATTCAGCGAGTTAGATACGGCCGACGTTCTCGACGCCGACGCTCTCGACGCCCTCGACGTCCGAGAAGCCTTCCTCGACGGCCTCCGTACCGCCCGCGCCGTCAGGGACGATCACGGTCGGGTAGAGTGCGACGAGACCGAACGCGACTTCCTCGCGTTCGACGCCGTTGATCTTGGCGCCCTCGGGGAGCGTGCTCTCGAGGCGCTCCTGGAGCGCGTCGAGATCGATTTCAGGGCTGTTCGGCATGACCTTGATTTTCGCGGCTACCTTTCCCATGGTTCTATTACGGACCGGTGAATCCGCAGTCGGGGCACTCGTAGAGGTTGCTCTGCTTGCGGCACTTGGCACAGCGGTAGATCTGGGTGCCACAGTCGGGACACTTGAACGCGGCGGCGTTGGTGCCGGCGATGTTGAGCCCACAGGAGACGCACGAGCGCCTCTGGCTTTCGTCGGTCGTACTCATACCCCTTCTTTCCCGCCCGGCGTTTTTAACGGTTGTCTTTCGAGGGCTCTCGAGGTCGGCGCCGACCCGAGAGCGGACGCTGTCGAAACGGATGGGTGTGGACGAAGTCGGCGTCGCGAGACCAGGTGTTTTCGCAGTCAGAAAATCCACGGCTAGATACTTTACTGTCCACTCGAAAGAAGATGATGAGGTTCGGTGGGTGCCAAGCCAGACCGGACCTCTGCCTCTGACATTCTGCCCCCGAACTGCAACATTCAAACGGGCTCCGCCCCTACTGCGAGTGAATGCGCCTCGACGACTACATCGAGGAGTTAGAACCCGATGAGGAGGCGAAGCGACGGCGCCTCGCCAAGGAGAAGTCCTACGAGATCACGGACCACCTTGAGGAGTTCGAACAGAACTTCGAGCAAGCGCTGTCCGGCGACTCGCTCGTGGGCTCGACGGCTCCCTCGATCTTCGTCGGGCGGTCGAACTACCCGGACATCCCCGTGGGGGTGCTCTCGCCGGTCGGCGACGAGAACGCCGCCGAGGACTATGTCACCGACGGGAACTGGTACCAGCAGGGGTACGACATTCCGGACGTCCTCCAGCGTCGAACGGGCCTGCTGAACTCCAACAAGCGTGCGAACGTCGACTCGCCGAGCATCGCGAGTCGACTGACGCCCAACGTCCACGACGCCTGGGACGGTTTCGTCGGCGTCCAGCGCGAGGTCGCCATCGCGGATCGGCCGGTCGACCTCGAGATCGGCCTCGACGACACCCCCGATCTGGGCCTCGACACCGGCACGGACGTCGCGACGCCCCGCGGCCCCCGCGCCAACGCTCGCAACGCCGAGTTGCGGGAGAACCCTTACGTCCCGAAGCCGATCAAGAAGACCTTAGAAGACGACGACTGGCAGGCCCAGGGCGCGATGACCTACCTCTATCGTCGGGGGTTCGATGTCTACGACATCAACTCGATCCTCTCGGCGGGCGCGCTCGGCGAGACCGACCAGCGACGGCTCGTCCCGACGCGGTGGTCGATCACCGCCGTCGACGACACCGTCGGTCAGTTCCTCCGCGGGCGCATCCGCAACGCGCCCAGCGTCGACGAGGTGCAGGTCTGGGCCAACGAGTACATGGGCAACCGCTACTGGGTGATCCTCGCGCCGGGCAACTGGGAGTTCGAACTCGTCGAGATGAAGGCGCCCGGCAGCATCTGGAACCCCGATCCCGAGGGTGACACCTGGATGGCCAGCGCCAGCGAGGGATTCGACGGGCGCTCGAGCTACGTCGAGGAGACCGCCGGCGCCTACTACGCCGCCCGACTGGCCGCCTTAGAGCACCTCGAGTCGATCGGGCGACAGGCGAAGTGTCTCGTCCTCCGCGAAGTGAGCGACGACTACTGGGCGCCCGTCGGCGTCTGGCAGGTCCGCGAGAGCGTGCGCAACGCTTTCGACGGAGAGTACGGCGAGGCCGAGACCTTCCACGACGCCGTCGCCGAGGTCGCGACGCAGCTTCCGATCTCCCACGCTCGCCTCCGGCGGAAATCCGAACTCGCGGCGGGGCTGCAGTCGAATCTCAGCGCCTTTTCTGCTCGAGACTAGTCGACTACGGAGCGCATGTGCTACCGGGTGGGTCGTTATCGTTCCTCGCTCGACTGCTCGCCATGTGGTGGCGCGCGCTGGACTGCGGTGAGAAGGGCGAGACCGGAACGAAGTGACGGTCTCGGAAAAGCGAATGGGGAGCGAAGCGACCCGTGTGCCACTGACGAACCGCAGTCTGAACCCGTGCGAGGGATGAGTGACCGGAGGGAACGAATCGGCTGGGGAGGAAGTGGCAACTCCCCGTTGCCACGATAGCAGAACGCTTCGTCTCAGTACGTTCTCCCTCGCACACACCACTCGCCGAACCGTGACTAGTAAGCGAACCCGAGTCCCTAAATCGCTCGAGCGCATCCGGTCGGTATGGCTCTGGCGCTCGTCAGCACCGAATTCCTCACCGCGATGGGACTGCTGGTCGTCCTCGTCGGCGTCCCGCTGTTCGTTCTCGGGGTCATCGCCCTCGTCACGGGGTACATCCAGTACGACGCCGAGCGGTATCTCGAGGAACTCGAGGCCGCTGAGGCCGCCGAAGTTGCCGAGGTCGCCGAAGACGGTGAGTTGGCGGACGACTGACGCGAACGAGAACGGGTCCACCGATCGGTTTCGGTCACTCGAGTTGTATCGGCTCACTCGAGTTCCCCTCGAACGATCCATTCGCTTTCCGCCGAGACCTCGCGTTCCTCGTTCATCGCCGGGCGTTGCCGGCCACCGACCGGTTCCCTTCTCGCGGACTGACACCGAACGTTTTTGTGCATCTGTAGTCACCGATATTCTCCGGTGTTCACCGCTGTACCCTCTGGAGGAATTATTCAACAACCTGTAAGACTGCCGTCTACATTCTCCGATGAATTATTATTAATAATAAGGCGCACCTCTTTTATTCCTAAGACGCATACGACGGGTGATGGCACTCGATTTCACTCCGACGACGGTCGAGGACCTCGAACCGGAGCGACGGCCCTCCGTCGCGCTCGCGTTCGTCCCGGTGCTGGCCGTCGTCCTCTTCCTCGGCGTGGGATCCGCCGTACTTGGGCTGGACCCCCACGTCCCCCTGCTGTGGAGTATCGTCTTCACGGGCGCCTTCGGGTATTACCTGGGCTACTCGTGGGAGGACCTCTACGAGGGCGTCGCTAACAGCCTCCTGATGGGACTGCAGGCGCTGTTGATCATCTTCACGATCTACGCGCTGATCGCGACCTGGGTCGACGCCGGGACGATTCCGGCGATGATGTACTACGGCCTCGAGTTGCTCTCGCCGTCGGTGTTCCTGCCCGTCGCCGCGGTGCTGGCCGCGATCGTCGCGTTCTCGATCGGGTCCTCGTGGACGACGGTCGGGACGCTGGGCGTCGCCTTCGTCGGCATCGGCGAGGGGCTTGGCGTGCCCGCGACGATGACCGTCGGCGCGGTCCTCTCGGGGGCCTACGCCGGCGACAAGCAGTCGCCGCTGTCGGACACGACGAACCTCGCGGCCGGCGTGACGAACACGCCGCTGTACGACCACATTCGCCGGATGCGAACCGGGACGGTCATCGCCTTCGGGATGGCCGTCGCGATCTTCGCCGTCCTCGGCCTGCAGGCCAGCGGGAGCGTCCCGACCGACCGCGTCGCCGAGATACAGACCGCACTGGCCGGATCCTACTCCGTCACGCCGCTGGCGTTCGTCCCGCTCGTGGTCACCTTCGGGCTCGCGCTGCGGGGCTATCCGGCCCTGCCGACGCTTGTCGGCGGGACCATCGCGGGCGTCCTCACGTCGATCCTCCTCCAGGGGACCGGCTTCGTCCCCGCGTGGGAGATCTTCATGGGCGGCACTGCCCCCGAAACGGGATCGGATCTGGTCGACGACTTGCTCGCGACCGGCGGGCTCACCGGTTCGGCCTGGACGATCACGGTGGTCGTCGCCGCGCTCGTGCTCGGCGGTCTGCTCGAGCGGACCGGCGTGCTCGCGGTGCTCGCCAACCGGCTCTCACAGGGCATCCGGAGCTCCGGCAGCCTGATCGCCGGCACCGGCGTCTCCGCGATCGCGATCAACGCGCTGACGGCCCAACAGTACATGAGCATCGTCCTCCCCGGGATGACGCTGCGGAACCTCTACGAGGAGTTCGGACTGGACAGCGACGAACTCTCGCGGGCAGTCGAGGCCGCCGGGACGCCGACCGGCGCGCTCCTTCCGTGGCACGCCGGCGGCGTCTTTATGGCCTCCGCAACCGGCGTCCCGACTCTCGAGTACGCGCCGTTCTACCTGTTCGGGTTCCTGTCGCCGCTCGTGTTGTTCGCGATGGCCCTGACCGGATTCGGCGTGCCGACGACCCGCCGAACCGACCGTATCCAGACCGCCGACTGACGACGGTTCGATCTTTTTCCGAAGGAACATTGGTCCCGAGCGGTCAGTCCGCGCCGTCGGACTCCGAAAGCGGTTTCTCGGCCCCGCTCGCCGCGGGTCCGGGGCTCGCGTCGGGTTCGGGGTCCGTCCACTGGTCGCCGTCTTCGCCGGAGACTCTGGTGAAGACGCTGACGCCGGCTTTGAACACCGCGAGCAGGACCGGTCCGAGGAACAGCCCCATGATGCCCAGCAGGTAGATCCCGCCGATGACGCCGACGATGACGGCGGCCGGGTGGAGACCGGAGCCGCGATCGACGAAGATCGCCCGCAGGTAGTTGTCGATCAGCGCGAGGACCGTGAGGCCGTAGGCGAGGAGAACGACGGCGGCGAGCGGATCGCCAACCGTCGCGAGATACCCCGCGGCGGGCCCCCAGACCAGCCAGACGCCGATCGCCGGCAGGAACGAGAGCAAGATCATGATCACCGTCCAGAAGGCCGCGTTCGGGACGCCAACCACGGCGAGCCCGATTCCGCCGAGGAGCCCCTGGACGACCGCGACGAGGACGTGACTGTAGATTACGGCCCAGGTGACGACGCGGACCTCCGCGAACAGTTCGTCGCGGACGGCGGGGTCGAGCGGGACGACGTCGCCGAGCCAGGCGACGAGATCGTCCCCGTCGACGAGCAGGTAGTAGAGCAGGAAGACGCAGACGGCCAGTCCGATCGCCATCTCGAGGCTGGCGTTGACCAGCCGAATCAGTTCACCCAGCGCGAGTTCGACCGCGCTCGAGAGCGAGGACTCGATCTCGGTGTGAACCGCCGTCTCGATCGCGTCGATCTGCTGGGCCTCGAGACCGAGGTCGGTTTCGGCGATCCCGCGGGCGCTCTCGACGACGCTCGTTTCGTCGAACTCGTCGAGAAAAGAGACGGCGGTGCCCCAAACGACGGCCGAGATGACCAACAGCGGGACGACGGCGGCCAGGACGGCGACCCCGGTCAACAGGATCGCCGACGGCCGCGGCCCGAGCTTCGGCTCGAGGCGCTCGTGGGCGGGACGGAGGACGAACGCGAGGAGCCCAGCGGCCAGCACGTACTGCAATAGTGGGGTGATGACCAGGGCCGAGAGCACCCCGAGAACCACGAGCAGGAGAGCGAAAAACGCGGTGCGGAGGTCCATACGAAAACATCATTCGCGACGTACGTAAATGTTGTTGACACCTATTACGGATAATTATGTGGCCATATATAGCTGACAATGCCGGTAGAACGATCGCCGAAGCGGTCGACGAGGGTCGCTGACGGCGCGTACGCGGCGACGACGCGTCAGTCAGAGACGTCGGTCTCGACCGAGTCGAATCGGTCGAACGCTTCCGCGGTGAGGTCGCCGGTGGTGTCGACGATGTCGGCCCACTCGTCGTTGTCCGGCGCCATCCCGAGCAAGCGTGCGATCTTCATGATCGAGACGTGGTAGACCCGTTGACGGCCCGGTTCCTCCTCCCAGACGATCATGTTACAGGGGAAGAGACCACCGATCCGGAGCGTCTCGTCGAGCGCTCGGTCCGCGATTTCCGGGTTGCAGGCCCCGAGGACGTAGTAGGGATCGCGGTCCGCGTCGACCTTCTCGTTGAGGAGTTCGGCGGGCGAGAACTCGACGGGGATGCCGAAGCCGACGTCCGTACAGACCTCGCGGACGTGTTCGATCGCCTCCTCGTGGTCCATCTCGAGGACGGCCTGCTTCTCGCCGAATTCGTCGGGATCGATCGTCTCGGGGTCGATCGGGAGACTCATACATGAGCCATCGACCGGCCGTCACAAAAGCGCCCTGCCGCGCGATCGCCGCCGCGGCGTTCAGATCGGCACCGGGAGCCACTCGAGGAGTTCGATCACCAGCGTCGGATCGAACAGCGGGTCGTGGAGGACGAGCCAGTCAAGGAAGACCAGCCCCGCACCGTGGGCGATCACGGACGGCAAGATCGAGTTCGACTCGTAGTCGACGGTCCCGAAGAGGACATCCGTCGGCCCCGACAGCAGAAACTCGATCGGCGGTTTGCCGGCGTGGTGGAGCATGTAGACGACGGGGCTGATGAACACCGCCTTGCGGCCGATCTCCCTGACGCCGACACAGAGGAGGCCGCGGTAGTAGGTCTCGGCGGCCAGCGCGAGGCCGAACAGTTGGATCGCGTGCGGGACGAACTCACCGAGCGCCGCCGACGTCTCCCACATTGGGTAGTAGTCGCGGATCGTCGGCAGCGTCGAGCCGACCAGATAGAAGGGGAGAACGAACAGCGAGAGCAGGACGGCGTTTCGGACCGCGACGCGATCGACGTGCCAGCCGAGGTGTCTCCCGTGGGTCAGCCCCAGCGCCAGCGGGCCGCCGACGAGCACGACGGTGTCGACGACGAACCGCCGGGAGAGTTCGGGCGGCACGAGGTGCATCCACAGGACCGTCAGCAACGCGCCGGCCAACAGCGACTTCTGGACCCACGAGAGGCGATCGAACTGATCGCGAAGCCAGCGACCGCCGCTTCGAGTCCGTTCCGTCGCCACGGGTCGTTACTCGTCCGCGGTCGGGACCGGGCCGGTGCCGATGACCGCCCGGACGTGCTTTTCGAACTCCTGGTGGCGCTGGAAGTACGTCTCGTCGATCGCCTCGATGACGCTCGACAGCTCCTGGGGGCCCTCGGGCGTTCGAATGATGCTGTCGCCCTCGAGGCGGTCGATCTCGCTCTTTTCCTTCGGCCAGGTCAGCCGGGAGGTGACGCGGGCGAGCGGTGCGCCCTCGACGGGCGTTCGGTCGCCGAGTTCGACTGCCGGCTCCTCCTCGTCCTCGTCGCTCATAGGCGGCCGTTTGCGTGCCCGTCGATTCAAGCTTTCGTTTCCGGGGGTTGACTACCTCTCTATCTTGCGAGATGTGTCTGACGTAGCGTTTTGTGGTGGGAGACCGAACCCGTCGGTCATGACAAGCCTGACGGAGGTCTACGACGGGACCGCACGGGAGGTGGTCGGTCCCCGCCGGCTGTACGCGGGGACGGCGCTCGTCCTGATCGGCGCGCTCCTGGCCGTCGTGGCCGTGATTATGGCGACGACCGACCTCTTGGGCGGATACGCGGCCGTGCTGTCGCCGGGTATCGGAACCCACTACGCGTCCATCCGCCTCGCCGGCGTGCTCGCCGGCCTCGGCGTCCCGATCGCGCTGGTCGGCGTCTTCCTCGTGTTGCCCGCCAGTCGACGCGTCCACGCCGCGGCCGCGATCAGCGTGAGCCTGTGTCTGCTCGGAGTCGTCCTCTTCTGGGGCGCGTACCCCTACGACTGGCGATTCCACGGTGACGATTACACGCTGCAGGTGTCAGTGGTCTACCTGCTCGGGCTCTTTATCGCTCTCTGGAGCCTGTTCACCGCCGTTGTCAACTTCAAGACGCGCAACGACCCCGGCGGCGCGCTCGAGATGAACGTCACCCGCCAGAACAAGACGGTCGTCGAGGTCGCCGAGTCCGAGGACTCGAGCGGACTCGGCGGCATCGGCTTCCTCGGGGGCACCCCCGACGGCGAGGTCGAAACGCAGACGAACGCGGCCGACGACGGAGACACGCTCTCGTTCGACGAGACCGCAGCCGGGTCCGGATCGACCCGACAGTCGTCGAGCGCCGGATCCGGAACCGGCGGGGCCGCTCGAGCGCGGGCGACCAGCGACGGCGGGACGGCCGCCTCGGACATCACCTCGCCGATGGACAGCGATGGCCGCGACGCGGAGATCGTCGAGTCGCCGACGCCTCAAAACCAGCCCGAGGCGCCGACGGACCGCTACTGCGGCAACTGCGAACACTTCGAGTACGTCCGCTCGTCGGATGGGATGGTCCCCTACTGCGCCCGTCACGACGCCGCGATGGAGGATATGGACGCCTGCGAGGAGTGGGAGCCGAACCGCTGACCGACCGCCGCCGTCGGGCCGCGACAATTCCTTCGTCGAAACACATGTTTTATTTCCACATACGACTATCTTCAATCAATGGCATTCAACGTAGGTAACACGGTGAGAGAAGCAGTCGATCGGTTAACGACGAGTGCAGCCGCGGTACTGATCGCCGCGCTGACGGTCATCGGCGTCGCCCAGACGGCCGCACTCCAAGATATCCTTCGCGGGTTTCTCGAATGGACGGTGGAGATGTTGCACGATCCCGAAGTCAGCGGGGAACTGAGCGCGTCGGAGATCGAAACGGCCGAGGAGCAGATCAACGCGTACATCGCCGACCTCCCGCTCGCGCTGGGCTTGAGTCCCGGCGCCGCGGCGGCGCTCTGGTTGGTCGCGTTCGTGGTCTCGCTGGCGGTCGTCGCAATCGCTATCGACGCCTTCGGGGACGAGCGAGACAGCCTCGGCGGCATCCCGACCGACGGTCTCGGACGGAAGACCCTCCACCTGTTGCTCGGCTGGATCGCGTACAGTATTCTGGTCGCGATCGGGTTCCTCCTGCTCGTGGTCCCGGGGCCGCTGGTGGCGTTTCTCCTCATGTTCTTCGTGGCCGCGATCGTGATCGACGACGAGTCGTTCGTCAGCGCGTTCGGGTCGTCGTACAGCGTCGTCCGCGGTAATCTCCTCGGCACGTTCGCGATCGGCGTGCTCGGTATCGTCGCGTTCGGCGTCTGCTGGTACGTCGGGACGACCGTCGCCGGCATTCTCACGGGCGCTTCGGGCGCAATCGCCGCCGACTTGATCACTGCCGTCGGTCAGGTGTTCGTTCTGGCCCTCCTTACCCGAACGTACGTCAACGCGACCGCCGACGATACCGCCGATTCGGTCAGTAGCGGTTCCGAGTGGGCGGCAGAAACCGAATCGGAATCCCAACGCGGGACGCGCTAGAAGCCAAACAGCTGCTGACTCATCTCGAGGCCCCACTGCGGGAACTGGAAGACGAGCACCGCGACCAGCGCCAGTTCGAGAACCGTCACGGCCACCGTCATTCCGTCCGCGTACTTGCTGCTGACCGCGACGCCGACGGGCAGGCCGAACTCCTCCTTCCAGAGCGGGTAGAACAGCGCGATGCCGCGCTTGCTGCCCGCGACGTCGAGGACGTAGTGGGTCAACACGCCGAGCCAGACGTACTCGAGGTTCCCGAAGACGTAGGGGAAGGCGACGAAGCCGAGCAGCACCGGCAGATTGTGCAGCGTCTTCCGGTGTTTGCCGAACGCGGTGTCGACGTCCGGAAACAGCGCCCCCAGCGTCACCGGGACGCCGATCGCAACGATCATCCGGAACGTCTCGAGGTTCCCCGCCGGCTCGAGGATGTACCCCAGCCCCAGACTCAGAAGTATCGCGTTGAGAACGTGTCCCTTCTTGTTCATCCACCTGCCACTGGGGAAGCGACCGCCGAATAGTTTACTCTCGAGGACTGTCTTTTGCCCGTTGCTATCGGGTTCGAACGCAGGCTCGGCAGTCGTAACTGGTTGATTTTCGACAGCAGAAGGATCGCACCGCGGTTGTCAGACGCCGCGGGTCTCGAGCGCCTCAAGGAGGTCCTCGAGCGCCCGATCGACGGTTTTCGCCCGCACGTCGGCGCGGTCGCCGTCGAAGACGTACCGCGAGACCGAGGCGAACGAGGATTCGCTGCCCCACGGACCGGCGTAGGAGACGCCGATGTAGACGGTGCCGACGGGATCCTCCTCGGTGCCGCCGGTCGGGCCGGCGACACCGGTCGTCGCGATTCCCCACGTGACGTCGGCGACGTCGCGAACCCCCTGGGCCATCTGTCGGGCGACGGGTTCCGAGACGGCGCCGTACTCGTCTAACGCCTCACGGCTAACGCCGAGGTGGCGGCGCTTGGCGTCGTAGGCGTAGGTCGTCAGCCCCGAATCGAAGTAGTCGCTGGCGCCCGGCACGGCGGTGATCGCGGCGCCGATCAGCCCCCCGGTACAGGACTCAGCGACGGCCAGCGTCTCCTCGCGGTCCCGGAACGCGTCGGCGATCTCCATCGGCAACTCGCGGTCGATGTCGTCGTTCATCGGTACGCACATAACGAGCCAACGAGTCGTCAAACCACCGGACGAATGGTGACGCGACAGCGGTTCTATGAAATAGAAAATAATTTGTATTAAGTATTAGAAGAATTGATTGAATTACATGACGGGACGGTCATCAAGACGGTCAATGCTTAAAAGTATCGCAGGGAGTACGATTTCGGTCGGCGCACTCGGGACAGCCAGCGCCGACGATCGGGAGGCTACCCAGCGGCAGTTGTACATCGTTCTAGCTGGGGGTAACGGACTTCGGTCGCATATCGAGCGAACCGAGTTCGAGGTGTTGCACGAACTCGCCGGCGGATCGGCACTCATCGTCGAGGGACCGAGCGATAAGTCCGATGCGCTCCGGACGAGCGCCGTCGTAGACGATATCATTGCGAACGAAACACACGTTGTCGATATCGAACGGTCGGCAACCGAAGGGTCGGCCAGTACTGAACCCCAGCGGGAGAAACAGTGGGACAAACAACTGGTGCGCGCGAGGGCTGCTCACGAGCGGGCGACGGGTGCGGAGACGACGATCGCGATCATCGATACCGGCGTCAGTCACTCCCACCCTGCTCTCGCGTCACGAATCGACGCTGAACGCAGCCGACTCTTCAGGTACGGGCGTGTTCACGCCGGAACTGACGACACGCTCGTCGCCGAGGCGCCGGCAAACTACTACCCGTCAATCCGGGAAACCACCCAGCACGTCTCCGATGATGTCCACGGCCACGGAACGCATGTCGCCGGGATCGCGGCCACCGGACGAAATGAGGCTGGCATCGTTGGCATGGCACCGGACGCGGAAATCGTCTCCCTACGCTCGTTCTTCTTCGAGCGGATTGCGGACATCAACCCGACGTTCCCGGACGAGACCATCGGTGTTCTGATGGGATCGATTACGGATATTCTCCTCGCGATCGATTACGCAGCCGAGAACGGCGTCGACGTAATAAATCTCAGCCTTGGACAGACGCTTCCGCCGGACAGTCGAGCATACGCGGCGTATCGGCGCGTGATCCAGCACGCGGTCAAACAGGGTGTTGTCGTCGTCGTCGCCGCGGAGAACTACGGGTGGAATTTGGACGACGAATCCGAGTATGTGCTGCCGGCCGACATCCCAGGAGCGTCTACCGTTGCTGCCACCGGCCCGACCGACAAGCGGAGCCACTACTCGAACTACGGCGACGGAGCGATCGATGTCGCTGCACCAGGCGGGCGATACGAAACGACGTCGAAAAGCGAAATTACGGATCACAACGAAGTGGCGTATCCGGATCCGACGAACGGAATTCTATCGACGGTGCCGGAGTCCATCTACGGGGAGCTGTACGACTACAATTACGGCACTTCGATGGCGGCACCGCAGGTCGCAGGACTCGCCGCGCTCCTTCGGGAACTCGAGCCAGACCGTCACCCGCGACGGATCCAGCAGGCGATCGCACAGGGTGCGGTCGACCTCTCCGGCGAGTACACCGAGGGACTCGGTGCTGGTCGGATCGACGCTCCCAATGCGCTCGATCGGATAACCAACGGACGGTAGCCAGTCCTCGCCACAGAGCGAGCGTCACCGACGACCGAGGCGAGGGGAAGATCGAACGGATTGGTAACCCGGAACGGAAAGAATGACGGTCCGTGCTGCCCCTCTCTCGTGCATGGATTACGAGACGCCGCTGTTCTTCCACGTCATGGAGTACGCGAATCGTGCGGAGGGCGACGTCATCGACATGGTCAGCGGCAACCCCGACTGGGAGCCTCCCGCGGCGCTCCGGGAGGGGCTGCGCGACTACGCCGATCTCGAGCCCGACCGGTTCCAGTACGCCCCCAGCGAGGGTCTGCTCGAGCTCCGCGAGGAGATCGCGGCCCGGCGGGGCGTCGACGCCGACCAGATCGTCGTCACGAACGGCGCGGGCGAGGCCAACTATCTCGCGATGGCCCGCGCGCTCGAGCGCGACCGCGGCGACGAGATCGTGCTGACGGACCCGGTCTACCCGTACTATCCGGGGAAGACAACGATGCTCGACGGAACGCAGCGGTTCGTCGCGACGGACGACGAAGGGCAGCTCGATCCGGCCGATGTCCGGGAGGCGGCGAGCGAGGAGACGGCCGCCATCGTGGTCGCCACGCCGAACAACCCGACCGGCGCGGTCTATCCCGAGTCGACGATGGCGGCCCTCGTCGACGTCGCCGAGGAGTACGACGCAATCCTGATCAGCGACGAGGTGTACGATCACTACGACCTCTCGGGCGAGTTCGCCAGCGCGCTGGGGGTCGACTCGAGCTACCGGATCGTCACCAACGCCTTCTCGAAGTCGATGGCGATCACGGGCGTTCGGGTCGGCTACGCCGTCTTCCCGCCGGAGCTCGTCGAGAACGCCAAGAGCCGCCACATGCTGGTCAACGTCGCGACGACTCGGCCCGGCCAGTACGCGGTCTTGCGGGCGCTGCGGGAGACGCCCCCCGAGTACTACGAGGCCAACCGGGAGTTGCTCCGTGAGCGCGTCGCGACCTTCACCGACGCCCTGGACGCCGCGGGCGCCGAGTACACCACTCCGCGGGGCTCGTTCTACGTCATGGCCCGCTTCGACGGCTATCCGGGGACGCTCGAGAACGTCGAACGGCTGATCGACGAGGCCGGCGTCGCTGGGATGCCCGGCGAAGCCTTCGGCGACTCGCGGTCCGACTGGCTCCGCTTCGCGCTCGTCACACCCCGCGTCGAGGAAGCGGCCGCGCGACTCGCGGCGTACTTCGAGTGAGGCTCGCGTCGACCACCGATCGTCGAGGGTGACGCCGACTGCTGCCCGCCGCCGGCCGCAATACAGATACGGGGCGACGCGAGTTGTGTAGTGAGTGATGGCCCTCGAGGTCCTCGTCGCCGCGTTCGTCCTGACCCAGCTCTGTTACGCCGTCGTCAACTGCGGCCTGCTGGCGCTGTTCCTGCGCCGACCCGCGAACGTCGTCGACGAGCGGACGCTCGGACGAGTTCTCGAGGCCAACGGCGGCCAAATCGGTCGCGAAGACGGACAGTCCAGCCGAGTCGCTATCCAGACTGACGGCGGTTCTCTCAAGGGCGAACGTGGTTCACCTGGGCGCAAACGCAGTCTCGGCCCAGACTGTCGGCTACCGTCCCCCCTCCGCCGGCGAATCCACGTCTTCGTGCCGCTGGTCCATGGCCGCTGGCGGGGCCTCGAGTCGACGCTCGCGAGCATCGCCGCCCAGAGCTATCCGACGTCGCTGGTTTCGGTCACCGTCGTTTACGAGCCTCGCGAGACGGACGCGATCGCACTCGAGGGCGCGATCGACGCCGAGCGGCCGCCGGGGCTCGAGGTCGAGACACTCTCACTCGACGCTGCGGCCCGTACGACCGACCGATCGAACGACGACGGCGCGTGGTGGGCTACTGGAACGGGAACGTCGCCGACGGCGGCGACCATGCTGACCGCCGCCTTCGAGTCCCGCTCGGTCGCGGCCGACGACCTCGTCGCCGTCTTCGAGGCCGGAAGCTGGCTGCCGGTCGATGCGTTCGAACTCGCCGTCGCCGGCCTCGAGGAGTACGACATCGTCCAGACCAAACACACGGTGCGCGACGTCGACGCGGGGATCCTCCCGCTGCTCGACTCGATGGCGACGGCGGCGTGGTCGGATCTGGGCCACCGCTCGAGTACGGGGCCGTACCACCTGCTGGGTTCGGGCTATCTCGCGACCGGGCGCGTACTCGAGGACGTCGCGGCGTGGCGGCGCCGGACGGGCGACGACGTCCCGCTCGGCCTGGCCGCCTCCCACCGGGGCGACACGCTCGGCGTCGTCGATCGGTATGTCCGACTCGACTGCCCACCTGGGCTCGAGGCATGGCTCGACCGGCAGCGAGCGTGGACGCGCGACCTGTACCGACGGGTCTTCGCAAAGAGCTGGAGCGGCCTCGACGACCTTCGGTGTTGGTCCGGGACGCTGCTGTTGCAGTCGCTGGCGCTGCTCTCCGCCGTCGGGGTGCCTGCTGCGGCGCTCGTCGCGGTGCTGTCCACCAGCGGCGCGTCGGTGACACTCCCGCTGACGGTGCGGCTGCTCGTCGGCTTCAACGTCCTCGTCTGGACGTACTACTGCCTGCGGGCCTACCGAGCCGCCTGGGACGCGGTTCCGTTCCGCTCGTGGCCCCACAGAGTCGCGTACTCGGTTCTCGTGAATCCGCTCTCGCAGGCGCTGTATGCGACGCTGTGGGCGGCCCCGATCTGTCTGGGGCTCGTCGACCTCGCTCGCGGCGATGCGTGACCCCCGAGCCGTCGGATCGAGAGATCTGTGGCTCCACCGGCGTCGATTCCGATCGCGACTCGAACGGAGTCGCTCGAGACCGACGAATACTCGTGACAGGGTAGCGAATCGATCGCTATGAGCGGAATCGACGCCGAGCGGGTCGACGAGGAGGCCGAGACGGCGGACGAGACCGACGACGCCCACACCATCGAGGTGACGCCGACAGACTCCCTCGAGGACGACGAACGGGAAACCATCGACGTGGAGCCGTCTGACGAACCCGTCGACGGCCCGGACTACGTGCTCTACGGTGGGAAAGGTGGCGTCGGAAAGACGACGATGGCCGCCGCGACCGCGCTGGACAGCGCCCGCGGCGGCACGTCGACGCTGGTCGTCTCGACGGATCCGGCCCACTCGCTGTCGGACACCTTCGAGACCGACGTGCCGGCCGAACCGGCCCGCATCCGCGACGATATCCCCCTCTACGCGGCCGAGATCGACCCCGAGTCCGCGATGGAGGCGGGCGAGGTCGCCTTCCCCGGTGCCGGCGGTCCCGACGACGCGGCGAACGCGGACGACGGAACCGCGGGGTCGTTCGGCGGCGGTTCCGATGGCGGTGCGGGCCCCTTCGGCGGGGGCGACGGCGCGGGCGATATGGGCGGCATGGGAGGGCTCGGCGACCTGCTCGGCGGCGGCGACGGATCGCCGATGGAGGCGCTGTTCGGCGGCGCGATGCCCGGCGCCGACGAGGCCGCCGCGATGCAACTGCTGCTCGAGTACATGGACGACCCCCGATTCGAGCGGGTCGTCATCGACACCGCGCCGACGGGCCACACCCTCCGGCTCCTGAAGCTCCCGGAACTGATGGACACCATGATGGGTCGGATGATGAAGATGCGCCAGCGCATCAGCGGCATGCTCGAGGGGATGAAAGGGATGTTCCCCGGCCAGGAGGCGCCCGAGGAGGACGACCTCGAGGACCTGGACGAACTCCGTGAGCGCATCGAGCGCCTACGAGCGGCCCTGCAGGATCCCGCGCGGACGGACTTCCGGATCGTCATGGTCCCCGAGGAAATGAGCGTCTTCGAGTCCAAACGCCTGCGCGGGCAACTCGAGGAGTTCCAGATTCCGGTCGGTACGGTCGTCGTCAACCGCGTCATGGAGCCCCTCTCGGACGTCACCGACGACGTTCGGGGCGAGTTCCTTCAGCCGAACCTCGAGGACTGCGAGTTCTGCCAGCGCCGGTGGGACGTCCAGCAGGGCGCCCTTGCCGAAGCGCAGGAACTGTTCCGCGGCACCGAGGTGCGGCGCGTCCCGCTGTTCGCCGACGAAGTAAGAGGTGAGGGGATGCTCGAGGTCGTCGCGGCCTGTCTGCGGTGATTGGCGCGTTGATTTAGTGATTTCAACCGGTCCGTTGGAATCGCTTGCAGTCCTCGTGAACTCGTTCGTTATATAAAATCACTAATGGAACTGTCCGGACTATATTCTAATTGTCCCTCCAAAGAAAAATATTTAGAACATGGTGACATAAAAACAGGTATGAGCGAGGGACAATTTGAATTCCTCTACAGCGTAAATATCGTGGTAATTTTAGCTCTTCTCTCCTCTGCGATCGGTTTATATATGTATTTTTATGAAGGGAGAGATCGCGTTGGGCTAGTTATGTCTGTCACAGCGCTCCTTCTAGTTGGTATCTATATGTACACTATCAGCAATTACTTGGTAGTATCTATATTAGTCCTCACAGCCATTTCTATGGTTGTCTCTTCATTGAGGTATTGAGTACGATCAGATAGCGAATTCCGTAACGTGCAGTCGAGGACCCCACAACTCGTTCTAAATAGCGAAATCGTGCACAATCTACTGACAGTGAAGCCGATCCACTGGCGTTACGCTGACTCGCCGTCGCCATCCTCCTCGGCGGAGACGACCGTCACCGGGCGATCACTCTCGAGGATCACCGCCTGCACGACGCTGCCGAACAGGACCTTGCCGACCGGCGAGCGCTCGCCGACGCCGAGGACGATCGCGTCGTTGTCGAGTTCCGACGCGGCCTCGAGGATCATCTCGGGTGCTTCGCCCGTCGTCTCGTGGATCGCGTACTCGACGCCGGCCGCCTCGAGGACGTCGGCGGCGGTCTCGACGGAGGCGGGCAGCCGCTGGACGTTCCTGAGGTTGTCGGCCATCTCCTCGGCGTACTCGTCGGAGAAGCCGCCGGCCGCCCACTCGGCGTCGGGTGCCGTCACCTCCTCGTGGACGTGGAGGACATCGACGCGGATCTCCGCGGCGGCCGCCGGCAGGTCGCCGACCGCCTCGGCCTGGGCGCGCGCTCGCGATTCGTCGTCGTCGACCGGGAGCAGGACGCGATACATGTGCTACCGTACGTCGTGTGAGTCCTAAAGTCGTCCTCCGATTCGCGCCCGAGTGCCGCCGCCGAACCGTCACTCCCGCATCGCCGGCTCGTCGACCGGCGGCTCGAGGCAGACGGCGTAGGCCAGCAGGCCGGCGGCAAGGGCGGTGCCGGCGGCGAGCAGCCACCACGAGGCGCGGTAGCCGACGACGTCGGCGAGGTATCCGAACGCGGGCGGGGCGACGACGGAGCCGGCGACCAGGGAGAGCTGGCCGGCGGCGGTCGCGCCGCCCATCTCGTCGGCGGTGACCAGCGTCGCCATGTAGGAGTAGTAGACGCCCGTGTTCCCGAGGACGAAGAACCCCAGCACGGAGAAGGCGACGGCGGCCGCGACGGGCGTCGCAGTCGCGGCGACGACGACGAACAGGGCCGCGCCCGCGAGCGCCTGCACGATCAGGATCGCGCCGATCCGAACGTGGGGTTCGCCGGGGAGATTGTCGCTCAGCCAGCCGCCGGCGAGGCGACCGACGCTGCCGAACAGCTGGACCAGCGCGAGGACGATCCCGCCGCCGACGACCGAGGCGCCGATCGATTCCTCGAGGTACAACACCGTGTAGCCCGTCGTGGTGAACAGCGCCGCGCCGAGGAAGAAGCCGGCCGCGACGAGCACGCGGTAGGGGCGGTTGCGAGACAGCGCCCGGAAGTCCGGATACTCCGCTCGCCCGCCCTCGCCTGCGCTGCGATAGCAGACGGCGAAGACGCTGGCGACGACGAGGGCGGTCCCGGCGGCGATCAGGAAGCCGGCCTGCCAGAAGAGCGCGCCCGCCAATCCGGTCACGAGGAGGGCGCTGACGCCGCTGCCGGCGGTGACGCCGACCTGTTTGATCCCCAGCGCGAGGTTCTGGCGGCCCGCCGCGATGGCGCCGTAGATCGCCTTGTTTGTCCCTGGAATCGCCGTCGCGTACGTCGAACCGAGGACGAACGCCGCCGCGAGCAGGAGGGGGTACGTGGGTGCGCTGGCGACCAGCACGGCGCCGATCCCGAGCCCGACGAGGCCGACCGTCAGCGTCCGTCCCTCGCCGAAGCGGTCGATGACCGCCCCGACCGGCAGGAGCCAGACCGCATAGCCCAGGGTGAGCGCCGTCACGACGAGGCCGACGGTGAACCGGGAGAGGCCGAACTCGTCGCGGAAGAACGGCGTCACCGCGAAGACCGTGTAGTAACAGACGCTCGCCGACACCTGCCACAGCGTCACGAGCGAGACCGTCCGCCAGTACGACCGGTCCATCGGACGTCACGGCCTTGCCCGAGGACGCGCTTGCCTGTCCCGGTAGCGAAGACGGGCTCCGGGTCGCGCCGGCGCTACTCCTCGCCGTCCCACTCGCCGCCGACACGGTCGACGCCCATCATGTGCTCCCCGGGGTGTTCGGTGAAGACGACCTTCGCGTTCGCTTCGGGGACGTCGAACGTCTCGCAGACGTACGCCATTGTCTCGAGCGCGAACGCGCGCTTGCGCTCGAACGGTCGGCCGCGCCGGATCTCGGCGTCGAGGAAGACGATCGGCCCGTCGACCGCGCGTCCGAGGTGGAGGTCGGCCGGGTCGCGCTCGCGGATCGTCACCGCGACGTGGCCCGCCGTCGTCTCCATCTCCGCCGTGTAGAGGTCCGTCACCCGGTCGGCCAGCGCCGTCTTTTCCTCGGCCGACGGCGACAGCGTCGTGTCGAACTGTAAGAGAGGCACACCTCGAGTAGAGCGCCCGGGGAGTTGGCGATTTCGCCGCTCCCTACCGGAAGCGACGAGCGAGGGCCGAGCGGCGGCGCGGCAACGGCGCGCGACTGCGTGGAGACCGTGATCGACCGAACGCGCGGTAATCCGACGCGGAGCAACCGAGCGCGGTTCCGACGTGGTGTCGATCACAGGAATACAACTCCAGTCGTGTTGGCTACCGCTCGAATCCACTGTCTTATCTCCGTGATATTCTTCAATAGGTGGTGAAATCGGTACCGTTTACACCTTCTACCTGGAACCGCTAGAAAAATGGTGCGGAACTCTCGGAAAACGATTCAAAAGTTCACCCGTGTGCTCTGGGCGTCGCTGTGGACACTCAACGCCCAGACGAAAGCGTACCTCACGCTCGACGCACCGCTAATCCTCGAGGACATGGACGGCGTCTCCGAGGAGGAGAAACGCCTCGCGCGGCAGGTCTTTCCGGACGGGGGCCGCGATCCGGGCGACGCCACTGCGGCCGAAAACCGGACCGCCGAAGGCGGTCCCGGAAGCGGCGACGATCCCGGCGGTAGCGGCGGCGACCGGGGCGACGATGGGAACTCCCCGTTCGACGTCGGCGGGACGTACGATCTGCGCCAGCGGATCGGGTTCGTCCTCGGGCCGCTCCTGTTCGCCCTGATCTTTCTCTCGCCGACGCCCGACGGTCTGTCGGCCGCTGGGAAGGCCGTCGCCGCGGTCACCGCGTGGGTCGCCGTCTGGTGGATGTCCGAGGCGATCCCGATCCCGGCGACCTCGCTGTTGCCGATCGTCCTCTTTCCGCTGACCGGCGCGCTCCCGGTCGCGGACACGACGCCGTCCTACGGTCACCCGCTGATCTTCCTCTTCATGGGCGGGTTCTTCCTCGCGATGGCGATGCAGCGGTGGGGTCTCCACCGCCGGATCGCCCTGCGGACGATCAAGGCCGTCGGCACCGAGCCCTCGCGGCTCATCCTCGGGTTCATGCTCGCGACCGCGTTTCTCTCGATGTGGGTCTCGAACAGCGCGACCGTTATGATGATGGTCCCCATCGCGCTGGCGGTCATCTACCAGACTGCCGATCTGGTCGACGAAACCGGGCTCGACGTCGACACGAGCGAGGGCAACTTCTCCTTCGGCATCGCCCTGATGCTCTGTATCGCCTACGGCGCGTCCGTCGGCGGCGTCTCGACGCTCATCGGGACCCCGCCGAATGTGCTCTTTGCGGGACAGGCCGACGCACTCTTCGATCAGTCGGTTTCCTTCGCCGAGTGGATGCTCTACGGCGTCCCCATCTCGGCGATCGGTCTCGTCGCCGTCTACATCTACGTCACCCGCGCGGTGTCGCCGCAGTTCGACGAACTCCCCGCCGGCGCGGACACGATCGATCGGGAACTCGAGAAACTTGGGCCGATGAACAGGCAGGAAAAACTGGTCGCGATCGTCTTCGCCGGGATGGCCGTCAGCTGGATCGGGGCCAGCCTGATCGGGCCGCTCTTCGGCGTCGCGCCGCCGGAGGACGCCGACACCATTGTGGCGATCGGCGGCGCGATGGTCCTGTTTACGCTGCCGACGACGGTCGAGGGCAATCGCACCTTCCTGCTCGACTGGACGAACGCCGTCGACATCCCGTGGGGGGTCATCCTCCTGTTCGGCGGCGGGCTCGCGATCGCCTCCGGCTTCGGCGACACCGGTCTCGCGGCCTGGATCGGCGAACAGCTCCAGGCCCTCGAGGGCGTTTCGATGATCGTCGTCCTGTTCGCCGTCGTCTCCATGACGATCTTCCTAACGGAGGTCACCTCGAACACGGCGACGACGGCGATGCTGATGCCCATTCTGGCCGGCGTCGCGGTCGGCATCGGCGTCCACCCCTTCGGGCTAATGATCGCCGGGGCGACCGCTGCATCGTTCGCGTTCATGCTGCCCGTCGCGACCCCGCCGAACGCGATCGTTTTCGGCAGCGGCTACATCTCGCTGCCCCAGATGGCTCGCATCGGCGCCGGCCTCAACATCATCGGCATCGCGTTGATCACGCTCGTCGCCTTCGCGTGGCTGCCGATCGCCTGGGGGATCGACATCACGACGTTGCCGACCGAGTTCGTCGAGGCCTGGGAGGCCTAAGACGCGACTAAATTTCCATTGGTAATCGGATTCCGAGCGGCTGGGAACCGGGTGTGAGGTTCATACGGTCGGCGGCAGTTCGTTCGTGTGAGACGGTATGCCAGGCCGCGAGTTCACACAGCAAGAGCGGGCCCGAGGGATCCTCAAGGCGCTCGCAGAGACGAGTCAAGCGACGACCACCGAACTAGCGACGGCCCTCGAGACGCATCCACTCACCGTCGAGCGCCACTGCCGGGCGCTCCAGCGGGCCGGATACGTCCGTCGCTGTACGGGCGGCGCGTACGCGCTCGTCGAGACCGACCTCGACTCGAGCGCGCCGTCGCCCGACGATGCGACCGTCGGCCGGCAGCGGTCGACGAACCCTGCCGACTGATCGGACACCCTCGAGCGGCGAGCGACGTCCCATAGCTCATCGCACAACCCCGTGGCATCCAGTCGCTCACCGACCGTACTCGATTCCCGCGTCTCGCCGTTCGAACGGGCGTCCACCGCGCGGTCGAGTTCCGCTCGTCGTGGCTGGCTGCCGGCTCACCCGGTACTTCGATTCTTCCTGACTCGCACGCACATATTCGGTTGACCGGTCTGTTTCGTCGATATCGTTCGAATGTCAACACATTTACCGACAAATTGAACGGCGCAGTTTCGAGAATTGTTAGCGATAATATCATTTAACACTGGTGACGTGATGGTCCCGCACGAGGCGATACTCAAGTGGGGGACACGGCCACGACCGACGCGATTAGGGAGATCGACCTGGTCTTCGAATGGCGGCGGCTCTGCCACGCCTGCGGGGAACGGAAGCGGTTTAAGAGGCTGATCTGTGACGACTGTCGCGAGCGCTACAACGTGTGACTACCGCGGGAGCGGTTAGTCCACGGCACCCTACCTGCGCTCCGACGACTCGATGTTCTCTAGATCCTGCCGCCCTCCATACGCCGGAGTTGTTCACAGTTTGGGCACCGAGTAGAGCCGTCAATCTGAGTAAACTTCCGCTCCCCACAGTCAGAACAGCTACCATCAGGATACCGAACCATACTAGCTTGTGATCAGAAAGACTGTATAAGTCTTCTGCTGACACCCTTCCCGCGCTGGAGCACGGGGATACCCGCGTGGAGCGGGTTAGAATTGTAGCTCCCCGTCGGATAGCTACTGAGTATGTCTCGGATAGTTATTCAGGTAATGTGACACCGGTAACTCAGTTTGTCACTCCGAGTGGGGTTGTGTCGCCATCCGGCAGATGCATCCCCGTCCGCAAAAGCGCAGTTGTTCAGTTGTAGCGGAAGAGCAACGCTTTCGCCGTTTATCGACGGTTGAAGGAATCCATCGATCGCACGGACGCCACACAACTGAACTCGAGTACTGAGCGTTTCAAACCAGTTTTCGGAGGAGCTTGTAGCCCGCATCGCGCAGCGGGTCCGGCAGGAATCGCGCGTAGACGCCGTACTGGGCCAGCGGCCCGACCGGATACCGCGCGGGCGGTTC
This sequence comes from Haloterrigena salifodinae, assembly GCF_003977755.1. Taxonomy (NCBI): domain Archaea; kingdom Methanobacteriati; phylum Methanobacteriota; class Halobacteria; order Halobacteriales; family Natrialbaceae; genus Haloterrigena; species Haloterrigena salifodinae. The sequence goes on from NZ_RQWN01000001.1 coordinate 745,457, forward strand.
GGGTGTCGTAGCGGACTCGAGGATCGCCGCGGCGACGTCTTCGGGGCTGGAGGCGAAGGGGCCGCCGTTCCCGCCGCCGATCAGTTGCATCTCGCCATAGATCTCATACAGCGACTCGTAGGCGGGCGTCCGCTCCGATTCGGGCAGTTCCTCGTCGACGCGGTCGCTGAAGTTCGTGTTGACCGGACCGGGCTCGATCACGGTGACGTCGATGCCGAACTCCTCGACCTCCGCGCGCAGGGAGTCGCTCATCGCCTCGAGGGCGTGTTTCGACCCCGAGTAGGCGCCCGAACCGGGGAACGAGACCCGGCCGACGACGCTCGAGACGTTGATAATTCGGCCGGCGCCCTGGGCGCGCATGTGGGGGAGGACGGCTCGGGCGAGCCGGTGGGGGCCGTAGACATTGACGTCGAACTGGCGGTGAAGATCCGACGTCGCGACGTCTTCTATCGGCCCCATCTGGGCGTAGCCCGCGTTGTTGACCAGACAGTCGATCGCGCCGGCGACGTCGACAACCCGCTCGACCGCCCGCGCGACCTGGTCGGGATCGGTGACATCCAACGCGAAGGTCGTACAGCCCGCGTCCTCGAGATCCGCGATGTCTTCGGGATCGCGCGCGGTCGCGAACACTTGCCAGTCCTCGCGCAGGAACGCGGCCGCGGTGGCGCGTCCGATGCCGGACGAACAGCCGGTGATCAGGACGGACTTCTTGCGGGTGTAGCGGTCGTCCTCGTCGCCGACGGGTTCGCCGCCGTCCCGTGCCGTCTCGCGATCCTCCTCGACGACGGTGCCTTCCGGCCCGTCCTCGTCGGTTCCCTCGACGTCCTCAGCGGTGGCCATACGCGACAGGTTCGAGAGCCGATACCTAAGTAGCGACGGTTTGTCGCGCAGATCGTACTGTTCGATCGAGACGAAAACCTCGAATTCGTTCCGAGCGCTGACTGTCACGGAATCGGACCGAGAACTATTCACTCCCGTGGCGTGATGTAGCACACATGACCGGCGCGACGGCGGAACACCCGATACTGGTCGCGGTCGCGAATCCCGAGCACGCCACCCAGTTAGTCCGAACGGCCGGCGACCTCGCTCGAGCGAGCGGTAGCGCGGTCCGGATCGTCTCGATCGTCGTCAAGTCCCGCGACTCGCCCTTCTCCGTCTACTCGGACGAGGCGATCATCGAACGGTACTCGGGACGCAGTCGGGACATCGTCGATCGCGCGGTCGACGTCGCACCCGACGACGTCGCGGTTTCCGGCGAACTGGTCGTCAGCCGATCCGTCGCGGACGGTATCCTCACGGCGGTCGAACGGACCGATCCGCGAGCGCTCGTCGTCGGCTGGGAGGATCAGACGCGTCGCACGAACGCCGTCCTCGGGACGACGGTCGATCGCCTCCTCGAGCGGGCCCCGTGCGACCTCTACGTCGAGCGTATCGGCACTGAGGCCGACGGCGTCGACTCGATCTTGGTCCCGGTCGCGGGCGGTCCGCACGTCGGTCCGGCAGTCGGCGTGGCGAAAGCGATCGCCGCGCGCAACGACGCGACCGTGGTCCTCCGGTCGGTCGTCGATCCCGACACCGACTCGGCTACGGCGCACGAGTTCCTCGCGGACGCGGCGGCGTCCCTCGAGGCGGCACCGGGCCCGAGCGTTCGGACGGAGTCGCTGGTCGACGAGGGCGACGATGTCGCCGAACGACTGCTCGAGGTCGCAGACGACCACGACGTACTCGTCTTCGGCGCGACGCGCCAGGGAGCGATTCACCGTCGCCTCGTCGGGTCGATCGCGCGGACGGTGGCGCGTCGAACCGATCGAACCGTGATCCTCGCCCGCGACGGCGAAACCGTCGGCGGACCGATTCGGCGACGGATTCGGCGGCTCCTGCCGACGGCGTAGCGACGCGAATCGACGGCCCGGACCCGCCCTTTCCCGTCAGGTGCCCTCGTCGAGGTTCCGCTTCGCCTCGTCCGCGTAGTTGTCGGCGAGGCGGACGGGTTCGGGGAGTTTGTACGACGAGGCGAGCGCGAGCGCAGCGTCGGCCGCCGTTTCGGGACCGACGCGGTGGCCGGGGCTGACGTACAGGGGGTTGATGTACCGGTTCGGCGAGTCGTACTGGCGCGTCTGGACCGCGTAGCCCAGCAGCGTGCCGTCGGGCGCGTCGACCCTCGAGTTCGCCTCGATCGGTATCCGGGTCCCTTCGGAGCGGTTCTCGGTGTCTTCCGTCGGGGAGCCACAGAGCAGGCTCTTCGCGACGCCGATGCTCGGCACATCGCGGACGACGCCCATGTGGGTCGCGATGCCCGCCTGCCGGAAGTGGATGCGGCCGCTGCCGTCGAAGAGGAACAGATCGGGTTCGACCGAGAGTTCCTCGAGCGCTGCGAGGATCGGCTGTCCCTCGCGGAAGGAGAGCAGTCCCGGAATGTAGGGGATCTCGAGGGGCGTCACCGCATGGACGCGTTCGATCACCTCGCCGCCGCGCATGGCGACGACGGCGGAAAGCGCCCGGTCCTGATCGCCCGCCTCGTTCGTGAGAAACGACTGGTCGACGCCGACGACGGTGGGCGGGTCCGCGCCGCTCGAGGCCGCCGCGAGCGGATCGCCGAGCGTCGCGGGATCGAAGTCGAAGTCGTCCTCGAACGCCGCGGCGTCGGCGATTTCACGCTGCATGGCTTCCATGTCGTCGCGCTCGAGCGAGGCGTCGGGAACGAGGTCAGGGCGGACCGTTGGCATCGATACGCGGACGTTGGCAGCGGGCGAAAATCAGTGTCCGGGTTGCACGACGCGAGACGGTTGGCGAGCGGTTAGAACCGACGGCGACCGCCGGGGCCGCCGGGACCGCCACCGCCCCCGAACTCGAGGCGGTTCGGTGCGCTAACGTTCCGGTTTTGCTTGATGTACTGGCCGTAGGCGAGGCCGATCACGAGGCCGACGAGGTGAGCGCCGTGTGCAATCCCGCCGCCGCCGCCGATCACGCCGGAGAGGAAGGTGATGCTGATGAGGGCGTAGCCGGCCGTGAGGAGCCAAATCGGAACTGGAAGGATGAAGTACAGGTAGACCTTGAGGTCCGGGTTAAGGACGGTCAAGACGCCCAGGATAGCGAGTGCCGCGCCGCTGGCTCCGAGGACGGCGGTCGGATACCCCTGAAAGACTGAAATAGCGACTTGACTGAGTCCGGCGAGGACGCCGCTGACGACGAACAGGATCGCAAAATCCCGCGACCCGACGTAGCGCTCGACCAGCGGGCCGAAGAAGAATATCACGATGCTATTTCCGACGATGTGCATCAAATTGTTCGTGCTGTGGGAGAAGATAGACGTGACCCACGTCCAGACGTATTCGACGTTCCACGACGTCAGCAGGAACAGCGATTCGTAGAGGGAGCGGCTCCCGAACAGCTCCACGACCAACTGAGCGAGGAACGTGAGCCAGATCAGCGCGAGGAACGTGTAGGTCATGTTCCCGCGGAAGTAGGCTAACGGTCCGCCGGCACCCGTATTTATCGGGATCTTGTCAGCGAGACTCGAGGCTTTCGAGGTCCCCCCACCGCCGTTGACGGATTCGTCGAACCCGCTGTCGAAGACTCCCTGCGGGTCGTTCCAGTCCTGGAGCCCGGTGCAGTCGTGGTTCTCCGGCAGCCGGTGGTCGGCACAGAAGGTTCCCCCGCAGTGCCGACAGTTGTAGGGCATGCTTTCGTCTTTCCCACACACGTCGCACTTGGCCATTGACCGGGGGTATGTGTGGCACCGCTAAGGGATTTGGGGTTCGTTCCTCGCACCGCACGCCGGCAGCAGGCGCGGTGATTCGCCGCCGTATGCTCGGGTTTCGATTCGCTGATCAGTAATTCCCGTCTGGTAGTCTGGTCGTACGAACCGTTACGGTCAGTGATGCGACGCCGCAGTGGCGCGTTAGCTCTCCTTCGGCGGTCGACTACCGGCTACCGGCCACCGATCGACGCTGCCGATCGCTCCGGCGTCGGACTGTACATTTTTGCTCCCGGAACCCCCATATCGAAGCGTGCAAGAGTACGAGCGCAAGCAGTTGCTCGAGCGCGTCGAGCGCGAGGGGGCGACCGTCGGCGCGGACATTCCGGAGACGATCACGGTACAAGGCGAGGAGATCGACCTCCGAACCTTCGTCTTCGAGATCAAGCGCCGCGAGACGATTCCCTCGGGCGAGCGCGACCGCGTCGAGCAGGCCAAACGGAACTTGCGGCGGGAACGCCTCGAGCGCCTCGAGGCCATTGAGGAGGGCGACATCTCCCGCGAGGAGGGCGAGGAGCTCGCGGGGAGCATCATCGGCATCGACCGCGCGTTGAACGCCCTCGAGAGCCTCGGCCCGACGGATCTCGAGCGCGAACAGCAAGCCCAGAAGGCCCAGGATCGCAAGCGCTGGATGTCGTTCCTGAAGAAGGCGCTCGGAGAGGACGAGGGAGGCGCCTCCCGGAGGGGTCGGTAGATGGCGACCAACGCCGAAATCGCCGGCCGGTTCGAGGAGTTCGCCGACCTGCTCGAGGCCAACGACGTCGAGTACAAGCCCCGCGCGTACCGGCGCGCGGCCGAGAACATCGGCGCCCATCCCGTCCCGATCGCCGACCGCGTCGAGGACGGCGACGAAGAAATCTTGGAGGAGATCGACGGCGTCGGCGACGCCATCGCCTCGAAGGTCATCGAGTACGTCGAAACCGGCGAGATCGAGGAACTCGAGGAGCTCCGCGCGGAACTGCCGATCGACATCGCCGACATCACACGGATCGAGGGCGTCGGCCCCAAGACCGCGGGCAAACTCTACCGCGAACTGGGGATTGAGACGCTGGACGATCTCGAGGAAGCCGCCGAGAACAACGAAATTCAGGAGGTCAAGGGGTTCGGCCCGAAGACCGAGCAGAACATCCGCGAGAACATCGACTTCGCGCGGGAGGTCGGCCAACGGCAGTTGCTGGGCGAGGCCCGGCCCCTCGCCGACGACGTCCTTGACTTTCTCGAGGGACTCGAGGCGGTCGAGCGCTGCGAGGTCGCCGGCTCGATCCGGCGCTGGCGCGAGACGATCGGCGACGTGGACGCCCTCGTCGCGACCGAGGACGGCGAGGCCGTAATCGAGGCGTTCGTTGACTGGGACTCGGTCGACAGCGAGATCGAGTCCGGCCCGGAGAAGGCCAGCGTCCGGGTCGGCGAAATCCGGGTCGATCTGCGCGTGGTCGTCCCCGAGGAGTTCGGCTCCGCGCTGCAGTACTTCACCGGGAGCAAGGACCATAACGTCACGCTTCGCAACTACGCGATCGACCGCGGGATGAAATTGAACGAGTACGGCGCCTTCGACGTCTCGGACGTCGAGGACCACGAAGCGGGGCAGCGCGTCGGCGAGCGCGTCGCCGGCGAGACCGAGGAGGGGATGTACGAGGCCCTCGGCCTGCCGTGGATCCCGCCGGAACTCCGCGAGGATCGCGGCGAGATCGCTGCCGCCGAGAACGGCGACCTGCCGGATTTGCTCGAGCGCGACGATATCCGCGGCGACCTCCACACCCACACCGAGTGGTCCGACGGGAACACCCCGATCGAGGCGATGGTCGACGCCGCCGCGGAGCTGGGCTACGACTACTATGGCGTCGCCGACCACGCCGAAGGCCCCGGCATCGTCGGCGGGATGGGCCTCTCGGACACCGAAATCTTAGAACAGGTCGAGGCGATCCGCGAGGTCGCCGCTGCCGCTGACGTCGAGGTCCTCGCCGGCATCGAAGCTAATGTCGACGCCGACGGCGAGATCGGTCTCACCGAGGAGGTGATCGAGGCGCTGGACGTGATCGTCGCCTCGACCCACAGCGCGCTCAGCCAGGACGCGGAGACGGCAACCGAGCGGCTCGTCCGCGCCGCCGAGAACCCGGCGATCGACGTCCTCGGCCATCCCAGCGGTCGCCTGCTCAACGAGCGCTCGGGACTGGAGTTCGACGCCGCCGCGCTCGGCGCGGCCGCGGCCGAACACGGGACCGCCCTCGAGGTCAACGCGAACCCGCGCCGGCTCGACCTCTGGGGCAGCGCCGTTCAGGCAGCCCTCGAGGAGGGCGCCCCGATCGCCGTCAACACCGACGCCCACCAACCGTCGACGCTCGAGTACATGCGCTGGGGCGTCCACACCGCCCGGCGCGGCTGGGCCGAGCCCGAGGACGTGATCAACACCTGGGAACTCGAGGAGCTGCGCGAGTTCCTGCACTGACCGCTTGGCGGCTCGCTGCGCTTCTTCCGATACCACGACCACGATGCAACTACTCCTCGACGTCATGTGCGGCGGCCTCGACGCCTACCTCCGGATGTGCGACCACGACACCGTCTACGCCGGCGACCGCGGACTCGAGGCCGACGACGCGCTGCTCGCGCTCGCTCGAGACGAAGACCGAATCCTGGTCACGCGGGACGTCGCCCTCGCGGCCCGCGCCGACGATTCGATCCTGCTCGAGTCCCGCGACGTGGAGGAGCAGTTGTCGGAGCTCGCCGTCGCGGGAGTCGACCTGACGCTCGCTGCCGAACCGCGGTTCTGCGGGCGCTGTAACGGTCACCTCGAGCGTGTCGAATCGGCGGCGACGACGCCCGAGTACGCGCCCGACCCCGCCGAGACCGCCGTCTGGCGCTGTCGGGACTGCGGCCAACACTTCTGGCGAGGCAGTCACTGGGACCGCGTCGCGCGAACGCTCTCGAAAATCGGGGGGAACGGTGACGACCCGAACGAAGACGGATAGTCCGACTGCGCCGGGTCTCGAGCCACCTCGGATTTCGATCCGGTTCCACTCGGTCCCGCTCTCCTGGCTGGGTCCAACTGAGTCGCTCCTATCGTCCCTCAGGGACGAAGGCCACGTCGAGGGTCGTCCGGTACCGCTCGATCGTCCCGTCCTCGACCTCCGCGGTCTGCGATTCGATCTCGATCCCGCTGATGTTCTCGAGGGTCTCGTCGGCGTCGTCGAGGGCGTTCTGTGCTGCGTCTTCCCACGACTCGGTCGAGTTTCCGGGCAGCTGGATGACCTTGACTGTCTCTCCCACGGTCGTCGGAGAAAACCCCGTCCAGCGGCGTAGTGGTTCGGCGTGAGAATGCTACCACGCCACAATATCCGCGGTCGGCGGTCCGCGCTCGGCCGCTCAGTAGACGGAGACGTCGTCGAACCGACCGTCGTAGGCGATGTGGCGGGGATGGGTCGGCTCCGTCCCAGAGAGGAAGAGTCGGTCGACCTTCTCCCAGGTGTTCTCGTACCCGAGATGGGCGAGTTCGGCGGCCATCGTTTTCCACCGCCGACCGCCATTCCGGTAGACGACCCGCCTCGAGACGTCGCCCTCGAGCGCGTCGACGAGATCGGCCTCGGAATCGATTGCCGCGTCGAACGTGGTGTAGGCGACGCCGACCGATCCCGTGAGGTGTGCGTACGACGACGCAAACGGCGCGATATCGAGCGTTTCGGAGAGCTCTCGGGCGCGCCGATTGTTCGACGGGAAGTGCTTCGGATTGAAGATTTCGACGGCGTCGACGAGATCCCGGTACCGTCGCAGGTCCGCCTCGGTCAGGCCCACGGTCGCGAACTCGGGGTGGGGCGCCAGCACGGCGGCGTCTTGGCGCTCGAACTCGTCCATCGCCGTCTCGAGCGGGATGAAGTCCGGTACCGGCTCCTCGAGACCGATCGCCAGCACGTGTTTGCGCTCGTGCCACGATCCAGTGAACACCTCGCGACCGGGGATGACGTGGAGCCGGTCGGTGGAGTACGTGGCCGCCTCGCGACGGATCTCGGGAACCCGCGTGAAGTGGGGCGCGTACACGATCGCGTCGAGCCCGGCGTCGATGGCTCGCTCGACGACCCGGTCGTCGAGCACCTTCACGTGACAGTCGATTCGCGTCTCCGCTGGCGCTCGCTCGCTCACGTCATCCTCTTTCGAGACGGGAGAGTTATGAATTCTGATTTTCCGGCCACGCGACGGTCTCCTTGATCGCGTCGACGATCGGCTCGACCGGTTCGTCGGGTTCGACCGAGATGAACAGGCCGTCGTCGCCGACGTAGACGCGGAGGATCTTCAGGAAGTCCATCGCCGTTGCGATGTACTCGACGCGGTCGGCGTCCGGAAACAGCGTGTTGCGGAAGAGTTCGATCTGCATGAAGTCCATGTGGACGTTCGTGTGGATCCGTTCGAAGTGCTCGAGCATCGCGTCCTTGCTCTCGTACATCGCGATTGTCTCGTCGGCGATGTACAGCGGGCGAAACGACTCCGTATCGTACTCGCAGAACGCGTAGAGGGGCCCGGAAACCGTGTTCTGGACGACCTGCCGAACGCGGTCGGCGTCGAACGAGCACAGCTGCGAGCGGTTCGTCGCGGGCATAGCCGATCGTCGGCGGCCAGCGGTGAATCCCTGTCGGACGGTACACGACTCGAGTCGCGACTCGAGGCGGTGGCTGCGAAAGGATCATTAGGCCGGCTGCTCGATACATCAGTGATAGTGAATGCCCTGGGAATGCGGAATCGACGGCTGCGGTGCGGTGTTCGAGGACGTCGAGGCGACCGTCGTCCATCAGGCGACGGAACATGAACGGCGGGAGTGTAAGGTCTGTGGCACCGTCGTCCCCGACGGCTACCTCGCGATTCGACACGCCTTCACCGAACACAGCCGGGCCGAGTACGTCCGCGCCTACGGCGCGAGTTCCGAGGCGGTCCGCGAGCGCGAAGAGTTGCTCGAGGAGATCGAATCGGTCGCGGACATGCAGGCAATCGCCACGGAGCTGAAACGGTAGACGACCGTACCGACGGGATTTTCGCCTTTTCTCCGCCGAGCACCGTCTCGTCGCTTCCGAAGCTCGTCTCCTCCGGGCAGTTCGGAGATATCGAAATAGCGGTATCCGGCCGGCTCGCCGTCAGTAGTTGTCGACGATCGCCGCCACGCAGCCGGTTGCCTCCCTGTAGGCGGAGTGGTCCGAGACCGAATCGCTCACGTCGACGTCGGCGTAGTTGTCCGGCGTGGTGCCGTCGCCGAACCAGCCGCCGCAGTCCGCCGGGCCGCTCCCCAGCCTGGCGACAGCGTCGTTCGTCGAGTAGTAGTTGTGGACCGCTTCGGCCGAGGTCTGGATTGCGTCGAAGAAGTCGCTGTCCTCGCAGGGCGCGTTGGACGCCTCGTACGAACCGATGCCGTCGGCCGTCGCGACCGTGAACTCGCCGTCGATAGCCGCGAGCGTTTCCATCTGGACGATCCCGCCCATGGAGTGGCCGAGGATCCGGATCGTCGTCGACGGATTCGCGTCGACGTAGTCGGCCAGCCAGGCGGCGAACAGGTCGCCGGTGTCCCTCGCGCTCTGGATCGCCGTCGTCGGCAGGCCGCCGTCGTCCCAGGTGACCGCCGCGACGAGCTCGTCGTAGCCGACGGCCCTCGCCGTGTCCCGGAACGTCGCGGCCCGCTCGACGCTGGCCGACGAGCTCGTGTAGCCGTGGATCTTGAACACGATCTCCGCCTCGTCTTGCGGTGCATCGGTGACGGCCGGAACGCCGTCTCGAAAGTCGAGCTCCGCGATTCCGTCGGTGTCGGCCGCGACCGATCCCGACGCGACGCTCACCCCGGCACCTGCGACGATAGTCGTCGCCGCGGTCCCGAGGAGCCGTCGCCGCGAGACCGAACCGTCGCTCGTCGGTGCGCTGTTCTTCGCCGTCGAATTCGAGTGTCCCTTCGATGGCATCGTCGATCGTTCGCACTGTGATGCGAACGGAAGATCGTTTCACGAACGCACGTATAATATTTATTTTCGTATATATACTGTGTAGTAAATAGCCGGGCCGTCAGAGACGGAGGGTGCTCGAGCGACGACGGAGGCTGCATCTGGTGTCCGCGACGCCAACGGTCGGACGCACCGGTGGGCGAGGACGTGAAACCGCGGAGAAACCGTTCGTCGCGAGCGTGAACGGTGGAGCGACGCGGCGATCGGTCGCGGTCGGCGGCGACCTACCGACCGTCGGAGTATTCAGCGCGGCTTCACCGCGCTGACTGCTTGATGAGCGCCTTAGCGCTCGTCGCTATCGAGCACGCGAATCTGGTCGCCCCGAACCGTAACCGGAATCGGAACCGTGGCCTCGTACAGTTCGACCGTAACCTGATCCTTGCCTTCGTCGATGCGCTGGACCTGTGCCTTCTCGCCCTTGAACGGACCGGCGATGAGTTCGACGATGTCGCCCTCGGCGATCCCCTCGACGTCCGGCTTCGGCGAGAGGAAGTGCTCGACCTCCGAGATGTCGGAGGTGCCGGGGACGATACTGCGCGCGTGCGGGATGTCCTCGAGGACGCGGTTCAGGGCCGCGTTTCCCTCGGCTTCGACCATCACGTAGGAGGTCAGCGAGTCAGGCGCGAGCGCGGCGTGGATCTCCGGCTCTTCGCGGTTGATGATCATGTCAGCGACGGTGCGCTCCTGACTGGCCGTGGTCTTGACGGCGTAGATACCCATCAGAAACCACCGCCGGTCAGGAACAGCATGATCCCACCGATGATGAAGCCCATCAGCCCGATCAGTAGGACACCTGCGCCAGCGATCTTCGATACCTGGAGGAATTCCTCAGTCGTGGGTGTCGTCGCCATCTTCAACACCCGAACGTACGAGGTCAGGTCGTACGGAACGTCCATATCTATTCGTTCACAGCGCGGCGCCTTTTATCTGTCTTTCGCGTCCTCCGACTGTTCGGTTCGTTGATACCCCATGACGTTGCACTCGACGGCCCGGCGACCAAACCGCTCGAGCGCGAACTCCGACTGTCATGGCCGAAGACGATTCCGACCGCGCAAACGAGTACGAGGCGGAACGAGAGGCCGAAATTGAGGACGAGATGGAACGCGTCGATCAGGACCCGGACCAGGTCGACGAGGGCGACGACGACCTCGGCAAGCAGAACGCCCCCCGCGAGGACGCGGAGGACCTCGAGGACCTAGAAGAGGCCGAAGAGTCCTGATCGCGCCGTCGGTCCAACTCGGTTCGGCGATCAGACCGGCTTCGATCGGCTCGAGTTCTGTGAGTCGCTTCGAGACGCCTCGAGTCGGGGATGCGTCCAGCCCTCGCTCGAGGTAGCAATCGGTCGAACCCCGGTAGCACCGCGTCTTCGTCGTCGACGAACTCCGTCTGATTCGGACCGAGGGAGTGGCTTTCGCCGTCCGCGGCGATCGGGATCGGCGGAAGGCGGTCGATTACGGCCCCGTCGACGGCGGTCGCTCGCTCGGGCCGCTCGGAATCCCGGTTCCCGGTCGTTCGATGTTCGGCCGCTCCGCGAGCGTCAACTCCACGGTTTGCTCCTCGCCGTCCCGGACGATCTCGAGTTCGATCGTGTCCCCGGGCGAGGTCTCGAGGGCGAGATACGCCGAGAGCTGATCTTGATTCGGGATCTCCTCGCCGTCGATGGCGACGATCACGTCGCCGCTTCCCGGACCGCGGCGACCGGCCGGCGTGAGGACGCCGTCCGCGGGCGAGTTCGGAACGACCTCGGCGACCAGCACGCCGTTGGCTTCCTCGAGGCCGAGTTCGTCGGCGATCTCCGGCCCGACCGGTTGTACCCCGACGCCCATGTAGGGGTGTTCGTACGTTCCGTCCTCGATGAGCGCGGGGACGACCCGGTTTGCGAGGCGCGCGGAGATCGCGAAACCGATGGTCTGGGCGGCCCCGGCGAAGACGACGCCGAGGACGTCGCCCTCGAGGCTCACCAGCGGCCCGCCGCTGTTGCCGGGGTTGACCGGCGCGTCGGTCTGGATCGCGGCCGGGATCGAGAAGCCGGTGGGGCTGGGGAGCGAGCGGTCGATCCCACTGACGATCCCTTGGGAGACCGACGCGTCGAACCCGAGCGGGTTGCCGATCGCAAGCACCTCCTGGCCGATCACGGGTTCGGTCTCCGAGAGCGAGAGCCCGTCGGCGATGTCGGGCAGGTCGTCGACGCGCAGGACGGCGAGATCGCTGTAGGCGTCGGTGCCGACGACCGATGCGGGGCGCCACTCCTGGTTGCTGAACTGGATTTCGATTCCGCCCTCGCTGGCGCTCTGGACGACGTGGTTGTTGGTTACGATGTGTTCGTCGTCGATGACGAACCCCGTGCCGAGCCCGCCGCCACCGCCGCCGAGGCTGCTGCCGGAGATGGTGACCAGAACGACGGAATCGATCGTCTCGCGATACGTGTCCGTGTACGGGCTGTCGACATCGGCGCCGCCGTTCTCCTGGGTCGTCGCGTTCGAACCGTTGGTTTCGTTCTGTGCGGTGCCGCCACCGGTAGTGCCGAGACCGACCGCTGCTACGGCCCCGGCCGCGCCGACCGCGCCGAGTAGTCGTCTGCGAGTGCACTGATCGAGGTCTGGCGTCACGCCCGTTGCCACCCCGACGAGCGGCATAAAACAGCCACCAGCAGCAGCCGTCCGAGGGCGAACTCGAGGGACGAACCGATCTCGAGACGAGAGCGACGACGACCTACTCGCCGCGCGCCGCCTCGACCGCCTCGACGAACGAGGCGGCGGTCTCGCGAACCCGATCCATGTCGCCGTCGGCGATCGCTTCGTCGTCGACGATGGCGCCGCCGGCGCCGACGGCCACTGCGCCAGCGTCGAAGAAGTCGGCGACGTTGTCCCGCGAGACGCCGCCCGTCGGAATGATGTCGACGTCGCCCAGCGGCCCCGCGAGCGCACCGATGTGGCCCGGCCCGACCGTCGACGCGGGGAACATCTTGAGGAGGTCCGCGCCGGCCTCCATCGCCGTCACGGCCTCCGTCGGCGTCATGACGCCGGGGGCGACGAGGACGCCGCGCCGGTTGCAGGTCCGCACCACGTCCGGTTCGGTGTGGGGTGAGACGACGAACGACGCGCCTGCGTCAATCGCGGACTGGGCGGTCGGCGCGTCGAGAACGGTCCCAGCGCCGACGACCGCGTCGGTGTCCGCGAGTTCCCGGTCGACGGCCGCGATCTTCTCCGCCGCGCGCGTCCCGTCCGCCGTGACCTCGAGCGCCTCGACGCCGGCCTCGTGCATCGCCCGCGCGACCGGAACGATCTGCTCCTCGTCGACGCCGCGAAGGACCGCGACGACGCCGCTCTCGACGAGCCGGTCCCTGACGGTTTGCCGGTCGGTCATCCGCGCAGCCCTCCGGTCGCGTCCGTCGTTCGATACGCGCTCGCAATCCGTCCGCTAGTGAGACGTTCCATCACAGCGAGCACTGCGTGCCGCGGATGCAAGAAATTTACTCACGGTCGAAATAAGGGGCGTTCGAGCGGTGGTCACTCCTCGAGCGCGCGAATGGTGACCGACTCCGCCTCGTAGTCCTCGAGGAACGCGCCGGTGCCGCCGACGGTGTACCGCTCGCCGTCGACCTCGAGTTCGAACGCGTTCTCGATGGGGAGCGTCGAACTGACGGGCCGGACGAGACTCTGTCGGACGTCGACGACCTCGCCGGTGAGCGACGAGGGGAGATCCCGGTCGCCGACCGGCGAGCCGGTGACCGACGCCTCGATGCGCGTGTCCGTCGCGCGGTGGAGCGCGATCTGAAAGACGGCGCTCCGGAACCCCTCGTACGTACAGGGGAGTTCGTTCGGCGTCGTGACGTACCGCTCCTCCGCGGTCGGCCAGTAGTTCGCCAGGAACGAGCCGGCGAGGACGGGCGCGAGTTGCTCCTGGGAGATGGCGATCGCCCGCGTGTCGCTCGCCGATGTCGTCAGGATCTGACTCGGCGCGAGCAGCCCGTGGCGACCGTCGACCGTCAGCATCGTCGGCACGAGCGCGTCCCAGGTCCGGACTGTACTGGCCGTCCCGGCCAGCGACGCGATGTCCTGATCGCCCTCGGTCGCGCCCAACAGGAGGAGGACGAGCACCCCCCGGTCGACCGTCGCCTCGAGCGTCGAGCGGATCCGCGGGAGCACCTCGGCGGGCAGCGAGAGCGTCACCTCCGTCTCTGCACCGGCCAGCAGGTTCTCGATCCGCTTGATCACCGTCTGGCGGGACTTGATCACCTCGAACTGTTCGCCGGAGCGCTCCGTCGCCGTGAACCGCGACTCCAGTTCCGGTTCGATCTCCTCGACGCTGCGCGTCAGTCGCTCGACGACCGTCTCGGGCTGGACGGGTCGGATCACCGTCGGCACCGCGTGGTCGTCGACCTCGACGAACCCGCGCTCCTCGAGTTCCTCGCAGATGCTGTAGACGTAGCGCTTGGAGACGTCGGCGGCGTCGGCGATGGCACTCGCTTTCGACTCCCCGCGTTCGAGGATTGCGAGGTAGGTGTCGGTCTCCTTCTCCGAGAGGCCGAATCGCTCGAGCAGTTCGGCGAGCTCGTCGTCGTCCATGTATATTCAGTACGTCACAGATTGCAGGGTCAGTGTAAAATATGCTCGGTCCGGTCATCCCGACCGCTCCAGTTGGTCCGCCCGGTGTCGCGGGACTCGACCGTTCAGGCACAACGCGCTGGCGCCCGATCTTCGAAAAGTGAGAATACATTTTTCAACAAAGTTTATTGCTCCGGCTGCGAACTGAGAGAACGATGGAACTACACGGCGCGCTCAACGATTTCAAGCGATCGCAGGGGGAGCCGCGGCGGTTCCCCGGCGAGCGCAGGTCGACGCGGGGGCTCTTCTCCGGCCTCGACGAACGGCTCGTTCACGTCGCCCCCGACGGATCGATCAGGGACTACTCCTACCCGCTCTCGGGGCTGGCCGGCGTCGAACGCTCCCGGTTCGGCCTCGAGACGGACGGCGACGTGCGGTGGTTCGACGCCGACGACGTCGACCAGCGCTACGTCGACGACACCGCGGTCGTCGAGACAACCCACGCCGTCGGCGACGCGACCTGCCTGCAGTACGACGTCACGATCGGTCGGCTCCACCTGACGCACTTCGAACTCGAGCGGGGGGACGAGCTCTCCGGAAACGTTAGCCTCCACGCCTGCGTCGGCTTCGCTCCGGAGGGACGGGCGGGACGGGTCGGACAGCTCTGGCACGGCGACGCCGTCGAGGTCCACCACGACGTCGAACGCGACTTCCTCGCGGCCTCGACCGAGCTGTCGGCAACCGGGCAGGTCCCGGAGCGGTTCGCCGAACTCCTCGCGTCAGAGCCGGCCGACTTCCCGCGGTCGCCGACGGACGACCGCTACGAGGAGGCCCGACTCAGTCCGATCGCGATGTGCGAACTCGAACTCACCGGGTCGACGCCGAGCGCGACCATCGCGACGCTGCTCTCGGACGACGGCGACCGCGCCGCCACGCTCGAGCACGTCCGGACCGCCGTCGCCGAACACGCCGACCGCGAGACGGTCCTCGAGGCCGGACGCGACCAGGCTCGCGACCGGTTGCCCGACCCCGACCGTGTCGGCGACGGCGGGCTCTCGGATCTCCGGGCGCTCGCGCTATTGCGCGCGTCGACGGGCGCTCGAATCGCCGGCCCCGAATTCGACCCGTTCTACCGGTACTCCGGTGGCTACGGCTACACCTGGTTCCGGGACGACGCCGAGATCGCCCGCTTCCTGCTCGCGGCCGATCGGCGGCTGGCGCTCGGACTCGAGGAGTGGCACGAACGAAGCGCCCGGTTCTACGCCGAGACACAGCTCTCCGACGGCACCTGGCCCCACCGGGTGTGGCCGTACAACGGCGCGCTCGCTCCCGGCTGGGCCCACGGCCGCCTCGAGGGAGGCGAGTCCAAGGAGTACCAGGCGGATCAGACCGCGAGCGCGGCGGCGTTTCTCGCGACGTACCTCCGGCGCGTTGATCCCGACGACGGGCAGGTTCGGGAGACGCTCGCGGCCGCGGTCGACGGACTGGACGACTCGCTCGCGGCCGACGGCCTCCCCGAACGAGTCCAGAACGCCTGGGAGAACATGACCGGGCGCTTTGCCCACACCGCGGCGACGTTCCTCGAGGCCTACGCGGCGGTCGCCAAGGCGCCCGTCGACGACGCGCTCGCGGCGCGAGCGCGGGAGCGAGCGCGAACCGTGTACGACGCGGTCGACGACCTCTGGGTGCCCGAGCGCGGGATCTACGCGATGCGGACCGACGGCGACGACGTCGACGACCGGCTCGACGGCAGCACGCTCGCGCTCGCGTCGGCCCACCGGGAGTACGCCGCGCTCGAGGACGTCGACGGCGAGCGACTCGATCGGCTCGTATCTCACGTTGAGACCACGATCGACGGGCTCTACCGGAACCCCGCGGGGCCCGTCGAGGGGCTCGCGCGCTTCGAGGGCGATCCCTGGCGGGTCCGCGACCAGGACGCTGCGAAGATCTGGACGGTGACGACGGCGTGGGGCGCACACGCCGCCGTCGAACTCGGCGAGTTACTGGCGGCGAGCGACCGCGAGGAGAGCGCGGCGTTCGACGAACGCGGGCGCGACCTGCTCGCGCTGGTCGGGCCCGGTGGACCGCTCCGCAGACCCGGCGGCTATCTCCCCGAGCAGGTGTTCGACGACGGCACGCCGGACAGCGCCACGCCGCTGGGCTGGCCCCACGCTATCCGACTCGCGACGGCGAGTCTCCTCGAGGCGTCCGGATCGCCCGCGCGTGCTGACGCCGAGGACCGCGCGCCGCTGCAGGACTGAGTCTCCGCCTCGCGAGCGACGGTTTTCACGATATCGAACGGACCGCGGCGCGTACGGTCTCGAAAATCAGGACGTGACGGTCGGCGCCTCTCGTTCGCGGGTGAGGACGTTCCGACCCGTTTCGGCGTCGAACAGGTGGACGTCCGACTCGTCGAACGCGATCGTCACCCGATCACCCGACTCGAGGCGCACGTCCGAGTCGACGCGGGCGATGAACTCGTCGCTCAGCCCGAGGTGCAGGAAGTTGTCGGAGCCGACGGGTTCGACGACGTCGATGGTGGTCGCGATCGCGTTGGCCGCACCGTCGTCGGCGACGGTGACGTTCTCCGGCCGCACGCCGAGCGTGTACCGGCTCGACTCGAGGTCGTCCGCGTGACGGTCGACGTACGCCGCCGAGAGGTCGTACGCGAACTCGCCGTCGGGACCGATCAGCTGAAGTCGATCGCCGTTGGGCTCGACGGCGACGTCGACGAAGTTCATTGACGGCGAGCCGATGAAGCCGCCGACGAACCCGTTGACCGGCCGCTCGTAGACGTCGGTCGGCTTCCCCTGCTGCTGGAGTTCGCCGCCGTCGAGGATGACGATCCGGTCGCCCATCGTCATCGCCTCGTGCTGGTCGTGCGTGACGTAGACGGCCGTGATCTCGAGTTCGTTCTGGAGCCGCTGGATCTCCGCGCGCATGGTCGTCCGGAGCTTGGCGTCGAGATTGCTGAGCGGTTCGTCGAACAGGAACAGATCGGGTTCCCTGACGATCGCGCGGCCGAGGGCAACGCGCTGTTTCTGGCCGCCGGAGAGCTCGTCGGGCTTGTCCTCGAGGAGGTCCGCGATGTCCATCATCTCGGCCGTTTCGACCACCTGCGCTTCGCGCTCGGCCTCGGTCAGCTCGGTGCTCATCCGGAGCCCGAACGCCATGTTCTCGAAGACGGTCTTGTGAGGATACAGCGCGTAGTTCTGGAACACCATCGCGACGTCCCGGTTTTTCGCGTGGACGTCCGTGACGTCCTCGCCGCCGATCTCGATCCGGCCGCCGGTCGGTTCCTCGAGGCCCGCGAGCATTCGAAGCGTCGTCGTCTTGCCACAGCCCGACGGCCCGACGACGGTCACGAACTCGCCGTCCTCGATTTCGAGGGAGAGGTCGTTGACGGCGACGACTGATCCGGTGTCGTATTCTTTCCGCAGTGCGTCGACTGTGACCCGTGCCATGACACCACAATTACCCGGGGGCGATAAAACCCTTTCCAAAATTCGCTATCTTGGAAGTAATATCTCATCTAATGTTTTGAACGGGTGACGGACCCGGTTTCGCAACCGTCTGGTTGGCCAAACGCGCCGGTCGCGATCCTCGGGCGCTCTCTCTACTCGAGCCCGAACGTTCGGATTCTCCCCGACTGCTGGCCCACAGAGCGACGATGGGGCGGGTGAGAGACGACGAAAACGAACATCCCAAATCATTAAATACGTGAAGATATAATTCATCATCGATTGCAGCATGCCAATGAAACGCAGACCCGTGCTCAAGGGTATCGGCGGAGCGATGGCGGGGGCGACTCTCGCAGGATGTACGAGCATGTTCAGCGGCGACGGGAGCGCTGAACTCTGGCACGAATTCACCGATTCGGAGGAAGAGACCTTCGACGGGCATCTCGAGACGTTCAACGAGGACGCCGATCAGGAACTCGATGCCTCCGGCGTCTCCAGTATGGACGAGCAGTTGGAGACCGCGCTCCCGGCCAACGACGGGCCGATGAGTTTTACCTGGGCGCACGACTGGATCGGCGTCCAGCACGAGAACGGGAACCTCTACGACGGGAGCGATGCGTTCGACGTCGACCTCGAGGGGACGTATACGGAAGCAGCCGCCGACGCGGTCCAGTGGGAGGGGAACGTGTACGGGCTCCCCTACGCTGCGGAAACGGTGTCGCTGATGTACAACAAGGACATGGTCGACGAACCGCCGGAGACGGTCTCCGAGATGGTCGATATCATGGAGCGCGAAGGGGAGTACGGCATCGGCTATCCGGGCGATCCGTACCACTACAGCGCCTACCTGCAGGGGTTCGGCGGCGTCCTCTACGACGAGGACGCCGACGAACTGGGCGTCGACGACGACGCGGTCGTCGAGGGACTCGAGCTCATCCGCGACAATATCTACGAATACAGTCCGAACGACCTCGAGGAAGACACGAACCTCTCGGTATTCCAGGACGGGCAAGCGCCGTTCGCCGTTACCGGTCCGTGGAACCTCGGCGATCTCCGGGACGCCGGGATCGACGTCGGCGTCGCACCGTTGCCCGCGCCCGACGGCGGCGAGCCGACGCCGTTTACAGGCATTCAGATGTGGTACCTCACGTCTCGCCTCGAAGAGGCCGACGACGCGGTCCACGACGCGGTCCTCGACTGGGCGGAGTGGTACACCACGACCGAAGACGTCGCGACGACCAACGCGCAGGATCACGCGACCATCCCCGTCCTCCAGTCGGTCGTCGGAAACGGCGACCTCGGGGACGACGTCGGCGCGTTCAGTCAGACCGTGGATATGGGAATGCCGATGCCCGCGAGCAAAAAGATGGACGCCGTCTGGGATCCGGTCGAGTCCGCGCTCGACGTCGTCCTCGGGTCGGGCGGCGATCCGCGGGAAGAGTTAGAGAACGCCGCCGAACAGATTCGAGACTCCTGGAAATAACGTCCACCAGTATTCAATACTAGCAAAATGTCTGTAGATACACCCGAGGGCGTGGGAAATCGAATCCGTCGTCTCCTCCCGTCGAGAGCGACGGATATCGGGGTGGTACTGGTCTTACCGGGGCTAGTGCTGTTCTCGCTGTTCATGCTGTTCCCGATCGCGTTTCTCGTCTACCTGTCGATCACCGACGTGAGTCGAGCGGGCGACGTGATCGGGATCTTCCAGGGCGAGGCATCGATCGTCTGGTTTGCGAACTACCTCGAACTGTTCACCGACGGGGAGTTCTGGAACTCCATTGGGGTCACCTGGCTCTACGTCGGCGTGAGTCTGGGCCTGAAACTCGTACTCACGCTGGTGATCGCCATCCTGCTCACGCACGACCGGGTAGCCGGAAAGCGGTACATGCGGACGCTCGTCATCGTTCCCATGGGCTTTCCGCCGATCTTCGTGATCACGATCTGGCGGGCGATCTTTAGTCCGGCCAAGTTCGGACCGTTCAACCGGCTCGTGTCAGCGTACAACGACGTCGTTATCGGCCTCACCGAACTCGTCGATACGATCGCCTTCTTCCTCGCGCTCAGGGCTCCGGAACTACTGCTCGTCGACGTCCCAGTGAACTGGACGGGGGGCAGGTGGGCCGCCTTCTTCGGTTACGTCGTGACCGAAACGTGGCTCGCGTATCCGTTCATGGTGATCATCGTCGTCAGCGCGCTCCAGGACGTGCCGATGGAGCTTCACGACGCGGCGAAAGTCGATGGGGCGGGCTACCTGAATCGGCTCCGGCACGTGACGATCCCCGCGATCAAGGGTCCGCTAGTGTTTGCGTCGATTCTCACCGCCGCGACGTCCTTCCAGAACTTCCTGATTCCGTGGGTGTTCAACAAGGGCGGGCCCGGTCGGAGCAACGAACTGCTCCTGGTCTACGGCTACCGGGAGGCGCGCGTGTTCAACGAATACGCGATGTCGTCGGCGATCATGGTCGTTGCGATCGGATTCATTGGGCTGTTCATGTGGCTCGCCGTCAAGAAAACCAATCTCGCGGACGGGGTGTGATCAAATGAGTACGATACTAGATGCGATCGCAGATCTCCGAGCAGGTCGTCGAAGTCCGGTAGACGTCGCGAAGTCCGCCCTCACGACTGGAGTCGCCATCGGACTCCTCCTGATCCTGCTATTCCCGGTGTACTGGATCGTTACCGTCGCACTGTCCAGAGGGACGACGCTGTCGTCTCCAGGGAGTCTGTTCGGCGACCCGGCCACGTACACGCTGGATTCGTTCCGATGGGTCCTCGAGAACGAGTCCTTCCGACGGGGGCTCCTGAACAGCCTGATCGTCGTCACCGTGACGGTCACCGTCACGTTGGCGTTCTCGATCCCCGGGGCCTACGCGCTCTCGCGGCGGGAGTTCTTCGGTCGGCGAAAGCTCCTCTACGGCTACATCCTGTTCACGCAGGTGGGGGCTGGCCTCTCGATCGCCGTCCTCATCGCGCTCTACGCGCTGTTCTCGGGCATCGGCCTGACCAACAACCTGCTCGTGCTCGGCCTCTTCTATGCGGCCGGGGCGATCCCGTTCAACACGTGGTTGCTGAAGACCTTCATGGACAACATCCCCGTCTCCTACGAGGAGGCGGCCATCGTCGACGGCGCCAGCCAGTGGCAGGTCATGCGGGAGGTCATTCTGCCGCTCGCGAAACCCGGCATCGCCGCCGTACTGGTGTTCGCGTGGACCGCCGGCTGGAACGAGTTCATCGTGGCACAGACGCTGATCCACGATCCCGACCTCTACCCGCTGTCGGTGGAACTCTACGGGCTCATCGGCGACCGGCGTGGGACGTCGTGGCCGCAGTTCGCCGCCTTCGCCTTACTGTTCGCCCTTCCGGTCGCGATCATCTACTTCCTCGCCCAGAAACAGGTCGAAAGCGGCCTCTCCTTCGGCGGGATGGAGGGCTAATCAGCCGACCCCTGTCCCCTCGTTTCTGTCCTCACCGCTCGCTCGAGTCTCCCTCGAGCCAACTCGCTTACGACCTGTCTCCCTCGAGGACCGCGACCGAATTGACGGCGAGGGTCCCGTCGGACGCGAGCGCGTCGGCGCCGATCAAGAGGTCGGCCTGGGCGACGGACTCGTCGAGTTCGCGGGCGACTCGAGCACGCGCCAGCGGTAGTCGGCATCGCCGTCGGGGTTCCGCGGCGCGAGGTCGTCCCGCGTCTCTATCTCGTTCCCGTTCGGGTCGACGATCCCCTCGCCGACGGTGACGAACCGCGGCGGCCCGGGGTGGTGCGAGCCGCCGCCGCGCTCGAGCGCGGGATCGGGATCGGGTTCGCCGCCGTCCGCGAGCAACCGTCGTCGGTCCGGTTCTCGAGTTGCGTCGTGAATCCGTCTCCGTGAGGGTCGCCGGTCCATGGGCTGACTTCTACGCCCGGAGCTAAATCTATGGTGTAATAGTACGTCATTAATACAGACCGCTCAAAACCGCTCACTTCGGTAGTCGCACCGGAACGGGAGTGAGACGCTCGAGACCGAATCGAACAGAAAATGGAATTCGCTGATTCGACGCGTTACGCTTCGTCGAAGAGTTCCTCGCCTTCGACCATGTGCTCCTCGACGACGTCCATATCGAGGGTCACGCCGAGCCCTGGCTCCTCGGGAATCTCGATGTAGCCGTCCTCGATGACGTCTTCCTCGACTAAGTCCTCCCACCAGCCGAGTTCGTAGGAGTGGTACTCGACGGCCAGCGAGTTCGGGATCGCCGCGCCGACGTGGGCGCTGGCCGTCGTCGCGACCGGTGAGGAGACGTTGTGCATCGCGACCGGCACGTAGTACATGTCCGCGAGGTCGGCGATCTTTCGCGTCTCACGCATGCCGCCGACTTTGGGCATGTCGGGCGCGATGATGTCGACGGCCTGCTCCTCGAGCAGGCGGCGCTGGCCGTGTTTCCGGTAGACGTTTTCGCCGACCGTGATCGGCGTCTCGGTCGACTGGGTAACCTCCCGCTGAACGTCGTGGTTCTCCGGCGGGACGGGGTCTTCGAGCCACCAGACGTCGTACTCCTCTAAGCGCTTTGCGAGTCGCTTCGCGCTGCCTCCGGAGAACGTCCAGTGGCAGTCGAAGGCGACGTCGGCGCGGTCGCCGACGCGCTCGGTGACCTTCTCGACGATCTTGGCCTTGTGCTCGATCTCGGGCTCGCGGAGGTGGCGGTTCGCGCGGTCCTTCTCGTGGCCCGAGGGGACGTCGAGGTCGAACTTCAGGGCGTCGTAACCCAGGTCCTCGACGACGCGTTCGGCCTCGTCGGCGCAGGCCTCGGGGTCGGCCTCCTCTTCGGTGTGACAGTCACAGTAGACACGGACCTCGTCGCGGTACTTCCCGCCCAGCAGCTGGTAGGCCGGCACCTCGAGAATCTTCCCCGCCAGATCGTGCAGGGCGACCTCGATGCCCGCGATGGCGGTGACGGTGACGCCGGCGATCGACCCCTCGCCGGACATCTTCTGGACGAGGTGCTCGGTCAGCCGATCGATGTCCAGCGGGTTTTCGCCCTGCAGGAAGGGCGTCATCCGCTGGATCAGTTCCGGGACGCCGGCGCCCCAGTAGGCTTCGCCGGTGCCGACGATGCCGGCGTCGGTGTAGATTCGGACCAGCGTCCACGGGAAGTTCCCGTCGATCATCGTCGTCTGGATGTCGGTGATCTCGATGTCCCGGCCGCCCCCGCGTTCGCGGGTGACCTGCATCGTCTCCGCCGAGAGGTCGCGCATCGTATACTCGGCGTTCGGATCGTGCAGCTGTGAGTAATCGACTCCCATGGTTGTAAATTCACTTCGAAGATAGTAATAGTTTCTACCTTCCGTGAGCGAGCCGCCGAGATATAGCTACGTAGTAATCCGGAACATGGAGTTATGAAACCAGTGCTTGCGACGATCGCCAGTCTCCCCTGAGCGCGCCGTCGGTTCTCAGGCGCGTTCGAGTTCGTCGCCGACGTCCTCGAGGTCGACGTCTAATGCTGCCGACGCGGCGAAGGCGGCCCGCTTCTCGGCCGTCCGTCGGTCGATCGCCTGCGGACCGACGGCGAACTCGATCCGGCGGATTCCTTCGTCGGGGCTCGAGCAGCCGAGCACCGTGACGGGTCCGACCTCGCGGGTGTTCCGGACATGGGTCCCGCCGCAGGCCGCCACGTTCCACGGCTCCCCCGCGTCCGCGGTCGCCATTCCGTGGCCGGTGTCGTCCTCGTCGCCGATCGTCACGACGCGGACCCGTCCCTTTTCGACGGCCGTCCCGGATCGCTCCGCGTCGAAAATGATATCGTCGCGCTCGCGCGCCGTCGCGACGGGGACGCTCTCCCAGGAGATCGGCCTCGACTGCCAGACGGTCCGGTTGATCAACTCGTCGAGTTCGATCAGTGCCTCGTCGTCGAGCGGCGCGGTCTCGAGGTCGATCGCAACCGTCTCCTCGCCGATCTCGAGGCCGGCGTACCCCGGGGACTCGATGCAGCGCCTGGCGGCGCCGTAGCAGATGTGGGCGGCCGTGTGCGCGCGCATGCAGTACATGCGAAACGACCAGTCGATCGAACAGAGCACGCGATGGCCCGCCCTGAACGACGGTTCCTCGGCCAGCACGTGAGCCTGTTCGCCGTCGACCAGTCGCACGTCGGTGACCGTCGCGTCGCCGACGGTCCCGCGGTCGGCCGGTTGGCCGTCGCTCGTCCCGTAGAAGTAACTCGTCTCCAGCCAGACCGTGCGCCCGTCGATGGACGTCACCTCGGTTTCGAATCGCGTGGTGTAGGGCTCCCTGGCTGCCCGTTGTCCGGTCATTGGGTCCACTCTCTCGTCAGCTATGAAAAGTCTGCTTGCCGAAACAGTCAGTCGAATCGATACGCCGAACGCGATCTCACTCGGACAGCGTCACGTCCAGTCGCTCCTCGAGGGCTTCGATCAGGCCGCCGCCGACGCCGTCCTGAGCCGCCCGGCCCTGTTCGACCGCGAGGAGGTCCTTCTCGCGCGCGCCGAGTTCCTCGGCGAGTTCCTCGCGCTGCAGGCCGGCGTCCTGGCGCGCCGCCTCCAACTTATCGCCGTAACCGGAGACGAGATACGGCAGCGGATCGTCGTCGTAGTTCGTTCCCTCCTGCTCCCAGTGCTTGGAGTCGCCGTCCCAGACCGGGTTCGCCTTGGCGACGTTCTGAGCGGCCTTCTGCTTGCGGCTCGGTTCGTCGTTCGAGTCGCTCCGTCCCTGTCCCTGGCCTCGAGAGCCGCGACTGGACCCCGAGCGCTGCTGGGTGTCGTCGTGAGGTGCACAGTCCGGACAGACCTCGAGTTCGGCGCCGGCGACCGTGGCGAGTCGAAGCGAGTCACTCTCGGCACCGCAGAGTTCGCAGCTCGTCCCGCCGCCGCCGGAGGACGAACCGGTCGAATACTTAGCCATGGTACCTTTTGGCAACTCGAGCATTTCAAATCACCGCCTCGAATTCCCTCAGTCCCGTGTGACCTCGGCGCAGGCCGGGAGAAAAAGAAAGGGCTTTTGTAATACCGATGGATACGGTTGAGTGCAGTAAGACAAAGACACCGCGAGCGTGGGTAGCCAAGCCAGGCCAACGGCGCAGCGTTGAGGGCGCTGTCCCGTAGGGGTCCGCCGGTTCGAATCCGGTCCCACGCATCGCATGCGCGGCGCTACGCGCCGCGAAACGCGAGGCGATGTAATCGCCGAGCGCAACGATGCAGGTGATTTCCCTTCGCGGACATCACCCACGCATAACTTCTGACAGACACTACACCAGACAGCGAGAGCGCTGTCCGACGGTTCTGCAAGTAGACGAGCGATTCTTAGCGAGAGGCTACGACGTTACCGACTCGAGAATCACCGCTCCCGACGAGAGTCAGTAACCACTTTCCCCGCACGGTCGAATCTCGAGGTATGGAGTACGTCCCTCGAGAGCGCGTCAATATCCTGACGGCCGTCCTGAGTGTCGTCTCACTCGCGATCGTCTTCGCGGCCGCGGGCGGCCGGATACCGTCCTCAACGGTACCAATCGCGCCCGACTGGGTCCTCGAGTCGATCCCCCTCCTCAACGCACTCATCAGCGCCGCGGCGATCGGGACGATTACCGTGGGTTGGCGGGCGATCCGTCGTGGGAACGTCGATCGCCACCGGCTGGCGATGGTCTCCTCGTTCGTCCTATTCGCGGCCTTCCTGACCTTCTACCTCTACCGGCTGGTTGCGACCGGGGGACCGCAGCCGTTCCCCGGACCCGAGACGATCAAACAGTTCGTCTACTACCCGGTCCTCGCGATTCACATTTTCCTCGCAATCGTCTGCGTGCCGCTGGTCTACTACGCGCTGTTGCTCGCCGGCGCGTATCCGATTGACGAACTCTACCGGACGAACCACGCCCGCGTCGGTCGAATCGCCGCGAGCCTGTGGCTGATCTCCTTCTCGCTGGGGATCGTCGTCTACGTGCTGTTGCACGTGGTCTACTGAGAGAGCGCTCGAGGCAAACCGAAGTTTTCGCGGTGGGTTGAGGGGTGGTTTAGCGGAAATAGTTGTAACCGCGAGCGACCGAAGGGAGTGAGCGGGCCGACGACCGATGTGGAGGACGCTTCGCGTCCAGAACGGAGGGAGGAGTGCTTTTCATCAACGTTTTGCCGAGGGCCGGCGAAGCCGGCCCGCAGCGCAAAACGTTGTTGTTCTAGTCGTCCGCCGGAAGCTGCTGCCCGCCGACATCCGGGCGAGAGACGTCGCGGTCGGTTTCCTCACCCTCGATATCGTAGGGGTATTCGCCGGTGACACAACCCAGACAGAGGTCGAGTCGCTCTTTCCCGAGCACCTCGGCGACGGCGTCGGTCGAGAGGTAGGCGAGGCTGTCGGCCTGAATCTCGTCGCGGATCTCGTCGGTCGATTTATCCGAGGCGATCAGTTCCTCGCGGGTGGCCATGTCGATCCCCATGTAGCAGGGCGCGACGATCTCCGGGGCGCCGATGCGGACGTGGACCTCCTCAGCACCGCAGTCCTTGAGCAGCTGGACCAGTTGCGTGGAGGTCGTCCCGCGGACGATCGAGTCGTCGATGACTGTGACGGTCTTGCCCTCAATCGTCGATTTGATCGGGTTGAGCTTCAGCCGCACCGCGCGCTCGCGCTCGTCCTGGGTCGGCATGATGAACGTGCGGCCGACGTAGCGGTTCTTCATCAGCCCCTCGGCGAACTCGACGCCGATATCCTCGGAATCTCGAGGCTCGCCGTCGGCGGTCGTCTCGCTCGCGGCGTCCGCGTAGCCCGAGGCGAAGGCGCGCCCGGAGTCCGGAACGGGCATGACGACGTCGGTCTCGACGCCGCTTTCCTCCCAGAGCTTGCGGCCGAGGTTCCGGCGGGCCTCGTAGACCAGCGTCTCGTCGATGACGCTGTCGGGGCGGGCGAAGTAGACGTGTTCGAAGAAGCAATGCGCGGTGTTCTCCTTCTCGACGAGCTGGTAAGAGTCGAATCCCTGGCCGTCGGCCTGCAGGACGACGAGTTCGCCCGGTCGCACGTCGCGGACGAGTTCGCCGTCTAACGTGTCGATCGCCGCCGACTCCGAGGCGAGGATGTAGCCGTCCTCGAGTTCGCCAATACAGAGCGGCCGGTTCCCCTGCGGGTCGCGCACGCCGAGGATGGTGTCGTCGTGGCTGATCGTCAGCGAGTAGGAGCCGTGGATGCGTTGCATCGTGTGCTTGACCGCACGCACGAGGTCCTCCTCGAGTAAGTTGCGCGCGAGGTCGTGGGCGATGACCTCGGTGTCGCCGTCGCTGGTGAAGGCGTGGCCCGCGGCGGCGAGTTCGTCGCGGATCTCGTCGGCGTTGACGAGGTTGCCGTTGTGGGAAAGCCCCAGCGAACCACTCTTGAAGGAGACGGAGAACGGCTGGGCACACGAGGAATCGACCGAGCCGGCCGTCGGATACCGGACGTGGCCGATCCCCGCTGCCCCGTTGAGCGTGTCGAGGTCGTCCTCGCCGAAGGCGTCGCCCACCAGGCCCATCTCGACGTGGCTGTGCTGCTGGAAGCCGTCGTGGGTGACGATTCCGGCAGACTCCTGGCCGCGGTGCTGGAGCGCATAGAGCGCGTAGTACAACGGCCGCGCCGCGTCTCGACCGTCGAGTGAGACGCCGACGACGCCGCACTTTTCGGTCATCCCTGTTCGCCGGGGAGTTTCGCCCCGCCCATCAGTCATGGTCGTCCGTAGGGGGCCCAGTCGATAAAAATCCCCGTGTTTGTGCCTCATCAGCTCCCGGTGTGGCAAAATATATGCACTATCGTGTACATTCCTCGCGGAACGACGCGACGGCGGCGTCTCATCGCGAGCCCCATCCGCGGCGGTGGCTGGAAGCCGATCGTCAGCGACGGCGTTTTCGACCGTTCGATACGATCAGTCGATCCGCGATCGCGGCAGCTACCACGAACGTGAGGGGGGTTCGCGGTCGCCGGACGACTCGACGGTCTCGCTGGGCCCTCGAGTCGTCCCATTCTCTGCGATGGGGCTCGGGCCCTCGGATCCTCGAGACGATACGGATCCCGCAGCGGATGGGTTGCTGTGCGTCGATATGCCGCAGGGAACCGGTACCACCGCTATTCCACTCCCGTTCATCGCGGAAATAGCTCGATAAACCGCGGCAATTTTACTAGTGGGTCGACGACCACTGGCCGATGAACCGATCGGACGCGATCGACGTCGCGCGGTCGCCGGTGGTAGCGTTCCCGCTCGCCGTCGTCGTCGCCGTCGCGACGTGGGTTCTCGCCTCGGGGTCGGCGGCGACGATGCTATCGATCACGCTCTTCTGTATCGTCCTCTGGGTCCTGACGCCGGTACCGCCGTCGTACACGGGGTTGATCGCGCTCGGACTGATCGCCGTTGCCGTCTCGACGGAACTCGCACTCGCCGGATTCCAGAAGCCGGCGACGTGGCTCATCGGCTTCGGGTTACTGATGGGCGAGGCGACGCGCCAGAGCGGCCTCGCGAACGGCGTCGGTCGGTGGATCGCGACCAGAAGCATCGGCGACGCGGCCGACGGCGACTCGCTCCGAGCGTACCGTCGCCTGTTGCTCGCGCTCTCGATCGGCGCCCACGCGCTTGCCTTTCTCGTGCCGTCGGCGCTCGTCCGCATCCTCGCGCTCGCGCCCATCCTTCGGGAACTCGGCTCCCTGTTCGACTCCCGCCGGGCGCAGGTCGGCCTCTATCTCGGCCCGCTGTTCGCCACGTTCTACGGCTCGGCGGGGATTCTGACCGCGGACCTGCCGAACATCATCATCTCCGGGTTCGGGGAATCGATCGCCGGCCACACCATCTCCTGGTCCGAGTGGTCGCTCCACATGTATCCCGTCATGGGGCTTCTCCGTGTGCTGCTGGTCGTCGGCATCGTCTACGCCCTCTTCCGGCCCGCGGCCGACTCGAGTTTCGAACTGCCCGGAGACGAGCGGTCGTCCGACGACGGAGCCCAGCGACGGATGCTCGCGTTCCTGCTCGTCGGGACGCTGATCTGGGCGACGGACTTCGTCCACGGCTTCCATCCGGTGGTCGGTGCGGTCGCCGTCGTCATCCTGGCGTACCTGCCCTCCCTCGGCGTCGCCGACTTCGAGACCGTCGGGAGCGACGTCGACTTCACGATCCTCTTTTTCATCGCCGCGGTGTTCGCGATCGGCGACGGACTGACCCGAACCGGGTTCACCGATAGTGCGGCGACCCAGCTACTCGCGTTCGTCCCGTCCGACGGACCGCTCGCGGTCGTTCTCGCCGCCGTCTTCCTCATCACGTTCGCGCTGACCTTCCTGATGGAGGGGTTGGCCGTCGCGAGCGTGCTGACGCCGATCCTGATCCCGTACATCGACGCGGCGGGGCTCCCGTTTACGCCCGTCTTGCTCGCGGAAACGATGGCGCTGAGTTCGTACTTCTTCCCCTACCAGTCGGCGGTCCTCATCGTCATTCTGAACGAGGGCGACGTCCGGACGCGGGAGTTGATCGTCGCCACGGTCGCCTGCTCGCTCGCGACGATCCTGCTCTTGCTCCCCGTTCAGTTCGGTCTCTTCAGCCTCTTCTACTAGGGGTGTCGACGAGGGGCCACGAGTCGCACCGAGAGTCCGCTGATTCGGACTGGCGAGACGACTCGAGGCACAGTGTTCAAGACGGTTGCCTCGAATCCGACGAGTATGCGACTCGAGGAGTTCTGGGGCGTCGGGCCGAAGACGCGGGCGACGCTGGTCGAGGAACTGGGACGGGACCGCGCGATCGAAGCGATCGAGAGCGGCGACGTGCGGACGCTCGCGGACGCCGGCCTCGCTCGCGGCCGGGCGACGCGGATCCTGCGCCGAGCGACGGGCGGCGACGGGATGGACCTGCTGGCGACGAGCGACGCCCGGTCGGCGTACAAGGAGCTGCTGGACCTGGCGGTCGAACACGGCGTCACGCAGCGCGCGGCCGACCGGATTCGCGTTCTGACGCCGCTGACCGAGCGCGGGGCCATGGAAGAACGGCTGGACGACGTCCTCGCGGCACGGGACGCCTGGGCCGCACTCGTGGCGGACGACCGCGAGGCCGTGCTCGCGGCCTACGAGCGCTACGACGAGCGCGCGGGGAGCGAGCACGCCGCCGTCGAGGCCGCGCTCGCCCTGCTCGAGGCCGGCGTGGACTCGGGCCCGTTCGCCGCCGTCGCGGATCTCGAGCGAGAGCGACTTGCGGAAGCCGCCGAGGCGCTCGCGGCGCTGGACGGCGACCGCGGGCGAGTGCGCGAGGGCGCCGACGAGGAACTCGACCGCCTGCGCGAGGCGCTCGGCGCGGTCGAGGACATGGACGCCAACGCCCTCGCGTTGATCGAGGAGTTGCGTTCGGACGGCGTCCGCGACGTCGGCCGGTTCCGCGAGGCCTTCGAGGATCACCTGCTGACCGAGACGGCGGTGACCGTCGACCGGGTTCGGGACGCGATGCCGACGGACGCGACCGACGCGACGGACTT
Organism: Haloterrigena salifodinae; assembly: GCF_003977755.1. Classification (NCBI taxonomy): domain Archaea; kingdom Methanobacteriati; phylum Methanobacteriota; class Halobacteria; order Halobacteriales; family Natrialbaceae; genus Haloterrigena; species Haloterrigena salifodinae. Next base: position 775,624 of record NZ_RQWN01000001.1, read on the forward strand.
CGTCGGTGCCACGCTGCGAACCCTCCGGAGCGACCTCACCGACGCGATCGACGAGCGCGAGGAAACCGTCGCGAGCGAACTCGAGGCGACCCTCGAGGAGACGGGCGACGCCGTCGAGCAGGCCGTCTCCGCCGTCGACGACATCGCCTTGCACCTCTCGCTGGCGCGGTTTGCCCTCGAGTACGACTGTACCCGGCCGACGTTCGTCGAGCGCCCGGACGCGGCCGTTTCCGTCATCAACGCTCGAAATCTCACCCTCGCCGCCGTCGACGACGAGGCAGTCCAGCCGGTCACCTACGCGCTCGGCGACCACGGCGTGACCGCGGTGCCGACGGGCGTAAACGCGGTTCCCGGCGAGGAGCGCGTCTCCGTGCTTACCGGGGCCAACAGCGGCGGGAAGACGACGCTGCTCGAGACGCTGTGTCAGGTCGTCCTGCTGGCGATGATGGGGCTGCCCGTCCCCGCCGAGCGGGCCGAGGTGACGCCCGTCGACGCGCTGGTCTTCCACCGCCGCCACGCGAGTTTCAACGCGGGCGTCCTCGAGTCGACGCTGCGCTCGATCGTGCCGCCGCTGTCGGCCGGCGGACGCACTCTAATGTTGGTCGACGAGTTCGAGGCGATCACCGAACCCGGGAGCGCGGCCGACCTCCTGCACGGACTGGTGACGCTGTCCGTCGACCGCGACGCGCTGGGCGTCTTCGTCACCCACCTCGCGGACGACTTAGAGCCGCTGCCGCCGGAGGCGCGGGTCGACGGCATCTTCGCGGAGGGACTGAACCCCGACCTCGAGTTGCTGGTCGACTACCAGCCCCGGTTCGATACGGTCGGGCGGTCGACGCCGGAGTTCATCGTCTCGCGACTCGTCGCGAACGCCGACGAGCGCGGCGAGCGCGCGGGCTTCGAGACGCTCGCGGAGGCGGTCGGCAACGACGTCGTCCAGCGGACGCTGGCCGACGCCCGCTGGACGGAGACGGGGCCCGACTAGCGGTCTCTCCTCTCGCGATCCTCGTCCGGATTCCAGCGCTTGGTTCGTTCTCGTCCGTCCCGCCCATCCTCGTCGAACCACTCGTTGGACGACGGCGCGTAGTCGACGGTGTCGGTATTCGACGCGCCGTACGTGTAGACCGCGCCGTCCTCGTCCTCGCAGATCCGGGCCTCGAGGTAGGTCCGGGCCGCGCGCCACGAGAGGACGCCCATCTCGACGACGTCGGCGAGCGCCGTCTTCGTCGCGCGAAACCACGTCCGGACCCGGCGGTCCGCGGCGTCGTTTTCGACGGCGACGATCGCGCCACGATTCCCGTCGCGTCCGTCGGGCCACTCGAGCCAGCAGACGCGGTAGGCCGTGACGCGGTAGTCCCCGCCGGGTTCGACGACATACAGCGCCTCGTAGCAGCAGGGGTCGAGGTACTCGATCAGGAGTCGGTCGCGGTCGATCGCTTCCGCGAGCAGGTCGCCGTCGACATCGCCGTCCCCCAGCGGCGTCTCCGCGCTGATCCGGTCGGCGAGGGTGATGTCCTCGCCGCCCCAGTGGCTGTACCGGAGGTCGTACCGCCGGTCCGGTCGCCGGTAGGCGACGAGCGCTCTATGCCCCATCGGCCTCCGGGAGCCCGCGCGGCGAGTTGCTGTCTGTGCGCCTCGAGCGACGGGGCGGGGGAAGCAGGGATTCCATCGCCGATGCTGGTCGCCCGTTCGTACTTGAACCTGCGGCCCGACTCGAGTCGACACGAAAGAAGAAGCGAACGATCGGACGGGTTCGATCCCCGCGTCGTCACTCCGGCCGAAACTCGAAGCTCCCCCGTTCGCGGACGTCCAACTCCGCACACTTCGGACACCGTTCGTGCGCCGTATCGAAGACAGCCCCGCACGATGGACACTGGTACTCGACCCCGTCGTCGGTGGGTAACGTCCGCTCGAGTCGCTCGAGAAATCCCATAGGCGACGGGTGTAGGAACCGGGCGGAAGTTAGCGCCGTGCATGCACACGCTACGTCGCGCGACGACGCCGTTCGCGACCGCGACGGATCGGGAGACCTCGAGCACAACACCGAAATCCCCCCGGACCGTAGCGAACGGTCCCGAATGGACGCAGCCTACGACGCAGTACTCTTCGACAACGACGGCGTCCTGACGACGCCGACCGATCGCGAGGTGCTCATCGACGCGATGCACGACGCCTTCGCGGCCGTCGGCGTCGTCGACCCGCCGTCCGAGCACGTTCGGACCGTGATGGGGCCGAGCGTCGACTCGCTGCGCGAGGTCGCCGACACCCACGATGTCGATCCCCACGAACTCTGGACGGCTCGCGAACACGCCGCCGTCACGGCCCAACTCGAGGAGATCGAGGCCGGCCGGAAACGTCCCTACGACGATATCGACGCGATCCGCGACCTCGAGGTCGCGACGGCGATCGTCAGCAACAACCAACACGAGACGATCGGCAACATCGTCTCCCAGTTCGAACTCGACTGGTTCGACGTCTGGTACGGCCGCGAGCCGACGGTAAAGGGAATCGATCGCAAGAAGCCGACGCCGTACTACCTCGAACTCGCACTCGAGGAACTCGGCGCCGAGAACGCGCTGTTCGTCGGCGATAGCTGGGTCGACGTCGAGGCGGCCGACGCCGCCGGCATCGACGCCGCCTTCCTCCGGCGCGACCACGTCGAGGGCGTGGGGCTCCCGCGGGCGCCGACCGTCGAAATCGAGAGCCTCGAGGCGATTCCCGAGCTGCTGTAACCGATCGCGGATATTTTCAGTCGCTCATCGGACGATTTCCGACTACAGCGCGGGGATCAACCGACGACAGTGCCCGTCGTCGTCCGATAGGCCGAACCGGCAACTGTGAGGAGTCCGAGTCCCAGTACCGCGTACTGGAGATACCACGCTGTTGTCTCCAACAAGAGCAAGCCGACGACCACGAGTCCCATCCCGACGACGAATAGCGGAACCCATTCATTCCCTCGTGTGTCCATACGTCTAATCTTCGTACAACTGTTAAAAAACATAACTATCGGACAACAATCTGCTCGCGATGCCGGGCGCGAGGGCCGACCGAACTTCTGAACACCGGCCCCGTATTACTGATCCCATCACGTGGCGGCGGCGATTCGACGCTCCGCCCGTTCCTTGATAGCCGCGTTCATCGCCGCGAACCCCTTCTCGAGGGACTCTCGATCGAATAACAGCGGAACGAGCGCGCCGCGGAACGTCTCGCGGTGGAGCAGCCGCGTCCGGTCGCCGTCGGCCACGGGCTCGAGGCGGACCTCGTGGTAGCCGTCGAAGGCGAAGGGAACGACCAGTCGACCGACCCACGCGAGGCGGCGGTTCTCCTCGACGACAACGACCTCGGGCTCGAACGTCATCCCGCGGGCGCCCGGCGGCTCGATCCGCACTCGGAGGCGTTTGCCCGGCGTCGGGTCGCCCTCGATTGCCCGAACGAACGGGTTCCACTCCGGGTAGCGCTCGAACTCGAGGAGGACGTCCCAGACGACGTCGGGCGGCGCGTCGATCTCCTCGAACAGTTCGATCTCCTCGAAGACGTCGAATTCGGTCATGCGAAGATGTGGCGCGCCGACGCGCTATGCCCCTGTCGCCGTCGCTGGCCGGGTCGATCCCGTCGTCCCGCTTCTTCAAGCGGAGTTCGACGACCCGTACCTCGCGTTCGACTCAGGAGGGACTATTTCCCGAAACCGGCGACGCTGGGATCGTTAGCACCGGTCACCTGAGACGACGAGTCCGTTTCAGCCGGACTCACTCGAGGTCGAAGCGATCGAGCGTCATCACTTTCTTCCAGGCGTCTACGAAGTCACGGACGAATTCTTCCTCGCCGTCGTCGGCGCCGTAGGCGTCCGCAAGCGCTCGAAGCCGAGCGTTCGAGCCGAAGATGAGGTCGAAGCGGGTGGCTTCCCACTCGACATCGCCGCCGTCGCGCTCGCGGATCTCGAAGCGTTCGCCGTCCTCCGAGATCGGCTCCCAATCGTACTCCATATCGAGCAGGTTCGCGAAGAAATCGTTCGTCAGGACGCCGGGGTCGTCGGTAAAGGCGCTGCGACCGGACTCCCCGTAGGTCGCACCCAACGAACGCATGCCACCGGCCAGCACCGTCATCTCGGGTACCGACAGGGTCAGGAGGTGCGCGTGGTCTACCAGCCGCTCCTCGGGCGAGTCGTACAGGTCGTCGTACTCGCCGCCGAGATAGTTCCGGAAGCCGTCGGCCTTCGGCTCGAGCGCCTCGAAGGAGTCGACGTCGGTCTGCTCCTGTGAGGCGTCCGTGCGGCCCGGTTCGAACGGAATCTCGATATCGTAGCCGGCATCGGCCGCTGCCTGTTCGACGGCCACGTTGCCCCCCAGCACGATCAGGTCGGCCAGCGAAACCGTCACGTCGTCGGAGCGGGTGCGGTTGAACTCGGACCGAATCTCCTCGTAGGTCTCGAGTACCGTCTCCAGTTTCGCGGGCTCGTTGACCTCCCAGTTTCGCTGTGGTTCGAGGCGGATCCGCGCGCCGTTCGCGCCGCCGCGTTTGTCGCTCTCGCGGTAGGTCGACGCCGACGCCCACGCGGTCTTGACCAGTTGCGGGATCGAGAGGTCAGAATCGAGGATCTCCGCCTCGAGTTCGTCGATCTCGTCCTCACCGACCAGTTCGCGGTCGACGTCGGGGACGGGATCCTGCCAGATCATCGTCTCCTCGGGGACCTCCGGCCCGAGGTACCGCTCGGGCGGCCCCATGTCGCGGTGGAGGAGCTTGAACCACGCCTTCGCGAACGACTCCCGAAACTCGTTGGGGTTCTCCCGGAAGCGTTCCAGCACCTCTCGGAAGTCGGGGTCGTGTTTCAGGGCGACGTCCGTCGTCAGCATCATCGGCAGTTGGGTCTCCGACGAGTCCTGTGCGTCCGGCGCGGGCTCGACCTCGTCTTCGTCTTTCGCCCGCCACTGCCACGCACCGCCGGGCCCCTTGTGAGGCTCCCACTCGTAATCGAGCAGGTTGTCGACGTACCCCGTGTCCCACTGGATCGGCGTGGCGTTCCACGGCCCTTCGATACCGCTCGAGATGACGTCGAGCCCGCCGATCTTGTCCTCGCTGCCTTCGTGTTGCCAGCCGAGGCCCTGCAGATCGACGGGGGCCGCTTCGGGTTCGGGTCCGAGGTTCTTGTCGGGGTCGTCGGCGCCGTGGACCTTCCCGAAGGTGTGGCCGCCGGCGATGAGCGCTACGGTCTCCTCGTCGGTCATCGCCATGCGTTGGAACTCCTCGCGGATGTTCTTCGCGGAGCCCTCGAGGTCCGGTTCGCCGTACGGCCCCTCGGGGTTCACGTAGATGAGCCCCATCACAGTGTTCGCGAGCGGGTCCTTGAGGTCGCCGACGTCTTCCCCCTCGCGGAAGCGCTCGGGCGAGGTCGTCTCCCACTCCGTTTCGGGACCCCACTCGACGGCCTCGTTGGACTTGAATGCGTCCTCACGGCCGCCGGCGAAGCCGTACGTCTCGAAGCCCATCGACTCGAGGGCGACGTTCCCGGCGAGGACCATCAGGTCGGCCCACGAGAGCTTGCGTCCGTACTTCCGCTTGACCGGCTGAAGCAGCCGGCGGGCCTTATCGAGGTTGACGTTGTCCGGCCAACTGCTCTCCGGCGGGAGGCGTTGGAGGCCGCCGGACGCGCCGGCCCGACCGTCGAGCGTGCGATACGTCCCCGCGCTGTGCCACGCCATCCGGATGAAAAGCGGGCCGTAGTGGCCGTAGTCGGCCGGCCACCACTCCTGAGAGGTCGTCATCACGTCCTCGATGTCCGCTTTCACCGCCTCGTAATCGAGTTGCTGGAACGCCTCCGCGTAGTCGAAGTCCTCACCGTACGGACTGGCGTCCACGGTGTTATCGTCGAGAATGTCTACTCTCAGCAGATCCGGCCACCAGTCTTGGTTGGACCAAGTCACGAATAACAGAACCGAATCTACCCCCTTAATACTATTTTCTACATGATATTTTGAATTTCTTTGTTACGTTTCAACTTGGCCCGAACCAACGATCGGAATGGAGACGAGAAATCTTCTTCTGAGCCGTACTAACGGCGGAAACGGGACGTTCCCGGAACCGAACAGTCGGGTTCAGTTCCCGTTCACGGTCGAGTCGGCCGACCCCGAATCGTTGAAGGCGCGCGATACGAACACGTGCCTATGGAACGAACGGGAACGATCCTCCGAGGTCGCGAGTTCGAGCCCATCGAGGGCCGCGTCGTGATCGGCGACGACGGCCGGATCGAGGCGATCGAAGAGACCACCGTCGAGAGCGAGGACATCATCCTGCCGGCGTTCGTCAACGCCCACACGCACATCGGCGACTCGATTGCGAAGGAAGCGGGCGGCGGACTCTCCCTCGAGGAACTCGTCGCGCCGCCGGACGGGCTGAAACACCGTTTGTTGCGACAGGCGTCCCAAGAGGAACTCGCCGCTGCAATGCGTCGCTCGCTGCAGTTCATGCAGAAATCGGGCACCACGGCCTGCCTCGAGTTCCGCGAGGGCGGCGTCGAGGGCGTCGAGACGCTCGAACGGGCCGCTGACGGCCTCGAGATCGATCCGATCGCCTTCGCCCGCGGCTCGATCGACGCGATGCACGCGGGCGACGGGTTCGGCGCGAGCGGCGCTAACGACGCCAATTTCGACACCGAACGCGAGGCGACCCGCGAGGCGGGCAAACCCTTCGGGATCCACGCCGGCGAGGTCGACGAAACCGACATCGATCCCGCGCTGGACCTCGAACCGGAGTTTCTGGTCCACATGGTCCACCCCGAACCGGACCACCTGGACCGGGTCGCCGAACAGGAGGTCCCGATCGTCGTCTGTCCGCGGTCGAACCTCGTGACCGACGTCGGGCTGTCGCCGTACGCGGAACTGAGCGAGCGGACGACGCTCGCGCTCGGCACGGACAACGTGATGCTCAACTCGCCGTCGATGTTCCGGGAGATGGAGTTCCTCGCCAAGCTGTCGGAGCTGTCGGCTACCGAAATCCTCCGGATAGCCACAATCAACGGGGCCGAGATCGCCGACCTCGAGTACGGACTCGTCGAACCGGGCAGGGAGGCCCGGCTGCTGGTCCTCGACGGCGACTCGCACAACCTCGCGGGGGCGCGAGATCCGGTCCGGGCCGTGGTCCGACGGGCCGGCGTCGACGACGTCCGCGAGGTCGTCTTCGGTTCCGCGACCGTCTGATTCGTTCCTCGTCGTCTCTTGCGGCTCTTGTCCGTCGCCCGCGGCTATCACCTCACGTGACCGTCCGGCTGGACCACGACAACGCTATTATAGTAGTATGTTGTATGTTAGCATAATTCGCATGTACGACTGTATTCTCGTTCCGACCGACGGCTCGCCGGAGGTGGAACATGCTCTCGAGTATGCGTTCGATCTGGCCCGGGCTCACGATGCCACGGTGCGAGCGATCTACGTCGTCAACGTCGCCGGCTACGGGGGCCTCCCGATGGAGACCGCACTGGAGGGCGTCGCTGAAGCCCTCCACGAGGAGGGAAAGCGAGCGATCAGTCGGGTCGAGGACCTCGCGCCGGACGACGTTGACGTCGAGACGGAGATCTTCGAGGGATCGCCGAGCCGCATCATCGTCGATCAGGCCCAGCCGGGGGAGTGCGACCTCGTCGTCATGGGAACGCACGGCCGGGCCGGCATCGACCGACTCCTGCTCGGCAGCGTCACCGAACGCGTCGTCCGCCGCGCGCCGGTACCGGTGCTGGCGGTCCACGTCGACCCGACCGACGACGAGGGGACCCGCCGGGATCGAAAACGCGTCGCCGTCGAGTAATCGGCCGTTCTCAGACCGGTCGCAAGTGTTCGCAGTCTCCCGCCGAGACCGTCTGCCGCCCGTCGTCCGTCTCGATTACGAGCGCCCCGGAGTCGGTGATATCGACCGCCTCGCCGACAACCTCGCCTGCGGGCCGATCGACCCTGACGCGCTGGCCTAGCGTCAGCGCAAGGTCGCGCCACGCCGGCACGACGGTCTCGAGGTCGCTCCGGTAGTCGTCGAACTCCTCGAGCAGCCGCTGGACGAACCGTCGGCGGTCGACGTCGCCCGCCTCGTCGCGGATGCTCGTTGCCCCCTCCGGCAGCGCGTCGGCGTCTACGTTGGCGTTAACGCCGATTCCAGGAACGATCCAGTCGACACGGTCCGTCTCGCCTTCCATCTCGGTGAGGATGCCCGCGAGTTTCCGGTAGTCGCCGTCGTCTCCGACCGGGACGACCACGTCGTTCGGCCACTTGATCCGCGCGTCGACGCCAGCCTCGCGGGCCGCTCGAGCGATCGCGACCGCGGCCGCGAGCGTGTACAGCGGCGCCTTCGCGGGCGTGATCGTCGGCCGCGAGACGACGCTCACCCAGACGCCGCCCGGGGGCGACGACCACTCACGATCGAGCCGGCCGCGACTGCCGATCTGCTCGTTGGCCAGCACGGCCACGTCGGCGGCGCCCTCCGCGGCGAGTTCGCGCGCGCGATTGTTGGTGCTTCCGATCGTCTCGTGGTACTCGACCGAAAACGGTGCCTCGAGGCCGAACTCGACGGCCGGCCCGGTGTACGCCTCGACGGCGACCAGTTCGTAGCCGGTCGGCCCGCTCTCGATCTCGAACCCGGCGTCGCGGAGGCCGTCGATCTGTTTCCAGACGGCCGCCCGCGAGACGTCCAGCGACTCGGCCAGCTCCGGCCCGGAGACCGGCCCATTGGACAGCGCCTCGAGGATCGCACGTCGCGTCTCGTTCATGGACGCGAGAGGGGCGCGCTCGCACTTCAATCGGCGGGATCGTTGCCGAACGACGGAACGGAACCGTTCGGTCTGCTGGCCGATCCGTAGGCTTTTACCGGCGGTTCACGAAGCCCCGAATAAGCGTGTAATACGCTAGCACAACTCATGAAAATCGGACGCCGCTGCACCACCTGTGGATGCCGAATCGAGGAGCGCGAACTCGTACACTGCGAGACGTGCGGTCAGGAAGTCCACGAGCCGTGCGAGGAGTACCGAACGAGCTTCGAGTGCGATCGATGCGGGGACGAGCCGGCGATCGGCGCGGTGGAGTTCTGACCGCAATTTTTCGCCCCGCGACGGCTACAGCGACCGCTCGGCGATGATGTTCTTTCGGATCTCGCTTATCCCTCCTCGAGGGCCGCCTGCGCGACGCCGATCGTCCTGTTCCCGAGTGGGGTAGAAGAACAGACCACGATTCCCGAGGCCGACGGTCGTCAAATCACCGGTAGACGCGGCGGCGAACGGTACCGAATTCGGTGCCGATCGACGAAAGAAGCCTGCTATGGACTGCGAAAGTGAACAGTACCACGACCGCGAACGTTGAAAGATGATGGGCCGAGGTCAGGGCGAGAACCGCGTCGTCGAAGTCGAGTTCCGCGTCGACGATCCGTCGTATCCGTTCGTCGACGTGTCGCGGACGGCGGACTGCCGGCTCGATCTCGAGGTTCTCTTTCCCCACTCAGACGGCGGGTTCGTCGAGTACTTTACCGTCGAGGACGCCCCGCCGAAGCGAGTACTGAAACCGATCAACGAGACCGACACGGTCGACGCAAACCTCGTCGCTCGGCACGACGACGGCGGGCGAGTACGGCTTCACGTTCGCGACGACTGCGTCGCGATCACCGTCGTCGAGTTCGGGGCGATTCCGCGGACCGTCGAAGCCGAGGGCGGTGACGGGCGGGTCGTCGTGGAGGTCGCTTCGAAGTCGGACGCCGCGGAGCTCGTCGATCGGCTCGAACGGGAGCATCCAACCGTAACCGTCGACGACTGTCGCGATCGGCGGCGATCGACGCCGCTCTTTGCGCGTCACGACTTCACCCAGTCCGTCGTCGAGACGCTCACCGACAGACAACGAGAAGTATTTCTGACGGCCTACATGAACGGCTTCTACGACTGGCCGCGGAAGCACGAGGCCAGCGAACTCGCCGCAAAGCTGGAGATCGCGCCGGCCACCTTCTCACAGCACCTCCGGGCCGCCGAAGGGAAGATCTTCAGTTCGCTCCTCGATACCGATGACGAGAACGTGTTTATCGAGTAAGTCGATCCGCTGTGCGTCTCCTTACTCCCGAAGCTCGCGGAGCTTCTCGCGGCCCGGCGCGATCAGCTCATCGAGGTAGCTCGCCAGCGTCCCCTTCGCGTCGGCGGGGTGGAGTTCGCCGGACTCGAGGTCCGCGGCCAGCGACTCGTAGGTCTCGTAGGTCAGATCGCCGCCGTACTTCTCGGGGCGCTCGACGACGATCTCCTCGAAGCGCGGGAAGACGTGGTACTCGAACAGTTCGAGGACGGGGTTCTCGCGTTCGTTGCCGTCCTCGTCGGGCTCGGGATCGCGGGTCGGCGGACAGTACGCCGAGTTGACCTTCTCCTCTACGTCCTCCGTCGAGTCTTCCATCGAAATGGTGATCCCCTCGCTCGAGGACATCTTCCCCTCGCCGCTGGTGAGGTCGGCGACGATGGGGGTGTGGAGGGCGGGCCGAACCTCGTAGTCGACCTCTGGCAGCTTCTCGCGGGCGAGCATGTGGACCTTGCGCTGGTCGAGTCCGCCGACGGCCAGATCGAGGTCGAGGTACTCGATGTCGAGCGTCTGCATCAACGGGTAGACGAGGTGGCTTACCTTCGCCGTCTCGTCGCCCTGAATCTCGGCCATCGCACGCTGAGCCCGGTTCATCGTCGTCGAGAGCTCGAGTTCGTGGAGATCGAGGGTGTACTCCTCATCGAGCTGGAACTCAGAGCCGTAGACGAACTCCGTCGATTCCTCGTCGAGCCCGTAGGCGATGAACTGGGCCTTCATCTGCTCGGCGGTATCGCGGATCTCCTCGAAGGTGCCCTTCCCGTTGAGGTAGGCATGGACGTCCGCCAGCAGGACGACGACCTCCATGCCGGCCTCCTGGAGGTCGATGAGCTTGTTCGCCGTCAGCAGGTGGCCGAGATGGAGCACGCCGGAGGGCTCGTAACCGACGTAGGCGCGTTTGCCCCCGGGATCGGCGGCCAGTTCGCGCACCTCCTCGTCGGTCACGACCTCCTCGGCGTTCCGGGTGATCAGGTCGTAGGTATCCATTGCTGTCTGTGTGGAATCAGCGGACGGATTTATGCTTTCTTGAACGGTGGTAGTGTACCGGACGATCTCAGGGCGGCGTCGAGACCGTCTCGATCCGGTCCGACCGGTCCCGCGAGAGCGTCGGCGCTCGCGCTCACTCGAGATCGAACTCGTCGCTCCGAGGACGACCGCAATCGCCGGCAGAAGACGGCGGCTACTCCGACGGGTCCCGGATCACGACGGTGCCGTCCTGTCGAACGGTGATTCGGTATCCCTGGTAGGAAAACTCGAGTTTCGCGGCGGCGGCGGGTTCGGGCGGCGACTCGAAGAGGTCGGCGACCAGATCGTCGGCCCGATCGTAGATCGGTGTGAGCTCCATCGCGTCGGTTCCATCGACGTCGGCGACGATCTCGACGAGCCCGATCGCCGGGGCGTCTCGCGAGGTGTCGAGGGTTCGGCGCGTGACGACGTCGTCGTCGGACGGATCGATCGACCCGGGCATCGGTCCTACCGTTGACGAGAATATCCCTAATCGTTTTACCGGCTGTGGCAGGCCCGACCGCGAACGCTGCCGTCCCGAATACACTTCCCGCTGGCTCGCGTACTCCGCCCGATCACATGACGTACAGAGAGGACGCCGTCAACGCCGTGCGCCGGAGTCTCTTGCCGCAGCTCCACTACCTGTTCGCGGGGACGTTCGGCGGTTACGCCATCAGCCACACCACGGCCGACGAGTACGTACTGACGGCCCACTGTTCGGAGGCTCGCCTCGAGTCGATCCTCGACGAACTGGGCTTCTCGCGAAACCCTATCGCGTCGCTGAAGGTCCGATTCGACGGCAACACCTCCGAAGGGTCGTGGGTCTGGCGGCCGTCACCGCTGGCCGACGAGCAACTCCACGTCGTGCTCCACGCGCTCGAGGACGCCGAAAAGGTCGACGTCTACGCCCACTGGGAGTGTTCGTGGATTCGCCACCCCTACAAACACTACGTCGCGCGGGGGTACGACGCCGAAACGGGCGTCGCGATGGCGCGGAAGTGGCTCGTCGACTACGACCGGCGGTGTCTCAACGGCTCCGACGGGATCGAGTACGAGATCGACGACTCGCTGTCGCGGGCGGCCAGCGAGTACCTCTCCCTGTCGTACTACCGCGTCGAGGAGCGCATCGCCGAACTGAAGTCGCGAATTCCCGGCGTCGACGCCGAGCGGAGCTACGTGATCGACCGCGAAGACGCGCGTGACGCCGTCTCACCGCTGATTACGGACCGGTTCTGAGCGCTGGGTACGAACGGACCCGTCTCGAGTCGACCGCTACAGGTCGCCCGATCGAATCCGTTCCTCGGCCTCCTCGAGGGCCGCCTCGCGATCGAATTCCTCGACGATCGCCTCGAGTTCCGACTCGTCGGCGTCGGCCAACTCTCGGGCGTGTGCGGTCACGTTCGGCACGGCGCGGATGATGTTATCGACGATCGGCACGTCGGCGACCTGGGGCGACCGCGAGAGCGGGTTGAGGTCGATCACGATCTCGGTCTTGCCCATCTCGTCTAAGGCCTCGGCGCGGTCGCCGTCCTCGAGCGGGACGAGCACGACGTCGGCCGCGTAGATGCCGTCCTCGTCGACCTTCGCGCGCTGGTGGTCCAAGTTCGGGATGCTCGCGTCGGCCTCGAGGCCCTTCACGTCCTCGGCGCCGTGCTCGCGGAGGTGATCGGCGATCGCCTGAATGCGCTCCTCGGTCCGGTTGAAGAGGTTGACCTCGAGGTCGGCCCCGGTCGCGTCGGCGAGTTCGGCCATCTCGCCGGGGACGAGTGCGGCGACGTTGCCGTTGATCGAGAGCACGGGCCGGTCAGCCAGCAGGAGGTGGGCCGCGGCGGCGCGTTCGGCAGCGTCGGCGCTGGGAATCGTCTCCTCGCCGAGCAAGTAGTCGAAGGCGCTGCCCCGACCCTCGGCGTGCATCCCCTGCAGGTGGGTGATGCCCTTCTCGACGCCCTTCTCGATACGGTGGCGGGTGAGCAGGTCCTGGTATCGCGGATGGTCCTCCGGGATTTCCTCCTCGTGGTCGACCTCCGCGGAGACGGTGTCGTAGTCTGTCACGGTCGGTCACTGGATTCGGTTGATAAAAAACGGTCCGATCCGCCGACTCCTCGCAGCCCGATCGAACCGCGAGGGATCCCGAGCGGAGCACTGCCGTCCGCAGCTCCGATCGCGATCGACGTCGAGCGAAATCGGCGAAAACGAGCGTCGGTCAGCGAGCGGGTCGGCTCGGCGCGGTCAGCGGGTTACTCCGTGAAGGTGATCCAGCCGTCAGGCGCGTGGGCTTTCACGTCGTTCATCGCCTCGCGAGCCTCGGTGCGGTTCTCGTAGGTCTGGGTGCTCTCGGCCATCGTCGTCCCGTACTCGTCGATCAGCTGCCAGACCCAGCCGTCGCCACCCTCGGCGGTGTGGAGTTCGAAGGAGACGCTGTCGATCTCGAGGATGCTCGCCTCGGCGATCAGTTCGCAGACGTCCTCGAGGGCCGCGCGGGCGGCTTCGGTCGACGCGTGCGCTTCGGTGCCGCTCGCGATGGTGCGGCCGTCCTCGTCGATGAGCCGCCACTGCCAGCGGCCGTCCTCGTCGGCGACCAGTTCGAACGAGGCGACGTCGAAGTCGACGCGGCCGGCCATCGGCGCCAGCTGGCGCACGGATTCGATATCGTCGAGCACGGCGGCCTTGGACGCCCCTGCGCCGACCGCGCTCGCGATCACTTCGCGCTCGCGGTCGACGAGTTCCCACGACCAGCCGTCGTCGCGGTCCAGTCGGATCGCGGCGTCCTCGATGGCGAAGATAGGCGCGTCGGCGACGTGGGTCTGCAGCGCTTCGACCCCGCCGACGGCGCCGTCGCGGTCGTCGTAGGTGACCGTCGAGTCGGCGACCTCCTCGCGGTCACGGTCGAGCAGCCGCCAGTGCCAGCCGCCGCTGTCGTAGAGCTGGACGGCGACCTCGCCGATCGCGTGTGTGCGGGCCGACGCGGCCGACTCGCGAACGTCGTCTAAGTCCGCGACGAGTTCGTCCCGGGTGGCGTGGGTTTCCCCGGCCTCCGCGACGGTCTCGCCCGAGGGCAGAACGAAACGCCACTGCCAGTCCTCGTCCGCGTAGGGCTGGAAGATCGCGTCGTCCATCGTCCGGACGTCCGAATCGAGGTGCTCGAGCAGTCGGTTCATCGCCTGGCGGGCGGCGCCGCGGGTGGGGTGGGTCGCGGGATCTTCGGCGACGAGTTTGCCGGCCTCGTCGATGAGCCGCCAGCCCCACTCGTCGTCCTCGTTGACGAACAGTTCGAAGGCGGCGGTCTCGATCTCGAGCAGTTCGGCCTCCGGGGCCTGTTCCTTGAGCGTCATCATCGCTTCGGCGGCCTCGCCGCGGGAGGTGTGTTCCTCCCCGCTGTCGGCCAGCACGTTGCCGTCCTCGTCGATGAGCCGCCAGCGCCACTCGCCGTCGTCGGCCTCGTAGACCTGGAACGCGGCGTGTTCGAACTCGATGAGATCGGCCTCGCTGGCCTGCTGGCGAACGCGCTCGATGGCCTCGGTCGCCGACTCGGCGTCGGGGTGGGGCTCGGTGCTCGCGGCGACGACGTCGCGGTCCTCCGTGACGAGCCGCCAGTTCCAGTCGGGACCGGGCGGCGTCTGGTCCGCCACCTCGTCGAACTCGAGTTCGGTGCCACCGTCGGCCATCGCCTCGTCGACCGCCGCCGGGAGATCGTCACCGTCGTCCGCGGCGGCCGATAGTTCGTTTTCCGCGGGGTAGATCTCGTATTCCGCGTCGTCGATTTCGACGACATCGGCGTCGCGGACGTGGTCGCCGAACCGATCGGCGCCCGCTTCGACGGCCCCGCGGGCCGTCGTCTCGGTCGGACTCCGGGCGACGACGTGTTCGGACTCGTCGACGAGCCGCCAGCGCCACTGCGAGCCCGACTCGTAGCACTCGTAGGTCGGCTCCCCAGCGACCGTGACGGCGGCCGACTCGAGCGCGGGGAGCAGCGCTTCGGCGGCCGCCTCGGCGTCCCGGCGGGAGTCGTAGGCGTCGGAGGCAGTTGCGACGACTTCGTCGCGGTCGTCGACGAACCGCCACGTCCAGTTCCCGGCGCGCTCGACGAGTTCGACGCCGACGTGCTCGACATCGAGCAAGCGAGCCCGGTCGAACCGCTCGGCGAACGTCTGTGCGGCCTCTTCGGCGGCCTCCTGCGTTCGGTGGCCGGTATCGGTCGAGGCCAGCGGCGTTCGCTCGTCGTCGACCAGTTGCCAGTACCACTGGTCGCGCCGTTCCTCATAGGTGAACGCCGCGCCCTCGATTTCGATGACGTCGGCCTCCGGACCGCGGTCCTTGAGGAAGCTGACCGAGTTTTCGGCGCCGTCGCGTTCCTCGAACTCGCCGGTGCTGGCGCCGACGACGCTGCCGTCGTCGCGAGCCAGCGTCCACTGCCAGGTACCGTCGCGATCCTCGTAGAGTCGGAACGCGGAAGTGGTCAGTTCCATCAGCCCCGCGGAGCTGATCTGGGACTGGACGCGCTCGATGCTCTCGGTCGCCTCGGGTCGCGTGACCGCGCTGTCGTTGCTCGCCGCCAGCGCCTCGAGGTGGAGGACGTGCCACTGCCAGTCGCCGTCCTCGTCGCGGAAGACGGCGAACTGGGCACCCTCCATCGCGTCGCCGGTCATGATCTCCGGATCGTCGGTCGCCCCCTCCTCCTCGACGAACATCCCCTTCTGGCCAGTCAGAATGGGAACGAGAGCGGTGACACCCGCGATCAGTCCGATCCCGAGCGTGTAGACGGAGATGACCTGAACGCTGTAGTCGGTTCCCAGATCCCGCCAGTTGTTGGGGTAGGCCCAGCCGAAAAAGACGACGCCGCCGAGTGCGACCAGCAGTCCGAGCGCGCTCGCGTAGATCCCGATCCTGCGCACCGGGAGCATCAAGACGATGCCGAACAGACAGAGCGCTAGCCCCGTCGCCGCGGTGATGCCGGAGATTCTGATCAGGGTGTACGAGCCCGCGCTACCGGCGTAGCCGATGACGTAGGTAAAAATGCCGGCCGCTCCGAGCAGGTAGCCCACGATGAACACCCAGTAGCCGTAGACGTCCTTGCTCGAGTCGGGTTCACCGACGTAGTGTTCGTACAGCCGAAACAAGTTTTGGTGAATTTCACTCGGGGAAGACATTCGGAAACTTGAACAGATAACTGAAACCCATCATAATAAAGCTCCGGCCACCAAACTTATCGCTGACACATAACTCAAAAAATATATTTGGCTTGTTCGGAAACTACCTCAGAACCACACTCAAAGCCCTAACTCGTATACTCAGCATCCAAACATACTGAAAGTGAGTCTATTATTCTCGGCTCTGGGGATAGAATGAAAGGATGTGCGCGGGGAGCAACGAGAGGATTTCAACTCGGGTGGATTCCGTCGCAAACGGTGGCTCGCCGAATAGAGGTGTGTTATCTGATAGGAACGGCTGATATGTAACGGACGGCGGTTACTTCAGCATCGCGCCCGCCGGATGGGTCGCACAGACGGTCGGCTCGTAGCCCGCGTCGGAGAGCCCCGTGCCGAACGCGAAGACGGTTTCGCCGAGCATCGCCATCGAGGCCTGGCCGTCGACCTCCGTGACGTCGCCGATCGTTCGCGCGACCTGCTCGGTCAACAGCTCCGCTTCGCGGGCGAACAGCCGCGAGGCGTACATAAAGGAGAGTAGCGTCGGCTCCTCGACGACCCGTGACAGCGCCTGCTTGCCGGCCGCCGAGAGCCGGTCGGTCTCGCCCGAGAGGACGTCGGCCGTCGAGAGTTCCCCGAACGTCACGTACTCGACGCGCGCCCGTGCGGGAATCGCGTCCAGCTTGTTCACCTGCGGCCCGCCCGGTTCGAGTCGAATCGGGACGCCGCCGCGGGCCTGGGCGACCACGTCACCCAGCCCGGTCCCGGCCTGCACTTCCGCCCCGTGGGCGATCGTCACGAGTTCGTTCCAGGAGAGGTCGCGTTCGAACACGCGGTTGGCCGCCAGCGCCGTCCCCAGCGCCATCGCCCCCGAGACGCCGAAGCCCGCACCCAGCGGCAGGTCCGACTCGGCCTCGACGCGGGCCGTAACCGCGAGCGTCTCGAGGACGGTCTCGACGGCGTCGATCTCGAGCGTCGTCCCGTCGAGGACGATCGTCGATGCCGCCTCGTCGGTCGGTTCGACCGTTACCTCGACGCCGTCCGTAAGCGTCACTCCCGCGCCGCGAGAGCCCGCCTCGGTCGGATCGTCGTCTGGGTGAGCGCTGAAAAAGCCCGTGATATGCCCCGGTACGAACGCCATCGCCTCCTCGCGCATTGCCCCCCGATTACGACTCGGACGACATAACGTTGTAGATTCGGTCATTTCCGCGGCCCCACTCGGATCCGGTACCGCGGTCACTCGACGGCGGACCCTCGTCGCACCGCTCGCGCGTTCGCCGTCGAACTGCCCCTCCACACGGCGGTTGCCCGTTCTCGAGAGCGAACCGTCCCGCCATCGCGTGGCGTCTCGAACTCGAACGCGTCGAGTAGCGGGGCACTCTAATACACTAACTGCGACATTTTATGTTTCATCCTAGAAGTTAGAATTAAATATGTAATCTAAAAATGTACTGAATGGGTTATGACGGATACCACCACTCTGGAACGATCGGAATCGACCGATGATCGGACCGCTACGAGTCGACGAACGCTGCTGCAGGCGGCCGGAACGACGGTCGTCGGCGGCGCCGGACTGGCCGCCGTGTCCGGTTCGGCGTCGGCACAGGTCCTCGGTCCCGACGTCATCGGAATCGACGACGGCCTGCTCGGTTGGAGCGCCGACGGCAGCCTCCCGGTCACGGACGAACTGCTCGTGTTCATCCACGGCTGGTTCGGCGACACCACCGTCTCGAGTCAGGCCTCGAGCGTCGAGAGTTCCCTCGTGTCGGGCGGCTATTCGCCCAACGAGACGGTCGCTATCGAGTGGCCCGCGACCAACTTCAACTACATCGGTGCGGAAGCCGACACGGAGAACGTCGGCGAGGTTATGGCCGGCCTCATCGAGGAGTTCTACGATAGCGGCGGCGGCAACGTTCGACTGGTCGGCCACTCGCTGGGCGGTCGCTGCGTCCTCTGGACCGCGACCAAACTTAGTAGCGGCTACCAGATCGAGACCGTCGCCCCGCTGGGCGCGGCCGCCGCCGGATCGGAAGTCTGCGGCAGTCCGTGGAACGCCGGTCTGGACAATACCTGCGAGGTCCGCAACTACCACTCGAACAACGACTCGACGGTCGGCAGCGCCTACGGCGGCTTCGGTGATACGGCCCTCGGGACCGAGGGAGCCGGCTGCGATCCCGCCCCGAACTACACGGACGTCGACGTCACCGCCAGCGTCGGCAGCCACCTCTCATATCTGGGCGACTCGATGGTCGGTAACGACCTCGCCGACGCTATCAACAGCGGTTCCTGTGACAGCAATACCGGCGGCGACGACGACGGAGACGACGGTTGGGGCTGGTTCTAACGTCCGATAGCGCCCGCCGTGAACCGCGACTCCGAGCGCCCGCCTCGATTTTTCGCGACGTTCCGTCGTTCCCGTCTCGGTAGCACACTCGTTTACGATTCGATAGCGATGCGACTACCGGGGTACGTAGCCGCATACGGCGAGAAATGCCGGCGATGGCGCGTGAACACCGTTGACTCGCCTGCTCGTCCAACGAGCCCCCGCTCGACAGTGGCGCCGTCGCCGTACGGCGACAGGCGTTGCCGGTCCTGCGAGACTCCTCTTCGCTCACGGGTCATCGCTCCTCGTTCGCTACTCGAGGCCTCCCTTCGGTCAGCCTCGCACCGCTCGTCTCGCTGGCTCTCAGGTCTGTCGCCTATGGCGACAGACGCTGACGATCTCGAGGAAACGCACTCGCGCTACGCGCTCGTGGTTTCCACGCGCTCTCAACGTCTTCGTCTACGGGCTCAGACGTTGACGATCTCGCGGGAACAGCGAGAGACTCACTCCGTTCGTCTCTCTGGCACCCACTCGACAGTTGCGCCGTCGCCTTACGGCGATAGGCGCTGCCGGTCTCGAGGAAACGCACTCGCGCTATGCGCTCGTGGTTTCCACGCGCTCTCAACGTCTTCGCCTACGGGCTCAGACGTTGACGATCTCGCGGGAACAGCACAGCTTCTCGGATGTTGTCCAGTCCGAGGAGCGTCATGATCAGGCGCTCGCCGCCGAGGCCGAAGCCGGCGTGGGGCGGCATGCCGTACTTGAACATCTTCGTGTAGTACTCGAACTGGTCGGGGTCGAGTCCCTGCTGTTCGAAGCCTTCGATGAGCTTCTCGTGGCGGTGCTCGCGCTGACCGCCCGAAACCAATTCCATGCGCGGGTGCATCAGGTCGAAGCCGGTCGACAGTTCGGCGTCGTCGTCGTGGTCCTTGATGTAGAACGGCTTGATCTCGCTGGGCCAGTCGGTGATGAAGTAGTGGCCGCCGACGTCCTGTCCGAGGGCCTCCTCGGCCGGCGTCGAGAGGTCGTCGCCCCAGACGAGCTGCTCGTCGAGTTCGCCCGTTGCGTTGATGCGCTCGATGGCCTCCTCGTAGCTGATGCGCGGGAAGTCGCCCTCGGGGACTTCGAACTCGTCCGCGATGCCGATCGCCTCGAGTTCGTCGCCGAAGTTCTCCTGGACCGCCTCGTAGGCCGACTTGACGACGCCTTCGGCGACGTCCATGGCGTCCTGGTGGTCGCAGAACGCGCCCTCGAAGTCGATCGAGGTCGCCTCGTTGAGGTGTCGCGGCGTGTTGTGCTCTTCGGCGCGGAAGATCGGCCCGATCTCGAAGACGCGTTCGACGTTCGAGCCCGCGATGAGCTGCTTGAACAGCTGCGGGGACTGGTTCATGAAGGCCTCCTCGCCGAAGTAAGTGATCGGGAAGAGCTCGGTACCGCCCTCGGTCCCGGTGGCGACGATCTTCGGCGTGTTGATCTCCGTACAGTCGAACTCGCGGAATTGATCGCGAACCGCGTTCAGGACGCCCGAGCGGATCTCGAAGACGGACTGGACGTCCTCCTTCCGGAGGTCGAGCGTCCGGTTGTCGAGTCGCGTCGAGAGGTCGGCGTCGACCTTCCCCGACGGGTCCAGCGGCAGTTCGGGGTCCGCGGGCGCGACGACCTCGACCGATTCGGGCGTGACCTCGACGCCTGTCGGCGCGCGCGGCTCTTCTTCGACGGCGCCGGAGACTTTGACGACGCTCTCGCGGGAGGCGTCGAGTCCCGTCTCGACCAGGTCGTCATCCATCTCGTCCTTCTCGAACTTGATCTGGATCTTGCCCGACGTGTCGCGGAGAATCAGGAAGGCGATCCCGCCGAGGTCGCGGATCTCGTGGACCCAGCCGGCGACGGTGACGTCGTCGCCCGGCTCGGCGTCAGCAGTGTAGGTTCGGTCCTGCATACACCTCGATTCCGGTCGCCGCAACTTAAGCGCAATCGTTCGCGGCCGTTCGATTCGTGCGACGCTTACGCTCGTCCGTTCGCTCGAAGACGGGCCGTCGACACCGCTCGAAGTGCGACCGAGCGGTCCCGGCCGCCCTCGAGTCGTGCGGTTGCAGTCGCACGCACCACGGCGAATTTTTACGATCCGCCCCGACCGTCCGGTATGGACGACCTCGAGTCACTCGCCGCGGATATACAGAGCGCAGACACCGTCGTCGCGTTCACCGGCGCGGGTATCTCCGCACCCTCGGGCGTGCCGACGTTCCGGGGCGACGACGGCGTCTGGGAGAAGTTCGACGAAGGGCAGTTCACCTACGGTCGGTTCCGGAGCGATCCGGCGGGGTTCTGGACTGATCGCGTCGACCTGCAGCGGGAACTGTTTGCCGAAGAGTACCAACCGAACACGGCCCACGACGCGCTGGCCGCGATGGGACGGGACGGCCACCTCGAGGCGATCCTCACGCAGAACACCGACGGATTACACGCGAAGGCCGCCGACGAGAATGCCGCGGGCCCGAGCGAGAACGACGACGAAAGCAGCGGCGGTCGAACGGACGAAGCCGCTGAAGCGGACGCCGAGACCGCAGCGGACAACACGACGCTCCTCGAGTTACACGGTAACGCCCGGCGCGTCCGCTGTACGGACTGCGGTCGGCGACGGGACGCCGATCCGATCTTCGACCGGGCCGCGAACGGCGAGTTGCCCCCGACCTGCGACTGCGGCGGCGTCTTCAAACCCGACGTCGTCCTCTTCGGCGAACAGCTACCGGGCGCGGTCATCCAGCGCGCCCGGTCGCTGGCCCGCGAGAGTGACGTCTTCCTCGCCATCGGCTCCTCGCTGGTCGTCGAGCCGGCCGCGTCGCTGCCCCGTCAGGCGGCGTCTACGGGGGCTACCGTCGGCATCGTCAACCTCGAGTCGACGCCGGTCGACGACGCGGCCGACCTGATCCGTCGCGAGGACGTGACCGAGGTACTGCCGCGGCTCCGGGAACTCCTCGAGACGCCGTAATGCCGGTTTCGAGCCGCTAGAAACGGCGGGGAAGCGGAGAGTGACAGTAACAACTCGGGAGCGAGCGGTTCCCGAGTCGGCGTTTTAGACCGACTGACCGAACGTCCCGACGAGGTCCCGGACGAGGAACGCCTCGCAGATGGCCGGTGTCGTCGGCCGTCCGACGGAGTCGCTCGAGTCGATCGAGTGACCCGTTTCGACGAAGTGTTCGAGCGCCGCTTTCGAGCGCTCGTCGTCAAGGGCGTCGGTCTCGGTCCCAGGATCCGCGAACCAGTCGCACTCGAGGCAGTACTTCATCGCGAACGCTGTCGCTGCGGGTCGTGTTCCGGATCGATCCTCACCTCGCCGTCGCTGTCGACGGTCACCTGTTTCCCGTCGTAAGCGAAGGTCACGCGGCCGTCGCGGGCGCTCTCAGCGTGCGTCGGTTCGAAGAGCGCGTCCAACGCCGCGGGGTCGACGCTCCGGAACAGCGGCGGCGACAGGTCCATCGGGTCGACGCCGTCGTGGGCGGCGACTTCGCGGACGACCCTGATCGACAGCGCTTCGCCGCTGGAAGGGGAGGGAGACTGGGCTGTCATCATCAGTATAAGGCCGCTGCAGCGGATAAGAATGACGGGCACGTTCCTTGTGAGACACCAGCAGCAAAGATTCGTTCTGGCCGGTCGCCACGCAACAAACTCGCGCTCGAATCGCTCACTCCGATCCGGTCTTCGAGTCGAACTCCTCCGTTCCGAACTGGTCGAACGGCTGGTAGTCGTTCGACCGCAGAATCTCCACCTCGTAGATCTCGAGTCCCAGGGCATCCAACTCTTCGACGGCGGTTTCGTCCTTCGAGGCGTCCGTCGCGACAACCTCGACGTGGAGGTTTCTGGTCCCGGTCAGCAGTTCGCGAACGTTGACGACAGTCGGGAGCTCGAGTGCGAGTCGCGGTACTCGGCGGCGACGCGTTCGTCAGGCGTTCTGGGCCGCCTCGACCGTATCGCGGACGGCCTCGACCCCTTCCTCGTGAGCGAGGTCGCCGACGACGATCACGTCGGCGTGCCGGGCCATCGTCGCGGCCGAGTCGTAATCGTGGATGCCGCCACCGTAGAACAGCGTCGTCTCGTCGGTCGCTTCGCCGGCCGCTTCGACGATCTCCTCGTCACCGAACGTCCCGGAGTACTCGAGGTAGACGATCTCCTGGCCGAACATCCGTTCGGCGACCTCGGCGTAGGCGGCGACGTCGTCCGGCCCGAGGTCGCAGTCGGCTTCGGTGTACTCCGCGACGTCGGCTTCCGGGTTCATCACGATGTAGGCTTCCGTCCAGGTCCGATCCCAGTCCATGTCGCCGTCGGTTCGCACCCACTCCTTGTGGGCGCCCGTGATCCAGAACGGCGAGCCGGCGTTGAACACCGTCGGGATGAGATACCCCTCGAGCGCCCGGTTGTCGATGACGACGTCGGGGCTCGAAGGTTCCTGATAGAGCGGCACGTCGTGTTCGGCGCAGGCGTCGACGACGGCTTCCATGTTCTCCTCTGTGATTCCCATGGTGCCGCCGACCTCGATGGCGTCGGTGCCGGTCGCACAGAGGTCTCCGTAGGTGACGCCCTCGGGGAGCTCCTTGTCCGGGTCGATCTTGAGAATATGGTTCCAGTCGTCCCAGGGGCAGGCAGTCATACCGCGTCGTTTCCGGAGAACCGGCAAAAACGCTACGAAACGGCCGCTGGTGGAAAACGCCCTCGGGCGTCATTCTCGAGGCCCGTTCACGACGACCGATCGGCGACGCGTTCGGAGACCGTAAGCAGGTCCCGAAGAGCCGTCAGCGTCTCGTCGACCGCGGCCTCGTCGATCGCCGTCGCGTCGCCGTCGAGCGCGTCGTCGTCCTCGCTCGAGTCGAAATCGATCACCGGTACTAGCAGCCGGAGTACGAGCGCGTCGCCGTCGGTCAGCAAATCCGTCGCCGGCGGGATCGCGGTCGCGTAGCGGGCGGCGAACGCCCGGAGATGCACCGCGGCGCCGGGAATGCGGAGGTCGACGGTGCCGTCCGTCAGCGCATGAACGAGTCGGTGGTCGTCGGCCAGCGGCGGGGCGTCGATCGCGACTGCTGTGTCGTCGTCAGCGACCGTATCGGCGTCCTCGTTCTCGGCTTCGAGATCGAACGCCGGATCGCGCTCCCTCACCAGCGCGCGGTACTCTGCGACGAACGACGGCGGTCCATCAGCGCTCGCGCTCCGACGGCCGCGATCGATTGCCGCCTGAACCAGGGCAGTCCGGTACTCGTCCCGGTCGCCATCGCGCGCCGCGAACCGATCCCGGAACGACTCGAGCGAAATCGTCGCGTCCGCCGGTAGCTCGGTATCGGTCGTCCCGGTCTCGAGGGCGCTCTTCGGCGCGATCGATACTAGCCGACAGTCGTCCCAGTCACCCTCGAGCGAGCGGTCCCGTCGTGTCCGAATCGACTCGAGCGCGTCCACGTCAGTATCGACGGCAGGTCCAGTTCCGATCGTCAGGACGAGACGAACCCGCTCGTCCGCGGTCTCGAGCCCGACCTCGAGTGCGGACCACCGACGCGTGGCATCGAACTCGGCGCTCTCGGGCCCGCCGAGCGAATCACTCGCCTCGAGGATCGTCGTGGATTCGGTCTCGAGACCGATCGACTCGAGCAGCCACGCTCGAACCGACGCCGCGTGCGTCAGTTCCTCGAGGACGACCAGCGCGACGTCTCGGGCCGCGACTGTCTCGAAGCGAATGAGGTCCATAGACATCTCTCGTCTCGGTGCTGACGGGCTGTCGACAAGAGCGTTCGCCTCTCGAAGCGACGGATGAGTCGGTGCGAATACGAACTCGCGGGTCGCAGTCGATCGTAACGGGAGTTCCGCGCTCGGTCTCCGGATCGCTGTGAACGGCGAATGCGGTACCTATTTGATGATGTAGATTCGGTGATATTTCCGATGAATCTCCCCGACGGGTGGACGACCGGAATCGCCTCGTCGAACGGCGTCGAGCTCCAGTACTACCGAACCGGGACCGGGCCACCGATCGTTCTCGCTCACGGGTTCAACGACACCGGCCGCCGCTGGGTCCCACTGGCGGAGGACCTCGCTGAGGACTACGAGGTGGTCGCGTACGACGCACGCGGACACGGTCGCTCCGCCGCGCCGGAGACGGGATACCGTCTCACCGATCGGGTCGCCGATCTCTGCGGTCTGGTGACCGCGCTCGACCTCGAGAATCCCGTCCTGATGGGACACTCCATGGGCGGCGGAACGGTCGCGTGGACGGCGGCGAGACGTCCAGCCCTCGTGAAGGAGGTGGTCCTCGTCGATCCGGACTGTTTCCACCGACTTCCGGAGGCGGACCCGGACGAACTGTTCGAGCAATCGCGAACCGCGCTAAAACGAAGCTCCGACCTGACCGTCGAAGAGATCGTCGAGGAGGAGTATTCCGACCTGGATCCGACGCACGCCCGCCGCCTCGCGACCGGCCATCTCGAATCCGATCCGGCGATCGCGGAACTCGCGCGTCACGGCTATCCGTCACCGCTCGTCGACGTGCTTCCGGACGTTTCCTGTCGGTCTCTCGTGTTGCGGTCCGATGCCGACATCGAGCAGCGGGTCGCCGACCTGAACGCGGCTGACTCGCTTCCATCCGGACGATTGATCCACATCCCGAACGCCGGTCACTACGTGTTTCGTGACGCGTACGACGCCGCATACACGGAACTCCGGACGTTCCTCCGGCGAGCCTGATGTCCCTGCAACCTCACGCGAGGAGCGGCCGTACAACGGCGAACGACCGGTATCAGGTCTCGTGTGACTCGTGTGATTGCCGGCTCAGACGTACTCGAACCACTCGTCGTACTCGTCGGTCTCCCGTTCGACGACCTCGAAGAACCGCTGTTGAATCTCCTCGGTGACGGGGCCGCGCGAGCCGTCGCCGATGACGACGTTGTCGACCTTCCGGATGGGCGTGACCTCGGCTGCGGAGCCGGTGAAGAACAGTTCGTCGGCCGTGTTGAGTTCGCCCCGCGAGATCGAGGCGCCGTCGTGGACCGTATAGCCCAGATCCTCGGCGATCTCGATCACGGTGTCGCGGGTGATGCCGTCGAGGATGGACTCGGAGAGGCCGGGCGTGTGGAGCTCGCCGTCGCGCACCAGGAAGATGTTCTCGCCGGGGCCTTCGGCGACGTTGCCCTCCTTGTTGAGGACGATCGCCTCGGCGTAGCCGTTTCGGCGGGCCTCCTCGCCGGCGAGCATGCTGTTGACGTACAGGCCCGTCGTCTTCGCGTTCGTCGGGATCTGGCTCGAGGCGTGTTTCCGCCACGAGGAGATCATGACCTCGATGCCCTCTTCGAGGGCTTCCTCGCCGAGGTACGCGCCCCACGGCCAGACCGCGATCGCGGTCTCGGTGGGACAGTCCTTGGGACTGACGCCCAGCGAGTTGTAGCCGTAGAAGGAGATCGGACGAATGTAACAGGACTCGAGGTCCTGGCGCTGGATGAGCTCCTTCGTCGCCTCGGTGAGTTCTTCCTTCGTGTAGTCGATATCCATGTCGTAGGGCTTGGCCGACTGGAAGAGTCGCTCGAGGTGTTCCTCCCAACGGAAGATCGCGGGGCCCTCCGCGGTGTCGTAACACCGTGCGCCCTCGAAGACGCCGCTGCCGTAGTGCAGTCCGTGCGTGAGGACGTGGACCTGCGCCTCGTCCCAGTCGACGAACTCGCCGTCCATCCAGATCGTATCGACGTCCATCTCGTCGAATCCCATGATCGAGAGTGTTACAAGCCACCGTACTAAGTGTTCGCGGTTTCGGGTTCGAAAACCGCGCCGGGCGGCGTTCCTCGCCGTCGAATCTCCCTCGGACGGCGGCCGTGGTGACGAACGACTGCGGATATCGGATGCAGACGTCGGACCTGGCAGATGATTGTCCCGCTCTGCGGATGGCCAGCGCCTGTCTCGAGACGAGGTCGGAGACCAAACGCAGGTAACCGAGCCGACCGCGCCTACTCGGAATCGACTGAGTTCTCGAGCAGGCCGTCGACGAGCCGCGTAAATCGATCGACCAATCGGTCCGGCACCGTCGGCGAGATCTCCGAGAGCAGCGGCGCGGTTTGACCGGGTCGGGACAGCGAGAGCGTGACGCGATTGCGTTCTCCATACTCCTTCTCGACGATATCGCACTCGACCAGGTTATCGAGGTGGTACTCGAGGGTGCTTCGGGCGATGTCGAGTTCGTCCGCGACCGCGGCCGGTCGGCACGAGCCGTGCTCGATCAAGAAGAGGACGATCTCGCGGGTCGTCTCGCGGCGGAACAGCGCCAGCGCGGCGCGTTCCCACTCGTCGTACTGCGGGGGGTAGTAGTGGGTCTGTCCGTAGAGTTCCTCGCGGACGAGTTCGTCGGCGGCGATCAGTCGACGGACGTGATACTGGATCTGTCCCGGCGCGTACGTCGACTCCCGGACGAGTTCGTTGAAGTGGATTCCGACGTTGGCCCGAACGTGTGCCCTGATCTGTCGTCGTGTCTCGCTCATTGTGAGGTGGTCGTCGTGATCGATGCCCCGCTACGGGGCTGGTACCACCGACTAGCGACCACGTCCGGATAACGGGTTCCGCTCGTTCCCGGCAGGTGAGAACGGGTCAGACGACCCGTCTTGATGAGACGATCGGCTGAGTACGAAACTGGCGTACACGCAAACGAGGGCTCGAGACGGCCGTCTTCGACTGCTTCGACGAAAAACGGACGATCGCTGTGGGACGACAAACCGTTAACAACCGAAGCGCATAGGTAGCTTTCCCACCCAGATAGCGTATCGCGGATGGAACACACGAGTCCCCTCGACATCCCGTGGCTGGATCCGCAACTGGCGCCGGTGTTGCTGGCCGTGATCGTCCTCGCCGCCGTCGGGACGACGATCCTCTTTTGCTGCGGGCTCGTCGCGTACTCGAGACGGCGCTCGCCCCGGTACCTACTGATTACGGCCGTGCTCGGACTGCTCGTGGTGCGGTCCGTCGTCGGCCTCGGCACCGTGTTCGGCGTGGTCCCGATGACGGTCCACCACCTCGTCGAACACGGGTTCGACTTCGCGATCGCCGTGCTCGTCCTCTATGCGGTCTACCGAAGCGGACCGATAACGGACGCCGAGACGAACCGCGAACCGCCCTCGAGGTCCGACGACTAGCCTCGAACGACGGCCGAAAATACCGTTTTCTAGAGTGAGGGATTTGCCCGTTCCGATCGTGCTCTCCGAACGGTTACCGACCGAATCGACGCGTTCGACGTGACGCCGCGTTATTCGTCCTCGAACTCGAGTGCCACCGAGTTGATGCAGTAGCGCTTGCCGGTGGGATCGGGGCCGTCCTCGAAGACGTGGCCGAGGTGGCCGCCGCAGTTGGCACACAGGACCTCGGTGCGGCGCATCCCGTGACTGTTGTCCTGCCGTGTCTCGATGCGGTCGTCGTCGACGTCGTAGAAACTGGGCCAGCCGCAGCCGGACTCGAACTTCGTGTCGTCGTCGAACAGTTCGGCGCCGCAGCCGGTGCAGGCGTACGTCCCGTCCGCTTTGTGATCGACGTACTCGCCGCTAAAGGGCGGTTCGGTGCCGGCCTCGCGCAGGATTCGGTACTCCTCCTCGCTCAGCCGGTCGCGCCACTCGGCATCGCTGTCCGGAAGGTCGCCCTCGGCGTCGTCGCGGGACTGATCGCTCGTATTGCGTTCCATGGAGGAGCCTAGGGGGGAGACGCCCAAGAGTCTGTGCGTTCCGACGGGGGTCTCGAATCGCGGTCGACGCTACCGACTCGTGATGACGTCGGTGCTCTCGCAGTCGGGACACTGTGTCATCCGTCCCAGTTTCGGGACGTCAATGCGACGCCACGCGTCGTCGCCGCCGGGCGCTTCGAACCCGCACTTGCGACACCGGGACAGGCCGAGGGTAGTCGAGTTACTCGCCATGGCCCATACTATGTGACACGGTCGCATAGATGTTATTCACGACGATCCTGACAGTCAGTCATCGAAACGGGAGCGAAACGGTGGCGCCGATCGGTTTCCCACTTGATTCGGTCCGTCGAGCACGATAGGGTTCAACGCGGGGTGGCGTTCGGTAGCCGGTCGAGTAGGCAGTCGATCGTTCGGCCACCGCCCGACGCGGTTCGGCAGGGAATAGAATTAGTCGGAGCGAGACGGTTCCAGGTCGATGCGACTCTGCCCGTAGTCGGTCGCTGGATCCGACGAGCGCTCGGTCAATCCGTCGCCCGACCCCCCGTCGACGGCCGTCGGCGCCTCCGGGTCCTCGAGGAGCGACTCGAGACGGTCGAAGACGTCGATCGTTCGATCGCCGTCACGACAGGGCGCGACGTGGAGGAGTTCGTCGCCGTCGAACTCCGCGACCGCGATCGTCGGCAGCCGCCATACGTCGTGGGATTCGCCCGTGATCGACGACTCGATGCGCGTGTTTCGGAAGAACGGCTCGAGCCGGCGCCCCGTGCGAGCGGCCCAGTTCTCGAAGGCTTCGAGTCGGCGTTCGATCCGACAGAGTTGGGGAATACGCATCGCTCGCTCGGGTCGATTGATCTCGACTTCCTTTCCCCAGACGCTCACGTCCACCGACTCGATCGGCGCCTGCGACTCGAGGTCGGAGAGCCGCTCGAGGGCACGCTCCTGCGTCGGGCCGGCGCTCGTGGGGGCGAACGACCGGATCCACAGTTCGACTGACGTCGGTGTTGTTGTTGGGTGCGACACGTATCTGAGCCGTCCACAGATGTGCACAAAAGCGTTGTCTAAACCATCATTTGAGGTGAAATAATGGTCGATGGTGGCTGTGACGATTTTCCGCGACGCGGGCCCGCCGGAGAGCGTGCGAACACTGCTGCTCGGTCGCGGTGTTTCACACCGGCGAGTGCCGTCGCCCATTGTCGACCGGCACCGAAACGCACACATTCACGGTCCCCGGTCGCCAACGCTGCACCGATGACCGTTTCGCGAACCGTCGAACTCGAGGGACACATCATCGATTCGGGGACGATGGGCCACTGTTTCGGGGTCGTAATGGATATGGGCGGCGAGTTCGAGGTCGAGGAGTTCGAAGTCGGCCGCCACAAGCACGCGGAGACCTACTGCCGGATGCGAGTGATGTCCGAGACCGAGGAGGATCTGCGGGCGATCCTCCACGAACTCAACCAGCAGGGCGCGACCGTCGCCGATCCGCGCGACGCGACGCTCGAGGCGGCGCCGGAGGACGGCGTCGTCCCCGTCGACTTCTACTCGACGACCAACCACCCGACGTTCGTCCGCGTCGACGGCGAGTGGGTCGAGGTCGAGGACGTCGAGATGGACTGTACCCTCGTGGTAGAGAAAGGCGAAGACGACGAGCGTCCGCGCGTCTACACGAAGGTCCTGAACGCAGTCGAGGAAGGCGACCTTGTCGTCACCGGCGAAACCGGGATCCGCGTCGAACCGCCGGAACGCCCCCGCAACGGCAGCGGTTCGTTCGGCTTCATGCAGGGCGGCGTCTCGAGCGAGCGACCCTCGGCGTCGCTGATCGAGGAGATCGCCGACGAGATGCGCGAGGTCCGGGAAAACGACGGAAACGTCCTCGTCGTCTGCGGCCCGGCGATCGTTCACTCCGGCGGCCGGGACGCGCTCGCGGAGCTCGTCCGCGGGGGCTACATCGACGCGCTTTCGGCCGGCAACGGCTTCGCCGTCCACGACTTAGAGCGCGACCTCTACGGCACCTCGCTGGGCGTCGACACCGAGAGCCTCGAGCACCCGCGAAAGGGACACAAACACCACATCTACACGATCAGCGAGATCGCCCGCCTCGGCGGGATCGAGGAGGCCGTCGACGAGGGCGTCGTCGACGACGGCGTGATGTACGAGTGCGTGCGCAACGACGTCCCCTACGTCCTCGCGGGCTCGATCCGCGATGACGGTCCGCTTCCGGACACGGTCACCGATTCGATCGAGGCCCAGAACGCGATCCGCGAGCAGGCCCAGGAGGCCGACATCGTGCTCATGCTCGCGACGCTGCTTCACTCGGTCGCCGTCGGCAACTGCCTCCCCTCGACGACCAAGACCGTCTGCGTCGACATCAACCCTGCAACCGTCACCCAACTTCTCGACCGAGGCAGCGCGCAGGCCATCGGCATGGTCACCGATATCGGGACGTTCATCCCGATGCTCGCCGAGGAACTGCTCGAGTAACTCGCATCCGGTCGAACGCTATCCTCGTTTTCTGCCCGGCGGACTCGAGCGATAGCCGGCGATGGCGAGGCTGACGATACTGGCACCCAGCCACACGTATCAGGCGTCGACGGTGCTTCCCAGTCTATCGCCGCTGCTGGCTCGGTTACATCCGGAGACGAATCCAAAGTCGATCGCGCTTCGGGGAGGATCAGTCCCTTCTTAGCCCGAGTTCATATGGCTATCAAGCACGAACTACTACCTGATGGATGCCGGGAAGACACTCGTCGACGCCGCCCTCGAGACGCTCCCCATTACCGTCGTGGTCATCGACGAGAACGGAGAGATTCTGTTGACCAACGACTCCTGGCGGGCGTTCGGTTCCGACGATCACCAGACGGACCACGTCGGCGCCAACTACATCGTGACGGCGAAGGCGGACGTCGATACCGACGAATACGCCAGACGCGCGGTCGAGGGTCTCGAGGCGATCATCGACGGCGAGCGAGAGACGTTCACGATGGAGTACCCCTGTCACTCGCCCGAGCGAAAGCAGTGGTTCCTGATGTGGGCGAAGCGATTCCACGTTGGCGGGGAGCTCCGCGTCTCGGTGGTCCACCTCGATATCACCGAGCGCAAACTGGCCGAGATCACCGTCGAGGAGACCGCCGCGGAACTCCGCGAGGAACACCGGGCGCTCGAGCACGTCCTCGAGCGCGTCGACGGCCTGCTCCGTGACGTCACCGACGCCGCCGTCGGCGCGACGACCCGCGAGGAGATCGAACGCTCGGTCTGTTCGCGTCTCGCCGACACCGACCCGTACGTGCTCGCCTGGATCGGTCGCGTCGATGTCACCAACCGCCGCCTCTCGCCGCGCGAGTGGGCCAGCGCGGGCGACGTCCCTCTCGAGGACGAGACGCTCGTCCTCGCGTCGGACGAAAGCCACCCCGCCGTTCGGGCGCTCGCGGAGGGAGAGGCGAAGGTGGTTCAGGACCTCGATTCGTTCGACGACGCGAGGCGGTGGTGGCCGACGGGCGCCGGAGACCGGTTTCAGTCGGTCGCCGCGTTGCCGCTTCGCTACGGCGACGTCACGTACGGGGTACTCGTGGTGTTCGCCGACGAACCGGCGGCGTTCTCGGAGCGCGAACTGCTCGTCCTCGACTCGCTCGCCGGGGCGATCTCGACCGCGATGAACGCGATCGAGGCGCGACAGATGCTCGCGACCGGCGCCGTCGTCGAACTCGAGCTGTCGATCGCGGACCCCGACCTGTTCGTCGCGGCGTTAGCGACGGAACTCGAGGCGGCGGTCACCTTCCGGGGACTGACCGACGAGGAGGGGACGCCGATCGCGTTCTTCCACGCCGACCGCGCCGTCGACGGCGCCCCGGACGCGGCGGCGATCGACGGCGTCACCGACGTTCGAATCCTGTCGACGTACGACGGCGGGACCCTCCTCGAGGCTGCCGTCGACGACGGGATCGTGCGGACGATCTCCGAACACGGAGGGACGGTTCGACGGTTCGAGACCAGGGGGGACGCATCGCAGGCCGATCGGAGTGCCGTCGGCGACGCAAGCGTCGAACTCACCGTCGACCTCCCGAACGGACAGGCCGCACGCTCGGTCTACGACCTCTTGGACCGGTGGTACGACGCGGTCGAGTTGATCAGCTACCACGAGACCGATCGCCCCAGGCGAACGCCGGGAGACGTGATGGGGCGGCTGGAGTCGTCGTTGACCGATCGCCAGCAAACGGCGCTACGGAAGGCCTACTACGCCGATTACTTCGAGTGGCCCCGCAACGTCTCCGGCGAGGAACTCGCCGAGTCGATGGGCATCACCCGCTCGACGTTCCACCAGCACCTCCGGACCGCACAGCGGAAGCTGCTGGACGAACTGTTCGATAGCGCGGAGCTTCGTTCTGCGGACCATGCGAGCGGGCTTCGAGGCGGTGAAACCGCCTCGAACGAGACGAGCGCGGAGTAACATCCGCGAGCAGTCGAAGGGGCAAGGCCCGTGAGAGGGCGTCGCCGTCTCGTGGCCCGCGAGCAGACGATGACCCCACTAGGTAGGGGTAGCTATTTTATACGCAACTGTCGTATCAGTTACATCCCACCGCGGGGAGGGCCACGAACAGAGCATGCAGCAGAAACACATCGACGCCGGCAAGACGATCCAGCAGCGCACGGGGAAGACGTTCTACCTGGCGACGAAGTTCCTCCCGGAACGGGTTCGCCACGCGACGCACGTCCTCTACGGGTTCTTCCGGATCGCCGACGAGGTGGTCGACGACGCGGAGGGCGTTCCGCCCGACAGGCAGCGCGCCGAACTCGAGTCGCTCCGAGCGCAGGCCCTCGGTGAAACCGAGCCCGAGGGACCCGTCCTCGAGGCGTTCGAGGAGCTCCGGCGGGAGTACGACATCGCCGACGACGAAATTAACTCGTTCGTCGACGCGATGCAGTCGGACATCGAGACCGACCGGTACGAGACCTACGACGACCTCGAGTCGTACATGCGTGGCTCGGCGGCCGCCGTCGGCGTGATGATGACGGCGATCATGGATCCCGACGAGCGCGAGGTCGCGCTCCCCCACGCCGTCAAACTCGGCGAGGCGTTCCAGATGACGAACTTCCTGCGGGACGTCCGCGAGGACGTCGTCGAGCGCGATCGGATCTACCTGCCACAGGAGACGCTCCGCTCGTACGGCGTTTCGGACGCCCAGATCGAACGCCTCGAGTACTCCGATTCCTTCGCGGCCGCGATGACGGCGGAGCTCAAACGAACTGAGGAACTCTACCGCGAGGGCGTCGCCGGCATCCGCTATCTCCCCGAGGACTGCCAACTGCCCGTTCTGCTGGCGGCCGTCCTCTACGCGGAACACCACACCGTGATCCGATCCCAGGAGTACGATGTCTTGTCCCGCGAGCCGTCGCTCTCCACGACGCGAAAGCTTCGGTGTCTCGCGAAGACGCGCTGGCACTGGCACTGGAGCCGCGATCCGGATGCCGTCTTCCGGCGGGTCTCGGCCGTTCCCGATCGCGACCGCGACCGCCACGAGGCCGGACACGGCGGTCGCGTCCCGACGCAGTGACACCGAACTCGGCGACCGCTTTTCAATTCCCTCGATATAATGGATTTCCCGTTGTTATCCGTCAGGGCGTAGGTCGCCGTGTATGTCCACTACCGGTTCACACGACCCCGTCGACATCGACCGAGAGAACGCGCGCCGGGCCGCGGTCGGTCTCGGCATCTGGCTGATGCTCACGATGGCCGCGGTGCTGCTGTTGCTCCTGTTCGGAAGTTCCATCACCAGCCTGCTCGTCTGACCCGCGCCAGCGCGAACGGCCACGGACGGCGCTCACTCCGAGACGTCCCTCGCGTTCAGCGCCTCGGCTTCGGCGACGACGAACCGCGCTAACCGCCGTTTGGTGTGAGCGTCGACGAGGTGGTCCTCGAGGCACCCGTCAGCCTCGAGTTCGGTGCGACAGAGCGGACACTCGACCGGTACTATGGTCGCCATACGACCAGTAGCGGCCGGGTGAGCAAAAACCTCGAGCAAGCATGGCTCGCCCGAACATTCGCCGCGGTCGTCGGTAGCCAACACCCAGTGGCGGGACGCTGATTCAGATCGCCGTCGACTGTGACGGGACGACCTCGGGCGGACGGACGGCAGTCGTCGCCCGTACCAGCTGCGGCGCGATTCTCGACGCCGAGGCGCGGGGACGGATCGTCCGCGTCGCTCGGCACCGAAGACGAGTGCGCTTGCGGCGCGTCGACGTTCCGCCGACTTCGGGACGTCTCACGTCGGCGGATGCGCCGCCGAACGTCCTGACCTGTGCTCACGAGTCGCGATCCGTCCCGATACTCGCGGGAAGCGCTGTCAGGAGCAGCTCGCGGTCGTAGCGCTCGGTCCGGAACAGACCGAGGCAGAACAGGCCGGCGACGGCGGCGGCCAGCCAGTTCCCGTAGAGGACGTTGATCGCCCCCCAGAGCACCACGAAGCTCACCAGATCGTCGAGGACGAACTCGCAGGTCCGGACGCGCTCGAGCAGCGCCGCGCGGTCGAAGGCGCGGTCGACGAGGAGAACCGCGACGGTTCCCGAGAGGAGCCAGCCGACGTAGTTCGAGGCGGGAACGCCGTAGTAGCCGCCCGGCGGGATGTACGCCCAGAACCCGATGGCGACGGCGGCCGGATCGAGAACGAGGTCGACGGCGACGACGGCGGCGATCGCGGTCGGGATCCTGACGAGGGGCCGCGCGCTCCACCCGTCAAGGACCAGTAGCGTCAGCAGGAAGGCGTTCAGGACCAGTGGGAGGAAAAACAGCGGGAGCGCGAGCGGGATTTCGCCGAGCAGCATCGGCCCCAACTGGATCCCGTACTCGAAGGTCCCGTAGGGCCAGCCGGTTCGCACGCCGACCAGTTCGATCGCGTACGTGTATGCCGTCACGAGACCTAGATAGACCAGCGCTCGGCGGTCGACCTGCGGAAGCAAGCCGACGACGAGCGGCGAACGCATCACCAGCGTCCCGAACAGGATCAACAGCGGGTTGTACGCGAGCGGTCCCGGAAGCAGTCCCTCCGCGCTCGCGACCAGCGTCACCGCGCCGACGACCGGGAACACGACCGCGATCGTAAAGCGGTTCTCGCGGATCAGCGCCTCGAGGCGTCGCTCGAGAGCTGCCCGACGCTCGTCGGTATCGGGGTCGGTCTCGGAATCGGGATCAGTAACGGCGTCCGAATCGATATCGGCGTTCGCCGTCGTGTCCGGATCAGCCATAGAGCACCCTCCAGAGGCCGCCCATCGTCAGCGTCGCACCGACGACCGTGTTGATCGCCGGGAACCACCAGTACGCGCGGTCGACCGCGACGCTCGAGGTCGCGATCGCGGCGACGAGGCCGGGGTAGACGAGCATGAGCGCGCCCAGGCGGAGATCGAGCGCGCCGAACGCGGCGGCGCTCGCGAGCCAGCAAGCGCCGCAGTAGGCGTAGGTCCAGCGCTCGCCAAGCGCCGTCGCGGTCGTCCGGATGCCGGTCTCCTGATCGGGTTCGATGTCGGGGATCGCGGAGAAGGTGTGCATCCCCATCGCCCACAGCCAGCCGCCGAGGACGGCGAGGACCGGGGGTTGGCTCCCCGCGACGGCGGCGTAGGCCGCCGCACCGGGGGCGATGTAGAGCCCGTTTGAGACCGAGTCCAGTAGCGGCGTCGTCTTGAACCGGACCGGCGGCGCGCTGTAGGCCGCCCCGAGGACGAGAAAGACCGCGAGCCACGGCCACGCCGCCGACGGGACGAGCGGGAGGAACGCCAGCGGCAGGAGCGCGCAGACGGTCACGACGACGGGAACGATCCGCTGGCCGCGGTACCGGGCCTCCTGCTCCGATTTCTTCGGATTCGCGGCGTCGATCTCGCGATCGTAGATGTCGTTGATCCCATAGAGGAAGACGTTCGCCGGAAGCAGGAAGTAGGCGAACAGGACAATCGCCGCGGGTGCGAACACGTCGCCGACGCCGGCGGCGGCGTAGGCGACGCCGACGAGCACCGGGCCGGCGAGATAGAGCCAGAACCGCGGGCGAGAGAGGGTCAGCAGGTACCGGAGTCGGTCGCCGTATCGGCCGTCGCCCGCCGCCGTCGAGTTCGCGGTCATGGCGATGGGGCGATCATCGGCCGGTCGGTCGGCCGTAGTCCTCGAGGACCTTCTCGGCGGTCAGCTCGCCGCTAATGAGACACATCGGGACGCCGATCCCGGGCGTCGTGTCCCCGCCGACGAAGTAGAGGCCGTCGACACCCTTGGCGCGGTGGGGCGGGCGGAACAGCGCGGTCTGGCGGAGCGTATGGGCCAGTCCGAGGGCCGTCCCGTCGTAGCTGTTGTACCGGTCGGCGAAGTCCTCGATGCAAAAGCGCTCCTCGAGGACGATCCGGTCGCGCAGATCGACCCCGGTGTTGACCGCGATGTCCGCGAGGATCCTGTCGCGGTATTCCTCGCGGGTTTCGGGGGTGTCCTCGAGGCCGGGCGCGATGGGAACGAGGACGAACAGCGCGCTGTGGCCGTCGGGAGCGACGTCGTCGTCGGTCTTCGAGGGCACGCAGAGGTAGTAAGCGGGATCCTCGGGCCACTCGGGGTCCTCGAAGATCCGATCGAAGTGGTCCTGCCAGTCCGTGGGGAGGACCAGCGTGTGGTGGGCGAGTTCGTCGACCGACCCCTCGACGCCGAGGTACAGCAGGAACGCGGAGGGCGCGTAGGTTCGCTTCTCCCAGTAGTCGGCGTCGTAACCGCGCTGTTCGGGCTGTAAGAGCTCCTGTTCGGTGTGGGCGTAGTCGGCGTTGCTGACGACCAGGTCCGACCGGACCGGTCCCTCGGGCGTCTCGACGAGGAAGGCCCCCTCGCGGCCCTTGATCGCCGTCGCGGGCCGATCGGTGTCGTACTCGACGCCTAGTTCGCGCCCCAGTTGCGCGATGCTGTCGACGACGGCGGCGATCCCCCCGTCGGGATACCAGACGCCGAGGTTGAAATCGACGTGGCTCATCAGGTTGTACAGCGCCGGCGTGTTCGTCGGCGACCCGCCGAGAAACACCAGCGTGTACTGCATGATCTGCTGGAGCTTCGGGTGATCGAAGTAGTCCTCGACGTGGCCCTGCATCGACCCCAGCAGGGACAGCCCGCGCGCCTGCCGGGCCACGTTGGGATCGATGAAGTCCCGCAGCCGCGTGCGGTCCTCGTAGACGAAGTGTTCCATCCCGACCTCGTAGTTCTCCTTCGATTTCTCGAGGTAACGCTCGAGGGCATCACCCGCGCCGTCCTCGTACTCATCGAAGACAGCCTTCGTTCGCTCGAGGTCGGGCGTGACATCGACCCGATCCCCGTCCTTGAAGAACAGCCGGTAGTGCGGATCGAGGTGCGTCAGTTCGTAGTAGTCCGAGGGCGTCCGATCGAAGTCGCCGAAGAAGCGCTCGAAGACGTCCGGCATCAGGTACCACGAGGGGCCCATGTCGAACCGGAAGCCGTCTTTCTCGAGGCGACTCGCTCGACCGCCGACCTGCTCGTTCTTCTCGATGACCCGCACGTCGGCGCCCGCGTCGGCGAGGTAACAGGCCGTCGCGAGGCCGCCGATTCCGGCGCCGATCACGACGACCGACTCACCGGCCAGCGATTGCATACTCGAACGTGACCGTCGGCACGGTGAAAAGCGTATGTCATACCCATGTAGGGTCGGCCCGCCACGTGCGGCGAGGGTCCGACGGCAGCGACCGTTCTCGACGGCCTCGCTTCACTTCCGATTTGACACGTGATAACTCGAGTCGTCCTCAAAGCCAAACGCTTAGTTCGTTCCGTGATTCGGTCTCGACAATGAGCGATCACGAGCAGCCCGGCAGCGCGGAGTCCGCCCGCGCCGACCGGGAACGAGAGGAGGCACCGCCCCCCGACCACGACGCGGAGGCGGAACGGGTCCGCGAGGCCGTCGACCGCTCCCGAAGCGGGGCGCCGGCGGCTGGATCGGTCGTCCGCGACCGGTTCTCCTCGGACGAGGTCTTTCAGCGGATCGTCGCGGCGGCCGACGAGGAGGTCACCTCCGGCAGCCGCGAACTGTTCTTCAGCGGCATCGCCGCCGGCTTCGCGATCACGATCACGGTCTTGCTGTACGTTTCGCTGTACGGGGCGACCGACGGCCACCCGATCCTGAGCGCCCTGCTGTATCCGCTCGGATTCATCTACATCATCATCGGCGGCTACCAGCTCTACACGGAGAACACGCTGCCGCCGGTCGCGCTCACTCTGGAGCGGATCGCCAGCGTTCCCGCACTGCTGCGCCACTGGTCGATCGTGCTCGCCGGCAACTTCACCGGCGGCGCGATCGGCGCCGCCGTACTCGCGTGGGGCGGCGTGCTCTCTCCCGAGGCGTTCGATGCGGCGGTTTCCCTCGGAACCCACGGTCCGGAGACCGCGTGGTTCGACCTGTTCTTCAAGGCCGCCTTCGCCGGCCTGATAGTCGCCGGCGTCGTCTGGGTTGAGTACGCCGCCCGCGAGACGGTCGCCAGAATCCTGATCGTCTACATGGCCTTCCTCGCGATCCCGATCGGGAACCTGTTCCACGTCGTCACCTCCTTCACCGAGATGGCCTTCGCCGTCTTCCTCGGCGAACTCTCCCTCTACGTGGGCGTCGTCCACTTCGTCCTCCCGGTGGCGCTGGGCAACACCATCGGCGGCATTCTGCTGGTCACCGTCGTCAACTGGTTCCAGACCAGCGAGGAACGTCTTGAGTCCGCTCGGTTCGAAGGGATCGAACGACGCCTCTCGGTTCAGGAGTGGCTGTTCGGGGGCTTCGCCGGGCGATCGTACGTTCCCCTGATCGATACCGGGGAGACGACTGCACCCGCCGACGACGACACCTACCGGGTCGTCGTTCCGATCGCGAATCCGCGGACCGAGTCGCGACTCGTCGAACTCGCCGGGACGCTGGCGAACAGACACGAGTCGGCGATCCTCCACGTCGTCCACGTCGTCCAGACGCCCGACCGACCGTCGGCGGTCGGCAGCGACAGACAGCGCGCCCGGATCGTCGACGAATCCGAGGCACTGCTCGAGGACATCACCGGCTCCATCGACGACTACGACATCGACAGCGAGACGTCGACGATCGTCACGCATCGCTCGTTCGAGGAGATCTTCGACACCGCCGTCCGCGAACACGCCGACCTCGTGGTGATGGGCTGGGGCGACAACAACCTGTGGGACGCCGCGCGCGCCGAGCGCCCGATCAGCGAACTCACCAGCCAGCTCCCGTGTGACTTCCTCGTCGTCAAGAACCGCGGGCTGGACACCTCGCGGATCCTGCTGCCGACCGCCGGCGGCCCGGACTCGGATCTGAGCGCCGAGGTCGCGAAGACGCTCAGCGACACCGCCGGCGCCCACGTCTCGCTGCTGCACGTCGTCGACGGCCCCGACGAGCGCCGGGCCGGCGAGGAGTTCCTGGAGGAGTGGGCCATCGACCACGACCTCCACGACGCCGAGATCCTCGTCGACGACTCCGGTGACGTCGAGGGCGCGATCTGTCGCGCGGCCGACGACCACACGACCGTGATGCTCGGCGCAACCGAGCGCGGCCTGCTCTCGCGGCTCGTGACTAGCTCGCTGCATCTGGACGTCGTCAACGACGTCGACTGCTCAGTGATGCTCGCGGAGCGTCCGAGCGGGCGGAGCGTCTTCAGGCGGCTGTTCGGTCGGTAACCGACCGCCCGCCGTTCTTTGAGCGACCGAACTCGGCTATTTACCTCTGGCGACGAACTCGAGTGACCCGAGAGACGATCGGCTCGAGCGCGGATTCGCGAGTCCGACACGCTTATTCACGAACGGCGACGAAAGACGTGTAGTGAGTACCGAGACGCCCGAACCGACCGAAACCGAAGCGTTCGAGCGGGTCTGTGAGACACTCGTCGAGCGGATCATCAACGGCGAGATCGAGCGCGACGAGGTCGAGAAAGCCAAACTCGAGGCCTGTTCGGAACACTCGGCGCCGAAAGTGCCGAAGAACTCCGAACTGCTCGATTACGCGCCCCAGGAGTACCGCGAGGATCTCGAGACGGTGCTCCAGCGCAAGCCCGTCCGCACCGCGTCGGGCGTCTCGCCGGTCGCGATCATGACGTCGCCCGAGCGGTGTCCCCATGGGAAGTGTCTCTACTGCCCCGGCGGCCCCGACTCGGAGTTCTCCTCCTCCCAGAGCTACACGGGCGAGGAGCCCGCGGCCGCCCGCGGCGTCCAGAACGATTACGACCCTTACGGGCAGGTAACGCTGCGCTTGGAGCAACTGCGGGAGATCGGCCACCCCGTCGACAAGGTCGAACTGATCCTGATGGGCGGCACGATGACCGCCCGGAGCCACGACTATCAGGAGTGGTTCGTCAAGCGGGCCCTCGAGGCGATGAACGACTACGACGTCGAGAAGGAGCCCGAACCGGCCGAGGGCGAGAGCTTCGCGCAAGACCCCGAGGAGTACGACTGGAAGTACGTCGAGGACGTCATCGCGGAAAACGAGACGGCGGATATCCGCAACATCGGCACCACGTTCGAGACCAAGCCCGACTGGTGCGACCCCGAGCAGATCGACCGCATGCTCGATCTCGGCGGAACGAAAGTCGAAGTCGGCGTCCAGACCACCTACGAGCGGATCAACCGCGAGATGCACCGCGGCCACGGCGTCCAGGAGTCGATAGAGGCCAACCAGCGGCTGCGGGATTCGGCGTTCAAGGTCGGCTTCCACATGATGCCCGGCCAGCCCGGGATGAGCAAGGAGATGTGCCTCGAGGACTTCCGCCGAATCTTCGAGGAAGAGGCCTGGAAGCCCGACTACCTGAAGATCTACCCGACGCTGATCGTCCGCGGGACGGCGACCTACGACTGGTGGCACAAGGGCGAGTTCGACCCGCTCGACAACGAGGAGGCCGCCGAGTTAGTCGCCGAGATCAAGGACATGATTCCCCGCTACACGCGCCTCCAGCGTGTCCAGCGGGACATCCCGGCGGACTACATCGACGCCGGCGTCTGGAAGTCCAACCTCCGGCAACTCGCCCGCAAGCGAATGGACGACCACGACTGGTCCTGTGAGTGCATCCGCTGTCGCGAGGCCGGGATGAACGACGAGACGCCCGAGAACGTCGAACTCGACGTGATGACCTACGACGCCTGCGGCGGGACGGAACACTTCATCTCCTTCGAGGACTTCGAGCAGGACCTGCTGGTCGGCTTCTGCCGCCTGCGGTTCCCCAACGATCCCGTCCGACCGGAACTCGAGAACACCGCGCTCGTGCGCGAACTGCACGTCTACGGCAGCGAAGTCACAGTCGGCGACAAGGGAGCAACGGACCAGCACCAACACCGCGGCTACGGCCGCCGACTCATGGCCCGCGCCGAGGAACTCGCCGCCGACGCCGGCTACGACAAGGTCAGCGTCATCTCCGGAATCGGCGCCCGGGAGTACTACCGGGAGAAACTCGGCTACCACCAGGACGGGCCGTACGTCAGCAAGCGACTCTAAGCGGCCGGCGAGCGGTCCGATTACGACTTTCTTCCCGACGATGGCGTGTCGATTGTTCCTCGAGTCCCGTTCCTCGTACCCATATAAAATAATCCACAGTATACAGAAAATTTATGGGTAATCGGGACAGAGTATTAGGCGCCGACGATCGTCGGCACCGTTGTCAACACTCCCCAGACCGACAGCGGCACACCGAGTTGCCTCTCACCCAGCACGCCGGGGCTGCTCCCCGAACCGCTCGTCCCCCACCGAGCGATCCACTCCCGGCGTGTATTCTCTCACTGTACTTCAGCGCCCCTCGAGTCGATTCGCCGGTCAGTTCCCGAGCCGGACGCGATGTCGAGTCGCTCTTCGAATACAATCGAGTTGTACCGATGATTTATAATAGCCTGCTGTCCGTCAGCGTCGATTCGAGATGGCTTTCAGCGACCAGTTACTCGAGGCGGGAGCGGACGTCTGGGCGGCACAGAAGGACCACTCGTTCGTGCGCGAGCTCGCGGCGGGGACGTTGGACGAAGATGCCTTTCAGCACTGGGTGAAACAGGACTACCGGTACCTCCTCGACTACGCGCGGGTGTTCTCAATCGCGGGCACGAAGGCCCGCGACGAGGCGACGATGACCCACCTGCTGGGGGTCGCCCACGAGGTTTTGGACCACGAGATGGATCTCCACCGGGATTTCGCCGCCGACTACGGCATCTCCCCCGAGGAACTCGAGGCCGTCGAGAAGGCGCCGACCTGCCACGCCTACACGAACTTCCTCGTGCGAACCGCGTACGAAGGGTCGATCGCCGAAATCGCCGCTGCGCTTTACCCCTGCATGCAGGGGTATCTCGACGTCGCGGAGCATATGGCTGACCTCACCGAGGAGGACCACCGGTACACGCCCTTCATCGAACTGTACACGGGCGAAGAGTTCCGCGAGGCTACCGCGTGGTGTCGGACGTTCGTCGACGACTGCGGCGAGCGGTATCCGGGCGAGCACGACGCGATGCGCGAGGCGTTCCTGACGAGCGCCAAACTCGAGTACCGGTTTTGGGAGATGGCCTACACCCGCGAGGACTGGGGACTCTGACCGCGGCCGCGACAGAGACGGTCGGACCGTTGCGGTCATACC
The DNA here is from genome assembly GCF_003977755.1 of Haloterrigena salifodinae. Lineage (NCBI taxonomy): Archaea > Methanobacteriati > Methanobacteriota > Halobacteria > Halobacteriales > Natrialbaceae > Haloterrigena > Haloterrigena salifodinae. Next base: position 818,449 of record NZ_RQWN01000001.1, read on the forward strand.
GACGGTGCCCCAATCGCCGCGCATGAGCGAGCGCGACACCGTCACCGAACGCATCGCGGCGGCGACCCTCCGGGTCGACGTCCCCCTCGAGCGCGGCGGCGAACTGGCCGTCGCCGCACAGGAGGTCCTCGAGTCGCTCGCGATCGTCCGGTACGCCGACGTCAGGGAACTCGGCGCGGTCGACGCAGGCGACGACGGGTTGGCGGTGACGATCGACTGTCGGCTGACGCTCCACGGCGACAACGCGACCGCGGCCGAAGCGACCGGACGGCAGGCCCTCCGCGAGGCGGACCGAGTGCTCGGGATCGATCGGTTCGAGACGGTCGACGGGCCGTACCGTATCGAACGGTGGTGAACGTCCCGCTGCATCGGACCGATCGTGATCGTCGCTCGACTCGCGATTTTGACCGACTCGGTAACAGCGACCGACCGCCAATTCCAGCCGGACGCCCCTGGAATCTACCGGCGACGACCGGAATAGGAACCGAAAGGCGACGATTTAAGTACGCCGTCTCGGTAGATTAGCAAAACTAGATGCCGCCAGAGTTGTCGGTAGTGCTGGCTGCCGTCGCCCTTCCCTTCGTCGCCGCTGTGAGCACGCCCGTCCTGTACCGTCTGCTCGGCGAGCGGACCGGCTACGCCGGCGTAGCGGTCGCGCTGGCGAGTTTCCTCCTGCTGGCGAGCCAGCGCGGCACCGAGGGCACCGTCGGCCTCGAGTGGATCCCGTCGCTCGATGTCGCCCTGCGCTTCTACCTCGACGGCTGGGGACTGCTGTTCGCGATGTTAGCCTGCGGTATCGGGACGCTCATCTTCCTCTATTCGCCGGCGTACATGCACGGCGAACCCCACCTCGCTCGCTTCTACACCGCGTTACTGGCGTTCATGGGCTCGATTGTCGGCGTCGCGCTAGCAGCCGACCTGATCGCGATCTTCCTCTTCTGGGAACTCACCAGCCTCTGCTCGTTCGTGCTGATTGGCCACTACACGGCCGACGACTCCTCGCAGTACGCCTCTCGGATGGCGATGTTCATTACCGTCGGCGGCGGTCTCTTCCTGCTCGTGGGGCTACTCTTGCTGTCAGTCGTCGCCGGCGACGTCGTCGGCCCCGACGCCGCCTTCAATCTGGCCGCGATGCTCGAGACCCCCGAGGCGATGGCCGAGGCCCTCCGCGAGCAAGGGCTGTTCCTGCCTGTGCTCGGCCTGCTCGCGATCGGCGCAGGGGCCAAGTCGGCCCAAGTTCCGCTGCACTTCTGGCTGCCCAACGCGATGGCGGCGCCGACGCCCGTCTCGGCCTTCCTCCACTCCGCGACGATGGTGAAGGTCGGCGTCTACTTCATCGGGCGGATGCGCCCCATCCTCGTCGGCGAGGAGTGGCTGTTCCTGTTCGCGACGCTCGGCCTGACGACGATGACCGTCTGCGCGATCATGGCCGTCGCCGCGACGGACATCAAGGAACTGCTGGCCTACTCGACGGCGAGCCACCTCGGGCTGATGGTCGCCGGCTTCGGCTTCACGTCGATCTACGGCGCCGAGACCGGCGTCTTCCACCTGCTCAACCACGCCCTGTTCAAGGCGGCGCTGTTCCTCGTGGCCGGAATCGTCGCCCACGAGGCCGGTACCCGCAACATCGACAACCTCGGTGGCCTCCGTCACGACCTCCCGGTCACGGCGATCATCACGGTTATCGTCGCGCTGAGTATGGCTGGCATTCCGCCGTTCAACGGCTTCTACTCGAAGGAGCTGCTGTTCGAGGCGGCCGTCGAGGCGAGTCACCACCACGATATCGGTGTGCTGGGTGTGCTCTACCCCGCGGTCGCCGTCTTCGGGAGCGTCTTCACTGTCCTCTACTCGCTGCGCTTCCTCTCGCTGTTCTTCGGCGACCGACCCGACGCGCTCGGCCACGTCCACCGCCCGTCGACCACGCTGGTCGTCGCACCGGGCGTGCTGGCGCTCCTGGCCGCTGCCGTCAGTATCCGGCCGCAACTCGCCGTCGACGTGATCGTTCAGTCGGGCGTCGACGCGACCGCCCTCGAGCACCACGAAATGCACGTCAGTCTCCCGACGTCCTACTCCCCGCCGGTGGGGATGAGCGCGGTCACGATCGCGGTCGGACTGGCCGCCTACCCGTTCTACGACCGGATTCACGACGGACTCAACGCGACGCTGGACGCGGCCCCGCCGATCGCCGCGAACTGGTGGTACGACGCGATCGTCGGCGGCCTCACCGGCGGCGGCGCCTGGGTCGGCGACCGCATCCACAACGGGCTGCTCCGAACGTACGCGACGTGGACGCTCCTCGGCACCTGCGGGCTGGCGCTCGCGGGGTTCGCCGCGGCCGGCACCGTCGCCTCGTCGGAGCTCATCGGCTTCGACGCCGCGCCCGCGGTCGCGCTCGTCTTGCTCGTCGCGGTCGTTGCGGGGCTCGCGGTCGCGCTCTCCGACTCCCACATCGCCGGCGTTCTCACGCTGTCGATCCTGGGCTTTATGATCGCCATCTTCTACATCCTCGCGAGCGCGCCCGACCTCGCGCTGACCCAGCTGGTCGTCGAGACGCTCGTGCTCCTGATCTTCCTGCTGGTGATCGAGGAGATCCCCGAGTACTACGAGGTCAGCCTCGGCAAGTACGCCCGCGACGCCGTCGTCTCGCTGGCCGTCGGTGCGACCGCCTTCATCACGGTCCTCGTCACGACCGACGCCCGTCCCGAGGGCTCGACGGATATCGCCCGCGCCTACGCCGAACAGGCCGTCCCGGAGGGCGGCGGAACGAACATCGTCAACGTCACCCTCGTGGACTTCCGCGGCTTCGATACGATGGGCGAACTCATCGTGGTCGCGATGGCTGCGATCTCGATCCTGACGCTGATCGTGATGCGATCGGGAGGTGACGACGAGTGACGACCGTCGTCATGCGCACGACCGCTCGCGTGATCGTTCCGATCATCCTCGTCGTTTCGACCTCGCTGTTCGTCGAGGGCCACAACCTCCCTGGCGGCGGCTTCATCGGCGGCGTCCTCACGACGACGGCGTTCGCGATCATCTACCTCGCGTTCGGGCTGGACTTTGTAGAGCGCGGGGTGCTCGGTCGCGACGTCGACCCCGGCAAGGAGCCCTCGAGGGACCGCGTCGTCGTGGCCTACCGACGGCTCTTCGAGTACGGGCTGGCGATCGCCGTCCTGAGCGGGCTGGTCCCGCTGCTGTTCGGGCGGCCGTTCCTGACCCAGACGTTCGTCATCTTCGAGCACGTCCCGCTCTACGGCGAGATCGAGATCGCCAGCGCGCTGGCCTTCGACTTCGGGGTCTACTGCGTGGTCGTCGGCGGTCTCCTGACGATCCTCTCGGTGGTGGGAGCCGAATGACGGCCGTGATACTCGCCGCCGTGGTCGGCGCACTGTTCGCCCTTGGCACGTTTCTGCTGCTCCGCCGGGATCTGATCCGGGTCGTCTGGGGGCTGGCGATCATCAGTCAGGCGGCCAACGTCTATCTGCTGGCGATGGGCGGCCTCGCGAAGGGGACCGCCGACTCGGTCCCGATCCTGGCGGGCCACGGCGATCACGTCCCCCAGACAGCCGATCCGCTGGTGCAGGCACTCGTGCTGACCGCGATCGTCATCGGCTTCGGGATGACCGCCTTCGCGCTCGTGCTGTCGTATCGGGTCTACGAGGAACACGACACGCTGGACGTCTCCGAACTGGGTGATCGCGAATGATGACGACGCAGCTACTGACGATACTGACGGGACTCGAGTCGACGCTGAGGACGGGTGCGGGAATCGAGCCGACGGCGCCGCTCGCCGCGGTTCCGGGCGGCTCCGAATCGGGACTGGTGATCGCGCCGATGCTCATCGTGCTCGTCGCGGCCGTCGCGAGCCTCCTGCTCGGCCGGTGGCCGCGGGTCCGGATCGGCGTCAGCCTCGCGGGCGGCGCGGCTTACGCGGTCGTCGTCGCGGCGATCGACTGGTACGTCGTGCTCGCGCCGGACGCGCCGGGGGCCGCGACCTACCAGGTCGGCGACTGGCCGGCGCCGTTCGGCATCACGCTCGTCGTCGACGGGCTCTCGGCGTTCATGCTGACGATGGTCGCCGTCCTCGGGATCGCGTCGCTGGTCTTCTCGACGCGTGTCCTTCCCGAGATCGACCGCCGCAGTTACTACTTCCCGCTGTTTCACTTCCTGGCGCTGGGCGTCACCGGCGCCTTCCTCACCGGCGACCTGTTCAACCTCTTCGTCTGGTTCGAGGTCATGCTGATGGCCAGCTACATCTTCGTCGCCTACTACGGCGGCCCCCAGCACACCCGCGCGGCCTTCTGGTACGTCTCGCTGAACCTGCTCGCGAGCGCTGTCTTCCTGCTCGGCGTCGGCGGCATCTACGCGACGACGGGGACGCTCAACATGGCCGACCTCGCGCAGCGACTCGCCGACCCCGGCGCCTACGGGCTCGAGCCCGCGCCGGTCGTCGGCCTCTTCGCCCTGTTGCTGTCGGTGTTCGCGATCAAGGCCGGCCTCGTCCCCTTCCAGTTCTGGATCCCGACGGCCTACCGGGCCGCGCCGCCCCAGATCTCGGCCCTACTGGCCGGCGCGACCAAGAAGGTCGGCATCTACGCGATCATCCGCCTCTCGTTTACCGTCCTCGCGGACGCGGACGTGCCGGTCGAACTCGCCGTGCCGGGCGTCGGAACCGTCGTCGCCGGCGACTCACCGCTCGCGTTCATCGGAGCGGTGCTGTTCGTCATGGCCGCCGCGAGCATCCTCGTCGGCGGGATCGGCGCCGTCGGCCGGGACTCCATCGAGGGCGTCCTCGCCTATTCGAGCATCGGGCAGGTCGGCTTCATCGCCCTCCCGGTCGCCCTCGCGGCGACGACTGCGAGCGCCGAGTTGCGCCACCTCGCCGTCGTCGCCGCGCTGGTGTACGCGCTCAACCACACGCTGGCGAAGGGGCTGTTGTTCCTGGCGGTCGGCGCGATCCGGTCGGCGACCGGGACGAGCCAACTCTCCGACCTCGGCGGACTGGCCGGCCGGTCGCCGCCGCTGGCGATCGGCTTCTTCGTCGGCTCGCTCGCCCTCGTCGGAATCCCGCCGCTGTCGGGCTTCTTCGGCAAGTTCCTCGTCTTCGATGCAGCGGCTCGAGCCGAGTCGGCGCCGCTGATCGTCCTCCTGTTGACGGGGTCGCTGTTGACCATCGCCTACGCGACGCGGACGTGGAACCGGAGCTTCTGGGGGGCCCGAACTGACGCCGTCGAGGAGGCGTCCGTCGACGTCGTGCAGGTGGGCGTCGTCCTCGTCCTCGCGACGGCCATCGTCGCGGTCGGCGTCGGCTTCGAACCGGTCTACGAGTTCGCCGACGCCGCCGCGTCGGCCGCGCTGGACAGCGAGGCGTACGTCGACGCGGTCGATCCGGTCGAGCCCGACGACCTCGGGACCGGAGGAGGTGAGCACTGATGCGGGTCAAGACCTGGCCGCTGGCTGGCGCCGTCTTCGCCGTGCTGTGGATCTTCGTCCGCGGCCCGTCGCTGGCGCCGTCGGCGCTCCTCGGCCAGTTTCTCTTCGGGTTGCTCGTCGGCCTCCCGACGGCGTTCGTCTTCCGACGGCTGTACATCGAGCGGGTCGACGTCGCTCGGGGGATGCGTGCGCTCCCCGCCGCTGGACGCTACCTCGCGGCCTTCTCCTGGGAGGTCGTCCGCGCGAACATAGACGTCGCCTATCGGGTGCTCTCGCCAGGAATGCCGATCGAACCCGAGGTGATCCTCGTGCCGCTCCGGGTCGAGACGGATCTGGCGGTCACGACCATCGCCAACAGCATCACGATCACGCCCGGGACGGTCACGCTCGATCACGACGGGGAGACCAACGCCCTGTACGTTCACGCGGTCGACGGCCGCGACCCCGAGGCGATCGTCGCGCCGATTCGGACGTGGGAGGACTACGCCCTCGAGATGTTCGACGAGGAGGCCTCGCCCGACGACCCGGCGCCGCGGATCGTCGTCTCCGGCGGGGAAAGAGACAGGGGCCCCGCCGGCGAACACGGAGGTGAGAACGATGAGTGAAGCCGCCGACCCGGCGCTGCTCGACGCCGTCGTTGGCGGGGCGCTGATCCTCGTCAGCGGCCTCTGCGTGCTCTGTAGCTACCGCGTCATCTCCGGGCCGACGAACCCCGACCGGGTCGTCGCGCTGGACGCCATCGCGACGAACGTCGTCGCCATCGCCGTCCTCTTCGCCCTCCAGACCGACCGCGGGCTCTTCATCACGGTGAGTCTGGTGCTCGCGATCATTGGCTTCATCGCGACGGTCGCCGCCGCCAAGTTCATCACCGAAGGGGAGGTGATCGACGAACCATGATCCGAACCGGACTGGAGATCGCACTGATCGTCGTCGGCGTCTTCTTCCTGACGGTCGGCACCATCGGCATGCTCCGCCTGCCGAACGTCTACAACCGAATGCACGCGACGAGCAAGCCCACGACGCTGGGGACGGCGGCGATTTTCTTCGCCGGCTTCGCTCACTTCGGCCCCGGCGCGGAGGGGTTGACCGCGCTCATCGGGATCGTCTTCCTCTTCCTGACCGTCCCGACCGGCGCCCACATGATCGCCCGCGCCGCCGAGCAGATCGGCATCCCCTTCGAGGGCAGCGTCACCTGGCCCGACGCCTCGGCCGTCGACCGGTCCGACCGAGCCGAGCGGGCCGAACGCACGGAGAAGTCCGACGATTAGGGCCCGTCAACGATCGTACTCGAGGTCTCGCTCCCCGTTTCCATTCCCATCCCCGTCCGCTCCTCGATCGCGGTCGCGCCCGCGAACCCACTCGTCGGCGTCCTCGAGCGTCCCTGTCTCTAACAACCGCTCGAGTTTGCGCTCGAACTGGTCGTCGGTCAACTTGCCCGCGGCGTAGCGATCGCGGAGCGTCTCGAGGGCGTCACGGCGATCCGCCGGCGCGTCCGTTCGGTCGCCGTCGGAATCGGACTCGATGTCCGCACTCGAGTCGGTCGTCCAGTCGTCCAGCCACTCCTTTCGGTCGGCCTCGTCACCGAACACGAGGGCGACCAGCGGGACGACGACGATGTAGCCGACCAACAGGGCGGCGAGCCACCAGTCCTGTCCCGTGAACATTGCGCCGAGCCACAGGCCGGTCACGAGCATCGACGCGATCCCGGTCGCGTTCTCGCGAAGGCGAGTTCCCAGATCGTCCTCGGTCCGCCGTCCTCGAGCGGTCCCCTCGCTCCCGTTCATACGTCCCTATTCGACCGGCACCGGAAATACGTTAACGGTCCGAGATATCGCGGACCAGACGCAGCGATACGGATAGCCGCGGCCGAGAGTGCACACACTGAGAATCCGGCGTGTGGTGGCGCGCGCCGCCGCCGGGTCTGAGCGCTGCGAGGGCGCGTCGGAAAACCGTGCGAGGTCTTCGCGAACTTATGAGCGAAGGCGTTCGAGACAGCGAAGCCGGCTCGTGACTAAGCGAAGCGAAGCGGGAACGAAGGTTCCGCGAGGTCAGCGTGACGTACGTCCCGCAAGACTTCGCGATGTCCGCGAAACCTTCGGTTTCGCTTGATGCGAAAATCTTCGATTTTCAGCAGCTCGGAAGACGCTTCGCGTCTGCCTTCGGACGAGCGAACGACCGAAGGGAGTGAGCGTTAGCGCGGAACCAGAGGTTCCGCGAACCGTGCAAACGGGCGCATAGCGCCAGTGAGCAGAAATCGGCTGGGACGGGTGTGGCAATCCCCGTTACCACGGTAGCAGGGGGCCTGTTTTCGGTCGCGTTTGCGCTTCAGCCGCTGGACAATCGAGACGACGCTGTCGCTATCGACCGTGGGAGACAGCGGAGAAGTGCGCGTGTTACGCGAGCGTCTCGCCGAGCGCCTCGAGCGCGGCATCGCGGACGGCATCGCGTTCGCCGGGCAGGAACTCTACGTGGCCGTCCTGCCCGCCGACGACGCTGACCCCTCCGTTGGGAACCGCGTCGTCGATTGCGTCACCGAGTTCGCGGACGTTCAGCGACTCGGTCGCGCGGACGTGCAGTTCGTCGTCGCCGACGCCGAGAGTCACGAACGGCCCCTCGTCGCGCTGTCGACGGTGGAGCGCGTCGAGCAGCAGTTTCGTCGTCGGGAAGTTGTACCGGTGGGTGAACGCGTCGGTGTCGAGCACGGCGACGGTGACGCCGTCGACCCGCTCGGTCTCTAGGTTCTCCCGAGCCGTCTCGAGTTCGGTGTCGAGTTTCGCGCGGAACTGCTCGGAGACGTGGGCGGCCAGATCGCCGTTTCGGCCCGTCTCCTCGTCGCCGAACAGCAGGTCGATGACGAGTTCGCGCTTGTCCTTGTACGACTGGTAGAAGGCCTCGAGGGCGACGGCTTCCCGTCGGTCCGAGACCGCGGTCTCGTCGTAGCCGGCCTCGGTCGCGAGGTCGACGTACGCCTCGGGGGTGTCCTCCCAGTAGCTGACCGCGGGGAGGTGAACGAGGTCGTCGCGGACGTCGCCGTTGACGTGGGCGGCGACGTTGGCGGCCAGCGCGGTCGACGTCAGATCGGAGACGTCGACGCCGGCGAGCGAGGGCGCGACGGCCACGGAGACGGCGTCGGCGATCTCCTCGTCGGCGCGGCTGTCATCGATGACGACCGTCTCGGCGTCGTACAGCGAGAGCAGGTCGTAGCCGTCGATCGACTCCTCGGTCGAGCCGGCGTCGACGACGACGACCAGCGGCAGTTGCTCGCCGTGGCGGTCGCGGGCCTCGAGCATCGAGGTGACGTCGCTGGTGGCGGCGTCCATGTCGTAGACGCGGCCGTCGAGCGGGCGCCGTTCGAAGTAGTGGTACTCCGCGTCCTCGCGGGTGTGCTTCTCGCGGATCAGCGGGAGGGCGGCCCGCTCGATGGCGGCGCCGGCGACGTAGCCGTCGGCGGTCGCGCTGTGGCGGACGACGATCGGTCGGGCCTCGACGACGGCGCGTCGGATCGCGGTCGCGGCGTCAGAGAGGCCGTCCTCAACGGCGGCGACGGCGTCGTGGTCGGCCAGCAGGTCGATCTCGGCCGGTCGGGCCTCGCGTTCGATCGATTCCTCGAGTCGGTCGCGGACGGCCTCGCGGTCCTCGCCCTCGAGGATCTCGAGGGTCTCCGTCTCGATTTGAAGGTCGCCGTGGTGGCGTTCGACCTCGCCCTCCAGCGCGACGACGTCGTCGATGTCGACGTCGGGGTAGGCGCGGACGCCGGCCTCCTCGAAGGCGGCGCACTCGACAGTGGCCGTCTCGTCGCGAAGTTCGAAGACGGTTGGGCCGCTGGTCTGGCGGACGCCGGTGATCTCGCCCTCGAGGCGAACGACGCTGCCGACCTGGTCTTCGATGGCCTCGATCGTCGTGCGCTTGAGCGCCGGTTCGGACTCGGGTTCGGCGTCGGCCGCGTCGTCGGTCGCCGCGGTCGAGCCGGTCGCGGCCGTCTCGGTGGCGACGCCGCCGCTGCCGCTCCCGGCGGCGACGGTTTCGCTCGCGTTCGGCGCGCCGGTCTCGTCGGACGACCCCGTGTCGTCGGCGGCCGCCTGCAGGTCGCCGGCGGCGGGGTCCTCGTTGGCGACGGGTTCCGAGTCGGTCTCGGTTTCGGACTCAGCGTCGGCGCTGGGGTCGGTGCCGGAATCGGAATCGGATCCGACGTCGTCCTCGAGATCCTCGGGACGAACCTCGTCGTCGCCCGTGTCGATCAGGTGGCCGCGGAACTCGCGTTCGCGCTGGCGGATCGACCAGCCGAGGTCGACGTTGCCGTTGTCCCGAACGTCGAGGACCTGAACGAAGACCTCGTCGCCGGACTCCCAGTCGAGGCTCTCCAGTCGTCGGTCGAGTTCGCTCCTGTGCAACAGACCGGTTACGTGGTCTCCGATGTCGACGAAGACACCGAAGTCGGCGTAGCCGTCGACGACGCCCCGGTAGTAGCGACCGGGGGTGAGCTCCGAGGCGGACGTGCCGCGAAATTCGAAGACCGCGTCCTCCTCGTGACTCTCGCAGATTTCACCGTCGACAGCTGTGCCACAGATGATACAGTTACCCATCTATTCGAACCAAGCGGTTTCGTCCTAAAACGGTTGTCGAAATGCGGCCGCGGGCGACTGCCCCGCTGCTCACGGGGCGGACAGGATCGTCGCGATCGCGCAATTGCCGAAACCGCCGACGTTACAGGCCATTCCGACGTCGCCGTCGATCTGTCGGTCGCCGGCTCGTCCGGTCAGCTGATCGTAGAGCTCGACGAGCTGTGCGACGCCCGATGCGGCGATCGGATGGCCCTTGGATTTCAATCCGCCGGACGTGTTGACCGGCAGTTCGCCGTCGCGCTCGGTCGCGCCACGTTCGACCAGCTGCCAGGACTCTCCGCGGTCCGCGACGCCCAGTCCCTCGAGCTGGAGGAGTTCGAGGATCGTGAACATGTCGTGGACCTCGAGGAGGTCGATGTCCTCGGGACGCCGACCGGCGCGGTCGTAGACCCGGCGGCCGGCGTCGACGACCGCGCTCATAGCGGTTAGGTCGTCTCGCTCGTGGACGACGTGGGTTCCCGTTGCGCCGGCGATCCCGTCGACGCGGACGTGGTCGTCGCCCTCGAGCGCGCTCTCAGCGGCGAGCAACAGCGCCGCCGATCCGTCCGAGATCGGACAGAAGTCGTACAGCCGGAGCGGATCGGCGACCACGGGCGACTCCAAGACCGTCGCCACATCGATCTCGCGGCGGAAGTGCGCCTTCGGGTTGGCGACGCCGTGCGCGTGGTTCTTGACCGCGACCTCCGCGAGCGCCGTTCGGGGTGCGTCGTACCGCTCGAGATACCGGCGCGCGGTCAGCCCCGCGAACGAGGGGACCGTGATCCCGTGTTTGTACTCCGCGGGGTGGGTGATCCCGGAGACGATGTCAGTCGCCGTCGCCGTCGAGAGGTGGGTCATGCGCTCGCCGCCGACCGCGAGCGCGACCTCGCAGGCTCCCGACGCGATCGCCTTCCACGCCTCGTAGACGGCCGCTGCGCCGGAGGCCGACGTCTGCTCGATCGCCGCGGCGTGGGCCGGCCGGACGCCGAGTTCGCTCGTGAGTGCGCCGGCGAGCCCGCTCTGGCCCTCGTAGGCGCCGCCCGAGCGGGCGACGAAGAGGTGGTCGACCGCGTCCGCACCGACGGGCCCGTCCGCGAGACAGTTTTCTCCGGCCTCGGCTAACAGTTCCAGCAGCGAGGCGTCGCGCCGCCCGAACGGCGTCATCGCGGCGCCCGCGATCGCGACGTCCCGACCGGAAGCGACGTCAAGCGCGGCGGGCGCGGAACCAGTTCGCGTCACGGTTCCAGGAGCACTTTCCCGCGGCTCCGACGGTTCCGGACGTATTCGTGTGCCGCCGCCGCCTCCTCCAGGGAGAAGGTCCGATCGACGACGACTTCGACGTCCCTCGACGACAGCAGCGAGTCCAGCGGCTCGAGCGCCGTGTACACCCGTTCGGGCTGGCGTTCGACGGCTTCTCCCAGGTGATAGCCGATCACGCTGTGATTGCCGAAGAGCAGTTCGGGGGTCGATACCGTCGGCACCTCGCCGCTGGCCAATCCGTACGCGACGATCCGGCCGCCGAGCGCGAGCGCCTCCACGCTCCGGTCGAAGGCGTCGCCGCCGACGCCGTCGAGTACCAGATCGACTCCCTCGGCGCGCTCCTCGATCACGTCGGGGACCGCGTCGTAAGCGATCGCGTGATCGGCGCCGAGATCGGCCGCGAACTTGCGTTTCGATGTCGTGCTCGCGGTCGCGAACACCTCGGCGCCGGCCGCCGCGGCGAGCTGGACGGCCGCCGATCCGACGCCGCCGGCGCCCGCGTGGACGAGTACCCGTTCGGGTCCGTCGTCGGCGCCGGCGGTCTCGAGGCCGCCCCACTCGAAGAGCGCGTTGTGCGCCGTCACCCATTGGATCGGAACGGCGGCGGCCTCTCGCAGCGAGAGCCCGTCGGGGACGGGAAACGCCCTGTCGGCTGTGACGACGACCGACTCGGCGTAGCCGCCCCGCGGGACGTAGGCCGCGACCGCGTCCCCCGGCTCGAGGTCGGTTCGGTCGCCCGCCTCGGCGATCTGTCCGGCGACCTCGATGCCGGGCACGTACGGCGGCGTCGGCCCGTCTGGATAGGTTCCTCGTCGTTTCGCGAGATCGGCGAAGTTGATCCCGGCGGCCGCGACGTCGATTCGGACTGCCGTCGCATCCGGCGTCGGCTCCGAGACGTCGGCGGGTTCTAACACCGCCGGCTCTCCGTACGCCGGAACGCGAATAGCTCGCATGTCCCTGGCGTGTTACGAGCGGAAATATAAACGTCCCTATACCACGGGCCGATCAGAATGAGTCGTCTCCGGCGATTCGCCGACCGCGTTACTCGAAGACCGGCGAGTCCTCCTCGAGCGTTTCGATGTCGTCGACGAGCTTCCGGACGTCCTCGGGGAACAGCGAGACCTGGACCTCGCTGCCGTCGTCGTCTTCGAAGACGAGTTTGACGCGCTTGTCACCGAATTCCCGCGCCTCGGCGGACTCGACGTCGAACATCTTGACCGTCGCCGACTTGTTCGCCGGGCCGACGTTCTTGATCGATCCGTCGTTCAGCTCTACCATGAAGTCCTCGAGCGTCAGTGAGAGCATACTCGCCGTACGGGCCCCGGCTAAAAAACCGCACGGCATTGGCGGGCGGCCGGGCCGTCGCGGCGTCTCGTCCGAGCGGCTCGACGGGCCGATTAGCGGTCCGAAACCAACCGGCTCGACCACTTTTAAGTTGTATTCGACCCAATCGGTCGCACGCAATGCAAGTCACCTGGCACGGCCACTCGACGTGGCACGTCACCGTAGGGGAGACGGAGCTGCTGATCGATCCGTTCTTCGACAATCCGAAGACGGACCTCGAGCCGGCCGACGTCGACGAGCCCGATTACGTGTTGCTGACGCACGGCCACGCCGACCACATCGCCCACGCCGGCGAGTTCTCGGACGCGACGCTCGTCGCGACGCCGGAACTGGTCTCCTACTGCGAGGACGAGTTCGGCTTCGCGGACGCCGTCGGCGGGATGGGGATGAACCTCGGCGGCACCGTCGACTGTGGCGACGCGTACGTCAGCATGGTCCGTGCCGACCACACCAACGGGATCATGACTGAAAACGACAAGAGCGGCGGCATGCCCGCCGGCTTCGTCGTCTCGGACACGAAGCCGACGCAGATCGCGGACGAGGAGTCGACGACGTTCTATCACGCCGGCGACACCAGCCTGATGAGCGAGATGAAAGACGTCATCGGCCCGTATCTCGAGCCCGATGCCGCCGCGGTCCCGATGGGCGATCACTTCACGATGGGGCCCCAGCAGGCTGCCATCGCTGTCGACTGGCTCGACGTCGACGTCGCCTTCCCGCAGCACTACGACACCTTCCCGCCGATCGAGCAGGATCCCGCCGACTTCGAGAGCGAGGTCGCGGGCACCGGCAGCGACGCCGACGTCGTCGTCCTCGAGGGCGACGAGTCCTACGAACTCGACGGATAGCCATCGCGGCGGGCGAGGAAGTCGAACCAGTCCCCGCCGCGTAACCGCTGCTGTCGGAGTCCCGTCTCGGTCGCTACGATCTTCTCCGGGTCGCGTCGTCGAGTGCAACTGTCGTCTCTCGCGGTCTCGAGGACCGTGACCGTCGTTCTGCTAGCGCTGCGTCGAGTTCGTCCGTCGTCTATTCGTTGGGATAGGGGCGTGATCGGCATAAGTCACGAGGTTCAGTCTTCGAAAGCAGGTCTCGGCGGAAGGCACGTCATTATAAAGACCCGACGTATGATCGTGATGTCTGTCCGGATACCGGTATCAGCGATCGGGGACTCTGCCGCCGATCTCGTAGCCACGATAGCGTTTTTGAGTCCGGAGTTGGCTAGTCGAATCCAGTTCGGTTGGACGATCACGGTCCACATTCTCTTCGCGTCGCTCTCAATCGGACTTGCACCATTTCTCGTCTACGTTACCGTCCAAGAGGTTCGAACGGGCGACCGACGGTACGCGCGCCTCCGGGAGTTTTGGACGAAGGTCTTCGGCGTCGGTTTCGTCATGGGCACCGTTACCGGCATCCCGATGGGGTTCATGTTCGGGACGAACTTCGGCTCGTTCTCGACGACCGTCGGCGAGCTACTCGGTGGGCCCCTCTCGTTCGAGGTGAAGATGGCGTTCTTCCTCGAGGCGGTTTCCCTCGGCGTCTTGCTGTTCGGTCGCGAGCGCGTCTCCGACCGGTTCTACGTCCTGTCGTCGGTGCTGGTCGGGGTCGGTGCGTGGCTGTCGGCATTTTGGGTGCTCGTCGTCAATTCCTGGATGCAGACGCCGCGAGGGTACGAAATCGTAACCGAGGGCGGCACGTCGGTCGCGCGACTCACCGATCCCGTAGCGGCGTTTTTCAACCCGCGATTTCCGTGGATGTACGTCCACATGCAAAATGCCTCGATCATCGCCGTCACGCTGCTCGTCGCGGGCGTCGCCGCGTACTTCGTCCGGACGAACCGCGAGAGCGACGCCTGGCGAACGGCCCTCCGACTGGCCGTCGTCGTCCTGCTCGTGACGTCGGCGTTTCAGGCCGTCCACGGGGACGCATACGGCCGCCACGTGGCCGACACGCAACCTCACAAGTTCGCCGCGATGGAAGCCCACTACGAGACCGGGCAGGCCGATCTTCACCTCGTCGCGATCCCGACCGACCCCGAGGCGATCACGGATCCACGGGCGGAGAACCTTTATACCATCAGCATCCCGCACGCGGCCTCGTTCCTCGCCAGCGGTGGTGATCCGACCGCCGAGGTGACCGGACTCGACGACTTCGAGTTCGAGTCGCCGCCGGTCGCGATCGTGTTCTGGTCGTTCCGTCTGATGGTCGGTCTCGGGTTCTGGTTCATCGCCCTCGGCGCGTGGGGAACCTACCGGTACTGGCGGGGCGACCTCGCCGAGGCCGATCGCTACCTGCAGGTACTGACGGCGTCGGCGCCGCTCGGATTCGTGGCGCTGCTCACCGGCTGGTACGTCACCGAGATCGGGCGACAACCCTGGCTCGTACAGGGCGTGTTGAGGACGGCCGAGGGCGTCTCGCCGTCGCTGACGTCGACCGAAGCGACGCTGACGCTGCTCGGGTTCGTCGTCGGGTACCTCGGCTTGCTCGCCGCGTTCCTGCTCGTCTGCAAGGGGTTCGTCGACGAGGAACGCGATCGCTGCGGTGTCGGAGACCGCGACGACACCGACGGTACTACCGACGGGCGACCACGCGAGGTGACCGCCGATGACTGAGTCGCTTTCGGCGACCGAACCGGTGCTAGCGGCGACGTCAGCGTACCTCGTCGAGTCGTTACCGGAGCTGTGGTTCGGACTCGTCGTCGCGACGTTCGGCGTGTACCTCCTGCTCGACGGCTTCGACTTCGGCGTCGGCGTCCTGTTCGCCGAAGCCGACGAGACCGAACGGCGGCAATTCCTCGCCGCGTTCGGGCCGCTGTGGAAGGCCAACGAAGTCTGGCTCGTCCTGTTCGGGACCGTGCTCTTCGCCGGCTTCCCGGCGGCGTACGCCGCGATCCTGGGGCGGTACTATCTCGCAGTCTTTGCGCTCCTGCTGGCACTCGGCCTCCGCGGACTGGGTTCGAAATTCCGGGGGGAGCGCGACGACGAGCGATGGGTTCGGTTCTGGGACCGCTGCTTCGTCGTCGGGAGCGCCGCCGCGCCGTTTCTCCTCGGTGCATTCGCCGCGAGTTGGGCGCTCGGCGAACCGTCCGTAATTGCTGTCGTCCCGCTACTCGCCGGCGCCGCTACCGTCGCACTCGTGACGGCCCTCGGCGCGGCGTTTCTCTGCGTGAAACTCGAGTCCCCGATTCGCGATCGGCTCGTTCGCCGCGGACGTGCGGCGACGGCGGGGTACGTCGCGCTGGGCACGGTGACGCTCGTCGCGTCAGTTATTCGGTATCCCGCGCTCCGGTCGGAAATCCAGTCGGTCCCGATGGGCGGACTCTGTATCGGTACGATCGCGTGTGCCGGCATCGCCGTCGCGGCTGCAACCGGAAACCGCTACCGGTGGTTCGCGGTCGCGACGGCCGGGCTTGCAGTCGCGTTCGCCGCATTCATCGGCGTCCTGCTGTATCCCGCGGTCGATCCCGCGACCGGAACGACGATCGCCGACGCGGTCGCCGCGCCGCTCTCCCTCAACCTCACGACCGGATTCGCGGTCATCTTCCTCCCGCTCATCGGCACGTACTTCGTCGTTCTGTACTCGCTGTTCGACGATCCGGCGAGCGACAGCGGCCAGTACCAGCACGGGTAACCGGTCACTCGACCGAATCGACCTCCTCTCGGACACCGGTTACGGCATCGGATGTGGACGTCTGGACTGGCACGAGTGAACAGATGCACTTGCTCTCCGAGGAGGGATGCAGTGCGACGAGCGAGATCCGCGAGTTTCTCTCGTTCGCCGTCGACGGCGCCGAACGGATGCGCCGGATGATCGAGGGACTGCTCGCGTATTCGCGGGTCGAGACGCGCGGCGAGCCGCTCGAACCGGTCGAACTCGACGAGGTCGTCGAGGACGTCCGCGAGAATCTGCAGGTCCGACTCGACGAGACCGGCGCCGAACTCTCGGTGGAACACCTTCCGCGCGTGCAGGGCGACGGCAACCAACTGCGACAACTGCTCCAGAACCTCCTGAGCAACGCGATCAAGTACTCGGGAGAGACGCCGAGCCCGGCGAGGGGTCGACGCTCTCCGTGACGCTCCGGAAAGCGGCGCCTGCGGAGTAGCTCCGTCACGTCGCGACGCGGGGCCGTCCACTGCACCAGTAACGTTTACACCGCCGCCCGTGGACGACCCGAGTGCTATGGCGAAGCAGGTTACCACCGTCTCCGAGGAGGGTTACAGTGCCACGAACGAAATCCGAGAGTTCGAAACGACTATCGACGCCAACGGGGAGGACGCACCGGACACGCTCGAGGCGCTGCTGGCCGCGTACGGCTCCTGTTACGTCCCGGCGCTGCGCGTCGGCGGGCAACAGCGCGACGCGGGCGACCTCGGGACGATCGAGATCGACATCACGGGCGAACTGAACGACGACGACAAACTCGAGTCCGTCCAATTCGACGTCCGCGTCGAGGCCGACGTCGACGAGGACACGGGCGAGGAGGTCATCGAGCGCGCCTTCGAACTCTGCAAGGTCCACGACGCGCTGAAGGACAGCCTCCACGCGGAGACGAGTTTCGAGGGGAACGCGGTCTAGCGCGGTTCTCGACGGACGGTCCGCGCACGGCTCGCGTCGAATAGCCGACCGCCGCGGTCTCAGTTCCGCGGGAGTGACTCGTTCGATCGCTCGAACGGTCGCCCCGACCGCTCGAGAAGGGAACCAGTGTCACGTTCTATACAGTCCATATTTCCGGACCTGACAGTAGCAGCAACTGAACGATCCGAACCACCATACGCCGCGGCGTCGTCGAAACAGGTATGCGACGCCACCGCGGTCTCGCGGTCGTCTCAGTCGTCGGACTGGTACTCCTGTCGGGCTGTCTGGTCGGCTTCGTCCCGAGCGACGGCGCCGAGGACGCCGGCGGGGACGTCGATGGCGACCTCGAGATCCACCACATCGACGTGGGACAGGGCGACTCGACGCTGCTGGTCACGCCCGACGGCGAGACGGTGTTAATTGATACGGGGATCTGGCAGGCTGACGGGCAGGGTGTCATCGACTACCTCGAGGGCGAGGGCATCGAGCGGATCGATCACCTCGTCACGACCCACGGCCACGCCGACCACATCGGTGGTCACGCGGCCGTTATCGAGCACTTCGAGGAGCAAGGCGAGGGCGTCGGCGCGGTCTACGACCCCGGCGTTACGTCCACGAGCGCCACGTACGAAGGCTACCTCGACGCGATCGAGGAGCACGACGTCAGACTCTTCGAGGTCGTCGCGGGCGATCGATTACCCCTCGAGGACGAGTCGGTCGACGCGACCGTACTGAATCCGCCCGATGACGACGGGGGGAGTATCGACGCCTACAGCACCGTTCTCAGCGTCGAGTACGGGGAATTCTCGTATCTGACGACGGGCGATGTCGAGCGCGGAGCCGAGCAGCGATTGGTCGACGAACGCGGCGACGCCCTCGCGGCCGACGCCTATCAGGCCGGTCACCACGGTTCTTCGACCTCCTCGAGTGCGCCGTTCCTCGATGCCGTCGACCCCGAAATCGCGGTGATCTCGAGCGCGCTCGACTCCCAGTACGGTCACCCCCACGACGAGGTGCTCGAAGCCTTCGCCGATCGCGGCGTCGAGACCTACTGGACTGGCGTTCACGGTGACATCGTCCTCGAGACCGACGGCGAGGAGGTCGCGGTGACGCCCGAGACCGAGGGCCCGACTGATCCGGCGGCGCTGCTCGAGCGAAAGGAGCAGGCCCAGTCGGCGTCGGAATCGCTGTCGGAGCCGTCGCCCACCCAACCGCCGTCCGAACAATCACCGTCGCACGCAGGGCCGTCGATCCAGCCGCAAGCGACACTCGAGCGGCCGCTCGCACCGGTGGTTGATGGTGCCGCACCGCGTATCCCAGCCCGATGACCGAGCGCTACACCGCGGTCCTCGATCGGATCGTCGACGGCGAGACGGCCGTACTCCTGCTCGAGGACGACGGGACGGTGGTCGACGAGCGCGTCCTCGATGTAGATCGGCTGCCCGAGAACGGTCGTCACGAGGGCGCCGTCTTCGACGTCGAACTCGCGGACGACGACAGTCTCGAGGCGGACGATGATGGTCCCGAGACAAACGACGATGACCTCGAGACGATGAGCTATCGCCCGTCGCTCGAGCGGGATCGACGGGAAGAGGCTCAGGATCGGTTCGATCGCCTCTCTGAGCGACTCTCCGACGAGTAGCCGAACGCGTGGCTCACGGGGAGTCACGGTGGAGAGATGGAACGAAGGCTGGGGTGAAAACCCCCACTGGTGGTTCGGGATGTGTGGGATGACACAGCAGCGGAGTGCCTTCGATGGGGAGAGACGGATGCCGCTGCAGTTGCATCTTCATCGGGTTTGTAAATAGCAGTGACGCCAAAATACATTGGGACCGAACGATCTGAACGCGACGATCGCGGCCCGTAACGCGGATCCGTCGTCAGTCGTCGCCCCAGCTGTCTCCCTGATGGGCCGCGAGTCGGCCGTCTCCGTTCGCCGATGGTCAGGTTCAAGACGTTCCTCGGAGCAGACGCAGCCATGTTACGATCGTTCGACGGAACGGAGCCGCAGGTCGCCGACTCGGCGTACGTCGACGAGGCCGCGGTCGTCATCGGCGACGTCCTCGTCGAGGCGGAGGCGAGCGTCTGGCCGAACACGACGCTGCGGGGCGATCACGGTCGGATCGTCGTCGGCGAGGGGGCCAACGTCCAGGACAACGCCGTCCTCCACGAGGACGCCGCACTCGAGTCCTACGCGACGGTCGGCCACAGCGCGATCGTCCACGACGCGACCGTCGGCGAGCGCGCGCTGGTCGGAATGAACGCGACCGTCCTTGACGGCGCTCGCGTCGGCGAGGGCGCCGTCGTCGCGGCCGGCAGCGTCGTCACCGAGGAAACCGAGGTGCCGCCGTCGACGCTCGTCGCCGGCGTGCCCGCCGAGCCGAAAACCGAGATCGACGACCCCCACCTCGAGGCGACGGCCGACCGGTACGTCGAACTCTCGCGGCGGTACGCCGAATCATCCGAACGGCTCGACTGAGCGGATCGGCCTCGAGGACCATCCGTTCAAGCGTCAGCTACGAGCTAGTTTTGTTCCACCGGTACCGCTCTTCGAGGAGCGTACCCACACCGCAGATGACCACGAAGGTGTTCTTCGTCGTTCGGCCGTCGACGGCGATCCAGCACAATCCGCCGACCAGAATCGCGATCCCGACTGCCAACTTGAGACGATGGGCTGTGAGCTGATCCATGCCGTGTGCTCTTGATTGACGTGTCTCTCCGCACGTCATAGTTCTATCTCCGTACCGAATGCTCGTCTACTGGATGCTCGCCGCGGGCGAGAACACGGACGATGCAGGCGACTAACGGTGTCGTCGGAGGGCCCTCGGCGACTCGAGCGCGAACCCGATGAAAACGCTGATACAGCCGCCGTCCCAAGCGATAGCTATGAGCGACTCACCGTGGACGGACCGGATCGTCGGCGCCCGAATGACCGTCGATCAGGAGTTCTCCTCGCGGATCGTCGACTCGCAGTTTTCCAACCAGCAGTGGAGTCTGATCATGACCGCGACGGAGTTCGAGATCGAAGACGCCGACGATCCCGACCGTGCGCGGCTCGTCGCCGACACCGAGCAGGTCGAGCAGATCATCCCCGAACTCGAGAACGTCCCCAGCGGCGGCATGGGCGCGATGGGCGGCCCGGGTGCGGGCGGCGGCAACCAGAACGGTTCGTCGGGCGGCGTCTTCGACTCGATCATGGGCGCGCTCGGGCTGGGCGGCGACGGCGGCGACGACCACGCCGAAAAGTTACGCGCGGCCGAGAAGCTCACCCAGGAGTACGCGGAAAAGCTCCAGTCCCACCTCGAGTCGAAGGGACGCTGGCAGTCGGTTCGGAAGGCCGCGGCCGCGGACGACTAGTGCTGCCGGCGGACTAATCGGACCGATCGAACGAGCTCGCGGCGCACTCAGTCGCCGGCGTGAAAGAGCGTGTACTCGCTGGTCTCGTAGATGTTGATGAGTTCGTTGATGAGTTCGTCGTAGGACTCGTCGTCGACGCGCAGCGCCTCCAGCCGTTCGATCGTCTCCTCCTCGAGTTCGACGGATGGCATACGAGACGCTTCGACGGCGATCAGCAAAAACGACACGGGGGACGAAACCGGCGCGATCGCCGCCCCGCTGCGATGCAAGCCACAGCACCTTTAGGGACAGTTCACTACGGTAGGGGTATGACCGAGGAAGTCGACACGACGACCTTCGAGATCAGCGCCGACGACGGTACCACCGACGAAGTCACGGTCCCCACCGGACTCCTCGACCTCGTGGCGGAAGGCGACCAGACCGACGCCGAAACGGTCGGCGACGTCACCCTGCTGTCCTTCGCCAGCCGCGCCCACCACATCGTCCACCACGGCGAGGAGTCGGACGAGGAACTCGAGGCCCAGGAGTCACGTATCATGGACCTGTTCGAGGAACGTTTCGGCGTGACCTACGGCGAAGCGACCGGCCACCAGCACTAACCGCGACAGACCCACTCGAGTCACCGATCGATCGAAACGGGCTCGAGGCGTTTTTCGAAGACGGATGAACGATCGGTAGCGCTCCGCTTCTATCGCGCCGTCGTTACTCCGTAGCAACCGCGGAGCCGTTCGCGTCGGCCCCCGAACCGGCTCCGTCGGAAACGGACGGCTCGTCCGTTCCGGCGGGCGATTCGGTCGTCTCCGTTCCCGTCGGCGCTTCCGGTTCGGATTCCGTCGGTGAGCCGTCCGTCGTCGGCTCCGAACCGGCCGACTCCGCCGAGACGGTGTCTTCGGACGTGCGCTGTTCCTCCGTCGGCTGCTCGGCGGTTGCGTTCGCCGGCTGCTCGTCAGCGTCTGCAGTCGGTTCCGCGTCCGCTGGTCCGTCCGCCGTCGACTCCGCGCCGGTCGGCGTCTCCGCGGCCTCGGCTTCCTCGATCGTCACGGTGGTCTCGGCGGTCTCGTTCTCGCTCGAGACCGCGACCGGGTACTCGCCGGGCTCGAGAGTGATCGTCTCGGCGGTCAGCGTCACGAGTTCAGATTCGGTAGGCGCGAGCGAGACCGGCGTCTCGTTGACGACCGCGCCGTCGATCGCGAGTTCGACGTCCTGCGTACCGTTCTCTCCGCCGGTGTTCTCGAGGTTGGCGTCAACTACGAGGGTCTCGCCCGCTTCGACCGGCGCGTTCGTCCCGGCGATCGAGACGGTGAACGCGGCGGGATCGGTCGGTTCGCTCGAATCGATCTCGCCGGCCGGCTCCGTCTGTGCGGTCAGCGGCTCCTCGTAGTCGTAGTTGCTCATGTCGACCTCCCAGACGAGCCGTTCGTCATCGGTTTCGGGCGTCCAGTCGACGGTAAACGAATCGTTGCCGGGCTCGAGTTCCGACGGTGGCTCGTCGTCCGTGGTTCCCTCGACGAACTCGCTGCCGGCCACCAGCGATTCCTCGTTTGGATTCTCGTACTCGAAGGTGACCGCGATTCCGTCCTCGGTCGGCGTCGTCTCCACCACGCTGATGTTCGGCCGTTCGGGCCGGATCTCCTCGAGACACTCGCTAGCATTCGGATTCAGATAGTCGATCGATCCCGGCGTCGCTTCGGGCGACGCGAAGCCGGTGATCACGGCGCCCGTATCGCCTTCGGGGACCGTGACGGTCGCGCCGTCGGCCGTCTCGGCGACGGTGAAGTCGTCGCCGGTCTCGTAGGTGATCGTCCCCTCGAACGGCGCCTCGAGGTCCTCGCCGACCGTGATGGCGTACTCGCCCATCGAGTTGCCGAAGCCGCCACTTTCGTAGAACGCGGTGCCGACGATGATCCTGTCGCCCGCTTCGAAGGAGCCGGTCACCTCGGCCTGCGAACAGCCGGGGAACGTCGCCTCGAACGTCGCCGGATCGCCGTCGACCGTGTACTCGACGGACTCGTTCGCCAGTGCCGTGCCGTTCTCGTCGGTGACGGCGACCTCGAGCGTCGCGTTCTCGGAGAGTGGCGGCTCGAGATCGAGCGACTCGAACTCGGCGGTCTCGTTGGCCTCGAAGAGATCGCTCTCCCCACGTTGCGTGCCGTTCTCGTCGGTCGCGGTGAGTCGGTAGTCAACGGTCGCGTTCGCCTCGTCGACGACGAGCGTCTCGCCGTCGCCCGTCTGGTCCGACACGTTGAGCGTGGCCGCCGATTCGTTCGGCTCAGCCGGTTCGTCCGGAGCGTCGTCGACCGTGTACTCGACGGATTCGTTCACCAGCGCCGTGCCGTTGTCGTCGGTGACGGCGACGTCGACCGTCGCGTTCTCGGAGAGCGGCGAATCGAACTCGAGTTCGAGGTCCGTCACCGTCTCGTTGGCCTCGAACGACTGGCTCTCGGCCGCGGTTCCGTTAGCCGACGCCGTCACCGCGTAGTCGACGGTCGCGCTCGCTTCGTCGACGGTCAGGTTCTCGCCGTCGCCGGTCTGATCGCTCACTGAGAGCGTCGCGTTCGGCTCGGCCGGTTCCTGCGGTTCTTGGGGCTCTTGTGGCACCTGCGGCTCGTCGCCGACCGAGACGAACGCCGTGTCGAGCACCGGCACGCCGGCGTCGGTGACGTACGGGACGTCCTCCGCCCCGTCGGTGTCGCCGTACTCGAACGCTCCGTCGTCGTTCGTATCGTGGTGGACCACCGCGGTAAGGGGCTGGTCCTCCTCGATCGGCTCCTCGAGGTCGATCTCGACGTCGGAGTGGCTCCCGGCCTCGAGGGCGCTCGAGGTTCCGAGCACGGCGCCCGGATCGGCGACGGCGTCGGCCGCGTAGACCGCGACGAAGCCGCCCTCCGAGAGATCGAGTTCGTCGACGGTGACCGTCTCGCCGTCGCTCTCCCGGTCGGCGAACGTGATCGACGCCGTTCCCTCGAGTTCGTCGATCTCGTCAGCGCGATCCTCGGCGTCGTCCTCGACGAACTGCCGGATCTCGGTCGCGTCGGCGGTCTCCTGCTGGACCGCGTACGCGGTGGCCTCGGATGCAGTCTCCTGGGTCAGGACCTGTAGTTGCGTGACGCTGATCCGCTGGTACTGGACGACGCGGGCCGTCTCCTGCGTGGCGCTGCTGGCGGCGACCTGGATCTGTTCGACGGTCGCCTCTTGAGACTGACTCAGTGCGCCGCTGGCACCGCCGGACGCCAGCCGCTGGATCTGCGTGACGTCGACGACCTGTTGCTGGAGCACCGCTCCCTCGCCGGCGCCGAACGCGGCGGCCTGAATCTGTTCGATCTCGGCGATCTGGTACTGGACCGCCGACTCGATCGCTCCCTGAGACGCGCCGACCGCGGCGTACTGGATCTGGGTGATCGAAATCTCCTGGTGTTGGACCAACACGCCGCCCGCGGCCCCGTCGGCCGCCGCCTGGATCTGCTCGACCGTGGCCGACTGGCTCTGATAGATCGCCCCTTTGGCGGCGCCGAACGAGGCCTCCTGAATCTGGCTGATCGAGATCCGCTGGACCTGTTCGACGCTGACGGTCTGGATCTGCGTCAGCGCTCCCCTGCCGGCCCCGCGAGCCGCGGCCTGGGTCTGCTCGACGGAGACCGCCTGCCGCTGGACGAGCGCACCCTTCGCGGCGCCGGTGGCGGCCTTCTGCACCTGCTTGATGTTCACGCGCTGGCGCTGCTCGACGTCGACCTCCTGGCTCTGTTCGCCTGCGAGGGCTGCGGGGACGCTCCCCTCGAGTGCCCCCGCGGACGCGCCGGCCGCCGCGTGCTGGACGTGCTCGAGCGTGATCCGCTGGCGCTGTTCGACGGTGATCTTCTGGTACTGCTCGAGGACGCCGTAGGCCGCCCCCTGCGCGGCCTCCTGGGTCTTCGGGTGATCCCGAACGTCGCTATCGCCCGCTTCCCGGCACGCCCCCGCCGCGGCCCCGCGCGTGGCGACCTGAATCTGGTCGACGTCGGCGTGCTGTTTCTGGGCGAGCGCGCCGTGGGTCGCTCCCCACGTCGCGCTCTGCATCTGGTCCGCTGAGACCGTCTGCGACTGGGTGAGCGCGCCGTCGGTTGCGCCACCGACCGCGGACTGGATCTGTTCGATCTCGGCATCCTGAGACTGGATCAGCGAACCGTGGACCGCGCCGGCCGTCGCCGCCTGAATCTGCTCGGCGTCGGCCGCCTGATGCTGGGCCGCCGACCGGCTGGCGGCCTCGACGGCCGTCGCGCGCTGTTCCTGGGTTACCTCGATGCCCTGCTGCTGGGCCAGTTCGATCCCCTCGTCGACGCCGGCCTCGACGGCCGTCGTCTGTTCCTGTGCGAGCGAGGCGCTCGCGTCGGCGTCGGTGGTCGCCTCCGCGTCGGTCGCGGCCGATTCGGCCGCGGAGTCGAACGACACTAACTCGCCGTCTCCGCCCGATTGACTCGCACGCACCGGTTCACGATCCGCCGCATCCGCGGCAGTGGCGTTCGCACTCCCGCTGCCGTCGTCTTGACTGGCGGTTGCACTGTCTGCAGCGGCGATACCGGCCGTTCTGCCGTTTCCCTCCCCGGGAGCGCTCTCGCCGCCCTCGAACGGGACGATACCGCCGCCGAGCAGCGGAAGTGCCACTACGCTCGTGACCAGCAGCGCGGCGACGGCGAGCACCGCTACGGCCGCGCCTCGAGACCGATTCATGGCTCGACGCTCCTGCCGGCCCGACCGCTCGATCGGTTCGCTCGCTCCCCACGTTTAGAGCGACCATCGCGGCTCCAGCGGCCTCTGAGACCGTCGCGGTCCCACCGTCCGCGAGTCGGCCGCTGGCTACGTCTCGGTTCCCGATTGCCCCTCGGTCCGAACCGGCTACGTACGGATGACATCAGCTTTCTATCACGGGAGCGAAAGAGCGCATAAGGCCAGCGGGTCGTTTCGGTTAGTAATCGGACATAATCTCCGATTACTCCCCTCGAGCGCGGCGTCTCCTACCAGAGCGGCGCTCTCGAGGGAGCGGCTATTTCGGACGCGTTCAGGCCTCGATCGATCTTGATTCGCCTCGAAATGTCCGTTTCTGGAGAGGAAGCGGCCTATTTCGGCCCCTCCCGGCGGACCGGGATCCGTCCCACCGCGCGTAGATGTCAATCTGTTGACTTTCCACACCCTCGGAAACCGAAGTGTTGAACTTGGTTTACGAGAGTGGGAGTGGTATGGCAACGAATCGAGAGACGGTCGATCTCGTCGACGGGGACGTCGTCCGGCAGTTCGCTCGCGCGGCGGTGCTGGCGGCGCTGGTGGGGGCGTCGATATTCGTGACGATCCCGTATCCGTTTTCGCCGGCGCCGATCACGCTGCAGGTCCTGTTCGTCTTTCTCGCCGGCCTCGTCTTGGGGCCGGTCTGGGGAGCCGTCTCGATGCTCCTCTACCTGACCGCCGGCGCGGCCGGCCTCCCGGTCTTTTCGGGGATGGAGGCCGGATTTGGCCCCCTCGTCGGAAATACCGCGGGCTACCTCTGGTCGTACCCGCTCGCGGCGGCGCTGATCGGCGCCGTCGTTCACCGGGGCACGGACCTCCGAAATCCCGCCGACGTCCCCCTGCCGATCGTCGTCGCCGCGCTCGTCGCCGCGACGATCCTCATCTACGCCATGGGGACGGCGTACGCGGCCTGGCTTCAGGCCCTCGAGCCCTGGGAGGCGATCACCGTCTACGCGCTCCATTTCGTTCCCGCCGAACTGGTCAAGATGGTCGCCGCGATCGCGATCGTCGAGAGCGGGCGACTCGAGCCGGTCGGATCGTGATCGCTCGAGTGACGCCACCGACCCCGTCAGCGAGGACGCGATGATCGAGTTTCGCTCCGTTACCTACGCTTTCGACGAGGTCCCGGTCCTCGAGGACGTCTCGCTGACCATCGGCGACGGCGAGTTCGTCGTCCTCGCGGGTGCCAACGGGAGCGGCAAGACGACTCTGCTGCGCCACTGTAACGGGCTGGTGACACCCGACGCGGGGGAAGTACTGATCGACGGGACCCCGGTCACCGAGAATCTCGTCGCCGCTCGCTCGAGCGTCGGCATGGTCTTCCAGCACCCGCGCGACCAGTTCGTCGCCGCGACGATCGGCGCCGACGTCGCCTTCGGCCCCGAGAACCTCGGCCTCGAGCGCACCGAGATCGACCGCCGCGTGGCCGACGCCCTCGAGGCCGTCAACATGGCCGGCCGCGAGGACGAGCGGATCGACGCGCTCTCGGGAGGCGAACAGTCCCGCGTGGCCATCGCCGGCGCGCTCGCGATGGAACCCACGCACCTCGTCTTAGACGAACCGTTCACCGGGTTGGACGATCCGGCCCGCCGATCCGTCCTCTCGCGACTCGAGGCGCTCTCGGCGGACGGAACCGGAATCCTGCTCGCGACCCACGACCTCCGAGACGTGCTCGACCTGACTGACCGCGTCGTCGCCATGCGGGACGGCGCAGTCGCCGTCGATGACTCGCCCGACCGCGCGCTCGAGGCGCTGTCGGCGTTCGAGGTTCGAGTGCCCGATAGCTGACCGCACGCGGCGCGACGATCGCCGTCCCCGCCATCGATACCGACGATGCTCACCTACGACCCCGACGACACGCTCGCCCACCGGCTCGATCCCCGCTCGAAGCTGGCCGTCCAACTCGGATTCGCCGCGACCGCGCTGGCACATACGAGCCCGCGGGCGCTGGTCGCGCTCACCACCGTCGCCGCGGCGATCCTGCTCGCCGCTCGCGTCCCGCTCCGCGAGACGTTGTCTGCCTATCGCTTTGCCCTGCTCTTCCTCTCGCTCGCGCCGGTGCTCGCGGCGCTCACGTTCGGTCCGCCCTGGATCGACCTCGCGGACGGCCTCGCCTCTGCGCGGGCGAGCTACCGCGTCCTGCTCGTCCTGTTCGTCAGCGCCGCGTACGTCCGCTCGACGACGGTCCGGGACTCTCGAGCCGCGATCCAGCGGACGGTTCCCGGGAAACCGGGCCAGCTCCTCGGGATCGGCGTCGCGCTCGTCTTCCGGTTCCTGCCGGTCCTGCAGGCCGACCTGCGAACGATCAGCGACGCGATGGCGGCCCGACTGGGCGACCAGCGAAGCGCCGTCGACCGCGCGAGTACGCTGGGACTGCTGGGCCTCTCGCGGGCGTTCGACCGGGCCGATCGCCTCGCGCTCGCTATGCAGGCGCGGTGTTTCGCCTGGAATCCAACCCTGCCCGCGCTGTCGCTCTCGCGACTCGACTATCCCGCCCTCGTCGTCGCCGTCGTGCTCGCGCTATCGGCGTTACTGTAGGGGAACCGGATCCGCGGCGGTGCGATCCTCGAGACGGGCGCCACTCGGGAGCGGGGACGAGACTCCGCAGGCCGCAGTGGACGTGCACGTCCCGTACATTCCGGCCCGGCCTTCATTACGACCGGCGCCGGAGTTCGGCACATGGAGGAGTACGATTTCCTGGGCGTCGGTTCGGGATCGGGGCTCGACGTCGCGAACGCGGCTGCACAGCGCGATCAGTCGGTCGCCGTCGTCGAGAAGGGGCGGCTCGGTGGCACCTGTCTGAACCGCGGCTGTATCCCCTCGAAGCAGTTGTTGTACCGCGCGGAGGTCCTCGAGACGGTCGAGCGCGCCGAGGAGTTCGGGATCGAGGCGTCGGTCGACGACGTCGCGTTCTCCGAGATCGTCCGCGAGGTCAACGAGGACGTCGCCGGAAGCTCGGAGTCGATCCGCCGGGGGCTCGAGTCCTCCTCGGATCACGACCTCTACCAGGCGGAAGGGGAGTTCGTCGACGAGCGAACCGTCGAACTCTCGGGCGGGGACCACGACGGCGAGCGCCTGACCGCCGAAACGGTTCTCGTCGCGGCCGGAACCCGGCCCGGCGTCCCGCCGATCGACGGCATCGAGGACGCCGACTACCTGACGAGCCGAGAGGCGCTCCGACTCGAGGAGCCGCCGGAACACCTCGTCATCGTCGGCGGCGGCTACATCGCGGCGGAGCTGGGCCACTTCTTCGGAACGTTCGGCAGCGACGTCTCGATTATCGGACGGCGCCCGCACCTGCTGCCGGACGCCGACGCGGCGGTCGCCGCCGAGTTCACGGAGCGACTCGCGGACCGGTACGACGTGTACACGGGCTACGAAGCCACGGCCGTCTCGGAGTCCGACGGCGAGGTGACCATCGAGGCGCGGCCGTATCCGGCGGCCGACTCCGAATCGGAAGCGGAATCGGAGATGGGAGCGGAACCGGGATCGACACCGTACCCGGCGCCCGAAGGCGGCGAGGGCGCGGCCGAGCGGCTCTCCGTCACCGGCGACGAACTGCTCGTCGCCACCGGGCGCGTTCCGAACACCGATACGCTGAACGTCGGCGCAGCCGGGATCGAGACCGACGAGATGGGGTTCGTCGAAACCGACGAGTACCTGCGGACCAGCGCCGAGAGCGTCTGGGCACTGGGCGACATCGTCGGCGAGTACCTGCTCAAGCACAACGCCAACCACGAGGCCCGGGCCGTCGTTCGCAACCTCTTCGGCGACGACCTCGAGCCGGTCGACTACGACGCGATGCCCTTCGCCGTCTTCTCCTTGCCGGAGGTCGCCGGCGTCGGCGCCACGGAGGCGGAACTGCAGGCCGCCGACCGCGACTACGCCAAGCGCACGTACCGGTACGAGGACACCGCCCGCGGCTCGGCGATGAAGGCCGAGGGGATGGTCAAGCCGCTCATCTCCCTCGAGGGAGAGATCCTCGGCTGTCACATCGTCGGCCCAGAGGCCTCTAATTTGATCGAGGAAGTCGTCGTCGCGATGACGGCCGGCTCGGGAACGGTTCGAGACATTCGAGAGTCGGTGCACATCCACCCCGCGCTCTCGGAGGTCATCCAGCGAGCGTTCTCGGGGCAGTTCACCCGCGGCGGGCACGATCATGCCCACGACCACGGACACGACCACGGTCATCGTCACGACCACTAACTCGAATAACAGATCGGGCCCACTGGGACCGCTCGGCCTCCGTCGATGTTGCAGCGGGCGCACACGCCCGCCGGTCCGTTTTATCCGCGGATGGCCTGCGTTCACGTGTAATGGTAAACGCAGCCATCGTCATTCTCGCAGGTACCGAATCGCACGCCGACACCGGTCGACTCGTCAACGGACTCGAGGCGGCAAAGGAGTTCGCCGAGAACGACGACGACGAACTCGAACTCATCTTCGACGGGGCGGGCACCCAGTGGGTCGAGGAGTTGGAAGACGAGGACCACGACTACTACGACCTCTACGAGTCCGTGCAGGACGAAGTGGCCGTCTGCGATCACTGCGCCGGAGCGTTCGGCGTCGACGACGCCGTCGAAGACCAGGGGCTCGTCCGCATCGACGAGAACGAGGGCCACCCCAGCATCCGTTCGATGGTCGACGACGACTACGAGATCATCACGTTCTAACGGCTCTCGCCGAGCGCGCTGTTTTCGGCCGTAGTTCGACCCGGAGCGACGAGCGCGGATCGGGTTTCGTTCGACGCGATCGGACCCTGATGCGCCGTCGTCGGTATCGATCGCAACGACACCGTTCCGATCGGCGTCCGATCGATAAGAGCGGATTAGTTCGTCCAATCGCGCCTTAGATCGCCCGCGCGAGCGAAACATCCTGCTAAAGCCTTACGGGAATGAGCGTTTGCCGTGCCACAACGATTCGTCCCATTCTTTGCTCCGATCCCCACGGAATACATGTGGTAACAGATGACAAATAAGAACGACTCGAACGATGGCGTGGCGCGGCGATCGGTACTCGCGGCCGGTGGCGTGACGACGCTCGGGGCGCTCGTAGGCGGTGTCGGAGCAGCGAACGGATCGACGGTCACCCGGCAGGAGGAGGGCGGTGGAACCGCCGACTCGAGTCGTGACGTCACGGTGCGACAGGAGTCGGGAAACGCCGTCTATTGGGTGCTTCCTGGCGAACGGCGACTGAGTCCGCAGGTGTTCGGAACGCCGGACACCCCGCGGCGGGGGAGCGATCTGCTCGAGTCTCGGATCGAAGAGGCAAAGGGGCTTCCCGAACCGCTGGACGAGGCCATTCCGCAGCTTCTGCAGGATCTGCCACCGCTGGTGGCCGCACCGGAGGAGGCCCGCAAACCGATCGAGGACGGTGAGTCAGCCGGGATCGCACAAGAACGATTCACCGAACCGACGCTGTACAGCGACGAGGCCGAGGTGACGAGCGGCTCGTTCGAGATCACCTACGGGGATCGGCAGCCGTACGATCTTCCCGGCGAGCCCGGCGATACGAGCGACGCGGTCGACTTCAATGCACGGTTTACCGATCCGGCGGGCAACGAGTATGAACTCGAGCACGACCACGTCGTGCAGCCGCCGATTCCGGGCTACGAGACCGGCGGCGGCGTCCTGTCGGGCGGCTGGCTGCACGGGATCACGGGGACCGGTTCGCCGCTGTTCCCTCGGGTGTACACCTACGGCGCGTCGTGGGGGGTCGGCGACGTCCGGATCAACGGCGAGGTGGCGACCGAGGACGGGTTCCGCGTCATCCACTTCATGACGACCCAGACGGTCCGCGACGAGCGATACCGGATGGCCGTAGACGAGGAGCTGCCGCTCGCGCCGGATGGGACGATCGCCGGACAGGTCCACCACACGCACGGCGTCGTCCTGCCGATCAGGCCGACGCCCGACGGCCCCGTCTACGACCCGGTGCCGACCGCGATGGAACTGCCGAACGGCGAGACCCAGCCGTTCATCCACGCGATGTGGGAACAGGATAAGATCGTCGAGGGACCGTTCGCCGACTGGGAGTTCCCCGGACGGGACGACGAAGCGACCTCGGACGCCGAGGAATCGGGGGGCGGAGACGCTGACTTCCGGCTACTCGGCGAGGCGTCGGCCTGGCAGGGTGCAGCGCCCGAGGCCGTCGCGGGCGAGGAGAATCCGACCCTTCAGCTCGAGGCCGGGACCGAGTACACCCTGATCTGGGAGAACGCTGACGGGCTGCAGCACAACTTCGCGATCCAGAACGAGAACGGCGAGGACCTCCTCGCGACCGAGTTCGTCGGAGAAGAAGGGGCCACGCAGACGGCCACGTTCACGGCCAGCGAGGAGATGAGCGAGTACTACTGTCAGGTCCATCCCCGGAGCATGCGAGGAGCGATCGAGATCGGGAACTGACGACCGACGAGAGCGGCTTCCCGGGCCGCTACAGGTCGGCGAAAATCCCGTGGAAGCCGAGTGGGATGTGGTGGGGTGCCGGCGCTCGCGCCAGTTCCTCGAACGTCCCGGCATCGAGAACGAGCAGAAACGACCGTTCCGCGGCCGCGTCGAGTACAACCGACAGGATCACGCCGTCGTCCTCGGCAGTCGCGTCGGGCGATTCGACGAAGACCGGTTCGCCGGCGTAGGTCCCCGGCTCCTCCCACTCGCTCGCGGCGCCGGTCTCGACGTCGACCTTGACCAGCGTGTTCGGAACATCCCGTGGCGGCTTCTCCCGGTTCCCCACGCCGTAGGCGTACCGGTACGGTTCGGCGTTCACTCGGTCGTAGTTGATCCCGGGCAACTCGATCGGTCCCTCGTAGAGCGCCTCCCGAGAGACCGTCTCGCCGAGCCGAAACCGATCGAGTCGTCCCCCGTCGGGCGAGTACCCCTCCGATCGAATCGCCTCGAGGTAGAGGTCCTCGACGATCGAGGCGTCGTCGTAGGCGACAACGTCGACGACGAGATCATCCCTGTCCTCGAAGGCGTTGACGTGGTGAAATGCGAAGAACGCGTCTGTCTTGTGGGTACTGACCACCTCACCGGTTGCGCGCTCGATCACGAGGAATCGCGTCCCCCGATCGGGAACCCACTCGTAGTTCTCGATGAACGGCCGATCCCGCACGAGGAACTCGAGCGGGTCGACGACGAAGGGAAACTCCACGAGGATCACGTACCGGTCGGTCAACCCGAAACTGTGCATGTACGCCGGCCGGTCCCGGGAGACGGTGGCGAAGACGTCCCGCTCGTGCTCGCCGTCGGGCATCCGGAATACCCGGTACTCGCTCGTCTGCGAGAGGTCCGTCACGTAGTTGATCGTCTCCCCGTCGTCCCGGTGAGGGTGCGCGGTCGTCAGGTCACCGAGGTCGGTCCCGTCGGCGACGACGCCCAGCGTCTCGAGCGTCTCCGGATCGAACTCGACCGGTATGGGGGTCTCGGTCATCGCACGGAACCGGTCCGCGTGGGTCGCGACGCTGACGTTCGCATTGTCGGTCGTCGTGTCGGAGAACAACGTGAAGAACCGCTCCCAGATCCGTCGACAGGGATCCGTGGCGAATTCGCGGTAGCCGAGTTCACCCTCGTCCGTCGCGTGCTCGTACGCTCGCGTCTCGAGGAATCGGTTCGAGTACGTCACGGCGCCGTCGTCGATCGTGAACCGGTGGAGCATCGCGAAGCCGTCGAACCAGTGACGCAGGTGCCGGTCGCCGACCTCGAATTTCGCTGGTCCGGTTCGCAGCAGCGTTCCTTCCAGCCACGACGGGAACGTCCCCTCGACCGGCAGGGACCGGTCGGCGACTTCGCGCTCGAGCGATCGGAATCCCGGGTGTCGCTCGTCGACCGAGGCGGTACCGGACGATTCGGAACCACCGATACAGCCGCCGAGAAGCGCCCCCGCTGCGACGGTGCCGGTCCCGAGCACGTCGCGTCGGTCGAGCGCGGCCGACGCGGTCGACTCCCGATCGCCTCGCTCGACCGATCGGTTCGCGTCGCCGTCGTTATCATCGGTCGTTCGGTCGTTCGAGCATCGATCAGCGGGCCGATGTTCAGGAGACATCAACTGGACGTAACACCCGTCTCTTCGAGTAAACTGGCCCAAGAGCTTGGGATCGCGTGGGAGACGCGGAACCTGGACGCTCAGTCGAGTCGATCGCCGTCCGCCCCGGTCAAGTGCCACTTGACCAGTTTGGCTTGGCCGCGACGGAGGACGCCGCTCACCGTCGATTCGTCGACGCCGAGCGTTCCCGCGACCCTGTCGAGCGTACACTCCCGTGGAACCTCGAAGTAGCCTTCCCGGAGCGCCGCTTGGAGCGTCGCCCGCTGCCTGTCGGTGAGCAGCGTCGCGGTCTCGTCGGCCTCGACGAGCGACTGGAGTTCGTACCGGAGGTTCGCGTCCTCGAGCATCGCCCGCAGCCCGTCGAACTCGTCGCGCGTCCCCGTGAAGTCCAGTTCGTACCAGCCGGCGCGGACGACGATCGGAAATTCGGGCGGAAGCGAGGCCGATTCGACGAACTCGTACAGCGCCGTCTCGATCGTTTCGTACTTCGAGAGCGATCGGTCGTCCGTCACCGCCAGCCGCTCGTGGGCTTCGATCGACGGATGGGTCGCGATCGCTCCCGAAACCTCCCGCGGGTTCTCGGCAACCACTTCGCCCAGTTCCACTGCCCTGTCGCCGGTTCGGACTCCCGACAGGAGACGGAAGGTGACGCTCGGGAACGAGCGAGAGACCTCCGCGACCCACGCGTCCTCGGGGAGACGTATCCGCAGCGACGCCGTGATCATCCCGTTGTGGGATAGTACGTCTCGGAGCGCCCAACAGTTTGGGGGTAGGTATCACCTAACTTACGACGAAACGACCGGGTCGCCAAGTCGGATCCCCATCGGTGCCGGCCCGGGCGTCTCGAGCCCGCGAGCGTAGCCCAGATAGAGGGCGCTATTGACGATCCCGATGTGGCTGAACGCCTGCGGGTAGTTCCCGAGATGCGCACCGGTCTCAGGGTCGATCTCCTCCGCGACGAGTCCGAGCGGGTTCAGATACGAACGCAGCGTCTCGAATCGAGACTGCGCTTCCTCCACGCGCCCGGAGAGCGCGAGCGCGTCGATCAGCCAGCACGAACAGAGGACGAACGCCCCCTCGTCTCCCGGGAGACCGTCGTCGCCGTCGTATCGCCGGACGAACGCGTCGTCCTCGACTAGCGTCGTCTCGATCGCGTCGATCGTCCCTCGAATGCGGTCGTCGCCGAAGGGCAGAAAGCCGACGACCGGGAGCAATAGGCCGGTTGCGTCGAGCGCGTCCGATCCGTAGGACTGGACGAATGCGCCGGTCTCGTCGTCGTAGCCGTTCTCGAGGACGTCGCCTCGGATCGTCTCCCGAGCGTCCCGCCACTCCTCGAGCGGCGCGTCGTGGCCCCCGTCGATCGCGATCGAGAGCCCCCGGTCGAGAGCGCTCCAGCACATCGCCTTCGAGAAGACGAAGTGATCGTCTCCGCCGCGGACCTCCCAGATACCTGCGTCGGGCTCAGTCCAGATCTCGCGGACGTACTCGACGATATCGTGGATTCGCACCCACTCGTCGGCGTCCAGTTCGCGTCCGTACTGGCGCATCTCGTCGACGGCGAGCAGGAGTTCCCCGTAGGTGTCGTGTTGGCGCTGCTCGGCGGCCCCGTTGCCGATTCGCACGGGACGGGACCCGCGATAGCCCTCGAAGTGATCCAGTTCCCGCTCCTCGAGGGTCGATTCGCCGTGGAGGCCGTACAGCGGCTGGATCGCCGCCGGATCGTCGGTCTGGCAGAGGTCCATGAACCAGTCGAAGTAGTCGACCGCCTCGTCGGCGGTACCGAGGTTCATCAGCGCCTGGACGGTAAACCCCGCGTCCCGGAGCCAGTTGAATCGGTAGTCCCAGTTGCGGACGCCGCCGATGTCTTCGGGCAACGAGGTGGTCGGGGCGGCGGCGATCCCGCCCGACTCGGCGTGGGTCAGGAGTTTGAGGACGAGTTCGGAGCGAACGACCGCGTCGTGCCACGGTCCCTCGAACGCGCAGTCGTCCTCGGGATCGCAGTCGTGAGCCCGGTCGGTCCAGAACTGGATCGTCTCGGCTAATGCGGCGTCCGGGTCCGTATCCGCGTCCTCGGCGCCCGTACACCGGAGCATGAACCACGCTTCGTCGGCCGCCTCGAGCGACGCCTCGCCGGTGATCCGACCGCGATCGTCGTCGATTTCGAGGTCGATCGGACTCTCGAGCAGCGTCCGTTCCTCGTCGCCCTCGGCGAGGACGCCGCCGTCGACCCGTTCGATCGATGTCTCCGCGCGGCCGTAATCGAACCGCGGCTCGAGTTCGATCTCGACCTCGACGTTCCCGTCTGCGCAGGCGAGTTTCCGGTAGAGAACCTTCTTCGGGTGGTCGGTCCGCCCGGCCGGCGGCAGGAAGTCCGTCACCGTCCCGTCGTCGGTCCGGAACGTCGTCTCGAGGACGTTCGTGTCGTCGACGTACCGCCGCTCAGTCTCGAAGGAGTCGGTCGGGGCGATCCGAAAGCGGCCCCCGCGCTCGGCGTCGAGGATCGCGGCAAGGATGCTCGGCGACTCGAGGTGGGGAAACGGGAACCAGTCGATCGAGCCGTCCGGCGCAACGAGCGCGCACGTCTCGAGGTTTCCGACGACACCGTAGGTCTCGATCGGCGGATAGGCGTCGGATTCAGTCACCGACATCACCTGCGGCTCGGACCGGACCGGGGAACGAAACGCGATCGAGCGGCGAGTCGATGCGCATGGCACACCGTTCGACGACGAACAGGAAAAAAGCGAACCGCGCAGGGACCGAGTCTCGAGCCGAACGCCGCTCTCGCGGTAGGCAGTGCGAGCCCGCTCTCGCTGTCTCGGACTACAACTCCGGCGGCTCGAACGTGTTCGGCGGACCGGTGGGCGCGAGGGTCTGTCCCGTCACGAACGAGGCGGCGTCGCTCGCGAGGAAGCGGACGAGGTCGGCGACCTCGTGGGGAGATCCGAACTCTCGAGCGACCGGCTCTCGGTCCGGAACCTCGTCGAGGCCGTACGCCTCGCGAACGGGCGGCGTCGCGATGAACCCGGGCTCGACCGCGTTCACGCGAACGTCATCCTCGGCCCACTCGGCGGCCAGCGTTCGGGTGAGTACGCTGACCCCCGCCTTCGCGGCGCTGTACGGACCCATTCCGGCGACGCCGTAGCGACCGGCCATACTGGACGTGTTGACGATCGCTCCGCCGTCGCTCCGGAGCGCGTCGGCGAACGCGCGGGTGACGTTGTACGTACCCGTGAGGTTCACCTCGACGACCCCCTCCCAGCCCTCGGGCTCTACCTCCTGCAGTGGTCCGCCGTCGCCGGCTCCGCCCGCGTTGTTGACGAGGAGGTCGACGGCGTCGAACTCCTCGAGCGTCGCCTCGGCGAGCGCCTCAACCGAGTCGCGATCGGTGACGTCGCACTCGACGGGATGGACCGACCCGGGGAGGTCCGCCCCGTTGAGTTCGTCCGCGACGGCCTCGACGTCGTCCCGCGTTCGCGAACAGATGACGACATCAGCGCCGTCCGCGACGAACGTCTCGGTGATCGCCCGGCCGATACCGCTCGAGGCGCCCGTCACAACGGCCGTCTCACCGGCGACGCTGGAGTGATCGCGAACGGACTCCGTCGTTCGAGGTTCGTCTGCTACTGGCATCGCGCACGCTATCGTTCCTTGGGGGAAAAGCCCCTACCGGCTGTGGGCGGATCGCACACAGTCGGTTTCGAGTGAGAGTGTAGCCGAGGTATCGATCAGCGATGGAGCCAGCCGCCCGGACCTACTGCGATCCTCGGTCGCCGATGATCGGTCCTCGCGACGGCTGAAAGCCTTTACTGCGGGGCCGGTGTATCGGCGTCAATGGTATCTTCCGACGTGGAACTCGCGGTGTACCGCTGTGAGTCCTGTGGCGACTATCAGCTGGGCAGCGCGGCGATGACGTGCTGTGACGAGTCGATGACGGAAGTCGACGACACCGTTCCGATCGAAACGCCGGACGAGAAGCGTCTCATGCGGACCGTCTTCGGGATCTCCGAGACCGAACTCGAGATCTGTCGGTGTCTGATGGCCGAACCGGAGATCACCGTCAACGAACTCGCATCGATGGTCGACCGGGATCGGAGCGTCGTCACCAGACACCTCACCGATCTGGTCGAGTTCGGCATCGTCGAGAAACAGTCGCGCGTCCTTTCCGACGGGGGACGCGTCAACGTCTACTCGCACCGGTCGGTCGACGCGGTCCGCCGACAGTTCAAGCTCGGCCTCTACACGTGGATGATCGAGGCCGTCGACGTGATCGACGATCTCAGCGAGGAGAAGGTCTCGCTGCTGGTACAGGGTGACGATCCAGAGACGGAGCGCAGTCAGATCATCGTCGATCGGGACGACACCGACGACTCCGAGAGAGATCAAGTATAACGACACGCTCACGGTGAGCGACAACGAGCCGACCTCCCTCGCGAAACGACACGGCCTCGACGAGACAGACGACCGTCTGGACACCGTTTCGGACCCGCCGTCGTCGCTGGCCGCTTCGCGGCCGGACAGGAGTAACGAACGCGTTAGACTACGGATTCCGATCAGCAACGAGAGAACCGCGTCCTGCCGGTTACAGTTCGACCGGCGACGCGGACTCGACGTCGAATCGAGTGACCTCCGGGTCGCCCGAAAGCAACTCCGGGAGCGCGTCTTCGAACGCCTCGAAGTGGTCGGTCTCCGCGTGCACACCGAAGGCGGCTTCGTTCTCGTATCGTTCGAAGAACCGGAACACGTTCGGATCCTCGGCGTCCGTCGCGACCCGATAGTCGACGACGCCGTCTTCCTCACGGGAGCTTTCGGCGAGGTCCTGTACGAGTTCGAGGGCTTCGTCGCGGTGGTCCGGATCGACTGGAAACGTCGCGTGAATGACGAGCATCGCACGGACTTCGACCGACGAACAAAAAAGTTCTATCCCGGGTGTGCGTCCGTCGTGCATCCCGTCGAACATCGAATGGCCGCCGACGGTTCTCGCATTCGTTACCGCTGTTCGTCGCCGAGCACCTTCGCGTCGTCTGACACCGGATCCCATGCCGTGTTAAACGGCGGCGCGTACGCAAGATCGTAGTTCTCCAGTTCGAAGACGGTAGCGCGCTCCGTGACCGCCGCCACGATCGCGTGACTGCGGTGGACCGTCCCTTCCCGTACTCGCTGACGAGACTCGTACCGAGGACGCGTCCCGAGTCCCGATTCGCGGTCAACGTGATCGTCACGGTTCCCCCGGTCGAGGTAGTAGCCCGCGCGACTTCATGCCGACCGTCTCGCTGACCGGATCGAAGCCGGACGACCCGACGTTGGATTCGCGTTCGTGCAGCTGATCCTCGCGACTGTGCAGGCGTCGTGCACACCCTCTCAACCGTTTTAGAGGGGACCGAACTAGCATCGATCGCACCGGTAGCTCCGGTGTGCGACCGTCGCGGTCGCGGGGATGGAAACCCGGCTCGCCGGGTTGCAACGGCGAACTGCAGTGGTGCCCCGCGGTCATTGAGGCACGGGCCGCGGGGACCGCCCGCCGTCCGGTCGTCGATCGGCCATCCGTACCGGACAGCGACCCACCAGATCTATCGGTTCGAAAACGAGCACTGTCGAGATTCTCGCTGACCGCCGCAATCGGTCCGACACCGATCCGCCGCTTAGAGGTCGATCCCGCCATTGACGTCGATAACTTCGCCGGTGACGTATCCCGACTGCTCGCTCGCGAGATACCGGACGAGCCCGGCAATTTCCTCGACGGTCGCGAACCGCTCGAGCGGGATGTCCTCGCGCAAGTCGTCCCGAACGGTCTCGGGGATGGACTCGATCATCTCTGTCCGCGTGAAACCGGGCGCGATGCAGTTGGCCGTCGTCCCCGTTCCGGCCAACTCGAGCGCGAGCGACCTGGTAAAGCCGAAGAGGCCGCTCTTGGCCGCGGCGTAGTTCGCCTGACCGACGTTCCCCTGCTTGCCGATCACGCTCGAGACGCTGATGATCCGGCCGTTCGGAGCGGCCTCGAGGTCGTCGTAGAACGCCTTCGTGCAGTTGAACGCGCCGTTGAGCGAGACGTCGACGACGCGGTGCCAGTCCTCGGCGGTCATGTTCGCGAACGTGCGGTCGGCCGTGATGCCCGCATTGTTGACGAGGACGTCGATCGGGCCGAACGCGTCGGCGACCGCGTCGTGCATCGTGTCGACCGCACTGCGGTCGGTGACGTCGGCCTGTACCGGATGGGCCGTGCCGTCGGTATCGGCCTCGGTGATCGCGTCGGCGACCGCGTGGGCGTCGGCCTCCGAGGAGCGGTAGTTGACGATCACGGTCGCGCCGTACCGCCCGAGTTCTCGAGCGATGCCGCGTCCGATCCCGCGCGAGCCGCCGGTCACCAGACACGTTCGCCCCGCGAGCGGCTGGCGGGACGGACGCTCCAACTCGGCCGGCCGGTCGGCCGTCTCCACGCTCATTGGCGACCCTCCAGCGGTGTCGGCCCCTCGCGTTGGTGCGTCCCCGGGCGAACGTCGTTTCCGTTCGCTTCGACGGTCGCGAGCAGGTCGTTGACGGTGTACGTCCGCGACCGCTCCGCCGACGGCCGTTCCGTATAGGGGACGACGCCTCGAATCGACGCTGCGTCCGCGTCGACGGCGTCTGCGATCGTCGCGTCCTCTTCGACCTCGGAGATCGCCAGCGCGACGACCGGAACCCGAACTCGCTCGCGCGGTTCGTCGGAGTCGGTGTCGAACGGCGACGGCGGAACCGCCTGTCGGCGAAACGCCGGCTCGAGCGAGTGGCCCTTCCGGGCGGCCCAGCGTTCGAACTCGGCGACGAGTTCGTCGCGGCTCGACCCGTTTTCACCGGTCGATCCGGCGGTCGAGCGGTACTCGGGCGGCCAGTGGGTCACACGGTAGTCATCGATCACGTCGCGTTCGTCGAGGTCTCGGAGCCGCTCGACGACGTCGTCGATGGTCGCCGTGATGGCCGGCGGAACGCTCCCTCGGACGTAACAGTCGACCCGGAGACTCGCGGCCGAATCGATATTGAGGACCGGCGCGAATGGCGATTCGATCTCACCGGCAGGCATAACCGACCTCCGTGGACCGAACGCGGCCCTCCTCGACGAGCGATCGCAGAATCGGCAGAAGTGTCAATTTCGATAGTCCCAGCAGCTGCTGGAGTTCGGACACCGTCGCCTCTTCGAGTACCAGCACGGAGAGATACACGAGCTTCGTCCGCGGCGCGTCGAATTCGTCCGGTACTGTCGGCTGGTGTTCGGTTGTGGACATCATCCATGGACGACGGCAACGAACCGACACATAAAGATGATTGAGAGGTGGTCCCATACACCATAGGCCGTACGCAGCCAGCGGTATTCTTGGCTATTATTCATGCATAATATCGGCCTCTCGAGCGTGACATAATTTCCGCCGGATCGATTGTTTCATCAAATCACGTATCTGTCGAGAAAGCGATAGCGGAGGTGTATCGGCGTCTCGTGAGAAGAGCGACCGCTCTCGGCGCGACTGCGTTACGGATCGGTCCGGTCGGAAGTGGATGATGTCCACGAGTGGCCGTCGACTGCGGCCAACCGCGGTGGGCGAACCCGGATCTCGATCCGGATTCCCTGCGATCGCTTCTAGACGTTCGATCGGGAAAATTGTACTCCCAAACAATTTTGGTGTTTACTGCCTGATGATGCA
Organism: Haloterrigena salifodinae; assembly: GCF_003977755.1. Lineage (NCBI taxonomy): Archaea > Methanobacteriati > Methanobacteriota > Halobacteria > Halobacteriales > Natrialbaceae > Haloterrigena > Haloterrigena salifodinae. The sequence continues at coordinate 859,481 of NZ_RQWN01000001.1, forward strand.
CGAATGTGGCGTGGATGCCCTCACTCGAATCGCGCCGCACTAATCTCCCGAGGGCGAGCACCGTCGGATACGCAGTTAGCCCGCGGTGAATCGAAAACTCGTTCCGCCACAGTCGGGGCACGAATCAACCCGCTTCGGGAGCGGTTCGGAAGCGCTCTCAGAGAGGAGCACGAAGCCGCACTCGTCGCACTCAATGTACGTGTCCATACAGACCGTCAATCAGCTTCCTCTCGCCGGTTCTATCCGAACTCCTGCGCCGCTGTTCTCCACAGAAACTCGAACAGTGCCGTCGGGTCCGCCGGTACCAGCATCTCTCAAAGATTCGACGGATATCGTCCTCGCGCCCGTCCAGTGGATAGCCGCCTCGAGAGCGTCCGGTTCGATACTCCGATACCGCAGAAGAAATTTCAACAGAGCGGCGTTGGTGACCAGCGAAAACTGCTTTCCAGTGGGATGAGTGATCGCGTGCTGGCTACGTTCCATACCACCCTCAATCCACTCGACAGTTATAAACTCTTTCTGAATTATTCTATTATCGTACCAAACTGGCGCAGATACTTGGATTATCGAAGCCAAACTCTATTCGATTATCTAAATCGCATCGCGTTACGATCATCAAAACCCGAAGCTGGCGACTCGCTCAGGACAGTTCGTGGTTCGCATCCGGCTCGCTCTCGTCGTTGGCCACGGATTCGCTCCCAAAGTGATCGAACGGTCGAAAGTAGTGTGTTGGAGGAGTTCTTCGCTCTCCACCTGGTGCCCGAGCGTATCGAGCGTCTGCGCGATACGCGTTACGTCGTCGTGTTTCGGCGCCACCGCCATCCCTCGATGTTCTCGCGCCCGGTCATCAACTCCTGTACTTCGATCACCCCTTCTATCTGGAGCGTCTCGTTCGCCAGTTCCTGTCGGTTGATGATTCGGGACGTACACGTGAGGCGGATCTCGAGTTGATAACCGGCGTTCTCGTAGTTGATGGTCGGAACGTAGCCTTCGATGATCCCCCGTTGCTCGAGGTTTCTGATGGGGTTCCGAACGGTGCCATCCGAAACGCCGATCTACTCCCCGGTTTCGTTTCGCGCGTCGCGCTGCAGGCGTTGGAGGATTTTCCGATCCGTCTCGTCGAGCGGAGTGTATTCTGCCGACGCGCACATGTGCCGATCAACAATCCTGTCTTCCTTGTCGTCCCTGTCTAGACGGATTCGGACTCGTCGAGTCCGCCGTTCGAACGCGGTCGCCGTCGCGGAATGCGGCGGTTGTCGAGTTCGGAGATGGGGGTTTCTGGAGGCATTGCGTTTCACTCGGACGGCGACAGCGTAATCGAGAACTCACATCGCTCGTCTCGTCGATAACCGGCCACTCGAAACAACTGCAGGGATATTCAAGACCGAAGTAACAGGACTTTCACCTGCCCCACGGCGTCGAAATCGCGGAGTCGATACACGAGTTTGCGAACGCGGGCCGCCTCGCCGCGACAGAAAATCGTTTCCAGACACCAATCGCCTTCGTGCGTGTGGCTCGTCGTCGTAATGATGTCCTGAAAATCGTGTTGCACGTCGTGGAGTTCGCGGATCACGTGCTCGTGTTGATAATCGAAGGCAAGCGCGGTTGTCACTTCGCCCGAGACGGTCTCGAGTTCGGTGTGAGCCTCGATATACTCCTGCATCGCTTCCCGAACTGCTCGTGACCGGGAGTCGAATCCCTCAGTCTGCCACGTCTGATCAAATTCCTCGAGTAAGTCATCCGGAATATTGAAACTGGTACGCATCTGGTTACAGCGGACTTAGCGGGGTGAACGAATGGGTGCTGTGGTTTTTCACGCCGACCGTGGTATTACGATCCCCCTCAATCGGTGCTAACAGCATTTTTGTGCCGTCTCTCCCGAGGATTCCGCATGGATCTCGGTCTCGTTGCAGGTGTCGTTACGATCGGCTTTATCCACGGCGTGCTCCCGGATCACGGGTGGCCGATCGCTGCGACCTACGGGTTGAATCGCTCGCGGACGTGGCTCTACGGGGCGGTCGCAGGACTCGTTCTCGGAGTCGGACATCTGATTAGCAGCGTCGCACTGGTAGTGGCGTACTTTTGGTTCAGTCGCTTCGCTGCCTTCGCCGAAGGCCCGTGGATGCGATATATCGCAGGGATCATCCTCATTCTACTGGGAATCCACGAATATCGGAACGGCGGACACGGGTCAGGTCACGATCACGATGAGTCCCACCACGACCACGCCCATACCCACACTCATGAACACGATCATTCACACGACCACAACCATTCGGGGACCACCTCCCAGCGCGGGAGACTGACCCGGATTCGGGAGCGACTGTTCGGCGGACATCGTCATTTGAGTGACGAAGACGCTGAACGCGGATTGATGGCCCTCGGGACGACCGCCCTCCTGCTGGGGTTCGCCCACGAGGAGCCGATTCAAATTCTGGCGATCTGTACGGGGACGGCCTACTGCCTGGAACTGATGCTGGTTTATTCGCTGGTCGTGATCATTGCGATCCTCATTCCGACGCTTCTCTTGATCGCGGGCTACGAACGCCACCGCGAAACGGTCGACCAGTACACGCCGTACCTACCGTTGCTGACGGCGACGGTGCTGGTGGGCATGGGACTGACGTTCATTCTCGGGATCTTCTGAGGACTCCCGGTCCTGACCACCGTCCTCTCTTCAGCGCCAGTCCGTGTTCAGTTGCCACTTTGTGACTGGTGTCGCGAAGCGGTTCGTCGCAAAAGGAAAGCCGGTGGAGGGATTTGAACCCTCGACCTAATCCTTACGAAGGATTCGCTCTGCCAGTCTGAGCTACACCGGCGCGAGTGTACTCTGTTGTAGGGCCGATACCAGCCATAAGGATTGCGAATCGTCACGGCCGTGCGATGGGATCTCGTACCTCGAGTCAGCGCTCGAGTCGAACGTCCAGACAGACGTTCAGTTCGTGGGGGGCGTACGACCGCACGACGTGCTCTGTCTCCACCGAAACGTCGTACGCCGGTTCGGCGGCCTCGCGGATCGCCCGCTCTCCGGGACCGAACGGGTCGTCCTCGTGCTGGATGTCGTAATAGTGGAGCACGCAGTTGTCGCCCGCGACGGTGACGGCGGCCTCGAGGAACTCGTCGGCGCTGTGGGGGAGGTTCATTACGACGCGGTCGGCCCAGCCCTCGTACTCGGGCGCTACCTCGCGAACACCGTCGCACTCACACCGTTCGCGCGACGAGCCCGCAACGAGGTTGCGGACGTCGTCACAGATCGCCGTCACCCGATCCTCGACGCCGTTGCGGCGCGCGTTCTCCCGCAGGTAGTCGATGGCGTCCGGGTTGACGTCGACGCCGACGCACTCGGCGCCGCGCTTCGCGATGGGGATCACGAACGGGCCGACGCCGGCGAACATGTCGAAGACGTGCTCGTCCGCCGCTCGCGGGCGCTGCCCGCTCGCGTTTTCCGAGGCGCTACGCGCCTCGCTTCCGACCTGTTCGACGACTCGATTGCGCTCGGTCGCGAGTCGCGGCGAAAAGTACACCTCGGCGAGATCGAGCAGGAACTCGCAGCCGTACTCGCGGTGGACGACCTCCGTGTTCGCGCCCGCGAGCAGTTCCCAGTCGCGGACGCGGGTCTCCCCCTTCACTTTCGAGGCCTTGTTGAGGACCGTCTCGAGGGGCAGATCCGACGCGACGATCGCGTCGGCGATCTCCCGGGCGCGTTCGTCGTCGTCCTCGTCGAGCAGCGCCGCACGGCCCAGTCGCTCGTAGGACGGCTCGAAGCCGAGCAGGTCCGCGGGCGTCGTCTGTGTCTCGCGCTCCTCGAGCGTCCGGGAGACGACCTCGAACTCCGCGGGAATCGCGTCGGGGTCAGTGATCGGGATGTAGAGGCTGCCGTCGTCGACGGTCAGTTCGTACTCGTCGTCGATCAGGTCCGCGTCCGCGAGTCGCTGACGCGTGGCTTCCCCTTCCTCGCGCGGCGCGCGGACGCACGGCACTTCCATACCCGAACGAAGCCGTCGAACCGCCGTAACGGTGACGTTTCGCCGCGCCGTCGGACGCCGTCGATCGAGACTCGAGTCGCGGACGCCGGAGTGACAGTTTTCAGGCCGCCGCCGGTACTGGTCGGTATGCGAGAGCTGACGACAACGGAGACGGTCCGCGAGAAGGGATCGTGGCTGTTCACGGTGCGGGACCAGTACGGCGAACTGGACGAAGTGATTCTCGTTCCTTGCGATAACGAGAGCGGCTCGGCCAGCGGGCAGGCGTCGACCGACGGCGGCGTCGAGGCGTGGATCAACCGCTGTACGCACGAAGCCCAGCGCTTCGATACGGGCCGAGGCGTCCCGATGCGCGAGGGCCGGATCATCTGTCCGAAACACGGCTCGATGTTCGATTCCTGTTCGGGCTACTGTGACAACGGCGAGGCCGCCGACACGACGCTTCCGTCGGTCGACATCTCGGTCCGAAACGACGGCCGGATCGTGCTCACTGACGACGAACTGACGTTCGTCGGCGAGGGTGGGATCGACGACAACGAGAGCGACGGCGACGACGGCCCCGCCTCGACCTCTCACATCGGATTCTGAGACTCGTTCGCCGCCGACGGTCTCCGCGTGGCAAGCGCAACCCGCCGTCTTTTGCCCGTCGCGGTCGTCGCTCAGCCCGATACAGATGTCGTCGACAACGAACGATCGATCGGGACTGATGAGAAAGATCGGCGTCGTGACGACCCTGATAGACGCGATACGGGAGTTCTCGAAGGGACACCGCGGAAGCGGCCTGGTGCTCCTCGTCGCGGCCGCGCTCTCCTCGCGAATCCCCGGTATCGGAACGGCCGCGTCGCTGCTCCTGCGGGCGTACCGACGGCTCCGCTGAGACGGCGTCGCGATCGGTGACCGCCGTCTCGAAAGCGTATTCCGGACGCTGATACTACGAGCGCCCATGCTCACCTTCATCGGCCTCGGACTCTACGACGAGCAGTCGATCACCGTCGAGGGCCGGGACGCCCTCCGGAACGCCGATCGCGCCTACGCCGAGTTCTACACCAGCAAACTGCTCGGCGCGACCGCCGCGGACCTCGAGGCCGCCCACGGCGTCGACGTCGAGGTTCGGGACCGCGCGGGCGTCGAACAGCACCCGGACGACATCCTCGCAGCCGCCGAGAGCGAGGACGTGGCCTTCCTGACCGCTGGCGACACGATGATCTCGACGACCCACGTCGACCTCCGCCTGCGGGCCCACGACCGCGGGATCGAGACGCGGGTGATCCACGGCGTCACGGCCCAGACGGCCGCCAGTTCCCTGACCGGGCTCCAAAACTACCGCTTCGGGAAGGCGACCACCCTCCCGTTCCCCTACGCTCACGGCGCCGACGGCCTGCCGGCGAGCGTGACGGATACGATCGACGCGAACCGGGAGGACGGCCTCCACACGGTCGTCTACCTCGACATCAAAGTCGATCACGAACTCACCGACGAGGACGAGTACATGACCGCCGACGTCGGCGCCGAGTTGCTCGCTGAAGAGTACCCCGACCTCGTCGGCGTCGTCGTCGCTCGCGCCGGCAGCCCCGATCCGCTCGTCGCGGCTGGAACCATGTCGGAACTCGCCGAGCGAGAGTTCGGCGACCCGCTGCACCTGCTCATCGTTCCCGGCGAGTGTCACGCCCTCGAGGCCGACGCGCTGGTCGAACTCGCCGACGCCGATCGGGACGCACTCGAGACGCATTGATCCGAGACACGAGCGAGCCGTCTTAGGCGAACTGACTCGAGTCACAAGCGGGTTCGTCCGTCCGCCAGTGACTCGAGCGCGTCGAACGCGTGGCTATTTAGGGCCCCGGCGGCTGTCCTGATCCATGAGCGGTCGGGAGCGAACGGACGAATCGGCCGGTGACGAAGCGATCGGCACCGCGACCGACGGAACGAACGACCTCGACGCCGAGACGGTCGCTGTCGCCCGCGAGGAACTCCAGCGGACGTTCGACTACCAGGTCGAGCGCCTCCAGGAGATCGACGCCAAAGCCATCGAGATCCTGAAGGCGAACCTCCTCCTGATCGGGCTGGTCGTCACCGGCGGCTCGATCGTTTTCCAGACCGATATCCACATCATGGCCTTCGCGAACCTCTTTACGATCGCCGGCGGGGTGCTCTTGCTGGTCTCGACGGGCCTCGCCGGAGTGACCTACACCGCGTCGAACCTCCGGGGAGGCATCGACACCGACGCCGTCGAGGTCGCGCTCGCGTCGGCTCGAGCCGACCCCGAGACGCGAGCCGGGACGGCGCAGTTCGAGGAGCGCCTGCTGCGCAGCTACGGCCGCTGGATCGAGTACAACGCGCGGGTGACGGCCGTCAACGACATGTTCGCGACGATCACCGTCCTCATGGTGATCGCCTCGCTCGTCTACGTCACCGCCGGAATCGCGGTCGGCGCCGCCGGCACCTCGAGGGTCGTCTCCGTGCTCTCGTTTCTCGTCCTCTCGGCCGTGCTGGCGTGGCTCGGCGCCTTCGCCTACTACATGGACCACCTCGGCGTGAGCGAGGAGTCCTGGGAGGGAACCTTCGACGGCGTCCGCCTCTCGAAGGGCGTCACCCGAAAACGGGGTCTCTCGACGCTCCGGACGATGCGCAGCGAACGCGACGAGGCGGAGGTGGACGAAGCGGAAGCCGACGGAGTGAAAGCGGAGGCGAAAGCCCAGACGGATCCGCTCGACTGATCGCCGTTAGCCGTCCAGCGCGCCCTCGAGTTTGTCGCGGAAGTCGCCGGGCACCTCGATGTGGGGCGCGTGGCCGGTGTTCCCGAAGACGACCTCCTCGAACTCGCCGCCCGAATCGGCGTACTCGTCGAGGACGGCACGGGTCTGGTCGACCATCGGCTGGGGCGGGAAGACGTCCTCGCCGGGCCAGTCGGGGACCTGTCCCATCCGGCCGAGCGTGCCCACGTCGAAGACGGACTCGTTAGAGACGATTTGATCGGAGTCGCCGCGGATCCACAGAACGGGCGGTTTCTCGTCCGGATCGATATCGGTGATCGCCTCGAGGTCGCAGTACTTCGGCGAGATGGCGTTGTTCACGCCGTGTTCCCCGGGCGCGACGCCGGGCCAGTTCTCGCTCTCGACCGCGTCGCCGGGGTAGTTCTCGTCGCCGGTCGCGGTGTCGAGCATCCCCGTCAGGTACGACTCCTCGCGCTCCTCGTCGAACACGTAGCTCGGATCGACGTAGAACGTCCGCAGGACCTTCCGCGGCGAGGATTGACCCTCCTCGCCGCGGTCCCGTTCGGCGAGTCCCGCGACGAACTCCTCGTTGCCCAGCCCCCCGCCGGAGCCGGCGTAGTCGTCGAAACACGGCGTTCCCTCCTCGTCTTTCGTCCCGCCGAAGCCGTACGGCGAGAGCGGGTTGACCAGGACGAGCGAGTCGACCGACTCGGGATTGTCGATCGCGTACCGCATCGCGACGCCCCCACCGTTCGACCAGCCGACCAGCGTCACGGGCTCCTCGAGGTTCAGTTCTGAAAATAGCGCGCGGAGATCCGCCTCGAAGTCTTGGAGGCCGTTCGTCGCATCGATCGGCTTCGTCTCGGAGTCTCCGTACCCCCGTAGGTCCGGCGCGATGGCGCGATAGCCGGCCGACAGTTCGCTCATCACGTCTTCGAAAAAGCGCGACGAGGAGACGTTCCCGTGGACGAAGACGACGGTTCCGTCGGCCTCGGTGGCCCCGTTCGGGGCGCCGGCCTCGAGGTAGTGGGTTTCGAGGCGGTCGGTGTCGGCGACGTGCGATTCGATGCCGGCGAGGGTGTCGTCTCGAGGCATAGCCGGGGGTATCACGGCGACTGTGATAGGTGTCGGTGTTGCAGAAGTGTCACCGCGGCGGACCATCGAGGCGAACGCCGGGCAACGTCGCCCCGCTCAGGAGAGGAGTCGTTTGAGTCTGGCGAACAGTCCCTTCGAGGGATCGCCGCCCCGGCTCGGCGCGCCCGAACCGGCCGTCTCGGTGCCGGAGTCGGCCGCTCCCGCCGGCTGCGCTGATTCGGCGCTCGACGCCTCGCCGTCGGCCGCCGCGATCGCTCGCTCGAAGAGTTCCTCGACGTCGTTGACGGCGTCTTTCACCGGCGCCTTGACGACCGGTTTCCCCTCGAAGCGATCCCGGTTCACCGACGTGTCCGCGGCGATTATCACCGCGTCCGCCTCGGCGATCGCGTCGCTCGAGAGTTCGTTCTCCTGGCCCATGGCGCCCTGAACCTCGACGTCGATCTCGTGGCCGAGATCGGTCGCGGTCTGCTCTAGGTTTTCGGCCGCCATCTGGCTGTGTGCGATACCCGTCGGACAGGACGTTACTGCGACGAATTTCATTGGTCTGTGGTGGTGTTGACGTGCTCGTACACGGTCGTTCTCGTGGCCGCGTCGGTCGCTCGGTTCGCGAGCGCTTCGGCCGCGTCGGTCTCGAGGTCGGCGATCGCGGCCTTCACCTCGGGGATCGTGACGGCGCTCATGCTGAGTTCGTCGAGCCCGAGCCCGACGAGCAGCGACGCCAGGTCGGGATCGCCGGCCATCTCGCCGCACATCCCGATCCAGGCGTCGCCGGCGTCGGCGGCCGCGACGGTGCGCTCGATCGCCCGGAGGACGGCCGGCTCGCAGGGATCCCGGAGGTCGGCGACGCGCTCGTTCTCCCGAGCGGCGGCCATCACGTACTGGGTGAGGTCGTTCGTGCCGATGCTGAGGAAGTCGACGCGCTCGGCCAGTTCCTCAGCGATGAAGGCGGCGCTGGGCGTCTCGATCATCGCGCCCAGCTCCGGCAGCTCGTGTTCGATCTCCTCGGACTCGAGGTCGGCCGCGACGTCCGCGACCGTCTCGAGGGCCGCCTCGAGCTCCGGAACGGTCGCCACCATCGGGAACATCACCGAGAGCGTCCCCGATTCGGCGGCGGCCGCTCGCAACAGCGCCCGGAGCTGGGTCTCGAAGAGGTCGGCGTCGGGACCGAGCGAGCGGCGGATCCCCCGCTGGCCGAGGAACGGGTTGTCCGCGTCGGGGGTCTCGAGGTAGGGGATCGGCTTGTCGCCGCCCACGTCGAGTGTCCGCACGACGACCCGCCCCTCGGGAAACGCCGCGAGCGCCTCGCGGTAGACCTCGAACTGCTCGTCCTCGTCCGGCGGCGCCTCGCGGTCGAGAAAGAGGAACTCGGTCCGGAAGAGACCGATCCCGTCCGCGCCCTGCGCGACGGCGCCCTCGAGTTCCGCGAGGGTGCCGACGTTGGCCGCGACCTCGACGGAACGTCCGTCGGCTGTCGCGACCGGCTCCTCGCGTATCTCGACGTCGCGACCTGCGGCCGCACGCTCGCGCTGGTCGGGCGTCGGATCGGCGATCACCGCGCCGTCCTCGCCGTCGACCAGCACGTCGGCGCCGTCGTCGATCGACTCGAGGTCCTCACCGACGCCGACGACGGCGGGGATCCCCAGCGAGCGGGCGAAGATTGCGGCGTGGGAGGTCCGGCCACCCTCGATCGTCGCGAAGCCGGCGACGCGCTCGGAATCGAGCTGAGCGGTGTCGCTCGGCGTCAGTCGCTCGGCCAGCAGGATCGAACCGGTCGACAGCGAGGCGAGGTCGACGCGATCCGCGTCGGTCAGCAGTCGCAGCAGTCGGTCCCGCACGTCGCGGAGGTCGTCGGCGCGCTCGGCCATCCGGCCGTCCATCCCCTCGAACTGCTCGATCGGGTCCTCGAAGGCGGTTTCGACCGCGTGCTCGGCTGGCAGGCCGTCGTCGATAGCCGACTCGACGCCGTCGGTGATCTGCGGATCGTCGACGAACTGCTTGTGGGCGTCGAACACCGCGGCCTCGTCCTCGCCGACGCGCTCGGCGGTCCGTTCGCGCTCGTGCTCGAGTTCCGCTCGGGCGCGGTCGCGGGCGTCCTCGAACCGCTCGCGCTCGGTGTCAGGATTGACCGCCTCGGCCGCCGGCGGCTCGCCGAGCTCGAGGTCGGCGTTCGGATCGTACCAGACGGCGCTGCCGACGCCGGACAGCGGCGTGACGCCGGTTCCCTCGTGCGCTCGCGGTGCGGACTCGTTGGCGGCCATCGGTTCAGGTCCCCGAACTCGATTCGGCCGCGGACTCGGTTTCGGGCGTCGTGAGCAGTTCCTCGAGGTCGTCGAGGGCCGCCTCGGCGTCGTCGCCCTCGGCGATCAGCCGGACATCCTCGCCGCTGGCGACGCCGAGGCTGGTCACGGCGAGCATGCTCGCCGCGTCGACCGGGTCGTCCCCGTCGGCCGGAGCGACCCGCACGTCAGCGTCGAACTCGCTCGCGGTCTCGACGAACTTCGCGGCCGGCCGTGCGTGGAGTCCGTCCTCGGGAACCACGGTGACGGTGCGCTCCATCACGCGACCGCCTCCGTGATCGTCTCTTCGATCGCCGCCTTCGAGTCGGCCTCGTGGAGGCGCTCGCGGACGTCGTCGTGCATCAGGGCCCGCGAGAGCGAACTTAGGAGCTCGAGGTGGTCCTCGCCGCCCTCGGCGGGGACGAGCAGCATGAACAGCAGCGTCGCCGGCTCGCCGTCCATCGCGTCGAAGTCGATGCCGGCCGAGGAGCGCGCGAAGACGATGGTCGGCTCGGCGACCGCGTCGGTCTTCGCGTGCGGGATGCCGATCCCCATGCCGACGCCGGTCGTCGTCTCCTCCTCGCGGGCGAGCAGCGCCTCGAGGGCCGCCTCGCGGTCGGTGACGCGGCCGGCGTCGACCGCGCGGTCGAGCAGGAACTCGATCGCGGCCGCCTTCTCTGCGGGCGGTTCCTCGAGCGTGATCAGTTCGGGGGTCAGTACGGCGTCGATTGTGGGTTCGGACACAGTCATCGTATGATCGCTATCGTGTTGAACGGTGAGGGTTGCGTCGGGTAGTCAGTCGTTCGTCTGTCCGGAGTCGGTTACGGATTTCGCGGGTTCGGCGCCGGCGACGCGCTCGTGGTAGTCAGGCTTGATCAGCGTGGCGACCGTTGCGGTGACCGCCGTTCCGAGCGCGATGCAGGCAAGGAACAGCAGCGCGCTGCTCGAGAGGATCACGACGAAGATGCCGCCGTGGGGCGCCGGCATCGTCACGCCGAGCCAGAGGGCGGCCGCGCCGGCCGTCGAGCTGCCAAGGACCGCCGACGGAATCACCCGGAGCGGATCGGCGGCGGCGTAGGGAATCGCCCCTTCCGTGATGAAGGCGAGGCCGAGCGGAACGGCCGCCTTCGCGTTCTCGTACATCTCCGCGGAGTACTTCTGGGGCGCGATGAAGTTCGAGAGCGCGAGGCCCAGCGGCGGGACCATCCCGCCGATCATCACGGCGGCCATCGGCGCGAAGATCTGGTCCGCGACGAGGACGGTCCCGAACACGTACGCGACCTTGTTGATCGGGCCGCCCATGTCGACCGCCATCATCCCGCCGAGGATCGCTCCGAGCAGGATGGCGTTCGACCCCTGCATGCCCTCGAGCGCGGACGTCAGCGCGTCGTCGATCATGGCGATCGGGACGCCGAGTCCGAGGATGACGATCGGGGCGAGCAGCAGCGTCGTGAAGACGGGAATCACGAGGATCGGCATCATCTGGGAGACGACCGACGGTACCGACCATCCCTTCATCCAGCGAGCGACATAGCCCGCGAGCAGCCCGGCGACGATCGCCCCGAGGAAGCCGGCGGCGGCCCCGTTGGCTTCGAATCCGATGACCAGGCCGGCGGCCTCGATGATCGCCTCCTGCTGGATCGCCCACGAGAGGATGAACCCGGGCGCGAGACCGGGCTTGTCCGCGACCGCGTACGCGATGTACCCGCCCAAGACGGGGATCATAATTGTCAGCCCGAGATCGCCGATCTGGGCCATGTACCACGCGATCGACCCCGTCTCCTCGAACACCGTTTCGGTGTTGCCAGCCGTCCACGGCAGTTCCGCCACCATGAACGCGAGCGCGAGGAAGATCCCGCCGATCGTCACGAACGGGATCATGAACGACACGCCCGTCATCAGATCCTCCTTGACCGAGAGGAGGTGGGCGCGGAGTCGTGATTCTACATCGTTTTCCATGCTATCTCTGCCGCAGTTCTTCGACAGCGGCTGCAAAAGTGGTTTCGAATATGTTTGTTTTAGATTGAATTTATTCGAAATATAGTTGCGATCGGATATTCGGGGCGGCGATCAGTACGCGGAGACGCTGATCGACTCGCGTTCGTCCCGGAGCCCCGTCAGCGACGGCGCTCGCGTCCCCGACACCGAGACCACCCGGGAGGCGACGGCGACGCCCGATCTGAGCGCGACCGCGTCCGATTCCTGGCGGGCCCGAGCGGCGAGCACGCCCGACAGCAGGGCGTCGCCCGCCCCGACGGTGTCGACTACGTCGACGTCTGCCGCCGGCGCGCACAGCGTTCGGTCGGGCGTCGCCATGATCGCGCCGTCGGCGCCCAGGGACGCGACGACGCGCTCGAATCCGGCCGTCTGAAGCTCCTCGGCGGCCGCGATCGCCGACTGCACGTCGTCCACGCGCCGTCCCGTCGCCGCCGCGAGCTCCTCGTGGTTGGGCTTGCAGAGCGCGTACTCGGCCTCGAGGTTGGCGAGGGTCGCCCCGCCGACGTCGACGACCGTCTCCCAGGGGCCGGCCGCGGCCAGGCGGTCGATCGTCTCGGGGCCGGTTCCCGGTGGCAGGCTGCCGGCGATCACGACTGTCTCGGGATCGTGTCTCTGGAGCGTGTCGACGATCTCCTCGATCGCCGGCGGAGCGATCCGGGGGCCGTTCTGGTTGATCTTGTACTCCCCGTCGGGGCCGAGGAGGGTAGTGTTGAGCCGCGTCTCGCCGTCGATCTCGACGAAGTCGGCGTCGATCGCCGCCGCGGAGAGTCGCTCGAGGAGCGAGCGCCCGAGGAAGCCGCCGGCGACGCCGGTCGCGACGGTCTCGACGCCGAGTTCGGTCAGGTACTTCGAGACGTTGATCCCCTTGCCGCCCGCGTCGTAACGGTGCTCGTCGGAGCGGGCGACGGCCCCGTCGGTCAGCGGTTCGGAGAGTTCGACCGTGTAGTCGACGGCCGGATTGAGCGTCACGCTAGCGATCATCCGGCACCTCCACGCCGACGGTCACGTCGGCCGCCGCGCAGGCCTCCTCGATCTCGCCGGCCGGTTCCGCGTCGGTCACCAGCACATCCACGTCGGCGAGCGACGCGAACTCGACGAAGCTCCGCTCGCCGAATTTGGTCTCGTCCGTGACGAGGACGACCCGCTCGGCGCTCTCGACCATCAGCTCCTTGATCCGGGCCTCGTCCTCGTTCGGCGTCGTTAGGCTCCCGTCGCCGGCGATACCGTTCGTCCCCAGAAAGAGCAGGTCGAAGTTCGTCCGATCCATGAACGCCTCCGCGCTGGGACCGACGAGCGCCCGCGTCCGGTGGCGGAGCGTCCCGCCGGTGAGCTTGACGTCGTCGGCGTTCTTCCCGAGCTCGAGCGCCAGCAGCGGCGAGTTCGTCACCGGAATGAACGCCGTGTCGGTCGGCGCCCGCTTTGCGACCTGCATCGTCGTCGTTCCCGAGTCGAAGAAGACGACCTGCCCGTCGTGGATCTCCGTCGCGGCGCGCTCGCCGATCGCGGTCTTCGCCTCGAGATTCTGGACTTCCTTCTGGACGTACGTCTGCTCGCGTCCGACCGCCGTCACCGGGACGGCACCGCCGTGGGATCGCTCGACGAGACGCTCCTCCTCGAGGGCGTCCAGATCCCGCCGAATGGTCGCCTTCGAGACGTCGAGTTCGGCGGACAGTTCCTCGACGGAGCAACCGTCCCGCTCCGACACGAGTTCGACGATCGTCCGTTTGCGCTGTTCGGGTAACATGTGCCTGGGTGGTCTTCTGATCTACTTGCGTCCTGCACGGTTTTATTTGTTTATGCCGGAATTCGTAATCGTTTCTGATCGTAAAGGACGAACACAACGCGAATCGGCAACAGACTAGGGACTCTCGACGCCAAATGCGTGTCTCGAGCGTTCGAAACAGCGACGAACCGTAATACAGAAACGAAAATCAGCCTGCGAAGAACGAGAGGAACGCGCGACCGAGCGCCCGCGACTCGAGTGCCGGTTACAATCGTTCGATAATCGCGTCGGTCACGTCCTCGGTCGACGCGTTGCCGCCCAGATCGGGCGTCCGCGGCCCGTTCTCGAGGGTGTCCTCGACGGCCTCGTGGACGCGGTCACTTTCCTCGTCGTAACCAAGGTACTCGAGGAGCATGGCGGCAGAGACGATCGTCGCGGCCGGGTTCGCGACGCCCTCGCCGGCGATGTCGGGCGCGGTGCCGTGGACGGGTTCGAACAGACCGCGCTCGGGACCGACGTTGGCCGATGGCAGGAGGCCGAGCCCGCCGACCAGCCCCGCGGCGAGATCCGAGAGTACGTCGCCCGCGAGGTTCGGACAGACGACGACATCGAACTGTTCGGGGTCGAGACAGACCCGCGTCGCGAATGCGTCCATCAGCACTTCGTCGGTCTCGACGCCGTTCTCGTCGGCGACGGAGTTGACGGTGTCGCGGAAGAGGCCATCCGTCTCGCGCATGACGTTGGCCTTGTGGGCGATCGTGAAGCCGTCGTGGTCGCCGTCTTCGACGTAGTCGCAGGCGAACTCGGCGAGTCGCTCCGAGGCCGATTCGGTGACGACGCGAGTCAGCGTCGAGACGTCCTGGGTCAGCCGGTCCTCGATCCCCGAGTAGACGCCCTCCGTGTTCTCGCGGAGGAAGACCAGGTCCGTCTCGGGTCGGACGGCGTCGATGCCGGGGTAGGCCTTCGCGGGGCGGATGTTGACGAAGGAGTCGACGGCCGTCCGGAGCGGCAGGATGACGTCGGCCGCGGTCTCGCCGGCCGCGCCGAACAGCGTCGCGTCGGCCGACGCCGCCAGATCGTAGGTTTCCTGGGGCAGCGCCTCGCCGGTTTCTTCTTTCACCGCGTCGCCCGCGTCCGCTTCGGTGAACTCGAAGTCGATCTCGAGGGACTCGAGCACGTCGACCGCGGCGGGAGTGACTTCCTGTCCGATTCCGTCGCCCGGGATGACGGCGATCTCGTGAGTCATACTCACCCCTCTCTGCGGCGGCGAAAAGAGGGTATCGATACGGGCATCGCGTCGGCGATCGGTGACCGCCTCGAATCACGGACTGCCGACGCCCGTCGAGACTCCCACCGCGTCGGCGATGGTTCGGCGCTTGAGCAGGGCGAAGCCGACGGCGACCAGCGCGAAGCCGGCGATCGTCAGCGCGCCGATCGATTCGCCGAGCAGGACGACGCCCGCGACGGTCGCGACGATCGGTACCAGGTAGCCGATCAGCGCCGCCTCGAACGCGCCGTGTTCCTCGAGGATCGTGAAGTAGATCATGAAGGCGACGGCGGTTGCGAAGACCCCGAGGTAGAGAAGGGCGGTCAGCGAAGCGGGACCGATCGCGGCGGCGCCCAGTCCCTCGCCGGCGCCGAGGCTAACGGCGTGGAGGACGAGGCCGCCGACGAGCATCGACCAGCCGACCAGCGGCAACTGTTCGAGGGTCGGGCCGGCCCGCTGGATCAGGACGCCGCCGAGCGCGACGCTACAGACCTGTCCGACGATGAGCAGCCGCGCGCCGGTGTCGCCCGCGAGGAGGTTTCCGGGATCGGGCTGGACGACCAGGCCGACGCCGAAGAAACCGACGGCAGCGCCGACGGCCCCGAGCCCCGAGAGCCGCTCGCCCAGCAGCGGGATCGCCCACAGCGCGGTCAGGATCGGTACCAGTCCCTGTAGGATCGCGGCGACGCCGCTGGGGACCGTCTGCTGGCCGAGGAAGAGCAGCCCGTTCCCGGCGATGAGGAAGACGCCGCCGCCCGCGACCGCCGCGAGGTCGTTTCGGGCGGTCGGTAGCCACTTCTCGACGCGGACGATAGCCGCCGTCAGCAACAGGACGGCGGCGATTTCGTACCGGGCGGCCGCGAAGAGCAACGGCGGGAGATACTCGAGGCCGACCGAAATCGCCGGAAATGAGAATCCCCAGAGAACGGCGAGCAACACAAAAAGCGGCGCGTCGAGGGACCGAGACATAGAGAACGATATCGGCAGTTGCCGAAATATCTCGCGATTTGGGTACGGTCCTGCCGCTTTCGGTACGACAGCACGGCTCATATCAGCGACTCGAGACAGGCCCGTCTGCACTCGAGACGGGTGGTCGGCTGGCGATTCAAGTCGGTGAGCCGTTATCGAGCCTCGTCGATCACCACCTCGTCTGACCCGGGGCCGATCACGACGCGGTAGTCGCCGTATGCGAAGCGAACGGACACGTCCCCGTTCGACTCGAGCACCGCGGTCAGCGCCTCGGGGTCGATTGCCTCGTACACCGGTGGCAGTGCCGTCCGATCACAGCCCTCACGGGCCACGATACGTGACAGTGCCGTGGCGATTGATGGGTGCATCGTGATCGTCGGGGCGTTCGAAGACAGTCGTCGAGGGGTCCGGACATGAGGCCGGATCGTCAGTCGTCGCGAGACGGACGTCTGTACCACAGTCACAGTGGATGATAATTCTCGAGACCATGTTTTGTTCGGTTTCAGGCCCCGACGCAGCGAAACGCAATCCAGCGAGAGCACCAGCCACAGGGACGACTGGGCGGCGAGACGTCGGCACATCTTTATTTCGCCACCGCCAATGGCAAATTGTCTCGCTACGCGCGGGCTACGTGCGAACCGGAGTACGTGCTTGGAGGCTGGACTTCGGCCTGGCGCACTTTCCTGCCCGTCTTTTTATTTCGTAATTAAACCTAAAGAACGCTAGGATACTGACCGGTCGGGGGTGTCGCTCGGGGGTCGAGATATTCTCTCGACAAATCGCCATGTTCCACGAGGGTATTATTCCCCGGAACCACGATACCCCGTTTTCTCGAGTCTGCTCGGGTTACCAACTTCTCTGAGTGCTATGTGCCGACGAGATGCGTCATTTGAGAGACTGAAGAATTGGCCAACCCGATCAGAAATAGTCCAGTATCTCTGTATTCTTCGACCGGTACTCCTCATCAGTGTGGATACCGTCTTCGTCAAGATCGTTTCAATCTCGAATTTTTCAGTCGTGCCAACTGTCAATACACTTTCAACAGATGTATACTTTGAACCAGAATAGACTGGAAAGACTATTCAATAGCTTTTAATCATTTTGAATAGAATAAAATGATGTGTGGGATCCATTTACGTCGAATAATTCGGGTCGCGAAGACAACAAACTAAACCGGCGATCGTGCCTGAAGGGGCTCGGTACGGCCGGTGCCACCCTGGCGACTGGACTGACGGCTGCCAGTGGTACCGCCGCGGCTACCTCGGAATGGAGTTACATGGTTCAGAAAGGCTTGGCCGAAGAGACGCCAGTTCACGTCGTCGCCGGGGAAGGGTACGGACCGACGGTCATGGTCGTCGGCGGGATGCACGGCGACGAACCAGCCGGATACAATTCGGCGGCGAGAATCGCCCGGTGGAACATCAAGAGCGGCAGACTGATGGTGATTCCGGAGGCCTGCAAACCTGCTGTTCGGAAGGGAAATCGGTTATCCGACCGCAGCGGAGACGGTAACTTACAAGATTTGAACCGGGAGTTCCCCGCTGGTAAAACCCCGTGGTCACCGCTCGCACGAGGGATATGGAATGTCGTGGCCGACAAGGACATCGACTTCCTGCTGGACCTCCACAGTTCGAGTGGTCTGTACAAGTGGGGTAACGGAGGCGGCGTGGGCCAGGGCATCTTCGCGACGAACGCAGGCGAGGCAGACCAGGTCCGACGCCGCCTTCAGTCGTACCTCAACGATGGCTTCATCGATAACGACACATACAAGTTCACGGGAGCGACGGCCGGTGAAGACGGCTCGAAACGTATGCTCAAGCACAAGGTCGGTGCGGACCTCAACACGCCGGCCATACTCTTCGAGACGTACCGCGGCCTCAGTGACGAGCGCCAGGAGACCCTGACGACGTCGGCCGTCTACAACGTTTGCCGACGGAAAGGGATGTTTGACAAGTAGGGCGATGACGGGGGCGACGGTGCGGCGAGAACGGTCTGACCGACGACGGGGACGCAAGCCCTCACCGCCTCTCGGGACGATGATCAGGCCACGTCGTGGCTCGCGTTCGGTATGACGAACGACACTAGCCAGGAGGCGAAGATCCCCGCGATGAGTATCGACCCCGATAACGACGCCGTCAACAAACTCCGGGACTACTCCGACGGCAAGGGAAAGTCGACGAACGAACTCTTCGTCGATGCCGACGTCCAGGACAGTTTGACCGAAATCCACGACGGCACGTCGCTGACGTCGACGATCGACCTCGAGACCGGAAAACGTGACTAGACACCGGGACCGCTGGGGCACCCGAGCGAAGAGTACAGACCACGTGTGACCCTCTTCAACGAGACTGTATACGTCGGCACCGACCGACTCCATGCCCGTAGCGCAGCGACCGGCGAGGAACGCTGGAACGCATCGCTCCATGACGGTTCGATCCAGTCGGTGCCCATCACCGAAGAGCCTGTCGCGGAAGATCACGCCGTCTTCGCCTACTCCGATGGTCGTCTCGTCGGCTTTGCACCGGATGGCGAGAAGACGTGGGAGGGATCGGTCTCGGGTGAGGTCAGCAGCTATATCGTAGACGAATCCGTGTTCGTAGCGACGAACGAGGGGATCTACGCACTGGATCGACAGGAGGACCCATAGGACCTCGGCCAAGTGCTGTACGCATTGGCGAACGGGTTGAGATGTGCGGTCCAGTCCCTGGCAAATTTTCAACCGCTACCTGTGCCTCGTATTTTGCGGAGTAGTGTGTCCCGATCGGCAAAATCCGCACTCGAGCTCGTAGAGCTCGAGAAGCTCCGGTCGATCTACGATCGTCTCGCGACCGAGATCGAAAGGGCCGTCGATCTGGAGTCGGTCCGTGCGGCCGCGCTCGAGGGCGACTCGCGCGACGATATCGGAGCCCCTCGGTACGACGCACTCGCGGTCTACGACCGGGTCCGCAACGTCGTTGAAGTGTGCGACACTGGGCTCATGCTCGGCGTGGCGTTAGAGGTCTACTAGAAGAGTTAGGTAACAGTCGAGTCGCCGTTAGCGAGAATCCATCACTCGGCTTCGGGAATAGCCGACTCCTCGACGTACGGCAGCTCCCGGGCCTTCTCGCGGACCGCGCCGGCGTTGGACTTCATCAGCGCCGTCGTGTCCCAGACGCCCTCGACGAGCGCCTTGCGCTGGGCGTCGTCGACGGTGACGTCGATCGTGGTGTTGCCGTAAGTGACTTCCTCCGCTTCGACGTCGATGTCGATATCGCCGTCGGGATTCTCGTCGACCCAGTCCTGGAGGTCCTGGATCGTCTCGCTGTCGGCCGTGACGGTCGGGATCCCCAGCGCCAGACAGTTGCCCGCGAAAATCTCGGCGAAGCTCTCGCCGATGATCGCGTCGATGCCCCAGCGCATCAGGGCCTGGGGCGCGTGCTCGCGCGAGGACCCGCAGCCGAAGTTGCTGTTGACGACCATCACCGAGGAGTCCTGGAATCGGTCCTCGTTCATCGGGTGGTCCTTGGGGTTGTCGTCGTCGTCGAACCGGACGTCGAAGAACGCGAACTCGCCCAGTCCGTCGAAGGTGACGACCTTCATGAACCGCGCGGGGATGATCTGGTCCGTGTCGATGTCGTTGCCCCGAATCGGGACACCGGAGCCGGAGACGTAGTTGACTTCGGGAATATCGACTTCGTCACTCATGCCAGATTCACCTCCTTCAGATCGCGTACGTCAGAGACCTCCCCGGTGATCGCCGCCGCGGCGACCATCTGCGGGTTCATCAGGACAGTGCGACCGTCTTTCGAGCCCTGTCGGCCGACGAAGTTCCGGTTCGAGGAGGAGGCGCTGGCCTCGTCGCCCTCGAGTTGATCTTCGTTCATGCCGAGACACATCGAACAGCCGGCGTTTCGCCACTCGAAGCCGGCTTCTTCGAAGATGTCCTTCAGTCCTTCCTCCTCGGCGGCTTCCTGGACGCGCTGGCTGCCGGGGACGACCAGTGCACGGACGTCGTCGTCGACCTCCCGTCCCTCGACGATCTCGGCGGCACGTCGCAGGTCGGGCAGGCGCGCGTTCGTACAGGAACCGAGGAAGGCGACGTCGATGTCGTAGCCTTCCATCGTGTCGCCGGGTTCGACGCGCATGTGTTCCTGGGCGCGTCGAGCCGTGTCCTGCTTGTCTTCGGGCAGGTCCTCGGGGGCCGGAATCGGCTTGGTGACGCCGATCCCCTGTCCGGGCGTAGTCCCCCAGGTGACGACCGGCTCGAGTTCGTTCGCGTCGATGTGGACGACGTCGTCGTACTCGGCGTCCTCGTTGGAGCGGATGGACTCCCAGTAGGGCTTGAGTTCCTCGAACTTCTCGGGGTTCTCCTGGAAGTAGTCCGTCTGCTCGAGCCACTCGTAGGTGGTCTCGTCGGGGTTGACGTAGCCCGCGCGGGCGCCGCCTTCGATCGACATGTTACAGATCGACATCCGGCCTTCCATCCCGAGGCTCTCGATGGCCTCGCCGGCGTACTCGTAGACGTGGCCGACGCCGCCCTCGGTTCCCAGGCGACGGATGATCTCGAGGATGATGTCCTTGGCCTCGACGCCGTCGCCGAGTTCGCCGTCGACCTGGATCTTGCGGACCTTCTGTTTCTCCATCGCGACGGTGCCCGTCGCGAGCACGTCGCGGATCTGGGAGGTCCCGATCCCGAACGCGAGCGCGCCGAAGGCGCCGTGGGTGGAGGTGTGGCTGTCGCCGCAGACGATCGTCTTGCCGGGCTGGGTCAGTCCCTGCTCCGGTCCGATGACGTGGACGATCCCCTGATCGCCCGTCGTCGGGTCCGAAAAGTCGATGCCCGCGTCGCGGACGTTCTCCTCGAGTTCGGCCATCATCTCCTCGGCCGCGTCCTCCTCGTAGGGGCGGGACTGGTCGGCCGTCGGGACGATGTGGTCGACCGTCGCGTGGGTCAGCTCGGGGTAGGCGACCTCGAGGTCGCGCTCGCGGAGCATCCCGAACGCCTGCGGACTCGTGACCTCGTGGATGAGGTGGAGCCCGACGAACAGCTGATCCTGTCCCGTCGGCAGCGTGGTGACTTTGTGTCGATCCCAGACCTTGTCGTATAGTGTGCCCTCGCTCATTCCTCGTCCTCTACGGGGTGGTCCCGTCCGCGCTCGAAGACGCGGTTCGCGTCTTCGGCGTCCTGTGGCGGCGTGTGATCCACGTCCGCCATCGTGTCGTTCGATTGCTCGTCCGTGCGTTCACTCGAGTCGGTCGCGTCTCGCTCGCGGCCATCCGTCCCTCCGTCGGCGACGACCGTCGGCCCGCGGCTGAACAGCCGACCGACCGTCTCCCCCGTGTAGGGGTTGGTGTGGCTGACGTTGGCCATCGTCTCGGATGTCGTTTCGTTCTCGTTCATTGGTGGTGTCCTGTCGTTAGTCGTCCGCCTGCACCTGGACGGACTCGTCTTCGTCTTCCGCTTCCTCTTCCTCCTCGGCCCAGGCGAACAGGTCGCGCAGCCGTTCGCCGACCTGTTCGATCTCGTGGTTTTTCTCAGCCTGTCGAAGCTGGGTGTAGCTGGGTCGGCCGGCCTGGTTCTCGACGATCCACTCACGGGTGAACTCGCCGTTCTGGATCTCCTCGAGGGTCTCCTCCATGTTCTCACGGACGTTCTCGTCGACGATCCGGTCGCCTCGGGAGAGGCCGCCGTACTCGGCGGTGTCGGAGACCGAATCCCACATCTCGGAGTGGCCGCCCTCGTACATCAGGTCGACGATCAGTTTGAGCTCGTTAAGACACTCGAAGTAGGCGATCTCGGGCGAGTAGCCCGCGTCGACCAGCGTCTCGTAGCCGTGTTTGACCAGCGAGGTGACGCCACCACAGAGGACGGCCTGCTCGCCGAAGAGGTCCGACTCGACCTCCTCCTGGAACGTCGTCTCGATGACGCCGGCGCGAGTGCAGCCGATCCCCTTCGCGTAGGCGAGCGCGCGCTCTTCGGCGTCGCCCGTGGTGTCCTGGTAGATCGCCAGCAGGCCGGGGGTCCCCTCGTCGTTCTCGTAGTTCCGGCGGACGAGGTGGCCCGGGCTCTTCGGCGCGACCATCGTCACGTCGACGCCTTCGGGGGGCTGGATCTGGTTGTAGTGGATGTTCAGCCCGTGGGCGAACTGCAGAGTGTCCCCCGCCTCGAGGTTGGGTTCGATGGCGTTCTCGTAGACGTCCGACTGGACGGTGTCGGGCACCAGTACGGAGACGTAGGAGGCCTGGGCGACGGCGTCGGCCGGCGTCGCGACCTCGAGGCCGTCGGATTCGGCGGCCGAGCGCGAGGACGACCCCTCGCGCAGGCCGACGACCACGTCGACCCCGCTGTCGTGGAGGTTCAGCGCGTGGGCGTGACCCTGGCTGCCGTAGCCCAGCACGGCCACGGTCTCGTCGTCGAGCGTCGATACGTCTGCGTCGTCGTCGTAGTAGATGTCGGTGGTGAATTCGTCAGTCATCGTTTGCTGTCTGGTATGTTTCGTCGTGGTTCGCCTCGGTGGCGGTCGATTCAGTCGCGTTCACGGCTGCCGCGGTCTCCTCGGTGCCGCGAGCGAGCGCCGTCGTCCCGGTTCGGGAGATTTCCCGGATCCCGAACTGGCCGAACGTGTCGATCGCTGCCTCGATTTTCTGGCGTGCGCCCGTGATCTCGAACGTCGCCGTCTCCGGACTCGAGTCGACGGTCGTCGCGTCGTACATGTCCGCGACGGCGCTGACCTGCGCGGGATCGTCGGCGTCGACCTTGATCAACGCCAGTTCCCGCTGCATCGCGTCGGGCTCGAGTTCGCGCACCGAGATCACCGGCACGAGCTTGCGCAGCTGTTTCTTGATCTGGTCGATGCCCGGATCGGGCTCCTCGACGACGACCGTGATCCGCGCGCGGTCCTCGTCTTTCGTCGGCCCGACGGTCAGGCTCTCGATGTTGAACTGCCGCCTCGAGAACAGCCCCGAGACGTCCGAGAGCACGCCGGGCTCGTGTGCGACCAGCGCGGAGATCACGGTGCGCCGGGGTTCGTGGGTCGCTTCGACCTCGGGGTCGATGCGAATGCCCTGCTTGTTGCGTCGACCCGTGGGGGTCGGTCGGTCCTCCGGCGGTGGTCCTTCTAATCCGCGTTTCATGCGAAACACCTCGTGTGTTGCTGAACGGAGTGAAGTAACGCTCGAGACGGCGAAGCCGTCTCGGTGTTTCGGTTGCAGTCGGACGCGGTTTGTCCGACGGTCATAGTTGATCCTCCGTCAGTGCGAACTGTCCGTTGTCGCCGCCGCTCGGAACCATCGGGAAGACGTTCGCCTCGGGATCGATGTGGACGTCGATCACCGAGGGCCCGTCATAGGAAAGCGCCTCCTCGATGGTGTCGGCGACCTCGTCGTAGTCGTCGATGCGGAAGCCGGCCGCGCCGAAGGCCTCGGCGAGCTTATCGAACTCGGGCATCCAGTGGTAGTCCGACGCGGAGTGGCGCCCCTCGAAGAAGGCGTCCTGCCACTGTCGGACCATCCCGATGTACTCGTTGTTGAGCACGGCGACCGTGATGTCCAGATTCTCGCGGACCGCAACAGAGAGACCCTGCAGCGTCATCAGGAACGAGCCGTCGCCGTCGAAACAGACGACATCCTGATCGTCGTCGGCCGCAATCCGGGCGCCGATCGCCGCCGGCAGCCCGTATCCCATCGTCCCGAGCCCGTGACTCGAGACCCACGTGCGGGGTTCGGTGTAGGTCCAGTACTGGCAGGCCCACATCTGGTGTTGGCCGACGCCGGTCGTCACGATGGTGTCGTCGTCGGTCGCCTCGTCTAAGGCTTCGACGACGAACTCCGGCTGGAGCGGCTCGTCCTCGGGTGCGTCGTAGGCCATCGAGTAGTCGGACTTCCACTGCTGGCACTGCGCACGCCACTTCGTGGCCTCGGGCGACTCGTCGACGGCCTCGACCAACTGTTCGACGACGGTTGCGGCGTCGCCGATCAGCGGGTAGTCCGCGTGGATGTTCTTCGAGATCTCCGCGGGGTCGATGTCGACGTGGATGAGCTCCGCATCGGGCGCGAAGGTCTCGATACCGCCGGTCAGGCGGTCGTCGAACCGCGTCCCGATCCCGATCAGCGTGTCGCAGTGGGTAATCGCCATGTTGGCGTAGCCGGTACCGTGCATCCCCGCCATCTCCAGCGAGAGCTCGTGATCTTCAGGGAACGCGCCGATGCCGGGCATCGTGGTGATGACCGGAATCTCGTGTTCGATG
Organism: Haloterrigena salifodinae; assembly: GCF_003977755.1. Lineage (NCBI taxonomy): Archaea > Methanobacteriati > Methanobacteriota > Halobacteria > Halobacteriales > Natrialbaceae > Haloterrigena > Haloterrigena salifodinae. Next base: position 883,728 of record NZ_RQWN01000001.1, read on the forward strand.
GCGAACTTGCGGCAGGCCTCGCTGGCCTCACCCTTGATGACGCCGCCGCCCAGCAACATGGCGGGCCTGTTCGAGTTCTCGATGCGCTCGGCTGCGGCCGCGACGATCTCCTCGTCGGCCCGCTCTTGGACCTCGTAGGTCTCGGGCACCGACGGCGCGTCGGGCTCCCGGTCGGTCTCGCCGTTGGTCACGTCCTTCGGCAGGTCGACCAGCGTCGGGCCCGGTCGGCCCTCGCCGGCGAGGGCGAACGCCTCGCTGACGTCGCTACCGACGGTGTCCGAGTCGCTCGAGAAGGCGTTATCCTTCGTGACCGGCGTCGTGACGCCCGTCGTGTCGGTCTCCTGGAAGGCGTCGTTGCCGACGAGATCCGTCGGCACCTGGCCCGTCAGGGCCACCATCGGATCCGAGTCCATGTCGGCGTCGGCCAGCCCCGTGACGAGGTTGGTCGCGCCCGGACCGGAGGTCGCCAGGCAGATGCCCGGCTTCCCCGAGACGATGCCGTAGGCGTCGGCCGCGTGGGCCGCGCCCTGCTCGTGGGCCATCGTCACGTGGTAGATCTCCGAGTCGTAGAGGGCGTCGTAGACGGGCATGATCGCCCCGCCCTGCACGCCGAAGGCGTGCTCGACGCCCGCGTTTTCTAGCGCGCGGACGACCGCTTCGGCACCGCTGGTGACGGGCGCCGGCGTCGTCTCCGACTCGGCGTCGACCTCCTGGGCCGCGTCCGGGGCCGCGCTGTCGGTGATCTGGTCGTCGTCCTGTGCCTCCTCGTCTGCCTGTGTGACCTTTGCTGCGCGTTCGCTCATCGATTACCTCCCGCCGCGTGGCGGCTGTCGATCGCTGTGGATGTCGGGTATGCTGTCATCTGCTGGATTTGCTGTCGCTGTGAGAACGGTGCGACGAATTCGGGTCCGAAGCTACGAGGTACTAGATACGGGGCGTAGGCGCCCCTACAATACGAATCGGAGCGAGCGCGCTGGTGTCGACTGGGCTGCGAGCCGACAGTGAAGCGCGGACCGTCATTATCGTTCTCGTAGGACCCTCGAGTGACATAACCCTTGCGAGTTTTCAAGCCGCTGCAAGTATTGCTGGTCGGTCCGCTCGAGCGCGACAGCAGGGGCTCGCGAACGGTGGCAAACGGGGAGGACATCCCTTAGACGCGCACCTCCTCCTCCTCTTCGGACTGGCGTTCGATGCCAGCCTCTTCGGCGAAGCGCTCCAAGTCGTCGACGGTGACCCGACGCTTCTCGGCCCCGAAGTCCTTGACGCGGCGGGTGACCGCCCTGACCTGATCGTCGGTAGGCTCGAAGCCCAGTTCGGCCAGGCGCTCCCGTACCGAGTGGGTACCGGTGTGCTTGCCCAGGATCAGGCGGCGTTCGGCGCCGACCATCTCCGGGGTCATGACGCCGGGCTCGAAGGTGTCGGAGTTCTCGATGACGCCGGCGGCGTGGATGCCGCTCTCGTGGGAGAAAGCGTTGTCGCCGACGACGGGCTTGTTGCCCGGCGTCGCCATCCCGCTTTTCTCCTCGACGACGTTCGAGAGCTCGGCGATGCGCGTCGTGTCGATCCCCGTATCGGTCTGATACAGGGACTCGACGGCCATTACGAACTCCTCGTAGGCGGCGTTGCCCGCGCGCTCGCCGATGGAGTTGACTGAGACCTGCGCCTGATCGGCTCCCGCTTCGATGCCGGCCAGGGCATTGGCGGTGGCCAGCCCGAAGTCGTCGTGGGTGTGGACGTCGATCTGCGCGTCGGTGTGGGCACAGACCTTCTCGATCATGGCCCGGAACCGCGTCGGTGTAGCGACGCCGCAGGTGTCCGGAATGTTGATCCAGTCGACGCCGGCCTCGCTGACGGCCTCGATGATCTCGAGCAGGAACTGCTCGTCAGTTCGTGTCGCGTCCATCGGCGAGAACATGCAGGTGGTTCCCGTCTCAGTGACGCGCTCGACCGATTCGACTGCGCGTTCGACGACTTCGTCTCGCGTCGCGTGCATCGAGTCCTCGATCTGGACGTCGCTGGTGCTGACGAACGTGTGCACCATCTCGACACCCGAATCGAGTGCGGCCTCGATGTCCGCATCGACGACACGGGCTAGCCCGCAGGTCGTCGTTTGCGTCGACGACGCGATATCGCGAACGGCTTCGAATTCCGCGTCCGAGTTGACCGGGAAGCCCGCCTCGATGACGTGGGTTCCCATGTCGTCCAGGATGGACGCGATCTGCCGTTTGTCGTCGTAGGAGAACGAAGTTCCGGGCGACTGCTCGCCGTCCCGGAGGGTCGTATCGAAGACACGTGCTGACTCTATTTCGTCAGTGGAATCTAACGTGCCCTGGAAGAACTCGACCCCCCTGACTGGTGTCAGAGGACGAATCGTCTTGTGAAGACATTGTATCTGAATTCGACGGGCGACGAGGTATATAAAGATACCGCTGTCTCGACTCCCGAATGTCAAGTCATCACAACACACATTATCCGATGGAGGTCGAAAACCGCAAGACACCAACGTCCTTTCCCATCCTATTACCTCCTATTATCATACTTCGATCGAGAGCGAACGAGACCGTGATCGTCTCGAATTGACCCCGATCGCGAGCCGACGACGACCGAGACTCGCTGGCGCGCGCTCACCGGTTGACAGTTGGGTAGAATTCGCCCCCCTGATTCGGACCGAGACGAACATTTCGATTATATCGGCCCATTAGCGCCCATTCGTCGATATATCTCCAAGCGCCCCCCTCAGCGCGGCGTCGTGCGGGCGGACGTAGCCGCGCCGCTGCGGATCGGCGACGAACGGCCGGGTGTTCATAAACGCGTCATGCAGGCGCGCGGTGCAGGGTTTTACCGCTCGCTGTGGTAGGTCGGCCGGCATGACGAACGACGAGATCAAGGATCTCCTGACGGAGGCCTACGTCGACGAACTCGAGACCGTGATGAACTACCTCACGAACGCGATTGTGCTCGACGGCATCCACGCCGAGGAGGTCAAGGAGAGCTTAGAAGAGGACATCCAGGAGGAACTCGACCACGCGCGGATGCTCGGCGAGCGCCTGAAGCAACTCGACGAATCCCCGCCGGGTTCGGAGGGGTTCGAGGCCAACCAGCACAGCCTCCAGCCGCCCGAGGACACGACGGACGTCCAGTCGGTCATCGAGGGCGTCCTCGAGGCCGAAAACGACGCGATCGAGACCTACCGTTCGCTCCACGAGGCTGCCTCCGAGGCCAGCGACCCCGTTACGGAGGACGTCGCGGTGACGATCCTGGCCGACGAGGAGGCCCACCACACCGAGTTCCGCGGCTTCCAGAAGGAGTTCCCGCAGGACTGAGCGGTCCGCCTTCGATGGCCGCCGCGAACGAACGAAGTGAGTGAGCGGGCCGAGGAATCCCCGAAGCCGCGCCGTCGGCGCGGCTGAGGGGGTGACGACGTGCTTTTGATCGACCTTTTACCGAGGGACGGTGCGCTGTGCGGCAGCTACGCTGCCGCCAGCGCGATAGACCGCAGCGCAAAAGGTTGATGCCGAACGTTTTTCTCGTCCCGGTTCGACGCACCCCCTATGAGCGATTTCGACCTCGACCTCCGGACCGTCGAGGAACACATCGATGAGGAACTCGAGATCGATGGCAGCATCGTCCTCGGGGTCCTCGACGGGGAGACGCCCGCCGAGGAGTGGCTCGAGGCGATCTCGAAGGGGAACGTGCTCGTCCTCAACGTCGAGGGCGACGTCAACGAACTGGCCGCCGGCTTCGCTCGCGACATCAGGGAGTCGGGGGGGAACCTCGTTCACTTCCGCGGGTTCCTGCTGGTGACGCCGCCGGGCGTCGACGTGAACACGAATCGACTGTAGTCTCGTCGTCTCGCGGTCGAGAAAAAGCGAGGATCGCGCGGGTCGCGCCGTTAGTTCGACGCTTCGAGTTCGCCGTAGTCGAACTGCTCGCCCTTCTCGGAGAGGGTGTCGAGTTCGTCCTGCTCCTCGCGGAGGGTTTCCTCGAGCAGGTCGGCGGCGTCGTCCATCCCGAGCTGGTCGGCCATCGGAATGAGGTTGCCGTAGGTGGCGATCTCGTAGTGTTCGGACTTCTGGCCGGCAGCGATGTTGAACCGGTCGATGGCCTGATCGCTCGGATCCTGATCCATGAACTCCTCGTGGGCCTGGATCATCCCCTCGACGACGGGGTCTTCCTCGGCTTCGGCGTCGGCATCGAGCTGGTCGAACACCTGCTCGATGCGATCGACGTGCGTCTTCGTTTCCTCGCGGTGCTCGGCGAACCCGCTCTTGAGTTCCTCGCTCGAGGAGGTCTCCTCGAGTTCGTCGAGGGCGTCGACGAGTTGCTGTTCGGTGTAATACGCGTGCTTGAGGCCGGATACGAAGAGGTCTTCGGTTGAGTCGATGCTCATAGACGATCCGTTTGTTGGGACAGCGCTCGGTTCGATAAATAGCGGGCTTGCAGTCTGCAGGAGCGTTCGGCTGGCGGCAACCGGCTCTACAGGCGTGCTCATCCCCGGTCGTCGGAGACCATTCAACGATTCGACGCCTGTTCGGTGTATGGCAGCGAGTTAAACAGTCTCTACGGTCCTTTCAACCCAATTTATAACTGATACAAGTAGCAAACAATCGTATGGACTGGCGTTTTCCGAACTGGCTCGGAACTGTGATCGTCGCGACGGTTTTTCTCTTCTCGCTGGTCGTCTCCGTCTATCACGTGCAGATTCACGAAACGCAGTTGCTGTTGACGATAGTCGGGCAGTGGTCACTGGTCGTGCTCTCGCTGACGTTCGGCTGCGTCGGCTACTACGCGCTCGCGAACGTCGACGCGCCGAACGGGGTCGGTATCATCGGTCGCTACACGGTCGCCGGGTACGTACTCGCGGGGCTGGCGTCCGGGGGATACGCGTCGCATCAGTACCTGGTTCCGGAGGCGACGATCGAGCTCGACGTGATCCTGTTCCAGGCGATCTTCGTGGCGCTCGTCGGGGGGATAGCAGGCGTCATCGTCGGCTTGGAAACCGCCCGCAGGAAACGATCTATCGCCGATCTCGAGGAGATCGAAAAAAAGATCCGAACGGAGAAGCAGCGGTTCGAGTCGCTGTTCCAGAACACGCCGTCCGCGGCGGCGGATATCCAGTATACGGACGGCGAGCCGACGATCGATCGCGCCAACACCGTCTTCGAGGACCTCGTCGACCACACGAGCGCGGACGCCCAGGGTAAGAACCTGTTCGAGGTCGTACCGCTCCGGGAGACGGAGACGGAAGCGGCGGTCGCGGCCCACGTTGCGGACAACGAGATCTACCAGGACGAGGTCACCGTCGACCGTCCCGACGGCCGCAGTCACTACAAGCTCCGCGTGATCCCCTACGAGGTCGGGAAAGAAGGCGAGCGGACGTTCGCGCTCTACACCGACGTGACGGAGCTCAGACGGACTCAACAGGAGTTAGCCGAAAGCGTCGACCAGCTCGAGGCGTCGAACGAGCGCTTAGAGCAGTTCGCCTACGCTGTCTCCCACGACCTGCAGGAACCGCTGCGGATGGTCTCGAGCTACCTCCAGTTGCTCGAGGATCGCTACCGGGAGGACCTCGACGAGGAGGCCGAGGAGTTCATCGACTTCGCGGTCGACGGCGCCGACCGGATGCGGGCGATGATCGAGAACCTCCTCGAGTACTCCCGAGTCACCACCCGCGGGGACCCCCTGGAGCCGACGGACGCCGCGGCGGTTCTCGACGACGTACTCACGGACCTCGAGCCGCGGATCGAGGAGACCGACGCGACGATCACCGTCGACGAACTCCCGACGGTGACCGCGGACGGCGACCAGCTCGCGCAGGTCTTCCGTAATCTCGTCTCGAACGCGCTCAAATATAGCGGGGACGAGCCGCCGCAGGTGCACGTGGGCGTCGAACGAACCGGCGACGAGTGGCAGTTTGCAATCGCCGATCAGGGGATCGGGCTCGATTCCGAGCAGTCCGAACGGATCTTCGACGTCTTCGAAACCGCCCACACGGCCGAGGAGGGATCGGACTCGGGCATCGGACTGGCGCTGTGCCAGCGAATCGTCGAGCGCCACGGCGGGAAGATCTGGGTCGACTCCGAACCCGGCGAGGGCGCGACGTTCTACTTCACGCTGCCGCGCACTGAGGCCCGGGAGTCGGCACGGACTCGCCCGTCTCGAGCCGACAGCGAAGAGCCGCCAGACAGTCGAGCGTAGCGGTCGCCGCTATCCCCCACTGCGACTCGCTGAGCAATCAATGACCGGCCCGTCTCCGAGAGACTCGCGTCCCTCACGTCGTGAACGTCAGGAAATGGCCGTCCGGGTCCCGGACGACGACCTCCTCGTCGTCGACGCGGTCGACGCGCCGGACGCGATCGCTGACCGCCTCGAGTTCCGCGGTCGGTTCGGTGCTCTCGAAGCCCAGATCGACGTGGACGCCGCCGCGAGCGTCGGCGATGCCGAGGTGGGGCTCCCAGAGCTCCAGGGCCATCGGGCCGTTCATCCGGATCCGCTTGCGTTCGTCCCCGCCGTCGACCGTCTCGAACCCCAGCGCAGCGTAGAACGACTCCGCGCGCTCGAGATCCTCGACCTCGAGGACGACCTCGAAGATCCCGTCGATGCCGGGGCCATCGACGCCCTGCTGGCCGAGTTCGACGCAGTTGCCGTCGGGGTCGTAGAGGTACAGCGACTTCGCGGGGCCGAATCGGGCCTCCTCGAGGTCGTACTCGGCGCTCAGGCGGTCCCACCAGTCGTCGTACTCGTCGTCGGGGATCGAGAACGCGTAGTGGGTGTGGAGCCCGCCTCGCGGGACGGCCTCGGGCCGGCGAATCACGAGGTCCGTCTCGCCGGCGGCGAAGGCGAGTTCGGTCTCGCGCTCCGCGATGCAGGCCAACTCCAGCGTCTCCTCGTAGAACGACCGCGCCGGCTCGAGGTATTTGGCCTCGAGAGCGAGCCAGGACAACCCGGTGAGCATGGTCGGACGTACGCGCGGCGGCGACATAGTGTCATTGCCTACGCTTTTACGCGCCGCCGTCGTAGTCGTCGGTATATGCCGTTCCGCGTCGACGAGCGCGCGACCGAGTTCCGGGAGATCGACCGCTTCGACGGCGGCGTCGGCTGGATCGCCCACCCCGACGAGGAGATGCAACGCGCGAGCCACGCCCTCGAGGTAGACGGCGACGTCTGGCTCGTCGATCCCGTCGACGCCGCAGGACTCGACGAACTGGTCGCCGAGTTCGGCGACGTACGGGGGGTCGTCGTCCTGCTCGATCGCCACACGCGGGACGCCGAAGCGATCGCCGACCGGCACAACGTGCCGGTCTATCTCCCGCGGATCTTCGAGGGCGTCACCGAGGACCTCGACGCGCCGGTCGCCCGCTTTTCGGACGAACTCTCCGACACCGGCCTCGAGGCCCACACGATCGTCGACAATCGCTTCTGGAAGGAGGTCGCCCTCTACAACCCCGAGGACGGAACGCTCGTCGTCCCCGAATCGGTCGGCACGGCCGCGTTCTTCCGGGCCGGAAGCGAACGCCTCGGCGTCCACCCGGTGCGTCGACCTGTCCCGCCCCGCAAGGAACTGGGCGGCTTCTCGCCCGAGCGGATCCTCGTCGGGCACGGTCCGGGGATCGCGACCGACGCGCCGGCGGCGCTCGCGGACGCCCTCGAGAACGCCCGCCGGCGCGCACCGCAGGTGTACGCGGGGATGGCGTGGCAGCTGCTGCCGATCTAAACGAAGAAAAGTCACTACGCCGTCGAAAACGGTACCGATACGGTCGAAGCGCTCGCATCGCGCTCCAGCACCGTCGAATCGCCCGTATTCTGTTCCGAAATTGTCGAATCGTCTCTTCTCATTCCGACATCGGTTGCATCGATGTCCGCGGGGGGTACAACTAACTACGATCGGTACTTATGGTGAATAATGGTCTACATCACGCGGGCGCTCGTCGACGTTCTCCTCGATCTCGCCAGCGACGCCGATCCGGACCGCGTGACGACCGGCGTCTCGGTGACGCCCGCCGGCGAACTCGAGGGCACGACCGAGTTGGCGCCCGAGATGCCGGTCTTTACGGACTTCTTCCTTCCCGATCCCGATAACGCCCTCAACGCCGTCTTCGGCGTCAATCTCACGACCCCGGCCCGCCAGACCCAGGGGCAGTTCGTCTCGCACCCGCTTCGGGAACTCGAGGTGACCAGACGGGACGACCTCGCGGAAGTGATCTTCGTCGCCGTTCCGCCCTGGAAACTCGGCGACCGGTCGTTCGGTGCCTTCGATCGCCGCGGTCGGCGCCAGCCCCTCGAGGTCGTCGACGCGCGACCGCCGGACCAGTCGCTGACCGACTAACTCGGCGAGGAAAAACCGAATCCGAACGCGCCGCGAGCTCGCGACCGCTACCGGAACGAGGCCGGAACCGGCTCCGGTCGCGGCGCGGCGCTCGTCGGCCAGTGGCCGTCGCCGATTATTCGATCGACGATGCTCCGACGCTCCGGCTTACGATCGTCGTCGGCGTCGTCCGACGGCGATGGGAAGTCCGGGATGTGTGGCATCCGTCTTCGACCTCCACTCGGAGCTAGCGCCTCGAACCAGATAATAACCGTGCCTGTTCTACCGGGGTGGCGAGAAGAGCGGTGTCACGGGCCGTCTCGTGCCGGCTGGCACCGAACTGCGATCGGACGACCGCTGGTTCGATAACGCGGACGCCGCTACCTCGAGGATCGAGCGCCGCTGACTCGACACGCGACCGGCTTCGAGAGCGGTGGCGCCCGCGCTACTCGAGGTAGCCGAGGCCGCGAAGCTGTTCGGTGATCTCCTCGAACTCGGCTTCGGTGAGTTCGCCCTCCTTCTGGTGCTGGATGACGATGCTCCGGAGCAGGAATCGGACGAGGTCGCTCGTGCTCTGGAAGCTAGTGCCGTCGATCGTCTCCTCAACGCGGTCGGCCAGGTCCTTCGGGATCGAGACCGTGGTGTATTCGGTCATACAGGTGTCTTCATCGCCGGCGACAAATGCGTGTCGGGAGCGGGCGTCCATCGCGGTCCGGTAGCGTCGCTTTGCTCCCGAATCGGGAGCGCGATTCGACCGCGACTGAGAGCGCGATTCCGTGGTCGTCTTCGTAGCGGTTTTGCGGCCTGACACGGTACGTGATCGTATGGGAGTCCGGCCACCATCGAGCGGAGACGACGACGAACCCGAGAGCGTCGAGTTCGGTATCGCCGCCGTCGACGCTCATCTCAAGGACGCGGAGCTATCGTTTCCGGCGACCAAGGACGACGTCGCGGCCGAACTCGGCCACGAACGCATTCCGTACAACGTCCACGGAAACGACGTTGCGCTGAGCGAGATGCTCGCGGAAGTCGACATCGAGGAGTTTCGCTCGCGTCAGGAACTGTTGAACGAGCTGCACGGACCGTTCGAGGAGTATCGGCGGAACAACTCGAACGGCGTCTTCCAGCAGGTCCGCTCGATGCTGCCCTTTTAACGCGCTATCGTCCGTTGTCGTCTCGCTCGCGGCTCTTGCGAGTGATCTGCTCGAGACGGCGCCGTTGCTCGCGGTGCAAGGAGAGGAGCATATCGGAGAGGACGCCGAAGATGAGCAACTGAACGCCAAGCAAGATCGCGGCCGCGGAGACCAACGCCATGATCTCGTGGCCGACCTGATACTGCACCCACTCCCAGAGGACGTACGACGCGATCGCACCGCCAAAGAGGATCCCGCCGACGCCGAAACTACCGAAGTAAAACAGCGGATTGTTCGTCTTGGCCAGCGAGTACAGCGCGAGGATGATCGTGCCGCCGTCCTTGACCGGGTGAAGGTTCGTTTCCGACTCGTCGGGACGGGCGCGGTAACTGATCGGCACGACGGTCGTGTCGATGCCGTGTTTGACGCACTCGACGGCAAGTTCCGTCTCGAGGGTGAAGCCGTCCGAGTCGATCGAGAGCCGGTCGAACGAGTCGACGGTAAACGCTCGGTACCCCGAGAGGATATCCTCGTAGTCGGCGCCGTGAATGACGCTGAACGAGCGGTTGATCATTTGGTTGCCGAAGCCATTCAACGTCTTCATCGCGTCGTCGTCCATGTTGGCAAACCGGTTGCCGACCACGTGCTCGTACCCCCGTGAGAGGGGCTCGATCATGGTATCGACGTCGGCGGGATCGTAGGTCCCGTCGCCGTCTAACATCACCACGTAGGGGACGTTGACGTACTCGATGGCCTCGCGGACGGCCTGGCCCTTTCCGTCGCCGGACTGGACGAAAACGTGGGCGCCGCGATCGCGGGCGATTTCCCGGGTGTCGTCGTTACTCCCGCCGTCGGCGACGAGGACGTTCGTGTAGCCCTGTTCGTGGAAACCGTCGATGACGTTACCGATCGTCGCCGCCTCGTCGAGGGTCGGAATAAGAACGCAAACGTCGTCGGGAGAGATCTCCCGCGTCTCGGAACTCATAGCGATGACCTCGCCGTCGCCGCTCGAGAGCATCGCATCCGCGCGAACCGCGTCATTTCCCATCGACGATCATTCCCGTGCGCGGCCGCAAAAGGATACTGATTGCGTAATACGCGTGTTATAACGGCTCCCGTAGACGGCCCGTCGCGCGTCGCGGTTCTCCGGTCCGACTCGAGCGACTCCATCATCGGCATCGGCGCTACCAGGTGAGTCCCTCGTAGACCTCGAGGGCGTCCCGGTCGACGTCGATCCGGCGGCCGTCGACCAGTACCCGGTTCGCCATCCCGTCGAACGCGAAATCGTCGAACTCGGGCCAGTCGGTCGCGACGACCGCACCGTCGGCTCCCTCGAGGGCCGCGTCCGCGGAGTCGGCGTACTCGATCTCGGGGTAGTCCGGCCGGACGTTCTCGATCGCGACTGGGTCGTAGGCGACGACCTCGGCGCCGCGCTCGCGGAGGTGCTCGATCACGTCGAGCGCGCGGGACTTGCGAACGTCGTCGGTTCCGGGCTTAAAGGAGAGTCCCAGCACCGCGACGCGGGCACCCTCCAGCGGGACGTGCTCAGCGAGTAGGGCGACGAGCCGGCGGGGTTGTTCGTCGTTGACCGAGACGACGGCGTCGAGCAGATCGGGGTCGTACCCCTGCTCGCGGGCGCCGGCCCGCAAGGCGTTGACGTCCTTCGGGAAACAGGAGCCGCCCCAGCCCAACCCCGAGCGCATGAAGCGGTCGGAGATGCGGTCGTCGAGCCCGACCGCCGCGAGCACCTCGTAGGCGTCCGCGCCGTACTCCTTCGCGATGTTCCCAAGTTCGTTGACCAGCGAGACCTTCGACGCGAGGAAGGCGTTGTTGGCGTACTTGATGAGTTCCGCCTCCCGAACGTCGGTCTCGACGAGGTCGGTTTCCTCACGCTCGAGAATTGGCGCGTACAACTCGCGGAGAGTGCCAGCGGCGCCCTCGCTCGAGGCGCCGAGCACGACCTTATCGGGCTCGAGGAAGTCCTCGACGGCCGTGCTCATCCGGAGGAACTCGGGGTTCATCGCGATCTCGAGCCCGTCGCCGATTCGGCGGCCGGACTCCTCTTCGAGGATCGGGCCGACGACCTCCTCCGTGGTTCCGGGGAGAACCGTGCTCTTGACGACCACGAGGTGGTCGCCGTCCTTCTCGGCGAGCGTCCGCCCCAGCGACTCGGCGCCCGCCCGCATGGGCGCCAGATCGAGGCTGCCGTCGTCGGTCTGGGGCGTCGGGAGACAGAGGAAGGTGACGTCGGTTTCCCGGATCTCGTCGTAGTCGGTCGTCGCGCGGAGGTTCGTGCCCGCGTGCTCGGCGATGCGCTCTTCGAGGCCCGATTCGTGGATCGGGGCTTCGCCCGCGTTGATCGTCGCGACGATGTCCTCGTCGATCTCGACGTTCAGCACGTCGTGACCGAGGTCGGCAAGGCAGGCGGCGATGGTGGTGCCGACGTAGCCGCTGCCGATGATAGAGACGTCCATGCTGTATCGCAATATCGGCCGTCGGTAGATGCTTTTGGGTTCCGGTCGAGACTGCGCGTGGAACCCACCCGATCGTCACCCGTACTCGACGGCGACACCGCCCGTTACGTCGAGAGCGGCGGCCACGTCGTCGCGATCGTCTCTCGAATGAGTCGCGTCTGCGCCCGACGGAGGCGCTCAGAGACCGAGGAGGCGGAGATATCCAGTTCCGCGGCGACCTCCTCGAGGGACGCGCGGCGTGGAACGTCGAAGTGGCCCAGTTCGTAGGCCGTTCGGAGTGCCTCGTGCTGGCAATCGGTTAACCCATCGCCCGGCGGCTCGGGCGTCCGGTCGCGAGTGAGACGGTGCAATCGGAACCCGGCATTGTGCTGCCAGAACGACGAGAACGCGGTGAAGGCGTCACGGTCGGCGAACCATCCCGTCTGCCGCCACCCGTTCGGTTCCACCTCGATCCGTTCGATGACGGCCTCGGCCGTGGCGAGGGCCTCGAGGCCCGCAAGGTCGTCGATCTCGTTGCCGAGCTGTTCTTCGAAGCTCAACGCCGGCGTGAGCTGATAGCGACGCGTCTCTCCGGCCCGTCCGATCAGGGACCAGTCCGCGACGTCGACGGCGTCAGCAAACGCGGCCTCGATTGTGGTTCGAGACCCCCCGGTTACGGTGGCGATAAACAGCGGTCGATTACCGTGGTTGTACTGCAACTCGAGGAGAACAGTCGCGTCGGGAACCGTCGCCGCGACCCCGACAAGCGGGAGCGCATCGCAGCGAATCTCGAATTCGGCGACGAGGCTCATACGTGACCGTTTCCGTCGAGGCAAATGGGAACATCGAAACGGTCAGCCGGGCGACGGGTCCGCTCGCCGATCGGGCGTTCGACGGCCGACTTCGGCGTCCGCCTGACCTCCGACTTAAACGGCCGGATCACTGAGAGAACGACTTAGCCTGGTCGTACCCCTCGGTAGCGACCCATGCAGACGACGCGATTCGAAGACGGCCGGAGAGTCGAGTACGAACGACGCGGCGACGGTCGACCGTTGATCCTGCTCCACGGCGGGATGGTCCCTCGAGAGTACTGGACGCCCGTCGTCCCCCACCTTGAGGAATATGCGACGATCGTCCCCCAGCGGCCGGGATTCGGTACCTGCCTCGACGATCCAGCCGAGACGAGCGCGGATGAGGTATTGGAACGCGAAACCCGGTACGTCCGAGCGCTCGCCGACGATGTCGATGGCGTTCCGATCCTCTTTGGCCACTCCTACGGCGCGCTCACGGCGCTCGAGGCCGCGGCCGACGCGGCGGTCGACGCGGTCGTCACCTACGAACCGGCGGTGCTCCCCGACGAGTTCCGGAAGCGAGCCGATCTCGCCGATCGGATGGAGGCGCTCATCGAGGACGGCCGACGCCACGAGGCGGTGAAACGCTACGTGAAACTGGTCCTCCATCCCGATGGAATCGATGACCTCGACGCCTGGTTGTCCAAGTGGCCGGTCTGGCCGGACTGCGTCGACCTCGCCGAGGAAGTCCTGCGGATGAACCGCGCCGTCGAGCGGTACCGACTCCCAGATTCGCTCGACGTCGACGCCCCTGCGCTCGTGCTGACCGGCACCGATGGTCCCGACTTCCTCCGGAACAGCGCCCGCGCGGTCCACGACACGCTGCCGCACAGTCGCCTCGTTGAGTTCGACGGGATCAGCCACAGCGGTCCCGCCGAAGCACCGGAACCGATCGCGGCGGAAATCGAGTCGTTCCTCGGCAGGCAGTAGTCTGTCGCCGTTTCGGGCGCCTTCGCTCTCGGGACGAACGCTACCAATCGGATCGACGGCTCGTCACTCGAGCGCCTGCTGCAGATCGCGAACGACGTCGTCGTAGGCCTCGTGGGCGCGCCCGAGGTTCATCGGCTCAGCGAACATCCCGAAGAACCCGTGGATCATGTCGTCGTAGTGGTAGTGCGTGACCGGGACGCCGTCTGCCTCGAGGCGCTCGGCGTAGCGCGCGCCGTCGTCGCGCAGCGGGTCGAAGCCGGCGGTGACAACCGTCGCCGGCGGGAGGCCCGAGAGGTCGGCAGCCAGCCGCGGGCGGGCATAGACGTTCCCCCGATCGATCTCGCGTCCGAAGTAACAGTCGTCGAACCACTCCATAGTCTCCCGCTCGAGGAAGTAGCCATCGGCGTTCTCCTCGTAGGCGTCGGTTTCGGTGATGTCGCCGGTGATGGGGTAGATCAGGAGTTGGTGGGCGGGTTCGACGCCGCCGCGATCGCGCGAGAGCAGGCTCGTCGCCGTCGCGAGATTGCCGCCGGCGCTGTCGCCGGCGAGGACGATGCGATCCCGATCGCCGCCGAGCGTCTCGATCTCGTCGTCGACCCACTCCAGCGCGGCGTAACAGTCCTCGAGCGCGGCGGGGAACGGGTGTTCAGGCGCCAATCGATACTCGACGCTGGCGACGGTGTAGCCGGTCTCGGCGGCGAGTTTCCGGCAGGTGTCGTCGTGTTCGTCGACGCTCCCGACGACGAAGCCGCCGCCGTGGAAGTAGCAGATCGTCGGTCGCGGCGTCTCGCCCGCGGGCTGGTAGACGCGGATCAGGAGGTCTCCGGCCGGTCCATCGATCGTTCGATCCTCGACCGACTCGAGGTCGATCGACGGGCCGTCGGCGTCGGCGTTGTCGTCGAACATGTCATCGAGCACTGCGCGCGCCTCGTCAACCGGCAGTTCGTGCAGCGCCGGCGTCTCCGCCGAGTCGATGGTCTCGAGGAGCGGCTTGAGGGCCGGATGGGGCTCCGGAGCGCGGGTTGGTGTCATATCACGAGACTCTCACCGGCGGAACAAAAAGGTATGCGCATCGGTCGCCGGCGCGGCCGTCGATCCGTTCCACACCGCTTATTTCGGTTCGGCGCGGCCCTTCGAGCAATGACGAACGAGGCACTCATCGAGGCCCTGCGGGACGCGGAGGCGGTCAAGTTCGGCGAGTTCGAACTCTCCCACGGCGGCACCAGCGAATACTACGTCGACAAGTACCTCTTCGAGACCGATCCCGACTGTCTCGAGGCCATCGCGGAGGCATTCGCCGACCGGCTCGCGGCCGACGACAAGCTCGGCGGCGTCGCGCTGGGCGGCGTCCCCCTCGCCGCCGCGACCAGCGTCGCCGCGGGCGTCCCCTACGTCATCGCGCGCAAGCAGCGCAAGGAGTACGGCACCGGAAACCTGATCGAGGGCCGACTCGAGGACGGCGAGGAGGTCGTCGTCGTCGAGGACATCGTGACGACGGGGACAAGTCTGGTCGAGGCCGTCGAGGCGCTCCGGGAGGCGGGCGCGACCGTCGAGCGCGCGCTGGTCGTCGTCGACCGCGAGGAGGGCGGCCGCGAGACCGTCGAGGAGGCGGGCGTGGAGATGGAGGCGCTGGTGACCGCGAGCGACCTGCTCGAATCACAGTAAATCCCCCGGCAACCGACGGAACCGACGGCTACTGCCCGTAGGACTCGAACTTCTCGACGACCGTCTCGAGTTGGGCGTCCGAAAGCGTCCGCGGCTCGAGGCCGGCGGCGCGGGTCTGGAGGTACAGCCGCGCGAGGCTCTCGATGTGGTGGGCGTTCTCGAGCGCGGTCTCGAGGTCCGACGCCGTGACGACGAGACCGTGGTTTTCGATGAGCGTCGCGGTCGCCTCGGCCTCGTCCATCGTCCGGACGATGTTCTCGGCCAACTCGTCGGTGCCGTAGGGCGCGTACTCGGCGACGGGGACGCGCTTGCCGACCGCGACGATCATGTAGTGGATCGGCGGCAGCGGCTCACGGGCGACCGCCAGCGTCGTCGACCACGGCGAGTGGGTGTGGACGATCGCGCCGACGTCCTCGCGGCGGTAGATCGCGGCGTGCATCGGCACCTCGCTGCTCGGGGCCATCCGTCCGCTGCGGTCCTCGCCGTCGACGCCGACAACCGGAACGTCCGCGGCGTCGAAGCCGTCGTACGGGACGCCGGTCGGCGTGATCGCGAATGCGTCGCCGGTCTCGCCGTCGCGAACGCTCAGGTTGCCTGTCCGGCCCGGCGTCAGCGCCGCGAGCTCCGGGGCGTGCTCGACCACCGCTCGGCGTTCGTCCTCGAGACTCATCGGATCACCTCCAGCAGTTCGTCGAACGCGTCGATTCTGTGGTCCGGTTTCCGGTCGCCCTCGAGCGCTCCGTCTACCTCGCCGCGCGGATCGAACAGGACCGTCTCGAGGCCGACCGCGTTCGCGCCGACAACGTCCGCGTCGACGTTGTCTCCCACCATCACTGTCTCCGAGGCACGCCGGTCGAGGCGTGCGAGCGGGAGCGTGAACATGACCGACCCCGGCTTCTCGCGGCCTGTCTCCTCGGACGTCAGGAGGAGATCGATCCCGTCCGCGAGCCCCAAGCGCTCGAGTTTCGCGAGCTGGATCCGGGTCGTCAGATTGGTCACGATTCCGACGTCGATACCGCGGTTCCGCAGGTCTGCGAGCGTCTCCTCGACCTTCGGATAGCACGTCATCTCCGCGAGGTAGGCGTCCCAGAACGCCTCGCCCAGC
This sequence comes from Haloterrigena salifodinae, assembly GCF_003977755.1. Taxonomy (NCBI): domain Archaea; kingdom Methanobacteriati; phylum Methanobacteriota; class Halobacteria; order Halobacteriales; family Natrialbaceae; genus Haloterrigena; species Haloterrigena salifodinae. The sequence goes on from NZ_RQWN01000001.1 coordinate 900,170, forward strand.
GCCTTCGCGTCGCCCGGTCTGGCCGTTTCCGCGTGCAGTTCGAGCCCGCGCTTGAAGTAGAGGAACCGTTCGTGGCTCGCCGCTGTGCCGGGGACCTCGCGTTTGACTTCGCGACGGCCGGCCCGATAGAGCGACTCGAACCCGGCGCGATCGAGATCGTACCCCAGTTCGCGAGCGGCCTCGAACGCGGCCTCCGTTCCCGCCACCTTGCACGGCGGATACGGGTACAGCGTATCGTCGAGGTCGAACAGCGCCGCGTCGATCGACATACCGGACCCGTCACCGGCAGGGACAAAACGAGTATCGGTCGCGGAACCGCGCGGTAGCGGCCTCGGTATCGGTCGGCTCACTCGCGAGCGGAGCCACTGGCCGAGGACGTCTCGCTCTCGCTTTCCTTACGGGCGCGATAGCGGCGGTAGGTCACGACGGCGAGGCCGAGCGCGACGAGTCCGACACTCGCGAGACTGCCGCCGACGAACCACTGGCCGCGGAACCCGAGGAGCATCAGGCCGAGCGCTACGGCGAACACCCCGACGTGGACGAGGGCCCCGGCGCCGATGAACGCGAGCAGCGTCTCGGACGAGAGTTCGTCGAACGCGCGCTCGAGATCCTCGTCGCTCTCGCTACCCCCGGCCGGGCCTTCGAACGGATCCTCGAGAGGATCGTTCTCGAACGGGTCCCTGAGGTGATCTCCGCCGAACGGGTCGTCGAACGGATCGTCGTCTGATGGATTGGGGCCCACGAACGGACGTACCCCGTTCGGCGGGAAAACCGTTCGCCCGACGAGGACTGTCTGGAGCCAGCGCCGATATCCGTCGCGGCCGGTCGCGAGTCGCGATGACGGTCGTCCGGCGAACCGGGATCTCGACGGTTCATCACAATGTTTTTATCCCGCTCGAGACTACGCGTATCCACGATGGTAGGTGTCCGCTTTACAGGGGCTCTCGCCCGCTTCTAACCTACATCTACCGCTGGCTGTGCTCGATTCGATCCACAGCACGGTGGGACGAGCGGACCACCCGCCGAACTTCTCACCGAAGTTCCCCGATCAGCAGCGGCCACAGCACTACTCGCAGCCGCACCCACACGAACACCCATGTCAGAACCAGATTCCCAGTCACAGGAACAGATAACGGTTGTACTGCCCGACGGCTCCGAACTCGAGGTCGCACCCGACGCGACGGTCGAGGACTGCGCCTATGAGATCGGCCCCGGCCTCGGCAGCGACACGGTCGCCGGCAAACTCGACGGCGAACTCGTCGCCAAGGAGGAACCCGTCTACGACGGCGTCGAACTCGAGATCGTCACCGACGGCTCCGAGGAGTACCTCGAAGTCATGCGCCACTCCGCGTCGCACTGTCTCGCACAAGCAGTCGAGCGACTGTACGACGAGGACGAGGTCAAACTCGCGATCGGACCGCCGACGGACGAGGGCTTCTACTACGACTTCGATAATCTCGACGTCGACGAGGAGGACCTCGCAGCGCTCGAGGACGAAATCGAGGAGATCATCGCCGAGGACTACGAAATCGAGCGCGAAGACGTCTCGATCGAGGAGGCCGAGGAGCGCCTCGAAGGCGAGCCCTACAAGCTCGAGTTGCTCGAGGAATTCGCCGACGAGAACGACACCGTCTCCTTCTACAAACAGGGCGAGTGGGAGGACCTCTGTGCCGGCCCCCACGTCGACTCGACGGGCGAGATCGGCGTCGTCGAATTGCTCGAGATCGCCGGCGCCTACTGGCGCGGCAACGAGGAGAACACGATGCAGACGCGGATCTACGGGACGGCTTTCGAGGACGAGAGCGACTTAGAGGACTTCCTCGAGCGCAAGCAGGAGGCCGAGAAGCGCGACCACCGCCGGATCGGCAACGAGATGAACCTGTTCTCGATCCAGGACGTCACCGGCCCCGGACTGCCGCTGTATCACCCGCCGGGGAAGACCGTCCTAAAGGAGCTCGAGGACTTCGTCGAGGACTTAAACAAGGACGCGGGCTACGACTACGTCGAGACGCCCCACGTTTTCAAGACGGATCTCTGGCACCGCTCGGGCCACTACGAGAACTACCAGGACGACATGTTCATCTTCGACGTCGGCGACGACGAGTTCGGCCTGAAGCCGATGAACTGTCCCGGCCACGCCGCCATCTTCCAGGACCAGTCCTGGAGCTACCGCGACCTCCCCATCCGGTACGCCGAGAACGGGAAGGTCTACCGCAAGGAGCAGCGCGGCGAACTCTCGGGGCTCTCGAGAGTCTGGGCGTTCACGATTGACGACGGCCACCTGTTCATCCGGCCCGACCAGATCAGACAGGAGGTCGAGGAGATCATGGACATGATCACGGACGTCCTCGAGACGTTCGACCTCGAGTACGAGATGGCGCTCGCAACGCGGCCCGAGAAGTCGGTCGGCTCCGACAAAATCTGGGACCGCGCCGAGGAGCAACTCGAGAACGTCCTCGAGAACCGCGCCCACGACTACGAAGTCGAGGAGGGCGACGGCGCCTTCTACGGACCAAAGATCGACTTCGCGTTCGAGGACGCCATCGGCCGCTCGTGGGACGGCCCGACGGTCCAACTCGACTTCAACATGCCCGAGCGGTTCGACCTCAACTACGTCGGCGAAGACAACGAGGAACACCGCCCGGTCATGATCCACCGCGCGCTGTACGGCAGCTACGAGCGGTTCTTCATGATGCTCATCGAGCACTACGAGGGTCGGTTCCCGCTGTGGCTCGCGCCCGAACAGATCCGCGTGCTACCGATCTCGGACGATAACCTCGGCTACGCTCACCGCGTCGCCAACGAGTTCGACGACTTCCGCGTCGAGGTCGACGGTCGCGACTCCACGCTCGAGCGGAAGATCCGCGCGGCTCACGACGATCGGGTCCCCTACCAGATCATCGTCGGCGACAACGAGGAGGAAGACGGCAACATCTCCGTCCGCGACCGCTTCGAGGACCAGGAGTACGACGTCGAGATCGAGGAGTTCAAGCAGCACCTCGAGACAGAAATCGAGGAGCAGCGCACGCAGCCGGACTTCCTGCAGGACTGATCGCGGTCACCCGCGGTCGCTGACCGCCGTTTCGTCTGCCCGATTCCCGACGAGTGCGCGAACGGTCCGTCTCCCCACGAATCGCGGCACGCGCTCGGCGTAGCGCTTGTACTCCTCGCCGTACTGCTCACGTAGCCAGGGCTCCTCGGCGAACGGCAGCGAGAGCCACCAACCCAGGTAAATCGCACAGACGACGGCCACCAGCCCGGAGTTCGCCAGTAGCGCGAAGCCGACCGTCGCGACGACGTAGCCGACGTACTGGGGATTTCTCGAGTAGCGGTACCAGCCGCCGGTTCGCAGGTCACCGGCGAGTCCCTTCGTCTCCTCGACGCCGAGGTCCAGGCCGGCCGTGATAGCGACGCCGTAGCCGGCGACGAACAGCGCGGCGCCCGCGGCCAGCGACGGGCCGCGGGGAAGGCCGAGACTGTTCCAGCTGAGATAGGTGAGCGCGAGCATGACGACGTTGAGTGAGTGCGAGATCCCCCAGTGGACGTAGTAGGTCCTGTCCCGTTCGCCCGGCGGCCAGTACGAGACCAGCCCCAACGCGCTGGCGACGATTCCCATGAGATTCGCCAGTGCGAGGCCAACGCCCACGACGAAGACGGCACTCGTCAGCGCGTTGATCATCGATGCATCACCGCCGTCGCTGTCAGCGACTCGAGCGACCACACCTGTCCCTGTCCTGGATCGACCGTCGGCAGCCGTGCTTGATAGCGCCTCATACGCGCACGTCGGCCATCGATCGCACTGTCGCTTCTCACGGATACACTAGGTGATTTATATGTTACCCCGTCCTGCCGTCGACACACCGCGATGAAGTACCTCGACGTTCGGCTCCGCCAGCCTGACTGGATGCTCCATCCCATGCAGCTGTTCATCCGCGAGGGAGACGCGGTCCGCTACGAGGAACTGCGCACGTGGAACATCCTCGGCCCCGAGGGCGACCGCGAGTACGAACTGTTCTACGCCGAGGCCGACCGCGAGGCGTACGTCGACGCCATCGAGGCCGTCGATTCGATCCGCTGGTACGACCTGACGCCGATCGACGACGACTCGTTCTACGTCTACATCTGCCAAGAGACTCGCGAGGAAGACGTGCGCTGGCGGCAATCGTTCGCCACGCTCGATCTCGTTATCGTCCCGCCCGTGATCTACGATTCCGAGGCCGCGTTCTACATGACCGTCGTCGGCGCCGGCGAGGACCTGCAGGCGATGCTCGAGAGGCTCCCCGACGAGATCGACGTCACCGTCCGCGCGATCGGGGAGTACGACCGCCGGCACGCGCCGCTGACCGGTGGTCTCACCGAGCGCCAGCTCGAGGCCGTTGCAGCCGCAGTCGAGGTCGGCTACTACGCGGTTCCGCGCGAGGCGGGACTCGAGGCCGTCGCCGAGCGGCTGAACTGTGCCGCGAGCACGGCCGGAACGCTCCTCCAAAAGGCGCAGGCGCGGGTGATGCAGCGACTCGTCCGACAGCGCGGGCGAGGTCTCCTCGAGAACGAGACGAACGCGACCGCTCTCGATGCGGGAAAATAGAAGTGACCTGGCCGGTTCGGCCGACTTGCGGCCGCTGATCACGGACGTGGCTATCTCGAGCGCGTAATCCGATCGAAACCCCCATACTTGCAGAATCGTGCATATCCCATATGAACAGAGCCGAGAAGGCAGCCCTGCAGTTACGGGCCGTCGACGTGTTGCGGATGCTGAAGGAGACCCGGACCTACGACGAACTCGCCGAGACGACGGGACTGCCGGCGGGCGACCTCAATCGGTACGTCAACGGACACGTGCTGCCGGGAACCGAGCGCGCACGTGAGGTCGTCGAGGACCTCGGCCGCGAGGCGCTGGCCGGCGAACTCGAGGCCCGCATCCGGGTCGACGACGAGGGCTACGTCGACAACAGCGCGGCGGTCTTCGACCAGTCGTTTCTCGACCTCGTCGCGCCCGTCGTGGCCAACGCGTTCGACTTCGATCGACCCGACGTCGTCCTCACCGCGGCGACCGACGGGATCACGCTCGCCGCCTCGCTCGCGAGCTACTACGGGACGCGCTGTGCCTACGCGAAGAAGAGCAAGGAGACCGCCGTCGAGGAGTTCATTGAGGCCCGCGAACGCCTCCAGTCGGGAATCGAACTCACCTACTACCTGCCCGAGTCGGCCATCGACGCCGGCGAGTCGGTGCTAGTCGTCGACGACCTCATCCGGTCGGGCGAGACCCAGGAACTCCTGTTGGACATCGTCGGCACCGCAGACGCGGAGGTCGCCGGCGTCTTCGCGCTCATCGCGGCCGGCGAGGACGGCATCCAGCGGGCTCAGAATCGCACCGACGCACCCGTCGACGCCCTCACGACGGTCTGAGCGGTCCGACGGCCGTCTCGAGTCGTTTCGTTCGTTGATCCCTCGCCGCGTTCCACGCGTTCATCGCTGACTGCGTTCCGTTCGGGCGTCGTTGACCGAAGCGTCTCCCGCCGCAGGGAAACCGTGTGAACCACTACCACATGATTAATCATTAGGTTTATTGTACTCCCGCCAGTTTGTGGTGGTACGACCATGACGAAGACAGTCATCCTCGGCGTGATCGGCTCCGACGCCCACGTCGTCGGGATCACCATCCTGGAGCAAGCGTTCGAGGCCGCGGGGTTCGATGTCGTCAACCTCGGGGTCCAGACCTCCCAGACGGAGTTTGTCGACGCCGCGACCGAACACGACGCCGCGGCGGTACTCGTCTCCTCGCTCTACGGTCACGCCAAACAGGACTGTCAGGGTTTCCACGGCGAACTCGCCGACGCCGACCTCGAGAACGTCACGACCTACATCGGCGGCAACCTCGCCGTCGGTCAGGACGACTTCGAGGAGACCCGCGCGTTCTTCCGCGAACTCGGATTCGACCGCGTCTTCGACTCCGAGACCGACCCCGAGGACGCGATCGAGGCGCTGCGGGCCGACCTGGATATGCGGTCCACGGAGTCCGAGCGGGAGAGCCAGACCGTCTCCGCCTGAACCGATCCGCCGGGCGCCGTTTTCGCTGTCGCTACGCGACGGAGCGACCGCTGTTGCAGTCGCTCATGCTGAGGCGTCGCGGCTCGAGTCGTGTTCTCCCGACCGCTCAGCGGACGATCGTCACCGGAACGGGCGAGCGGCGAGCCACCTTTTCGGCGACGCTGCCCAGCAGGATCCGGCTCGCGCCCGTGCGGCCGTGGCTCCCGATCGCGATGTGATCGACGTCGTGTTCGGCGGCGTAGTCGACAATCGATCGCGAGATTCCGCCGACGACGTGGTCCGTCTCGATCTCGACGCCGTGCTCGGCGGCCTGTTCGCGCGCCGCCTCGAGGATCGCCTCCGCCCGGTCCTGGTGGTGGTCCTGGAGTTCCTCGTAGTTCGCCACGGCGCCGCCTTCGATACCAGTCGCGGCGTAGAAGTCGCCGGGATCGAGGACGTGCAGCGCCGTGATGCGGGCCTCGGGATACTCCTCGCAGGCGAACTCGAGGGCTTCGGTCGACTGGTTCGAGTCGTCGACGGGAACGAGAACGTGTGTTGCCATGAGTGATACTACGTTGGCCCTCAAAATAAACGTCGGGCCGACGGTTCCTGCCATCGACGGGACAGCCCGGCGCCTACGGCGACGTGACGCGTTCGATCGCCCCCCGAATGCGCTCCTGGTCGGGCCGGTACGCCTCTTCCCGTCCCGGCAGCGGCACCGGGACGTCGTAACCGGCGATGCGCTCGATCGGCGCCTCGAGGTGCCAGACGGCCTCGTCGGAGATGCGGGCCGCGACCTCAGCGCCGAACCCGCCCGAGCGCGGCGCCTCGTGGACGACGACGCACCGGCCGGTCTTCCGGACCGACTCGCGGACCGTCTCGGTGTCCATCGGGCTGATCGTCCGCAGGTCGATCACGTCGGCCGACGCCTCGCTCTCCTTGAGGGCGCCTTCGACCTCCCGGACCATCGCGCCCCAGGTGATGACCGTGACGTCGGTGCCCGCCTCGACGACGCGGGCCTCGCCGAGAGGGACCTCGTTGTCGGCGGGAACGGGCCGACGGGCCGCCCGATAGAGCGGCATCGGCTCAAGGAAGAGGACGGGATCTGGACTGCGGATCGCCGACCGAAGCAGTCCGGCGGCGTCCCGCGCGGTCGAGGGAATCACGGTTTTGAGACCGGGAATGTGGGCATAGCCGGCCTCGTAGCTCTCGGAGTGGTGCTCTAGAGCCTTCACGCCCAGCCCGTACGGCGCACGGATCACCATGGGGCAGGTGAGCTTCCCGCGCGAGCGACTGCGCAGGCGCGAGACGTGCTGGTGGATCTGGTCGAACGCCTGGAAAGTGAAGCCGGCGAACTGGATCTCCGCGACGGGTCGGTAGCCCGCGGCCGCGAGGCCGACGCCCAGTCCGACGATGCCGGCCTCCGCGACCGGCGCGTCGTGGACGCGGCCGGGGAACGCGTCGAGCAGTCCCTGCGTCGCCCGGAAGACGCCGCCGTCGACGCCGACGTCCTGCCCGTAGACGACCACGTCCTCGTCGCGGTCCAGTTCCGCGTGCAGGGTCTCGCGGATCGCCTCGACCATGTTCAGCCGGTCGACCCCCTCCGTGACGCCCGACTCGGTCGCCGTCCCGCCGTCGCCGCGGGCCCCCTCCGCCGCTCGAGGCGGCGCGATCTCGCCGTCGGCGCCGCCGGTGAACGCCTCCCGCTGGCGCTCGAGGTAGTCGGGGAGTTCCGCGTAGGCGGTGTCGAACATGTCGACCGGATCGGCGTTCGCTTTGGTCTCACGGGCCGCCTCGAGGGCCTCCTCGAGTTCCGTCTCGATCTTGTCCTCGATCGTCGAGACGACGTCGTCGTCCAGCACTCCCCGGTCGCGGAGGTACTGTTCGAATCGCAGTATCGGGTCCAGCGGCTCCCACTCCGCCTCTTCCTCGGTAGTGCGGTAGACGGAGGGGTCGTCCGCGGTCGTGTGCATCTCTCGCCGGTAGGTCGTCGCCTCGATCAGCGTCGGGACGCCTCGCAGAGCGCGCTCCCTGGCTTCCTTCGTGACCGCGTAGACGCCCAGCACGTCGTTGCCGTCGACCTGGATCGGTTCGATGCCCGCGGCGACGGCCTTCTGGGCGAGCGTCGCGGCCCGCGTCTGCTTCGACAGCGGCGTCGAGATGGCGTACTGGTTGTTCTGGCAGCAGAAGATCGTCTGGGCCTCGTAGACTCCCGCCAGGTTCATCGCCTCGTAGACCTCGCCCTCGCTGGTCGCGCCGTCGCCGAAGTAGGTCAGCGCGACCCGGTCGCTGTCGTTCATTGCCTCGGCCCAGCCGATCCCTGTGGCGTGGAGCGGCTGGGACCCCACCGCGATGGCCGGCGGCATGATCGGCACGTCGTCGGGCGGTTCGCCGCCCTCCTCGAGCCCCATCGCGTACTCGAAGATCCCCTGGGGTGAGAGCCCGCGGGCCAGCGCCGACGGGTGCTCGCGGAAGGCCGGCACCGTCCAGTCGTCGTCGGCCAGCGCGGCGGTGCTGCCGACCTGTGCGGCCTCTTGGCCCGTCGCCGGCGCGAAGGTTCCCAGTTCGCCCCGGCGCTGGAGGGCGATCGTCCGCTCGTCGAGGCGCCGGGACAGCTTCATCGTCCGATACCACTCGCGCAACCGCTCCCCCTCGAGGTCCGGCTCCATGGACTCGTCGACGCGGCCGTCCTGATCGAGAATCTGGACGCGGTCGATCGAGAAGTCGGCGACCGTCGATCGTGGCATACGGGCGGTACGACGGACGGCCACTTAGTGCTCGAGTCGGCTATCGCACGCTTTGCGGCGCTCGAGTCATACACTACGGAGTCCGTTGGAGCAGGGTACGTGGACGTTCAGGCGGCCGTCGAACGCGCCGAGGCGGGCGAGTTCGCGACGCTCGACGAAAGAGATGTCGCGCCGAGCGCCGCCAGCAGTGACAGCGGTGTCGATAGCCGGAGGCGCAGTCGCTCGTCGATTCACGTAGCCATCGTTCTCGAGGCGAGTCGCAGAAAAATCGAGGTTCGGATCGTCGAAACCGACCGGTCGTTACTTCGCGCGACCCTGTCCGCCGTTGTTGGACGGACGGACCTTCTCGGCGCCCTTGCCGCGGTTGTTGAGGCCGCGGTTGGCCTTGCCAGCGTTGGTGAGACCGCGGAACGCGCGGTTCGTGTGGTCGTCGTCGCAGATCCAGTTGAGATCGTCGTCGTTCTCGATCGCCGGGTGGTTCGGATCAACGAGGATCGCTTCGAACCACTTCTGGCTGCCGTCTTCGCCGACCCAGTAGCTGTTGAGCACCCGCAGGTTGGGGTACTTCCGGGAGACGCGCTCTTCGCCGATGCGCTGGATGTTCTTGCGCCGCCCGATGCGGTTGACACCCTGGCGCTTCGAGCGTCGGCCGGCCGTGAAGCGTTCCTTCCGAGCCGTCCCCTTGCGGACCGACATGCGGACCACGATAATGCCCTGCTTGGCCTTGTAGCCGAGTTCGCGCGCCTTGTCCAGACGGGTCGGACGATCGATACGCTCGATAGCGCCCTGTTTGCGCCATTCCTGCTTTCGCTGCCACTGTAGTTCCCCGAGTTTGCCGTCGTCAGGGTCCTTCCATGCGTCCTTGATGTGGGAGTAGAAGCTTTCTGCCATCGTAATCACCGCGGGCGTTTCCTGGTTCAATCCCGGCCGGGGCCCGTCCCCGCGGATCACATCCCGACCTGTGGCGGCGGTGCCGTACAGGTGCCCGCTGGCGCCCGCGACCCAGCGAGTCTACCCTATCTTCCGAACTCTCGAGTATAAGGGCTTCGAACTGCGGGAACGGCGAGCCGAAAAACGAGGAATGTTCGTGGGTCGATCACCGCTCGAGCGGGACGTACTCGCCGACGCCGCCGGGGACGACGCCGTTGACCGTCGCGAACACGGCACCGAGGACCAGTCCGTAGACCAAGTGGCCGATCGCGAACAGGAGCGCGCTGACCAGTTCCCCCGCGACGCCCGGAATGGGGAGAAACGGCAGCGGCAACGCCGCGACGCCCGCCTGCTGCATCGCCAGTGGGAACAGGAGGCCGCCGGCGAAGAGGCCGAGGAGGGCCCCGAACACCAGTCCGACGACGAGGTAGTCGCTAAACGAGTCCACCAGGTCCTGGACCGCTCGCCGCGAGACCAGGGCGGCGAACGCCAGCCCGAATAGGGCGCTGAGGACCATGTGGACCGTCCAGCCGACGCCGACCGCCGTTTCGGAACCGGCGATCAGCGCGCCGAGCAGTTCGATCTGGCCCGCGCCGAGGTGGAGGACCAGCCCCATGGCGATGCCGCCGACCAGTCCGCCGGTAAAGCCGCCACCCCAGACGCCGACGCCGTCGAGATCGTGGTTGTCATTCTCACCCATATATAACGGGTACGAACGCGAGTGTAATCAAACCAACCATTGATTGGGTTGTACGAGGGTCTGATAACCAAATAAGTCGCCACCAGGTCACCGGAAAACCGGTCGAATTCGGCTGTGGCTGCGACGGCGTTGTACGGCCGGTATCCTGGATCCGTTCCATCCGATAGATATGTCGGAACAGGGATGGCGCGATCGTCTCACTAGGCGACAGTTTTCAGGTTGGCCCAAACAAGAGAGTGGTAACAGGTGCTGACAATGAGCAAGAACGTATCGACGGACAGATCGTCAGGTGGGGGGGGGGACGAACGCGACGAGCGACGCCATCGAGAGCGCGGCGTTTCTCGCGCGGTCGGAGCACCGCGTTCGCGTCCTCGAGTTGCTCGCGGACGGCCATCGTCGACTCCGTTACGAGCCTTCTGATGTACACCTACGGCGAGACGCTGGCCGCCGGCGACCGGCTGGACGTCGAGGTCTTCTTCGATCGGAATGCGAGCGACGTCACACTCGAGAACTCGGAACTCGTCGACCGGTGGCTCGGCGAGAAGACCGCCCGCTTGCTCGGGATGTCCGTCGAGCGCGTCCGGTTCGTCGCCGCCGGCATCGCGATCCTGTCGACCGCGGCCGCGATCGCCGTCGCCAGGCTCGTCGGCTTCGTCGGACTGAACGTCCCGCACATGGATCGGAACCTCGGCGGCGGCGATACGAAGCGGCTCCTCATGGGCTGTCTGTTCGTCGGCCCCGCGCTGCTGGTCGGCACCGACGTCGGCGCCCGCCTCGCCCTGAATCCCGTCCAGTTGCCGGTCGGGATCATCACCGGGCTCGTCGGCGGGCCGTACGTCCTCTACCTGATGTGCAAACAGGAGAACATGGGCGAGATCTAGGGGACTCAGCCTCGAGGCCACGGTCGATTCACTGGCCTCGAGTCGAGGATTACGTCGCAGTTCGAACGTCCCGTCGCTCGAGGCGGACCGATAGGGAAGGGACTGCAGTGGCTCGAGCGACGGACGGTCGACCGAGTACCGAACTGACGACGAGTAACAACCCGAAACGAGGAACGACCTGAAAGCCGTCGCTCGTCGGGTGGAAATGAGGTATGAAGAGCGAGGCAGCGAACCGGGTCTCCCAGAGGCTCGCGCACTCCAGTACTCGCCGGGACGCAGGCGGGCTTAACGTCCGTGTTCGGGATGGGTACGGGTGGTTCCCCGCCGCTGTGGCCGCCTCAACGCCGACCCGCGGAATCGAACCGCGGTAACGCCTGCGCCGGTGTGTTCACCCCGATATCAGGGGTACGTCGGTTTAACACTTCTGATCTTTCCGTCGAACGCCGACTCGGTTCGTTCCCGGCTCCTTTGGCGGTGCTCGGTTCCTGCTTGTCCGGCATCGTCCTCTTCAGCCGTCTTCTCGGCAATCGCTACTCAAGATCGTTCCGGCGGACAACGGGTCCCTATCGAGATCGAACCGATGGCGGAGCCGCGACTGGACGTTCGAAGCGAAGGACTATATTAATTGAATAATTAATTAGCGACGAGAACTACTCATGAACGGATTAGACGGGAAGACGGCCGTGGTAACGGGCGGCGGATCCGGAATCGGGCGCGCGTCGGCGAAACGCTTCGCCGACGAGGGGGCGAACGTCGTCGTCGCGGACATCGACGCGGAGACCGGTCGCGAAACGGTAGATCTGATCGAGGACGCCGGCAGTAACGCGACATTCGTCGACGTCGACGTCTCCGACCTCGAGTCGGTCGAGCGAATGGTCGATGTCGCGCTCGACGCGTACGGGAGCCTCGATTTCGCGCACAACAACGCGGGAATTCTCACGGGATTCGCAGACGTCGCCGACATCGACGCCGACGACTGGGACGCGCTCCTCGAGGTCAACCTGAAGGGAATCTGGACGTGCCTGAAGGCCGAGCTTGCCGTCATGGCGGAACGCGGCGGCGGGGCGATCGTCAACACGGCCTCTGAGTCCGGGCTCGTCGGGATGGGCGGTCTCGCCAGCTATTCCGCCAGTAAACACGGCGTCGTCGGACTCACGAAGACGGTCGCGCTCGAATACGCAACGCGGGGCGTGCGGGTCAACGCTATCGCACCGGGGCCGACGAACACGAACATCCAATCCAGGATGTCGGGAGACGGCGACCCCTCGAGCATGGAGTTCGACACATCGGCGATGATCGACGTCCCGATGGACCGCATCGCGGAACCGGAGGAGATGGCCGGCGCGGTCGCGTTCCTCTGTTCCGACGACGCTTCCTACATCACCGGGCACACGCTCCCGGTCGACGGCGGGCAGGCAGCGGACTGACCGCTCAACCTCATCGTCACGATTCGGAAAAGTTAGCGCGGCGATATCCAACCGTTCAGCGGTATCGGTGCCGCAGTTCGAGCTATGTGGTTCTACTCACGTCGCAAGGGAGCGACTCGAGACCGTAGAGGCCGTTCAACGGCTGGAGATCCGATAGATCCGCCTCCAGTCGTTCGAAGCGCTCGAGCAGTTGCCCCAGGGCGACGTCGGCTTCCATCCGCGCGAGGTGGGCGCCGAGACAGAAGTGAACCCCCGTCCCGAACGCCATGTGGCGGTTCGGATGCCGCTCGGGCCGAAACTCCTCGGGCGCGTCGAAGACGGCCGGATCGCGGTTCGCGGCGCCCAGCCAGAGTGTGACGACGTCGCCGGTTTCGATCCGTCGCCCGTTTAGCTCGACGTCCTCCACGGCGATCCGCTTCAGTGATTGGATCGGCGACCGGTATCGGAGCACCTCCTCGATGGCCCGTTGGCGGTCGACCGCTCCGGTTCGGATCGCGTCCGTCACCTCCGCCTCCTTGACGGACCAGATCGCGTTGGTGAGGAGGTTCGTCGTCGTGATGTTACCCGCGAGGAGCAACAGCATACAGAACCCGACCTGCTCGCCCCTGGTCAGCTTCTCCGCGTTCGCCGCGAGCGTGATCAGATCGTCCCCGCTGCCGCCGTCGCGCTCTTCAAGCAGCGTCGCGAAGTAGCCGCCCATCTCTCGCTGGGCCCGCTCCTGTTCCCGTTGCACCCGTTCCAGTTCCGCCTCGGTGTCATCTTCGGGTCGCGCGACAAGCGCGTCCGACCAGGCTTTGAACTCCTCGCGGCGTTCGGCGGGGATCCCCAGCAGTTCGGCGATCACGATGACGGGAAGCGGAGTCGCGAACTCGTCAACGAAGTCGAACTCGTCCTCGCCCTCGAGGTCGTCCAACAACTCCTCCGTCACCGCCGCCACTCGCGGCTGATACTCCCGGATGGCTCCGGGCTGAAATCGTTCGTTGACGACCCCGCGGAGTCGAGTCTGTTCCGGCGGGTCGGTCGAGATCATCGTCTGCAGCATCGGGAGGTCCTCGTCACCGTCGCTGTCGCCGTCGTTCGAGGACTTCTCGGGATCGAACGCGCGGTTCGCCGTGAACGTATCGTGGTCTTTGAGCACGCGCTCGACGTCTTCGTACCGGAATACGTCCCACGTCTCTCGCTGCTCGTCGAAGTGGACCGGACGCTCCGCTCGCATCTCGGCGTACCACTCGAACGGCGAGAGTTGCCCCTCGCGGCTTCGGATCGCGTTCGGTGACCGGCCCACGCCGACGACTGAATCGGGGGACTGCATGATTTAATTGACCAATTAATCAGTCATAGCTCTTTTGGTGTCGTACTCCGGCTGTGGAATTCGATCTGATACGCGGGAGAACCATCGCTTTCGCAGAGACGGATTCGGGACGAATCGAAGGGACTCGAGTCGACGTAGCGACCGAATGCGACCCAGACGCAATCGGAACTGGTCGCTCGCTAGCTCTCGCGAGAGATATCGGCGAGAATCTCGTCGACGATCGCCTGCACCTGATCGACGGCGTCAGAGCGATCCGTCGTCGTCTGCGTGTGGATCCCCTGTTTGAGGAGGAAGAGGAGGTGATCCGCGGTCTGTTCGGGATCGACCGGCCGGAACTGCTCGCGTTCGATACCGGCGCGGATGATCTGCACGACCGCGTCTCGGAGCCCGTCCTCCACTGCCGTCGTTTTACTACGGAAATCGTCGTCCCACGTCGCGTGCGCCCACAGTTCGACGAAAACCCGCGCGATCGCCGTCTCGATATCGGACGGCGGAGCGGACATCACCGCTTCGACCTGCGCCGGTTCCGGGTGCAGGATTTGGCCGACGAACCGTCGAAGTTCCGTCTCCGCGTCGGTGATCGGTTCCTCGGCCCGCTGGCCGAGGAATATCTCGACGAAGACGTCGAGCATCGACAGTAACAATTCATCTTTGCTATCGAAGTAGTGGTAGATCAGCGACGGGTTCTGGCCCAGTTCGTCGCCGATATCCTTGATTGAGAGGTCCGCGTACCCGTGTTTGACGAGCGCGCGAAACGCGGCCTCTCTGATTCGTTGTTCGGTTTCGGGCTGACCGCTCATACTCGTACGTAGGGAATCCCCTCATAAGCCGATATCTAGTCGACCGTTGCGACGCACGCTTCCGAGCGGTACGATCTGGGTTGATGGACCGTCGAAGAGAGAGCTTCGGTCGTCTCGGTCGTCGAACGTCCGAAGGACCGACGGAGCGATCGACGCCAGCGATCGTGAAATACTAGGTTTCGTATATCTGTATGTGGTTTGTCGACCGCGAGAACGTCGTGTTTGACTCGCGTCGGTTGGTACTATCCGACGTCCAGAACCTGCTCGTAGGCTTCCGAGCTGTCCGGTACGCGACTTTTGGAAAACGAGAGACAACAGTGAGGCGAGAGGCGTGTATCTCGATCTCGGATGACACCGCGTCTCGAGGCCGCTCGAGACTGCTCGCTCTACGCGATCGAACGGGACTCGAGAACCAGAACGGAGGCGGAGTTCGCGCACGGACGCCGCGAGGAGTCGACCGGACCGTCAGGCGACGAACTCGGTGATCGTCTCGAACGACTCGTCCTCGATTGAGTTGGCGAGGTCGTCGCTCTCGAGGTCGTCGGGGACGTGCTGGGGGTACTTCCGACGGAAGTAGCCCACGATGTTCGTCAGATCCCGCCGGAGGAACTCGCCGGCGTTCTCGTGGTCGGTCGGCACGGCCTGGGGCCAGTCGAAGATCTTCACGCCCTCCTCGTTGACGAAGACGTTGTACTCGCTCATGTCCGCGTGGACATATCCGTTCGCGTGCGCGTTGGCGATCTCGGAGACGAGCAGATCGAGGACCCCCAGCACCTGATCGTCCTCGAGTCGCGTCCGGGAGAGTTCGACGCCGTCCATCTTCTCCATGACGATGGCGTGGCGGTTCTGGCCGATCGGCTGGGGGACCGAAACGTCCGGGTAGAGCTCTTCCAAGATCTCGTGTTCCCGCTCGGCGGCCTTCCGGGCGGTGTACATCCACGAGACGTGGTCGTTCTCCGAGGTGTAGTCGCGTTCCTTGTGGACCTCCCGGAAGTTCGTGTACCCCTCGCGGTGGTACTTCAGGGCCAGGGGCTTGTACGAGCGCACTTCGTAGACGTCGCTCTCCTTGCCGACGCCGAGCGGCGAGCCGAACTCGCCGATGGTATCGCGCTCGACGAGCGCGCGCAACGCGAGCGTATCGTACCCCTCGAATTGGAGGGTGTACCCCTCGTACTGAATCGTCTTCTTCTCGATCAACCCGCGTTTCAGACAGCGCTCGAGGCGGTAGTCGACCTCCTCTTCGGTCAGACTGGCGAACTTTGGGAGCTTCTCCCGCTGGACCCACTCCGAGAAGCGCATCCCCTGTTCGACCCCCGAGAGGAGATAGAAGTCTTCGTCCTCGAGCTCCGGGAGTTCCCCGGCGACGTTCCGCACCATAGCCCGGGATAGCCGGTGAGTACGTAAAAACGTCGTGACGTGGGGCGACTACAGGGCGGCAGGCGGCAGCCGAGGTATCTACGACGGAACGCGCGGCGGTGACGGCAGCGTACGTCCGCACATCGCACCCAATAAATCAGATATTGCGATATAGAATCCGATGTTCGGGCCTCGAGCGACTGCGGCGGCTCAGTCGAACCAGTCGATAGCTGGGCTAGCCGGGCCCACGTATCGATCGCCGTCCAACGATTTCGCCGCGAATCCGGAACCGGAGATCTCCATGAGACCGGCCGTGAGTGGAGAACTCAGACGTAAGAGGGCAGAGCCGAGTCCAACAATCGGATCAGATAGCGCGTTCAGCGCGCGATCCGATCGCGAATCCGAGCGACGGTTTCGACGAACGCGGTGCTCGCTCGATCTCGAGGCCGCTCCAGTCGGACGTCGACAACGTCGTCGACGCGGCCCGGCCGGTCGTCCATGACGACGACGCGGTCACCGAGTGCGATCGCCTCCTCGATGTCGTGGGTGACGAATAGCACGGTTTTGTCGGTCTCGCGCCAGATCTCGAGCAGTTCGCCGTGCAGTCGTTCGCGCGTGCCCGAATCGAGGCTCGCGAACGGTTCGTCCAGCAGTAACACCTCGGGATCGACGGCGAGGGCGCGAGCGATCCCAACCCGCTGTTTCATCCCGCCGGAGAGGTCGCGCGGATACGCGTCTCCGAACCCCGACAGTCCGACGAGTTCGAGCAGGTCGCGGACTCGCGCCTCGCAGTCCGGACAGTCGCAGGCGGGGCGATCGAGTCCGAACCGGACGTTTCCGCGGACGGTTCGCCACGGGAAGAGGGCGTCCTCCTGGAAGACCATCCCGCGATCGACGCCGGGTTCCGTAACGGGATCGCCGTCGACGAGGACCCGGCCCGCCGTCGGCGACTCGAGGCCGGCGATGAGTCGGAGCAGCGTCGTCTTCCCGCAGCCCGACGGACCGACCACGCAGCAGAACTCGCCGTCGGCTACCTCGAGCGAGACGTCGGCCAGCGCCTCGAGGCGAGCGCCGCGGGAGTCGTACCGCTTCGAGAGGCCGTCGACGACGATCTTCGCCGCGGCGGACTTCCGATTCGGATCGGTATCGGAGTCGATCACTGCCACGCGAGAACCCTCCGTTCGACCGCGCGAAACGCGACGTCCATGCCGACGTAAACGACGCTGATGAGGAACATGTACGCGATACTGGTGTCCAGCGCGAGGTTGTTCGAGGCGTTGACAATTTCGTAGCCGACGCCGGGCGCACCGAACAGTTCCGCGCCGACGACGATCATCCAGCACCGACCGATGCTCGTTCGAACGGCGGTGAGCACGCTCGGCGCGGCGGCCG
Organism: Haloterrigena salifodinae; assembly: GCF_003977755.1. NCBI lineage: Archaea > Methanobacteriati > Methanobacteriota > Halobacteria > Halobacteriales > Natrialbaceae > Haloterrigena > Haloterrigena salifodinae. Next base: position 917,742 of record NZ_RQWN01000001.1, read on the forward strand.
GCAGGACGACGAGCCGGATCATCTGCCAGTCGGACTCGACGCCGAGCCCGGAAGCGACTTCGATGTACTCCCTCGAGACCCCCTCGACGCCGCTGTAGGCGCCATAAAGGGTGATCCAGAACGCCCCGACGAAGACGATAAACGCCGCACCGGTGTGGTGGATACCGAACCAGAGGACGGCGAAGACCACCCACGCCAGCGGCGGAATCGGGCGGAGGAGCCGGACGACCGGCCGGAGGTAGTCGTCGACGCGAGTCGACCAGCCCATCGCCACGCCGACTGCGATTCCGGCGACGTTCCCGACGACCAGACCGGGAACGTAGTGAAACAGACTCTGACTGAGTTTGTACAGTCCGATCGGGACCGCCGTGGTCCCCGCGACCGGAAGGTCGACGGAGGTCCGCCGGACGAAGAGGTCGACGAACGCGCTCGCCGACGCGACCGGTCCCGGCAGGAGATACGACGGCGTCGTCGCCCGCGCAGCGAGCCACCAGAGGGCGAGGAAGGCGGCGATTCCGATCGTCCCGCGGACGAGTCGGGTTGGATCGCCGCCGACGAGTCGCGCCGTCCGACCGTCCGCCTCGAGGTCGAGGTCGACGCTCATTCGCTCACCGCGTCGTACGCGTCGAAGTGGAACAGGTCCTCATTCGAGACCACCGCATCGGTGTTGCCGACGTCGGCGACGTACCGTGCGATCCGTTCGGTTGGATCGGCGATCCGATGCGGGTCCGAGTAGAAGTTCGCCGCCTTCGACTCCATCGCCGCCGCGGCGCGTTCGTCACTCGTTCCGGAACCGATGACTGTACTCGCGTGTTCGGCGGCTGTCTCCGGGTTCTCGCGGATGAACTCGGTCGCCTCGAGGTGCGCCGAGACGAGTGCCCTCGCGAGGTCGGTCGCCTCGAGGACGCGCTCCTGAGCGAACATGACGGTGACGGGGTGGTCGGGGAAGACGTCGCCCGACCAGGCGAGCGACCGAAAACCGTCGTCCCCGTCGCCGATGGCGGTCGCGTACGGTTCCTGAATCATTGTCGCGTCGAGGTCGCCCGACGCCATCGCCTGCGGGGTCCTCGCCGGCGGCACCGTCGGTTTCGAGACGACCGATTCCAGCTCGCCGAGGTCGAGGTCTCGCTCGATCCAGTAGCGCAACACCGCGTCTGGAACGCTGCCGTCGGGTGCCGCACCGATCCGCGGTTTTCGGCCCTCTCGAGACTCGAATCGCGAGAACGCGTCGCGACCGTGCTCGTCGTATAGGTCCGCAAACGTCGACGTACCCATCACGCGGAATCCCTCGCAGGAGTTCACGGTCAGAACGCCTGCCGGTTTCCCCCGGTCGACAAGCACCATCGCCGGCGTGACGCCGAAGAAAGCGACGTCGATCTCGTCGCCGGCGAAGGCTTTGACGACGTCCGGCCCCGACGCGAACCGTTCGGGCGTCACGTCCGCTGAGACGTCGTCGTAGAGCCCCTCCTCGGTCATCACGTAGTGGTGCATGTTCGGATAGATCGGCACGTACGCGACCGACAGCGTATCGAGGTCACCGCTCCCGGCGAGCGAATCGAGGCAACCGGCCGTCGAGAGGCCGAGCGATGCGACTGCCGTACCGCGCTTCAGGACGGTTCGACGGCGCTGATCCAGCATTGATAATAAAATTCTGTACGTAGATAATATATATTGCTAATCCACTCTAGTGAGTTGATACAGCTCTCGCTCTCTGGCTCACCGAAGACGCGATACAGTTCCAATACGGTGGACGGTCCCAGCGATCGACAGCGAAACGACGCAACCACTAACACGGTCGCCGGCGACCGGTGACGTATGAACGACCTCGCCGATCGGGAGTGGCGGCTGATCCGGGACGAGCCCCGCGAGGGAGCCGTCCAGATGTCCCTCGAGGAGATCGCGGCGCAAACGGCTCTCGAGGACGACCTGCGGACGGTTCGAGTCTACTCGTGGGAGCCGAGCACGCTGTCGCTGGGGTACCGCCAGGACGCCGACACCGTCGACTGGGAGTACTGCGAGCGCGAGGGGATCGACGTCACCCGTCGCCAGACCGGCGGGGGCGGGATCTACCACGATCGGGACGCGGACATCTCCTACACGATCGTCGCGCCCGCCGACGAGGTGCCGGGGGATCTGATGGACTGTTATGAACTGTTCTGCGAGCCGATCCTCGAGGGGCTCCGGGAGATGGGCGTCGACGCCGACTTCGCCGCGACCGAGCAGGCGTCGATCTACCAGCCCTCCTGCTACCTGCGGGACATCAACCCGGCCCACGACGTGGTCGCACCCGCCGATGCGGGCGCGGAGGCGAAGAAGATCAGCGGCAACGCACAGTACCGCCAGCGCGACGTCGTCATCCAGCACGGGTCGATCAGCTACGACCTCGAGCCCGAGCGCCACGTCGGCGTCTTCGATACCGACCTCGAGCCGGAGACGTTCGCTGACCGCGTGACGAGCGTCCGCGAGCAGGCGGGAATCGATCGCGAGGCGGCTGTCGAGACGCTGGCGATGGCGCTGGGGGAGTGGTGTGACGCCGATGAAGGGACGTGGCGCAACGGGGAACTCGAGGCGGCCCGCGACCTCGCCGATCGGAAGTTCGGCGCGGACGCGTGGATCCGGAATCGAGCGGTGCTGGAAGCGGACGGCGAGTGACCACGAGAAACGGATCGGTTGCGAAGCGGCGCGGATCGGCCGCGAGGCGGCGAGGCCCTTAGCTGGCGATGGCCTTCCAACTCCAACCGGCGAGGATGATCAGGACGACTGCCATGGCGAAGAACACGCCCCACTGCGCGGCTCCGGAGTCGGCGATCGGGGCGAAGATATCGACCAGCCCGGTCGCCTGCATCGCACCGAGCACGAGTAGCCACAGACCCAGGATCGAGACGACCGCGATCCCGATCCAGTTGCGGGTCATCCACTTCGTCTCCGCCTCGGCCTCCTCCTTGGAGGTCGTCGGCTTCTCCGTCGGCTCTCGATCCGGTTCGGACATAGTGGTGCCTACCACGGACGCGCGGGAAACGGTTCCACCTGCAGGATCCGGGGTTCGATCGATTCCGCCGAAAGCGACCCCGGACCGTCTCGAGTGGCGAATCGATCGCTCTTCGAGGGGCGAGTCACTCGAGAACGCCGTCCTGCCGTCGTCGCAGCGTGCCCCGGACGATCGGCGTCGCCGGGAAGACGCCGTCGTCGAGGCGATCGATCTCCTCGACCGCCAGCGCCTCGTGGTCGACGAAGCGCGTGACCGTGTCTCGGGTGAGGTGACAGCCGCCCGCGACGCGCTTCCAGACGGGATCGAGCAGTCGCTGCCCGCTCCCGCGCCAGCCGTCGGCGCCGACGTGCTCGAGGAAGCGGAACTCGCCGCCCGGTTTCAGCACCCGGACGACCTCCTCGAGCGCGGCGTCGGGATCCTGAACGGTACAGAAGACGACGCCGGCGAGGACGACGTCGAAGCTGTCGTCGGGATAGGGCAGCGACTCGGCGCGGGCGTCCCGGAGGTCGACCGCGAGGCCGGCCTCACGGGCGGCCTCGGCCGCCCGCTTGCGCATGTTCGGGTCCGGTTCGATCGCGTGGTACTCGAGATCCCCCGCGGTGCCGTCGACGACGAACGGGAACATGTCCCCGGTGCCACAGCCCAGTTCGAGCGCGCGACCCGAGAGGTCCCGGGCGAGGTAGCCGCGCTCGGCCTCGAGGGCCTCCGGTTCCGGGAGGAAGTCGTAGCAGGCGGCGAAGAGCGGGTGGTCGACCTCGTATTCGTCTGCCGATCGCGTCGCGGATTCGGGAGTCAAGTCGGACATCTCACTCGAGGTGACGACGGACTGATGTGTAATGGTTTCCCGTGGCAGGAGTGTTCGATCGCGTCTCAGCGGATCGTGTCCGGAATGCGCTCGATTACGTCGGTCGCGACGACGCCCGGTCCGTGGTCGGCCGTCGCCAGTTCGCCGGACTTTCCGAGGATCCACGCGCCCAGTTCGGCCGCCTCGCGCCGGTCCATCCCCTGGCCGAGCAGCGAGGCGATGATGCCGACCATCGTGTCGCCGGTGCCGGCGACGGTCATCGCGGACGTCCCCGTCTCGTTTTCGAGCCGCTCGCCGTCGGCCACGATCTCGTCGACGTCGCCGGTCAGCGCCACCACGGCGCCGGTCTCCGTCGTGAACTCGTCAAGCGAGCCGTACTCGTCGCGGATCGGTCCGACCTCCGCGCCGCTGGGTGTGAGCACGGCGTTCGAGAGGTCGGCATCGAGCGACGGCTCGAGGGCAAGGGCGTCGACGACCATCGGAACGTCGACGGTGTCGATCGCCTCGTAGACGGCCTCGGGATCGGCGTCGACGAGGCCGGGGCCGATCACGAGCGCGTCGGCCCACTCGCCCATCTCGCGGGTGCGTTCGACCGCGCTCTCCTCGAACTGTTCGCCCGCGTAGCGGTCGACCAGCAGGTTCGGATCCTGCCCCGCGACGATCTCGTAGATCGGATCGGGAACGAACGTTCGAACGTGGTCGGAGCCGGTTCGCAGCGCCGCGCGGCCGACGAGCGCCGGCTGGTTGGGGTACTCGATCGACCCGGCGACGATGCCGATCCGGCCGTTGTCGATCTCTTCCTCGGAGATGTTCGAGAGCGTTCGCTGCAATCGTCCCATACCGCACCTCGAGAAGCGGGACGGGTAGACGTTCGGCAGGCGAGTTACGGTCGTTTTCGATTCGATCGTTCCGGTCGGGAGCGGTCCCACATCCCGTCTCCGGCCGCTCGATCGCCCCCATCGTGTGCTACGATAAACCATAGTACGTGGCCGCCGTAGCTAGCTGTATGTTCAACGACAGAACCGACGCTGGCGAACGGCTCGCCGCCAAACTCGAGTCCCGCGGCCTCGAGGCCGACGTCGTCCTCGGGATTCCCCGCGGCGCCTTGCCCGTCGCGCGGCCGGTCGCGGACGCGCTGGACGCGGACCTCGACGTGGTGGTCGCCCGGAAGATGGGCGCGCCGGGGAATCCCGAGCTGGCGATCGGCGCGGTTGCCAGTGACGGCAGCGTCTGGTACAACGACGACCTCCTCGAGCGACTCGGCGTCTCCGAGGGCTACCTCGAAGAGATCCGCGAAGAGGAGGCCGAAAACGCCGCGGACAAAGCGGACCGCTACCGGCCGCGGGATCGGTCGGGACTGCCCGACCTCGAGGGGAAGCGCGCGGTCGTCGTCGACGACGGCGTCGCGACCGGCGCGACCGCGACGGCCTGTCTCCGACAGGTGCAGGATTCGGGCGCCGAGTACGTCGCGCTGGCAGTTCCGGTCGGCTCGCCACGCGGCGTCGCCGACCTCGAGCGCGAAGCCGACGAGGTGATCGCCCTCGAGACGCCCGAGTCGTTCCGCGCGGTCGGCCAGTTCTATCGCGAGTTCGGACAGGTAACCGACGAGGAAGCGATGGCGTACCTCGACCGCTGAGCGGACGTCATTCGATCGGAATCCGGGTGACGCTCCGGGCGGGTGAACGGATCGGTACGGTCGTGTCCGCGTCGAACTCCCAGTACTCGGTCTCTGCCGACTCGAGCGGGCCCGCGTCGCGGGCCCGCACCTCGAGGTCCTCGAGCGTTCGTTTGATACCCAGATGGTGGCCCGCGCCGACGACGGCGACGACGTCGTGGCCCTCGCTGCGGAGCGCGTGGAGCCGCCGGCCCATCGATCGATCGCGGCGGTCGATCATGATCTCGGTCAGTTCCGGGAGGAGCAGCCGCATCTGTTCGATCGCCGGCTGGACGTCCTCGCCGCTGGTGATCTCCTCGAACGACGTCGTCAGCAGCTCGAGCTGTTTGGCCTGTCGGTCCGGCCCCATCCGCTGGGTGCGCGCGAACAGCTTCGGGAGCAGCTCCGGTCCGACGCGGTCGGCGAGCGCGGAAAGCGTCTCCGCGATCGGATCGTCGATCAGCGCGACGTCTATATCCAGTTCGGCCGCGGTCTCGACGGCCGCCTCCATGTCGGTCTGGCCGGGATCGAGCCCGTATAGCCGGACGACCGTCCGCTGGACCGCCTGCAACACGGTGTAGGCCGCCGCCGTCGCCGGCGGCAGCTCCTGGGCCAGTTCGAGGGGGCTGCGGCCGCTTCGCTCCTCGAGGCGGTCGTATCGCCGGTCGTCGAGTTCGACGGCGACGACGTCCGGTTCGGTCTCGCGGATCGTCGACCGGACCCGACGCCGGTGGGTCGGCGAGAAGTGGACGCTCGGAACGATCGTAATGGTTCCCTGGGCGGACATGCTCGTCGTGGTACGCTCGCCACGGCCTTGAAACGGTGACCCGACCGCGCCGGGAGGATAGAACTGGAAGAACAACCCGTCTCAGGGCCAGAGGCCGCGCGCTTCGTGGGCCTCGGCGACCCGCGAGAGCGCGACGGCGTAGGCCGCGTCGCGCCACGTGAGGTCCTTCGCCTCGACCTCGTCGCGGACGGCCGACCAGGCGTCGACCATCTCGGTCTCGAGTTCCTCGTGGACCCGTTCTAGGCTCCAGGCGCGGCGGTTGATGTCCTGGAGCCACTCGAAGTAACTCACCGTCACGCCGCCGGCGTTGGCGAGGATGTCGGGGACCACGTGAATTCCACGCTCCTCGAGAATGGTGTCGGCGGCGAACGTCGTCGGGCCGTTGGCGCCCTCGACGACGACGTCCGCGTCGATCGCGTCGGCGTTGTCCGCGGTGATCACGTTGCCGACGGCGGCCGGTACGAGGACGTCGACGTCGAGTTCGAGCAGTTCGTCGTTCGAGAGCCGGTCGACGTCCGTGCCGACGGCGGCGGCGTAGGCGGTGACCGCCTCGGGCTCCTCGTCGTGGGACGGGATGTCGGCGACGTCGATCCCGTCTGGGTCGTAAACGGCGCCGTTGACGTCAGAGACGGCGACGACGGTCGCACCCCACTCGTCGAGCAGGCGCGCCGCGTTCGCGCCGACGCTGCCGAAGCCCTGGACGGCGACGGTGACGTCCTCGAGCGGGTAGCCGTAGTAGTCGCAGGTCTCGCGCGTGATGATGGCGACGCTGCGGCCGGGCGCCTCCTCGCGGCCGTGGGAGCCGCCGACGACGGGCGGTTTGCCGGTGACGACGCCGGGGATGGTCTCGCCCTCCTGCATGCTGTAGGCGTCCATCAGCCAGGCCATCGCCTCCGGACCGGTCCCCATATCGGGGGCGGGGATGTCCGTCGTTGGTCCGATCACGTCGCGGATCTCTTGGGCGAACCGGCGCGTGAGCCGCTCGGTCTCCTCGTCGGACAGGGACTTGGGGTCGACCACGACGCCCCCCTTCGCGCCGCCGAAGGGGAGGTCCATCACCGCGCACTTCCAGGTCATCCACATCGAGAGGCCGACGCACTCGTCGCGCGTCACCTCAGGATGGTATCGGAGGCCGCCCTTGTACGGCCCGCGGACGCTGTCGTGCTGGGCGCGGTAGCCGGTGAAGACGTCGACGCTCCCGTCGTCGCGCTTGAGCGGAACGGCCACCTCGTGGACCGCCGCGGGGTGTTTGAGCCGCTCGAGGACGGCGTCGTCGATCTCGAGGTGGGTCGCGGCGCGATCGAGTTGTCTGCGCGCGGTCTCGAGGGCGGTTTCGGTCGACTCAACCGGGCGGTGCTCCTTGGGTGGTGTCGTCGACTGCTGGTTCGAAGCCATGAAGTCGAAACGGGGGTTATTCGATCGGTGTACCGCGATTACGCATGTCGCCGCCGCAGTCGGGGCAGGTCGTTCCCGACGGCGCGCGAACGACGGTTCCGCAGTCGAAACACTCGTAGGTCGATTCCTCGTCGGGGGCGAGTTGAACGTCTTTCATGGAGAGATCGGTCACGGCACTTAGGAATAATAAGGATATTAGGATAGGTATATTCGTAGGATAGCTAGCGTCGATGGGTAGCCGGGGTTCACTATTCAACCCCCAGCGCAGCATTTGCCGGGAGTCCGAGCTCGTCGAACAGGAGAACGAAGAGTTTCCGCTGGACCGCCCGCACGTGACGGTAGAACGCGGCCGAGGAGATGCCGAGCGTGGCGGCCATCTCCTCGCCGGACTGCTCACGGGGCGACTCGAAGTAGCCGCCGTAGTAGGCCAGCTGGACGACCTCAAGTTGGCGCTCGGTCAGTCGCTCGAGCAGTTCGCTCCGGAGGTCGCGCGCGGTCGTTCTGTCGACGGTCCGCTTGGCGTGGAGGTCGACATCGTCGAGCGCGTTCGAGACGACGTCGACGCTGTTGCCCGCGTCGACGGTCGGCGGAACGTCGACGACGACGCGCGCACCGTCGGGGGACGCCTCCACGCTGCGGAGCACAACGCCGTGGTCCGCGAGGCGCAACGCCAGAAACGGCGGCGCCAGTTCGAGCAGGACCGTCCCCCTGTGATCGTCCGTGGCCTCGGTCTCGCCGTCCCCGAAACCGACCGCTCGAGCGCCCTCGACGGCGACGAGATCGGCGGCTGCCTCTACGACGGCGTCCGCCGGGGCGCCCTCGACAGTCGCGAACACCGCGGCGCCGTCCTCGTGGAGGCGGACGCCGCCGTCGAACGAGAGGACACAGTCGGCTCGCCGGGCCAACCGGGAGAAGACGAAGCTCTCGTCGCCGACGTCGAACTCGAGGCGGGTCCGGGAGTCAGTCAGCAGCGCCTGTTTGCGCTCGACGGCGGCGATGGCGGAGGCGATCGTCTCGCCCAGTTCCGCGAGGACGCTCCGCGTGACCTCGTCGAAGGCGTCGGGGCGATCAGCGTAGACGGCCAGCATGCCGTAGGTGAATTCGTCGTAAGCCAGGGGCACGCCCGCGACGGACTGGTACTCCCGCGAGAGCGCCGCCGAGCGCCACGGCTCCTCGCGGAGCCCGTCAGCGACGTTCGAGACGACCGTTACCTCGCCGTCGGCCGCCGCGCGGGCCGCGGGTTCGGCCGCGTCGGCCAGCGAGAGTGAGACGCCGTCGAGGTAGTCCCGGCCGCGGCCGGTCCCGTCGTGGGTGCTCGGCTCGAGTCGCTCGCCCGGGGCGTCGGTCGTTCCGATCCAGGCGAACGCGAACCGATCGGCCGCGGTCAGTCGCTCGCAGACGGCGGTCTCGATCTCCTCGCGGGTCTCGGCCCGAACCAGCGCCGCGTCGATCTCGCGGATGATCTCGTTGATCCGATCGAGCCGCGTGAGCCGCCGGTTCTGGCGCTTGAGTTCCCGGTCGCGCTCACGGAGGGACCGCTCGCGTTCGACCCGATCGAGGGCGGCCTCGGCCGTCGCCGCCAGCAGGTCGGTCAGTTCGCGGTCGACATCGTCGAACGCGTCGCGCTCCGACGAGCCCGCGAGGAAGACGCCGTGATCGCCCAGCGGGACGACCGCCGCGCCCCGGATATCGGTCGTCGGGTCCGCCAGCGCCTCGGCGTCGCGGACGTCCGTGAAAAACCGGGACTCGCCGTCGATGAAAGCCCGACCCGAGACGCTCTCTTCGCCGACCGGATGCCGCGAAAGCGGTCCGTGGAGGCGGTTCATCCCCGGCGATGCGGCGACCGGCTCGAGGACGTTTTTGTCGCCGTCGAAGAGGTAGACGCCGCTGGCCTCGAGATCGAGTACGTCGGCGGCGTCGGCCGCGACGCGGTCGGCGATCTCGCGGTCGCTCTCGGCGTAGAGCAGTTCGCGTGCGGTCCGGTGGAGGGCGGTCAGGGCCTCCTCGCGGCGCTTTCGCGTCGTGACGTCGCGACAGCTGTATAGGGTCGTCCCACCCTGGATCGCGACCTCGCGGATGTTGACCAGCAGCGTGTGCTCGCGGCCGGCCCTGTCGGTGGCCGTACACTCGATGTTGGTGAGCACGCCCTCCCGCTCCAGCTCCTCGCGGTCGAAGAGCTCCGACCCCAGGAGCTCGTCGATCGTCCCCATCTCGTAGATCTCCTCGTCGGTGTAGCCGAAGATGAAGTGGACGTTCGGACAGACGTAGGTGAACGCGCCGTCGTCGTCCGCGATGAGGACGGTGTCGGTCATGTTGTTCAGCGTCACCCGGTGGAGCTCCTCCGACTCGCGCAGTTCCCGCTCGAGTCGGGCCCGTTCGGTGACGTCGTTCGCCCGCGCAAGCAGGGAGACGACGGTCCCGGACTCGTCGCGAACGGGTCGGACTATCACCTCGAGCGTCCGCGAGTCGTCGGCCGTATCGGCTCCGGCGTCAGTTTCGGTTTCGACGCCGGCATCGGTGTCCGTACCCGCGCCGTTCGTCCGCGCCCCGCGGTCGAGTACGAGGGTCACCTCGCGGTAGACGACCGTCCCGTTCGCCGCTCGGTCGACCGCGGTCCCGATCGTCGATCGATCCTCCTTGAGGCGGTTCCACAGCGGGAGCGCCGCGAACGGCTCCCCGCGAACGTCGGCGCCGGCCGCGTCGGGCGTTCCGCGCGCCTCGAGGGCGCGCTCGTTGGCCCGACGCACTCGTCCGTCCGGCTCCAGCACCCACGCGTACGTCTCGGGATCGTCGAACACCGCGCCGAACTGGCGGGCGCGCTCGCGGCGCTCGCGCCGGTCGCGGCCCGCCTCGATCGCCCGTTCGACGGCCGCCTCGAGAGCCGAGGCGTCGCAATCGGCCGGCACGTACTCCGTGACGCCCGCGGCGATCGCATCGGCGGCGAGAGCCTCGCCGCCGTTGCCCTCCCGGGGCGCGAGGACGATCGGAACGTCCGGATCGCGGTCGCGGATCCGTTCGACGAGTTCGAGGCCGGTGGCGTCGGCCACCGACTGGGGCGTCAGGACGCAGTCGACCGACCGCGTCTCGAGGGCCTCGAGGGCCGCCGCCGCGCTCGAGACCCCCTCGTCGCTCCGCCGCGAGTCGAGCGAATCGAGCAGTGGCGCCGGGTCCGCTCCGGACGGTTCGACGACGAGCACGGTTCCGTCGTCGGTTCCTGCGGTAACCATTCGTCGTGTGTAGGGGCTCGGAGCGATAGAATCCATCGCTTCTCCTCGGCCCGTGCGAGGCGACGGACCGATACGCGTTCCCGTCTCGAGGCCCTGGTATCGGGTATGCGCGTCGCCGTCACCGTCGACGATCGGGAGCCCGCGGGCCTCGTCGAGGCCGTCCGCGACCACCCCGACGTGACGGAGGTCGTCGTCGACCGGCTGTCGACCGGCGACCTCGCGATCGATTCGGTCGGTATCGAACGCAAGACTCTACGGGACTACGTCAACAGCGCGATGGGCCGCTCGGGATCGGACCTCACCGATCAGGTCGAGCGCATGGCCGCCGCATACGACCACTCCTACGTCCTCCTCGAGGGCGACTTCGCCGATCTCGCGACCCTGCGGACGGCCGTCTCCCCCGAGTCGGTCCGGGGGTCGATGGCTTCGATCACGGCCCGCCACGAGGTGCCGGTCGTCCCCTGTACAGACCGCGCGCACCTCGTCGACTACGCGATCCGGTTGGGACGAAAGCACGTCGAGGAGCCCTCGAATCGCCGGCTCCCGGTCGGCTCCGTTCCGAGCCGTCGCGAACCCACGACCAAGCGCATGTACGGTTGTATCGAGGGGATCGGTCCCGAACTCGCTGCGACCCTCTACAAGCGCTACCCTACTGTCGAGTCGCTGCTCGAGGCCTCTCTCGAGGACCTCACGGAGATCGAGGGGATCGGCGAGCGGCGGGCGCGGACGATCGACGCCGCGTTTCGCGAGGACGGACGTCCGGAGTAACGCCGCAGCGAGCAGCGGTCAGGAGCGCAGGTCGAACGGTTCGATTGTGTCGGTACCACCGGCGTGTAACGTTCACGCGGCCAGCGGACCGTTCAGACTCAGGCCGGCCCCTTATCCCGGCCGACTGGCTACGGGCTGACGCGATGGTTGGTTTTCGAGACCGCTTACTGCTACTGACCGGTGGCGCGACCGCGATTGCGATCGGTGCCGTACTGGCCAGCAGCGGCCTCGTCGACGTCGGAATCGGCGACCGGGTGAGTTCCGGCGTCGTCACGGGCGTCTCGCTGCTGGTGCTCTCGCTGATCGCCGCAGGGTGGTACGAATCGCAGGACCAGGAATTTGACTCGTGACGTCCGTGGGGGCTGACGACGACCGTAGTCGTCTGGCACCGTCCGTAGCGACCTGACTCGAGGGGCATCGAACGACGAGATCGAATCCAGCGTCTAGTCGGTTCGATCGACCGGCCATGCCGTCTCCATTGGAATCCACTTCTCTTCGGGATCGACGCGACCCGCGCGGACGGCGTTGAGGACGGCCCCGAGCAGGAGACAGAGCCCGCCCAGGTACACCCACGTCAGGAGCAACAGGACGGCGCCGGCGATCCCGAACAGGGCGACGCTCTCGGACGCCGAGACATAGAATCGGAACCCGACGGCCAGGACGGTCCAGGAGACCGCCGCGAAGGCCGTCCCGGGGAGCACCTCGCCGACCGAGACGTCGGGCTGGGGAAAGAGGTAGTACATCGGGAAGAAGACCGCGAGCAGCAGCACGGCCAGCAGCAGGGTGCTGCCGGCCGTCGTCCAGCCGCCGTCGACGACCACCGAGAGGCTGACGCCGACGACGGTGACCAGTGCGACGCCGACCGCGATCGTCACCGTGACGAGGACGGTGTAGAGAGCCGTGACGAGCGTGACCGTCGCCGCCGTCGCCACGTACGACTCGTCCGTCCGGCCGCCGTACACGCCCGTGAACGCGCTGTTGATCGCCTGGAACAGCCGGACGGCGCTCCAGAGCAGGACCGCCACGGCGAGCAGCGCCGCCCGCGTCCGAGCGCTGCCCCCGGTCATCCCCTCGAGGCCGCCGTCGGTCACCGTCCCTTCGAGTCCGGCCGCCGTCTCGAGCGTGGACACCAGCGGCTCGAGGCCGTCGACCAGCGAGGCGCCGACCAGCGCCAGGATGACCAGCGGAACGAGCGTGTTGAACGCGTGGTAGGCCAGTCCCGCGGCCGTGACGCTGAGCTGGCGTTCGTGAGCGACCGCGACGACGTCACGAACGAGCGCGAGATGACTCGAGTCCGCCATGTCCTGACCTCAACGATCGGTCGGAAATGGATTCGGCCGGCAGACTCCGCTTTCCGACGGGCACAGAACCGGCCTCCGTCTCCCGGTTAGAGGGAGACCGTCGCGAAGAACTGGAACTCGAGCGCTACTCGTCGTGGCGAATGGCCTGTACGTGGCCGACGACGCCGCTTTTCAGTTCGACCTCCGGTCCCTGGGGATCGTCGCCGTAGATCGTCCCGACCTCGCCGATAATCGGTTCCGTGTCCGTCGACTCGACGTCCTGATCGCCCTGCACGATCTCGACGGTGACGCCCTGTCGCAGTTCCTCGGCTGTCGGTCGTTCGTTGGACATGGGCGATGGTGGGTCGGTCGCGTCGAAAAGCGTAGTGCCTGCAGTCGTCGGAGCCGGTCGCTCGCTCCGGGTAACCGAGGGGCGGCATCGACCTGAACTCCAGCCAGCGGTGGCGCGCGCTGTGCCGTGGTGAGCGAAGCCCGTAGCGAAGCGAACCGCGGCACGAAGCCGTGCGAGGGATGAGTGAGCGACCGGAGAGAGCGAACGAATCGGTTGGGGAGGGAGTGGCAATCCCCCGCTGCCAGGATGAGCAGAACTCCCGTTGTATCCAGTTCCGTTGACTCTCGTTCCATTCGTAGCTCGAGCACTCAGCCAGTCGAATCCGAACTCAAGAACCGAGTACACAAAATGCAGCCGAGCGTTCAGACGACGTCGCCGCGAACGGTCACACCGTCCTGTTGTTCGCGCCAGGCGTGAAGCTCCTGGGCCGCGGTCTCGGCGTCGGCTTCGTCCAACCCGAGCATCTCGAGGGCCTGCGAGAGCGTCGGCAGCGCCAGTTCGCTCTCCCGGAGCTTGCGAAACGCCTCCTCGCTCGTGGTGCCGTCGGCCCAGAGACAGACGCCGCGGGGGTCGAGCAACTGGGTGTAATCCTCGCGCAGTTGCGCCCCGCGCAGCCGCTGGGTGACGTTATCCTCGAACGGCGAGTTACAGACCTCGAGGTGGATCGGCTCGTCGTCGCCCAGCAGGTGGGCGGCGAGACACTTCTCGGGGGCGGCGTGGCCGTTCGCGTTGGCCCGCAGGTACTCCGGATGCGCGGCGGCCCAGTCGGCCCGAACGGACTTGCCAATCCCCTCGATATCGTACTCGGCGGCGAGTTCGTCGACATCGACCCCGCTATCGCCACTGTCGTCGCGCATCAGCACGTCCTTCGTCACGTAGATGTCCAGTCGCTCGACGGGATTGAGTCCGAGCGCGATGTCGCCGAAGGCCCATACTTCCCGGACCGGGACCGGCATGCGCTCGCTCTCGACGGTGTCGACGAGGGCTTCGAGACGGTCGACCGCGTCGTCGCGGTCAAATCCATTCATGACGCGTACGTGCGGGCTCGAGTCGCAAAACGGTTTCTTCAGAGCGCTCGAGCCCGCGGCGGGCGATGGAACCGTCGATTGTCGATCGAGACTCGAGCCGGCTGCGACGCTTGTGTCAGGAGAGCACCTTTTTATCGGTTCCCGGAGAACGGAATCCTATGCGACACCGGATATTCAACGAGGACGGCGAGGAAGAACTCGTGTTCGTCATGGGCTGGGGCAACCGCTGGACCCACGAGAACGTCAGCTGGCTCATCGGGAAGCTGACCGAGGCCGGCTACCGGATCCACGCGTTCGAACTCCCGACGAACATCGACGACTTCAAAGCCGACTGGCTCGAGCCGATCGCCGAGTACGTCCGCGATCTCGAGGGGTATCAGCTGCTTGGCCACAGCGCTGGCGCGCTGATCGCACAGGCCCTAGACGGCGCGGACAATCACGTCTACCTGAGCCCGTGGTGGGGCTACGGCGAGACGTTCCCCGAGCCGCTGCTCGAGGCCGTCTCGAAGCTACCGACGACGCTGCCCTGCCTCCCAGTGTCCGGGCTCGACCGCGAGGCGATCGGCGAGGAGGCCACCGACCACCAGCTCGAGACGACGCCGAACTGGGTCTCGCCAGCGTTCGTCCGCGAGACGCGCCGCGCCCAGGAGGAACTGCTGACGATCGATCACGACGCGGTCGTCTTCTGCTCGCTGCGCGACCCCGTGATCAGCCTCCGGCCGATCGGCGAGCGCGTCCCCGCCGAACACGTCGTGCTCTACGACGGCGGCCACGAACTGTTTTCCTCCGCAAGCCGCGAGCGCCACCTCGAGACCCTGCTTGCCGCCCTCGAGGACGGCGCCGTGGCCGTCGAAACGGACGACGAATCCGAAGAAGAGACGGATCCGGTACCGGCCTGAAGGTCGCGGCTCACCCGTCATACGACGACAAGCCCGTGACGCTCTCACTCGAGTCCATCAGTCCGGAAGCGAGAGCACGATGGTCGTCCCCGACGACTTCTCGACCAGTTTCACACTACCGCCGGCCTGCACGACGATCGTCCGAACGATCCAGAGGCCAAGCCCCTCCGAGTGGATCATCGGCGACTCGATCCCCTCCTCGAGGACGGTTCGCTCGGTCGCCGGCAGCCCGGGGCCGTCGTCGTCGACGACGATATCGACGCCCTCGCCCGTTCGCCGAACCGCGATGCGAACCGCGGGATCCGCCCGCTCGCTGTGTTCGATGGCGTTGCCGAGCAGTTCCCGGAGCGCGCGTTCGATCTTCGGCGTCGTCCGCACGTAACACGTCTCGGGACGGTCGGTGTCGATCGTCACTGCCGGATAGCCATCGCGGACGTCGTCGACGACGGCGTCGATCGCCGCGGTGAGGTCCAGCCGGCGAACCGGCTCGTCCCCGTCGAGGACGGCGTCCCGGAGACACCGCGTCTTGGATCCGAGTTCGACCAGTCGATCCGTCTGGTGTTTGATCTCCGCGAGGTACGGGTCGACGTCCGCCGGAACCTCGTCGTTCGCCTCGAGGAGTTCGGCGTTGCCCCGGATGACGTTACAGTTGTTCCGCAGGTTGTGCCGCAGGAGTCGGTGCAGCACGCTCGTCTGCTGGAGCGCGTGCTCGAGTCGGTCGGTCGTCCGTTCGTGGCGCCGTTGATTCGAGCGTACGAGCGCGTAGACCAGACCGGTCGACCCGATGACGAAGAGCCAGCCCTTCGCAGTCTGGAGCCGCGCCGTCGTCTGCGGATCGCCGACCAGTTCCAGCACGACGTAGTCAGTAACGATGATCCACGACACCCCGACGAGAAGGTACGTGAACGCGATTCCGACGGCGCTTCGAAGTCGACTGGTCCTCGATTCCATTGTGTGTTCGGGAACGACGGCACTCGTCGACGATTCACTTCTATATGTGTGGGAACATCAAACAATTACTAAAAGACTTGTCCCGTCACCGTCGGTCAGAGCGCGTCGACCAGCACCCGGAACTGCGACCGACTGTTAGTGACCAGTGCGCGGAGGAACCTGGGGCGCGCGGTCGCGAACGCGTCGGCGAGTGCCGCTGTAGCATCCTCCAAAATTCCTGTACCGTGCCCGAGGAGAATCTGCTCCGGCGCGATCCCCGTAAACGCCGCCGTCGGTGGCGTGAGACGCGCCAGCAGGTAGACGGCGAGCCGTTCGTCGCCGGCAAGGTACGGGGGCGCCGTCCCCAGGAGATCGGGCACGTACAGCGTCCCGTTCGATCGACGATACGCGATTGCTTCGTGCCAGCCGGGGAACGGACTCGCCTCGCGGACGGCGAATCCGGACGCACCGATCTCGTCGGTGACGGACTCGAACTCGAGGTCGATCTCGGACAATCGATCGACGGCCCGGTCGAGCCATGACGGAACGAAGACCGGAACGTCGTATCGGCGGGCGAACGCGGCCGCGTCGCGAGCGTGGTAGTCCGAACAGACGACGACGCCCGCGACCTCGCCCCTGCGCTCGAGTTCGTCGTCGATTCCGGGCGCCTCGAGCGGGTCGAACAGCCAGAGCCGATCGTCCGCGCCGACCAGCGCGTGACTGGCACGTTGACCGGTCTCATCGGGATGAGCGAGCCAGCCGATCCCGTCGTCGAACTCGTCGACGAGTCGGTAGCCGGTCGACGGGGACCTATCGTAGGCCGTCATGTCTGGCCCGTCTCGAGGGCGCCTGAAAGGCGTTTCTGTCGAATCGCGGACTCGGACCTCGCCAGCGACTATCGACGGGCTCGAGTCACCCTCTCGTAGACGAAACCGTGATGGGCGGCGACCGACAACGGACCGCTAATGGACTGTAACCGGTGTGGCGAGGAGGCGGTGATGCACGCCGCCTACTCTGGGGCACACCTCTGTGCGGATCACTTCCGCGAGTCGGTCGAGAAGCGAGTGCGCCGCCGGGTGCGGCGGGACGATCTGGTTCCGCGAGACGCGACGCCCGAAAACCCCCAGACGTGGGTGATCGGCCTCTCCGGCGGCAAGGACAGCGTCGTCCTGACGCAGATCCTTCACGACACGTTCGCCGAGGACCCGCGTATCGAACTCGTCGGCTTGACGATCCACGAGGGGATCGAGGGCTACCGCGACAAGTCGATCGACGCCTGCGTCGAACTCGCCGACGACCTGGAGATCCGCCACGAACTCGTCTCCTACGAGGAGGAGTTCGGCGTCCGGATGGACGACGTCGTCGAGGACGACCCCGAGAACATGGCCGCCTGCGCCTACTGCGGCGTCTTCCGCCGTGACCTCCTGGAGGAGTACGCCGAGAAACTCGAGGCCGACCTCCTGCTGACCGGCCACAATCTCGACGACGAGGCCCAGACGGCGCTGATGAACTTCCTCGAGGGCGACGTCGAGCAGATCGCGAAACACTTCGACGCCAGCCTCGGTGCCCTCTCCGAACGCGAGGAACAGGTGGAGTTCGTTCCGCGTGCCAAGCCGCTGCGGGACGTCCCCGAAAAGGAGGTCGCCCTCTACGCCCACATAAACGACCTCCCCGCCCACATCACGGAGTGTCCCCACGCGAGCGAGGCCTACCGCGGCGAGATCCAGCAGTTGCTGTACGACTTGGAGGAGAACCATCCCGGTACCCGCCACTCGATCCTCGCGGGCTACGAGGATCTGGCCTCGATCGCCGCCGACGAGTTCAGCGGCGACGACGGCGCCGACCTCCGGGAGTGCGTCGAATGCGGCTCGACGACGACCCGCGAGATCTGTCGAAAGTGTTCGCTGCTCGAGTCGCTGGCCTGAACTGACTCGAGGCTTAGCCACTCGTATCTCACAAGGCGGCATCGCAGTAGTCACACGTCGTGCGATCTGGATCGTTCGGCGCGCCGCAATCCGGACAGTTCGTCGGCCGCTCGGCGCCTCTCGTCTCGTCCGCGTGGCCGTCGCGATCCGTTTCTTCGCCGATCCTGTCGTACTCGAGGTGCGAACCGCAGTAGGGACAGTAGTTGGGCAATCCGGTACTCTCGCCCTCTCGAACCCGGTTCGGTACACTTGCACGATGCCGATCGCGAGCAGCGGCACGAATATCGCCCAGCCGATCGGCCCCATCGCGACGAGAACGAGCAATGTGCCCGTCGCTGCCGCCGAGCGACCGACAACGCTGCGAGGATCCTACCCGTTCGGCTGATAGAGCTGGAGATCGACCGTCGTATACGGTCGTAAACGGGAGGGAAAGCGACTGCTATCGTTCTCGAGACTCGTCACTCAGGGACTCGAGACGAACGCCGAAAAACGGATCCGATCCGTCGATCGATCCGCGAGTAGTGGTGTGTCGTATCGCGGACCGCCTGCCGCGGACGGCGGATGGTGTGTCAGGTGTATCGATGCCGTCGCAGTGGCGGTTCGAGCAGCGTTCTCGCGCGGCGCGTCGATTACCGGATCACGTCGACGCCGTGCTGTTTCTCGACCTCTTCGCGGCCGCCGTCGCTGTGCGCGTTGGAGCCTCGCGTCCGCGAGCCCGCCTCCTCGACGTTGTTGCTCGCGTCGAAGTCGGCCTGGTTGAATCCCTCGATGCTCTTGCGGGACTTGTCGGCCTGCTTCTGAGTCGTCGGACCGAGCACCTGCGCGCTCTGGACGCCGGTCATGATCGCCATGACCCGCACCTTGCCCTTGTAGTTGTCCTGGATCCGCGCGCCCCAGATGACGTTCGCCGAGGCCTCGAGACGCTCGGTGATGTTGTCCGCGATGCCCTCGGCCTCTTTCAGCGTGAGGTCGGGGCCGCCAGTGATGTGGACCAATCCGCCGGAGGCGCCGCGGTAGTCGACGTCCAGCAGCGGGTGGTTCATCGCGTCCTTGACGACCTCGTCGGTCTTGTTCTTGTCCTGGGTTTCGCCGACCAGCATGACGGCAACGCCGCCCTGGTTCATGATCGTCGACATGTCGGCGTAGTCCAGGTTGATCAGCGAGGGCTGGGTGATCGTCTCCGAGATGCCCTTGACGGTCTCGGCGATGATCTGGTCCATCACCGAGAACGCCTTGCCGATCGGGAGGTTCGGGACGTAGTCGAGCAGTCGATTGTTGTCGAGTACGATGATCGAGTCGGCCTGCTCGCGCAGTTTCTCGAGGCCTTCCTCGGCCTTGACCGTACGCGCACGTTCGACGTTAAAGGGCGTCGAGACCATGCCGACGACGATCGCACCCTGCTCCTTGGCGATCTTGGAGACGACGGGAGCGGCACCGGTACCGGTTCCGCCACCCATCCCGGCGGTCACGAACACGAGGTCCGCGTCGCCGAGGACCTCCTTGATCGTGCTCTGGGCCATCTCGGTCGCGCGTTCGCCCATCGATGGGTCGCCGCCAGCGCCGAGCCCGTTGGTGAGGGACTTGCCGACCAAGATCTTCGTGTCGGCCTCGATCATCTTCAGGTGTTGCTTGTCCGTGTTGATCGCCACGGTGTCGGCACCGTCGACGCCGATGTTGTACAGCCGGTTGATCGTATTGTTACCCGCACCGCCCGCACCGACGATGACGATTCGAGGTTCACCGAACTCGTCCTCGTCCATGTCTTCCATCTCGCGGGACTCCTGTTCGGCGTTTTCGAGTGCGTCTTGAACGATATCCTGCATCGTTACACCTTGGCCCAGTTGTGTTTGCCGGACTGCTCGCTCGGTCCGTCGCTCTGTTCGTTGATCATCTCGCGAACGGCCGACCGGATCGCTTCGCTCCGGTTCGGGAACTCGCCCGAGTCGACCAGTTGTTCGACCTCCTCGATCTGCTGTTTCGGAATTCGCAGTGTCACACGCTCCATTGTTGTATTCCCCTTGGGGTAAGACGGCGCGCGCCCCTGTCAGACGCGGCGTGTCTTACACGGAGCCGCCCGACATCGGGCGTTTTTCGGTGTTTGCCGACCGTTGTAAGACGACCGTCTTACGCGAATAAGTGGAATACTGCCATACACAATAAAACTTTCGTCGGACACGACTATCCGTGTCTTACATAGGTCCTTATGACGGAGTGTCACGTCCAAGCACGTCCGCCGCCGGCGTCCGACGACCGCAGCCGGGACAGAACGACCAGTCCGAACGGACCTCGTCACCGCACTCACAGAACAGCCGCCGCGACGCCTTCTCCCCGCAGTTGGGACAGAAGACGTGGTCGTCCGCAACCTCCTCGCCACACTGTCCACACTGGACGGGACCATCGTCTACCGCCGGCTGCTCGTCCGTAGTGGCGGGGGCGGTGTTCTCAACCTGATCGTCCGACTGATGGGTGACGCTACGCTCGCGGTCGCCCGCGGGTTCTGGCCGCTCGTCGCGGGCGTCGTCCGCGAGCGAAACGGTAACGGAAACCTCGTTCGGTCCGCGGCGGTCGCGCGTGCGGGCACCCCGATCATCTAGCTCCCGAAGGCGTTCGTCGATCCGTTCGTCGACCCGCCGGCGAATCAGTTCGTCGATCGCGCCCGTCCCGGCCTCGCTCGCCGCGCCGTCACGTTCCGACCGCCCGTCGGCCCCGAGATACGAGCGCAGCGCCTCTCGCATCGCTTCGCTCTTGGAGATCTCGAGCGCCTCGAGTTCGTCGACGAGGTCGTCGTCGGCGCGGAACGTGATTTTACTCATTCAGAGCTACGCGAGTATTGAAACTCCAACTATATCAATCATGTTGATCGCGCTGTAAGACACGGCGGTCGCACCGACGCGAATAATAACCCTTATGTGACCGACGGCGACTATGTTGAGGTACGCCCGCCCTTAGCTCAGACTGGTAGAGCAGTCGACTGTAGATCGACTTGCCCCCCGTTCAAATCGGGGAGGGCGGATTTTTCAGGATTCCAAACGACGAGCGGAGCGAGTCGCTGGAATCCCGAAAAGGAGATCCCAACACGATTTGAACATGAGAGTCGCACGCTCGCGAGCGAAGCGAGCGAGACCGTCTCTCAACTGTTCAAATCGGGGAAAGCGGAATGTTTTCCTCACGAACTACATTCGACCGGAAACAGTCGGTTTCCAGCCTCGGCGACCCACATCAATTTATTGGGTCAAATAACCGATCAAACTCGCACCGTGCGTCTCAACGGAGACAGCAACTGAAGAGTCGTATCGGCAGGTTGCTGTCAGACACCGATTGGCGGATCAATCGAAGACGTGGACGTCGCCGGTCAGGTTGTCCTCGATGTAGTCCCAGTTATAGTCGACGCCGAGTCCGGGGCCGTCTGGGACTTCGACGCGACCGGTCTCGTCGATGGCCTCGAGTTGGTCGGAGTACCCGCCCTCGTAGATGGGCGGCGTGGTGTTGTTGCAGTCGGGATGGACCAGCGCGAGTTCGTAGTAATTCGTATTCCGGGTGGCGGCGATACAGTGGCGGTGGGCTGGCCCGGGCGCGTGGAACTCGACGTCCAGCCCGAACGCTTCGGCCATGTGGACGACTTTCATCGCGCCGGTGATGCCGGCGTCGTACTCGGGATCGGTCCGGACGAAGTCGGTCGCGTCGTTGACGACGAAGTCCGCGTGAGGTTCCAGCCCGCGGACGTGTTCGGTCTGGAGAAGCGGCGTCTCGAGCATCTCGCCGAGTTTCCGGTGGCCGTGCTGGGAGATGCCGCCGTCGCGGTAGGGATCCTCGTACCAGAAGAAGTCGTGATCGTCGCAGGCGCGGCCGACCTTGAGCGCGTCCGCGAAGGTCTCGTACTCGCAGGCCGGATCGAACATGAGATCCATCTCGTCGCCGACGCGCTCGCCGACGGCGTGGACGGTCTCGACTTCCCGCTGGATGTCGCGAGCTTCGTCGCTGCCGCCCCAGCCGTGGATCTTGAACCCCTGGTAGCCCAGCTCGAGACACTCCTCGGCGAAGTCCGCAAACGCCTCCGGCGAGTCGAGGCCCCCGTTCTCGTCGCCGTGGTAGGTGGAGGCGTAGGCCGGAAATTCAGTCTGGTAGGTGCCGAGCAGCTCGTGGATTGGCGCGTCGTAGTACTTGCCGGCGAAGTCCCACAACGCGATATCGAGCGGCCCGATCCCCATCCGGTCGTACTTGCGGAGCGCGCGTTTGATCTCGCTCCAGTGGCGCTCGCGCTTCAAGGGGTTCTTCTCGACGAGGTACTCCGCGTACGTCTCGATCTGGTCGGGCGCGGTCGACGTGACGAGAACGTACTCGCCGGTGACGTCGACGTCGGTGTGAACCTTGAGCGCGAGTTGGGTCGCCTGGAGGGTGGAACCCGGTTCGTACACCAGGTTGAAGCCGTTGCCGTCCGTTCCAAGGTCTTCGAGGGGATACTCGAACTCCATCGTCTCGACACGCGTAATTTCCGGGGCCATGCTCCCACCAATCTGAACAAAGTCGCTTAAGCGCTCCGTCTGCGTCCTATATTTACCGCTTGTCGAGTCGCTTCAGACAAGCGTGTGCGAACAGGTTTCCCGATCCGGAGACGTCGCTCGATCGGCAGGGAGGTGAGGGCGATGTCTGCGCTCGTCCCGGCGCGCGAACTGTATGACACGCGGATCGGACGCCGTCGTCCATCCCGCCTGTCGCGACCGATTCCGACGCTCGCCGTGTGATCGAGCAGCGTGAGATTCGGGCAGATTCTCAGTTCGTGCGAGTAGAGATCGCATACGGGGGGATCGGTGACGGTCGC
Source organism: Haloterrigena salifodinae (assembly GCF_003977755.1). Lineage (NCBI taxonomy): Archaea > Methanobacteriati > Methanobacteriota > Halobacteria > Halobacteriales > Natrialbaceae > Haloterrigena > Haloterrigena salifodinae. Next base: position 940,600 of record NZ_RQWN01000001.1, read on the forward strand.
CCGGAATTGCGAGCGCGGCCGCGACGTCGACGCTGTCGCCTGGGATCGTCGGCTCCTCGAGCGAGGGAGAGGGGCTTGCTAGCAGTAGGCAGAACTATTATTGATATATCTATCGAATGGTAGAACGGGCTGGAGTGGTAGGTGATAGTGGTGGTTCCCTCCAGCCCAGTTTCCTATTAGGAATCGTTGCCCTTTAACTCTACGACACTAGTTAACACACGACGGTAAACGCGCCCAAATATTTCAGAACGTCCACTCGGGAGGGGTTTGGCTCGCTCCCGCGGTGATCGCCGCCAGCGCGCATCGGGCTCTTGATCGAGTAGAGGTCCCCGAACGCGGCGTCGTGTCGGCTGGCCCGCTCGAGACGATCGACCGTTCTACGCGCGAAGCCGGTCGATCAGTTCGGGAACGTCGATTCCTGTGTCGTCGACCGCGACCCGCGTCCCGTTGACGGCGAGAGCCGTTCTCGACTCCCTCGGACGAATGTCGACGGCGGTGGAAACGGGATGTCCTGCGGTGGACGAGAACGTCGTCGGACGACAGCCCGACATGATCGCGACCGATCCACGAGCGGGGCGTTACGCCGCGTCGTCGGCCGCCAGCAGCGTAAACGAGAACGTCGCGCCCTCACCGGGCTCCGACTTGACCCAGATCTCGCCGCCGTGGCGTTCGACGATCCGCTCGCAGAGCGCCAAACCGATTCCGGTTCCAGCGTGTTCGTCGCGGCTGTGGAGACGTTGAAAGACGTCAAAGATCCGCTCCTGGTCTTCGGCCTCGAGGCCGATCCCCTCGTCCGCGACCGAAATCGTCCACCGGTCGCCGCGGCGCTCGGCGGTGATCTCGATCCGCGGCGGCTCGTCGCCGCTGTACTCGATGGCGTTGTCCAGCAGGTTCTGGAAGAGTTGGCGCAACTGGCCGGCGTCGCCGTCGACGCGGGGCAGCGGCTCACTGCGGATTTCGGCGTCGTGCTCCTCGATCGTGAACTGCAGGTCGGCGAGGACCTCTTCGAGCACGGCGTCCAGGGCGACCGGCTCGAGGGGGTCGCCTCGCGTATCGACCCGGGAGTACTCGAGGAGGCCCTCGATCATCGCCTTCATGCGCTCGGCGCCGTCGACGGCGAACTCGAGGAACTCCCGCCCGTCCGCGTCGAGATCGTCACCGTAGCGGTTCTCGATCAGTTGCAGGTAGCTCGAGACCATCCGCAGGGGTTCCTGCAAGTCGTGGCTGGCCGCGTAGGCGAACTGCTCGAGGCGCTCATTTGACTCTTCGAGTCGCTCGACCAGTTCCTCGAGGCGGCGCTCGCGCTCGATCCGCTCGGTGATGTCGCTCATGGTGACGACCCCGCGGATCACGTCACCGTCCTCGTCGCGGATCGGCATCCCCTCGAGTTCGACGATCCGTTCCGTGCCGTCGGCGTCGATCTCGACGACGTCGGGTTCGGCGACCGCCTCGCCGGCGGCGACCCGGGCCGGCGTCATCTCCTCGGGGGCGACCGGCTCCCCGGAATCGGCCCACCGGACCGGATACCGCGCGTACTCGTCGACGGAGTCGGCGTCGAAGACGTCGCCGCCCCAGATCTCGTGAGCGACGTCGTTGGCCTCGACGATCTCGCCGTCGGCGTTCGCGACGACGACGCCGACCGGCAACACGTCGAACAGCGTCTCGAGTTGCTCCGCGTACCGCTCGAGTTCGCGTTTGCGCTGGTTTCGGTCGGTGACGTCGCGGACGACGCCGACGCGACCGACGTCATCGCCGATTTCAAGCGGCTGAAATCGACTCACGACTGGGATCGGCTCGTCGTCGGTCAGGAGCCGTTCCTCGAGTTCGGCGGCGTCGGTCTCGCCCGCGAGAATCTCCCGCTGGAGGTCGTCGCCCTTCGCGACCTGCTCCTCGCCAAACGCGACCGACGCGTGGGTGCCGATCAGCGACTCCCGATCGGTCCCCAGCATCGACGCGAACGCCTCGTTGACCGTGACGAATCGGCTGTCGCTGTCGAGGACGTAGACGCCTTCGTCGACCGTCTCGACGATCCGGCGGTACTGCTCGAGCTCGCGCTCGCGTCGCTTGCGCTCGGTGACGTCGGCGATGATCCCCTCGAGGTCGATCAGCGTTCCCGAGTCGTCGAAGACGCCGCGGCCGTACGACCAGACCCAGCGTCGGTCGCCGTCGTCGGTCTCGATCCGGTAGGTCTCCGAGAACGGTTCTCGATCGTCGATCGCCCGCTGAACCGCGTTCCACACCCTGTCGCGGTCCGCCTCGACCATGATGTCCTCCCCGTAGCTGACGTCGCCGCGCTCGAGGGCCGCGGGGTCGTAGCCGGTGATCTCGAGGCAGGCGTCGCTGACGAACTCCATCGGCCATCCCCGCTCGTTGCGACAGCGATAGACCATCCCGGGGACGTTGTCCATCAGCGTCGAGAGCTGGCGCTCGCGTTCCTCGAGTTTGCGCTCGTACTGGCGGCGCTCGGTGACGTCGCGGGCGACGGCGAGGACGTACTCCCGGTCGAGTTCGATGTAGGCGGCGTTGACCTCCACGGGGTAGGTGGTGCCGTCCTTGCGCCGGTGGGTGCCACCGAAGGTGAGCTGGCCCTCGTCGCGAAGCTCCTCGACGAACGACCGCCACGCCTCGTGGTCGGGAATCTCGGTCTCGAGATCGGGGACCGTGAGATCGAGGAACTCCGACCGCGAGTAGCCCCGCCGCTCGCAGGCGGTGTCGTTGACGTCGAGGTACCGGCCCGTCTCCGGGTCGACCACCAGCACGCTGTCGGTGGAGTGATCGAGCAGGGTTCGAAACAGCTCGAGTTCGCGCTCGCGTTCCTTGCGTTCGGTGACGTCGCGATCGGAGACGATGATGGAGACGACCTCGCCGTCGTCGTTCGTGACGGGCCTGAAGTAGCCGCTCAAGGCGTATCGCTCCCCGTCGGGGCGAGTGAGGTCGGCCTCGAAGTCGACGTACTCGCCGGCCGCAGCCTGCTCGGTCCACCGTTTGGCGTCGGCTCTCGCGTCGTCGCCCTCGCCCCACCACGGCGTCTCCCAGAACAACTCGCCGGTCACGTCCTCGAGGTCGGCGTCGATGTACTCCATGGCCGTCCCGTTGATGTCGAGGACCGTCCCGTCGGGCTCGAGCAGTCCGACGAGGATGTTCGGGTCCTCGAAGACCGCCTCGTACCGGCGCTCCTTCTGCTGGAGTTCGCGCTCGCGGGCCTTCCGCTCGGAGACGTCGCGGATGATGCCGGTGAAGTACCGCTCGCCCTCGTACTCGACCTCGCTGAACGAGACCGCCAGCGGGATCTCGGTACCGTCGGCGCGAACCCCCGGCAGTTCGACGTACTCCCAGTCGAGCGTCTGGCCGCCCCCTTCCAGATACCGAGTCAGCACCTCGCGGTGTCGGTCGACCAGTCGGTCGGGCATGAGCGTCGTCAGCGACTCGCCGACGAGGTCGTCCGGCTCGTAGCCGAAGACGGTCTCGACCGCGGGGTTGATCGTTCGAATCGTGCTCTCCCCGTCGATCGTAACGATCACGTCGCTGGCCGCCTCCGTGATCGCGCGGTACTGTTCCAGTTCGCGGTCGCGCCGTCGTCGCCGTCGTCGCTCGCCGACGTCCCGGACGATGACGATGGCCCCCTGCGACTCGCCGTCGTCGGTCAGCGGCCCGATCCGGAGCTCGCACGGGATCGAGTCGCCCTCGCCGGTACGGATCGTCGCCTCGAGGTCGAACGGCTCGCCTCGTCGGTCGCGCGTCGCCGCTCGCTCGGCGAGTCGTTCCTCGAGTCGTTCGGCGTCGGTCTCGGAGAGCACGAACGAAACGTGTTCGCCGCGGAGGTCGTCGCGCTCGTAACCGACCAGTTCGCGGAAGTCGGCGTCGACTGCGACGAAGCGACCGTCAGTATCGAGCTGGTAAACACCGCCGTCGACGGTCGCCACCAGCGTTCGAAACTGCTGGAGCGCCTCCGCGTCACCGTTCCAGTCCGCGTCGGAGGCCCCCACTCGTTCACTCATATGGTCGGAAAAGACCGGCGGGTCGGATAAGTATCACGCGCGATTCGCTCGACCGACGGTGCTGTCGCCTCTCCCGGAGCGGTCGTCCAGTGTGCATGGCGATCCGACCGACGGACGTGGCGTCGTCCGGCCCGGCCGAGCCATCGAACCGACTGCCAGCGTTCACTCGTCGGTCGCGTCGACAGCCGGCAGCGTAAACGAAAACGTCGCGCCCTCACTGGGCTCTGGCTCGACCCAGATCTCGCCGCCGTGGCGCTCGACGATCCGCTCGCAGAGCGCCAGTCCGATCCCCGTCCCCTCGTGTTCCTCGCGAGTGTGCAGCCGCTCGAACACCTCGAAGATGCGGTCGGTGTCCTCCGGATCGATCCCGATCCCCTCGTCCGCGACCGAGATCACCCACTCGTCGCCGCTCTCCGCGGCGACACCGTCCGCTGGCGGATACTTCTCGTTCGAGCCGTCCGCAGCCGCGTGGCCGGCCTCGCGGTGCTCAGCGGTGATCTCGATCCGCGGCGGTTCGTCGCCGCTGTACTCGATGGCGTTGTCCAAGAGGTTCTGGAACACCTGCCGGAGCTGGTTGATATCGCCCTCGACGCGGGGGAGCGGCCCGATCTCGATCTCGGCGTTCTCGTCTTCGATCCGGAACTGCAGATCGGCGAGGGCCTCGTCGACGACCCGCTCGAGGTCGACCGGGTCGAGCGGGTCGCCGCGGGTGGTGACCCGGGAGTACTCGAGCAGGCCCTCGATCATCGCCTTCATCCGGTCGGCGCCGTCGACCGCGAAGTCGATGAACTCCGCGGCGTCCTCGTCCAGCTCGTCTTCGTACCGCGACTCGAGCAACTGGAGGTAGCTCGTGATCATCCGCAGGGGCTCCTGGAGGTCGTGGGAGACGGCGTAGGCGAACTGTTGGAGGCGCTCGTTGGACGCCTCGAGTTTGCGCCGGTACGCCCGGCGCTCGGTGATGTCGGTCGCGATGCCGACGACTCGGACGATCTCGCCGTCGTTGCGGACCGGAACGGCCTGGGCGTGGACCCACCGGACGGAGTCGTCCGGCCGAACGATGCGGAACTCCTCGTCGTATTCGGTCTCGGGCAGGGCCGCGTAGGCCTCCCGAACCCGCTCCTGATCGTCCGGGTGGATCGCCTCGAGAAGCGAGTACGGCTCGTCGTAGAGCGACTCGCAACTTCGGCCCCAGACGTCCTCGTAGACCGGGTTGATGTACAGCATCTCCTCGGTGTCGGGCGTCGACATCCAGACGGTCTCGTCCAAGTTCTCGGCGAGGGTTCGGAACTTCGCCTCGCTCTCCCGGAGTTCCTGCTCGCGCTCCTTGCGCTCGGTGACGTCGCGGAAGTAGACCGAGACGCCGCTCTCGGAGGGATAGACGGTCGCCTCGATCCAGAACCCGAGCAGGTCCGAGTAGTGTTCCAGCCCGGTCGACTCCTGCGTTTCCATCGCCTCGTCGAAGCGGTCTCGAACCTGCTCGAGCTCCGCCGTCTCCGGGTAGACCTCCCCGAGGCGCCGACCCAGCAGTTCGTCCTCGGGGACCCCGAGGAGCTCCGCCGCGCGTTCGTTGACGTGCGTGAAGCGGTACTCCTCGTCGACCGCGTAGAACGCGTCCGAGACCCGTCCGAACACCTCGCGCAGTTCGCTCTCGAGTTCGCGTTCGCGCTCCTTGAGGTCGGTGACGTCCTCCACGGCGGTGACGACGCGATCGATCGTGCCGTCGTCGTCGGCGATTGGGGCGGCGCTGACTGACAGCCAGTGTCGCTCCCCGTCCCCGTCTTCGCCCCCCTCCGGGCGTTCGACCCGCAGCACGCGATCGTAGATCGGTTCTCCCGTCGCGAACGCCCGGGACGACGGGTACTCCTCGGCCGACAGCCGTCGGCCGTCGTCGTCGTATAGCAGCCTATCCTCCCGGGAGAACGTCTCCGGCTCCTCGGTTCCGAAGAGTTCGGCGGCGCGGTCGTTGATCCGCGTGATCTCCCCGTCGGCGTCGAGCACGAGGCCGCCCACGGGAATGGTATCGAGAATGCGGTCGGTCAGATCCCGCTCGCGCTCGAGGTGGCGCTCGTGGCGGAGCCGATCGAAGGTCGCCTCGAGGCTCGAGGCGACGACCCGCGCGAGCATCCGGTCGCCCTCGTCGAAGGCGCCGCGCTCCGCGGAGCTGATGAAGGCGACGCCGTGGTCCCCGATGGGCAGGATCATCTCGCTGCCGATCGGCGTGTCCGGATCGTACGCGTCCGGCGCCGCGCTCACGTCGGCGTGAAACGCCGGCTCGCCAGACTCGAAGACGTGCCAGGCGATCCCCTCGTTCGGTTCGAACGTCGGCAGGTCGCCCAGCAAGCGCTCGGTCGCCTCCGTCCAGCTCGCGGGTCGGAGCGCCGTCGCCTCGTCGTCGTAGAGGTAGATCCCGTTGAGCGTCATCCCGAGGATGTCCCGGAGGTGGTCCGAGGCCCGCTCGGCGACCGCCTCGCGCGAGGACTCCTCGAGCCACTCGCTGACGGCTTCGTTGAGCCGGCGCAACTGGGTGGCCCGGCGGTGTCGGTCGGTGACGTCGTAGTAGAGTTCGATCCGCCCGCCGGCGTACCGGCCCGACTCGATCGGTCGGCTCCGGTGCTCGAGCCAGCGTTCCTCCCCGTCGGAATCGGCCGTGACGTGACAGTCGAAACGCTCGTCGTAGCTGTTGTCCTCGTAGGTCGCGAGGACCGTGTCGGCGAAGGCGTCGCCGTCGGCGACGCGGTGGCGGATCGTCTCGTCGATCAGTTCGCGCTTGTCGCGACCGATGACCGCGTCCCGGTCGAACCCGAAGTACTCGCCCGCGGTCTCATCGGCCCAGGCGACGTCGAAGGAGTCGTCGAGGATGAAGACGCCCACGTCGGCCTCGTCGAGAACTGTGGTGATCGTCTCGTAGGACTCCATGGCCGTCTCGGCACGCTCTCGGCTGCGTTCCAAATCGGTGACGTCGCGGGCGACGCCGACCGTCCCGCGGAACTCGCCGTCCTCGAGCAGTGGGTTCACTCGAAGCTCGGTCGGGATGCGATCGCCGTCGGCCGTCTCGATTGCGACCTCGAAGACGCCGGCGGCGTCTCGGTCGGCCAACAGTTCCTCCCGGATCCCGCGTTCGATACGCTTGACGTCGTCCGCGTCGAGGATCCGGGAGACGTGGTGGCCGATCAGCTCGTCGCGCGCGTAGCCCGTCCGGTCGACGATCACGTCGTTGACCGCAACGACGGTGCCGTCGGCGTCGAGTTGGTAGAGGCCGTCGTCGATCGTGTTCACCAGCGTCCGGTAGCGCTGGAGAGCGGTGGTCTCGTCCGCGTCGTCCCAGAAGTCCCCGCCGCGTTCCCCCGCTCGTTCACTCATACACCCAGTAGAGACCCCTGATCAGAAAAGTTCCACGTACGCTCGAGGGCACTCGGAAGGTAGAAGGGGTATTCGATCATTCGATCGCTTCGGCTCGCACCGCCCGTCAGTCGAGCGAGAGTCCCGAGGCGTCGTCGTCGACGGGGGTGAATTCCGTGGATCCGCACTGGCAGCCGTCCCGTTGCCCGATCGGTCGAAACTCGCCGGCGGTGATCTCGAATGCCGCATAGAGGGCGCCGCACTCTTCGCACATTGCAATCGTTCGTCGATTCTCCTCAGGCATGCGTCATCTCTCTCGAGAGGGGCACAAAGTATCCTCTGCGAGGACAATCGTAACGACAGCACTGTTGTCACGGCTGTAACAACGGGGCAATCCCGACGACCACAGGCGATCGCTGGCCGGCCGTTTTTCACTCGGCCGACGGTAGCACGGCGTATGAGCGAGGACGGTCCCAGCCGCGACCGGGCACAGGACAGCGCCGAACAGCGGAAGTCCGAGCGGGCCGAGACGACCGAGTCGATCCTCGAGGAGGTCGGCCGCGACCTCGGCGAACTCGAGTACCCCGTCACGAGCGAGGAGCTCGCCTCGGAGTACGCCAACGAGGCGATCGACATGCCGAACGAGACGGAGTCGCTGGGCAGCGTCTTCGACCGCCTGACCGGCGAGCAGTTCGACACCCCCGAGGAGGTCCGGGAGGCGGTCTACGGCGAGGTCACCGGCGAGGCCGGCAGCCCCAACGAGGCCAACGCCGAGCGAGACCTCTCGAGTCTCGACGAGGAGAAGCAGGGGTCGCTCGGCGAGAGCGGCGGCGACTCGCTGTGAGCCCTCGCCGGCCGTGACGCGGTCGGCCGCCCGCTCTCGATTGTGATAGCAGAACGGATTTACGTCCCGGTCCCCTGTTCTCGCGTATGGATTACGAAGCGAGTCTCGACCGGGCGATGGACGACGTACCGGACATCGGCGGCGACGAGGAGCGACTGCAGATCCCCGACGCCGTCCCCCAGAAGGACGGCGCGTTCACGCGCTTTACAAACCTCGGCGAAATCGCCGACGTGCTCTCGCGCGATGACGAACACCTCCACCGGTTTGTCCAGCGCGAACTGGGTACCAGCGGCAAACTCGAGGACGGCCGCGGTCGGTACAACGGTACCTTCTCCGAGCAGGACTTCAACGCGGCCATCGACGCCTACGTCGACGAGTACGTCCTCTGTTCGGAGTGTGGCCTGCCGGACACCCGCCTCGTCCGCGAGGACCGCACCCCGATGCTTCGCTGTGACGCCTGCGGTGCGTTCCGCCCCGTCACCAAGCGCTCGACCAGCAGCCAGCAGCAACAACAGCAGGACGCCGTCGAGGAGGGCAATACCTACACCGTCGAGATCACCGGCACCGGACGCAAGGGCGACGGTGTCGCCGAGAAGGGCGAGTACACGATCTTCGTCCCCGGCGCCGAGGAGGGCGACGTCGTCGACATCTACATCAAGAACATCTCCGGCAACCTCGCGTTCGCCCGCCTCGACTGAGGCCGGTCGTCCGCTCTCTGGAACGCTATCGCAGCCGCCGAACCGATTTACACGCCGATCGCGACGGTATCGTGCGATCAGAGACGCGATGATGCTCAGCGGCTGCGCTCGTTTTGCGACCGTCCCGCCGTCGGCGCCAGCCGCTGCTCCCCGTCGGGGAGACGAATCACCTTCTCGCGGCCGATCCGGTAGCGCTCGATCACGCCGTCGTCCTCGAGCGACGAGAGGAGTTCGCTGATCGTCGACGGCGACCAGCCGTACTCGTCGACGAAGCGCCGTTGCTTGAGTCGGCCGCCGTGTTCGGTCAGAACGACGCGGACGTACTGAGCCGGCACGCAACCGTGCTCGAGGATCTCGCTCTGACTCGTGGGACCGGTTGTAGGGTCGAGCAGGGCGGCTCTCGACCCCGGAGACGATTTCGGACTCGGATCCGAACCGGACTCGAGTCGCGTGCCGTCGTCGTGGTCGCGATCGGATTGGTCGTTTCGATTGGGCCCGCTGTAGTGATCAGCGCGGTCCCAGCCCGTCGAGTCGAGTCGGTCGTGACGATTGTGGTGCGGATCGTCTACGGGCGTCGGCTCGTCGACGGCGGTATCGGAACTGGAGCCGACACGAACCAGTGATTTGACCGTTTCGAGACTCGCTTGGACGGTACGCCGAACGCGGCGGACGAATCGGGAGGTGGAGGGGAATCGTCGGGACATCGGGGAAGCCTCGATCACTATCCTGGCCGTGGTCGTTACAAATCTTTTCCCGCCGCCGATCGATTGCGTTCCGACCGCGAAATTAAAGTCAGTTTGTGCTAGTTACACACTCATGGGAGTATCGTTCGACCTCTTCGGGACGCTCGTGACCGCCGAGAGACCGTCCGACCCGGCCGCAGCCGTAGCCGAGGAACTCGCGGACCGCGGCGTCGCGGTCCCAGACGACTGGAGCGAGGCCTACGCCGAGACCCACGTCGACGCCCCCGAAGGCGCCGAGGTGCCGCTGCCGGCCCACGTCTCGCGCGCGCTCGCGAGCCGCGACGTCAGCTACGAGCGCAATGCGGCCCGGCGAGCGGTCGTCGCGGCGTTCGATCCGACGGTTGAGACCAGACCGGGCGCCGTCGAGGCCGTCGCGGCCGCCCGCGAAACGGGGCCGGTCGCGATCTGTTCGAACTGCAGCGTCCCCGAACTGGTCGGTCGCACCCTCGTCCGCTCGGCCTTCGAGCGTGACGACTTCGACGCGATCGTGACCAGTGTCGGCTGCGGCTGGCGCAAACCCGCGCCTCAGATCTTCGAACTGACCGCCGATCGCCTCGGCGTCGATCCCGCCGACCTCGTCCACGTCGGCGACGATCCCCGGGCCGACGGTGGCGTCGAAGCCGTCGGCGGAACGGCGCTGTTACTCGAAGAGCGCTCGCTCGAGGCGATTGCGGAACGCCTCTCGGCCCGCGGGGAGTCGCGCCAATCATGACTCCGCGGCGGGACGGTAGGGGTGAGGGAGGGGCCGTGAACGGAACGCGGACTCGTACTCGTACTCGCGAGCGGGAGCCGGAGGGACGACCGTGCTACTGACGACGATTGCGCTGTTCGGGCTGGCCTTCAGCCTCGACCTGCTGGTCGGCGAGCCGCCGAACGCGCTCCATCCGGTGGCGTGGTTCGGTCGGCTGGTCGGCGCGCTCGACCGGGAGTGGGCCGGTACCGAGCGCGGCCAGCGACTGGCCGGCGTCGGGATCGCGGTGCTCGCGCCGCTGTGTCCCGCGGTCGTCGCGGGCGGCGCCGTCGCGCTGGCCGGCGCCCTGTCGCCGCTCGCCGGGGCCGTCGTCGCCGGCCTCGTCCTCTTTCTGACGACCAGCCTGCGCTCGCTGCTCGAGTTGACCCGGGCGGTCGTCGACGCCACTGCGGCCCCTGCGACCGCTGCGACGGCCGAGACAGACGGCGCCGGATCCGAGCCCGACGTGGACCTCGAGACGGCCCGCGAGCGGGTTCGGGGCCTCGTCGGTCGCGACACGTCGACGCTCTCGGCGGCCGAGATCCGCAGCGCGGCGGTCGAGAGCGCTGGCGAGAATCTCGCGGACGGACTGGTCGCGACGCTCCTTCCCTTCGCCCTCCTCGCGCCGCTGTCGCTGCCGGCCGCCGCAGCCGCCGCGGCGTGGGTCAAGGGCGTCAACACGCTCGACTCGATGCTCGGCTATCCCGCGAAGCCACACGGCACCGCGAGCGCGCGACTCGACGACCTCGTGATGTGTCTCCCCGCGCGGCTGGCCGCGGTCACCATCGCCGTCGGCGGCGCCGACCCGCTCGCGCTCTGGCGGGCCAGGAGGTGGGCCCAGGACCCGCCCTCGCCCAACTCCGGGTGGCCCATGGCCACCCTCGCCTGCGTTCTCTCGGTCCGACTCCGCAAGGCGGGCGTGTACGACCTGAATCCCGAGGCCGACCTGCCAACGGTCGCGGACGGCGAGCGGGCCGTCACCGTCGTCGGCCGGGCGGCCGTCGTCGGCGTCCTCCTCGCCGTCCTTCTCGCGGCGGCCGTGATCGCGATCAGCCCGTCGCTCGAGGGGACGCAGCCGGTCCCGACGGGTCCAACGGCCGGCATCGGCGCCGCGCTCGGCGCGGAAGCAGAGATCCTCACCAACGCACTCGCTGTGTCGATGATTACGTTGCCGGGGCTCGAGGTGATACCCGCGTGATCGGGGGCGGGATCGCCGCCGTCCGTGGCGCGCTGGGCTTTCTGACGCGACTGCCGGTTGGCCACCGCGACGGCGACTGGGCGGCATTTCGCTCGAGTCCGGCGACGTTCCCGGTCGTCGGCTACGTTGCGGGCGCGCTGGCCGCCGTCCCCCTGCTCGCGACCGAGGCGCTCCCGGCCGCGACCGTCGCGCTGGGCTACCTGCTGGCCGTCTACGCCGTTCTCGGGATCCACCACCTCGACGGGGTCGCGGATCTGGGCGACGCGCTCGTCGTCCACGGCGACCGCGAGCGCCGCCGAGAGGTCCTGAAGGACACGACGACCGGCGTCGGCGCGCTGCTGGCGGTTTCCCTCGTCGTCGCCGCGCTGGCGCTGGGTGGGCTCTCCCTCGCCGGACTCCCTCCCCGCCGCGCGATCGGCGTCGCGGTCGCCGCTGAAGTCGGGACGAAACTCGGGATGGCCGCGATGGCCTGTTTCGGGACGGCGAGCGACGAGGGGATGGGCCGGCAGTTCACGACGGCGTCCGATCCGCTCTCGTTCGTCGCACCCACACTGATCGCTCTGCCAACCGCCGCGCTGACGTGGCCGAACCCGGCGGCAACGGTCGCCCTCGGCGGCGCCCTCGCGGGGATCGGCCTCCCCTGGTACTGGGCGACGCGCCACCTCGGCGGCATCAACGGCGATATCTTCGGCGCAGCCAACGAGATCGGCCGCGTCGCCGGCGTCCACCTGGGGGTGATCGCGTGGACACTGTTGTGATGTGCGGCGGGAAGGGGACCCGCCTCGAGAGTCCCCGCGAGAAACCGCTGCACCCGATCGACGGGGTCGCGATGGTCGACCGCGTGCTCGCCGGGCTCGAGGCGAGCCGCGTCGACGCCGTGTACGCCGCCGTCTCGCCGAACGCCCCCGAAACGCAAACGCACCTCGAGGCGACCGACGGGGTAACGACGATCGAGACGGCCGGCGACGGCTACGTGGCCGACCTGATGGCCCTGCTCGAGCAGCCCGCGATCGAACCGCCGATACTCACCGTCGCCGCCGACGTCCCGCTGCTCGCGGTGACCGTCGTCGATCGGATCGTCGAGACTTATCGCGACTGCGAGACCACCGCGTCACTGACCATCGCCGTCCCCGTCGCACTCAAGCGCCGGCTCGACGTCAGCGTCGACGCGACGCTCGAGTCGGACGACCACCTCGCGCCGACCGGGGTCAACGTAGTCGGCGATTCGAACGAATCCATGACACGCGTACACTACGACCCGCGACTCGCGATCAACGTGAACCGACGCGAAGACGCCCCCATCGCGACAGCCCAGCTGTCCGCGACGGCCACGGAGGACCGCTGAGATGCGCGTGATCCTCCCCGCCGGGACGACCGAGACGGCCCTGATCGACGGCATCAGCGCTGCCGGCGCCGCCCCGGAGCTGATGGAACACACCCCCTCCGCGGACGTCGAGATCCTCGAGTACGGGAAGCCGACGACGGCCCCCGTGACGCCGGTGAGCCCGAGCGGCTGTCCGACGCCGGCCGCGGTGACTCGAGCCGTCCGGGAAGTGCTTGGCTTCGACGCGACCGTGGTCGACGCCGGCCTCGCCCAGCCGACGGGCGCGCCGACGGTCGATCTGGGTGTCGAGCCCGGAACCGACGTCCGCGAGGGCGAAGCCGTCCCCGACGCGGCGGCGATCTTCGACCGCGCCCGCTCGTTCGGCGCGAGCCTCCCCGAGGACGACCTCCTGATCGGCGAGACCGTGCCGGGCGGCACGACGACCGCGCTGGGCGTGCTCACCGCGCTCGGTGAACCGACCGCCGTCTCCTCCTCGCTCCCGCGGAATCCGATCGAACGCAAACGTCGGGTCGTCGACGAGGCGCTGGCGGCGAGCGACCTCGAGCCCGGCGACTGCAAGGACGACCCGCTCGCGGCGATCCGCGCCGTCGGCGACCCGGTTCAGGCGACGGTGGCCGGTACCGCAGCCGGTGCGCTCGAGTCGGGCGCCGACGTGACGCTGGCCGGCGGAACCCAGATGGTGGCCGTCGCGACGGCCCTGCGCCACGCCGACGTCGACGAGCCGCTGTCGATCGCGACAACCTCGTTCGTCGAAGACGAGCAGGGCGATCGGCTCGGCGAGGCCTGCTACCGGCTGAACTGCGAGCTGACAGTCACGGATCCCGGCTTCGGTTCGCGCGATCACGTCGCCATGGCCCGCTACTGTGCGGGCGAGGCCAAGGAGGGCGTCGCGATGGGCGGCGCGCTCTCGCTGGTCCCCGACGGCCGGATGGACGACGTACTTGACCGACTCGAGGCGGTCTGCGATCGGCTCGGAATCGACGCCGATGGCAGACCGGACTCGGATCCGAAGGCGGAGACGAACCCGAAGACGGAGGGCGACGGTGGACCCTGACGCGATACGCACCGGAGAGCGCGTCCCCCACGGCGGCGAGACCGACCGGGATATCCTCGATTTCTCGGCCAACACCAATCCCTATTCGCCCGATGGCGTCGAGGCGGTCTACGCGGACGCCCTCGAGGACTCCCGCCGGTATCCGGACGACGACTACCCCGAGTTCCGGGCCGCAGCGGGAGAGTTCGTCGACTGTGCTTCCGATCGGGTGATTCCGACGCCCGGCGGACTGGCCGCGATTCGGCTGGCGCTGGAGGTCACCCTCGAGCCCGGCGACGAGGCGCTGGTTCCGTTCCCGAGTTTCGGCGAGTACGCGCGCGAAGTCCGCCTGCAGGGGGCCTCGCCGCGGTTCGTTCCGCACGACGAGATCCTGGCGGCGAACGACGACGCGCTCGAGGACTGCGCGCTGGCGATCGTCTGCACGCCGAACAATCCGACCGGTGACGCGGCCGATCCCAACGCGCTTGCCGAGTTCGCAACCCGCTGTGGAGCCGCGGGAACGACGCTGCTGGTCGACGAGGCCTTTCTGGGGTTTACCGACCTGCCGTCGGCCGCCCGCCTCGAGTCCGCGGACGTGATCGTCGCCCGCTCGCTGACCAAACTGTTCGGCCTGCCGGGGCTGCGGGCCGGGTTCGCGGTCGCGACGGGCGAGCGACACGAGGCCCTCGAGACGGCCCGCCGCGCCTGGTCGCTGGGAACGCCGGCCGCTCGGGTCGGCGCGTCCTGTCTTCGACAGGACGCGTTCGTGCGCGAGACCCGCCAGCGGGTCGCCAGCGAGCGCGAGCGAATGCGAGCGGCGCTCACCTCGCGGTTCGACGTCCGGCCGTCGGACGCGCCCTACCTGCTGTGTGACGTCGGCGGGCGGGACGTCGACAGCGTGATCGCCGCGGCCCGCGCGGACGGCGTCGCGATCCGCGACGCGCGGACCTTCCGCGACCTCGACTCGCACGTCCGCGTCGCCGTCAAGGACCGCGAGGCGAACGATCGGCTGCTCGCGGCCCTCGGCGTCGCCGACGGATCGGAATCCGACGACTCAAGTACCGGACGAGAGCACTAGCGCCGTGGATGACCGCGACTGATCCCGCGTACGAGGCGGTCCGCCGAGACGGCGTCCTTCGGGTGGCGCGCCTGGGAACGGAGTGGCTCTCGACCGGCTGGAACGGCGGGCGCCGAACCGCCGACTGCGCCTACAACGTCACCGTCCCAGACGGTTGGGACCGGACCGATCTCGAGGCGTACGTCGACGAGCGCCTCGAGCGTGCGGGCTTCGACGCCGGCGGACCGGCCCTCCTGACCGGCGTCGAGCAGACCGACGCCCGCGGTGCGCGGCGCGGTTCCGTGACCGCCTACGCGACCGCCGGCATCTCGAACCCGGCCGCGTTACCGATGGACCCGGAGGACGACTCGAGTGCTGGCGTCCCTGACTCGGCGGACGGCGACGCGACACCGGACCGCGGCACCGTCAATATCGTCGTCGGAACGACGCGGGCGCTCGCCCCCGGCGCGCTGGCGAATCTGATCGCCGTCGCCGCGGAGGCCAAAGCCGCGACGCTGCTCGCCGAGACCGGCGTGCCGGGCACTACGACGGACGCCGTCGTCGTCGGCCACGATCCGACCGGCGAGCGGGCCGCGTTCTCCGGTAGCGGCACCGACGTCGGGAGGGCGACTCGAGCCTGCGTCCGGGAGGCCGTCAGCGCGTCGCTGAAAGCTCATTACGCGGACACCGAGGCTGATCTCCCGAACTCGGTTGCGGATGCGACCTACGGCGTCTCGACCGACGGTCGGGCCGAGGTCTTTCGGCCGTCGCTCGAGGACCGATAGCTGGCTCTCGAGTCCCCGCTTGCTGTGGCGTGCGCTGGACCGCGGCGAACGGAACGTGAGCCGCGGCCCAAATCTCGCGAGCGAATCGGTTGGGGAGGGTGTGGCAATTCCCCGTTGTCGGGGCCAGCAGGACGCTGGTTTCCGTCTCAACCCTCTTCGATCCGACTGTACTATTTTCACCCGAGTGAACGCATCGAGCGAGAAGACAACTCCTCGAGTTCGGTCCCGAAGATCGAAGATACACCCTTTACCCGTCTCGAGTCCAACGGAGGGCCAATGGCGGGGGAAGAGAACGCGAACGACGATCCGACGACCGTCCGCTCGCTGGCGCTGTCGGCCGAGGACGCGGCCAACGCCTACGCGTACACGCGGGAGAACCCCGGCGAGGCCGTGCTCCGCGTGACGCCGCCGTTCCACGGCCGCATGCGGGCGCGAATCCACGTGTACCGACGCGACGATACCGAACTGACTGGGGCAGTCCACGTCCCGCCCGAGGACGTCATCGAAGACGACGTCGTCGCCGACTATCCGGACCTCGAGGGGGAACTCGAGGACGCCGACCCGTCCGAAACGGAGCGGATCCGCAAGCGCCACGCCGAGGCCGTCGAGGACTGGCAGGCGCGAGCGGAGGCGGCGATCGTCGACGCGGTGGAACTCGAGACCGACGCGGGACCCCACCGCGTCGACGTCAAGCGCCTTGGATAGGCCGGAGACTCGCGCCGCCACCGCCGCGACGTCGATTCACAGATTCCACGATACACCCCCGCTGTCCTGCACTTTCACTTTCACTCCGGGTGGATCGGTTTAACGTACTATCCCTCTCATCGATACGTATGGCACTGATCGTCGACCGAACCGATGACCGATCCGAGCCGACCACCAGAGACGAAGGCACCACGCTGGAGTTCGACTCTCAGCGGCGTCGCATCGACGTCACCGATCTCCACGCCGCCGGCATCGAGGAGTTCGTCGAATCGAGTGTCGACGCCGACGACGTCTCGCTCGAGCACCGTCTCGATCGGACGTACCTCGTCATCGAGGAGTAACGTCGGATAGCTGCATCCGCACACACACACATGCTCCGCCGGCGTCCCTGTCAGACGCCGACGGTTCCCTGTCACACGCGCCACCGAATCACCTGTCACCCGGTTCGGTGGCACCCTGTCACGTACTCTGCCGGAACGCCTGTCACGCTCCGGCGGACCAGCCGTTACACGCCACGAGAATACGAGAGTAGGATCGGGATTGGGACCGATAGACTATCGGGGCCGGATTCGTGACCGGACCCACTCGGCGAGGGTCTCGGGAAGCGCGTCTCGCGCGTCCGGCTCGATCACGAACCGCTCCGTGTCCGACCTATTTTTCACCGCGCCGAGGAATCCGTCCGTCGCGTCCAGTGTGATCGCGGCCAGCACCGGCGTCGACAACTCGAGGGCGCGCGTCGCTTCGCGAACGAACCGGTCGCTCTCGAGTTGCATCGGCGCGATCTCGTCGATCACCACGCAGTCGGCGTCGTCGACGGCTGATGGCAGCGCCCTCCCGGCGAGGCGGTCGACGACCGAGGCGTCGACGGTGTACTTGCCGATGGTGGGGGCGGACGCTCCCGACTCGCAGGGCTCGTCGCGTCCGTTCGAGGCGCCGTCCGCCTCGCTCACCCCGTCGACGCGGGCCATTACCGCGCGCTCGCCGCTCGCGACATCGACGATGTCGAACCCCACGCGCCGGCCCGCCTCGCGGCATTCAGGACTCGAGAGGCCGCCGACCGCGTAGCCGTCCTCGAGCAGGCGCGAGACGGTCCGCTTGAGGGCGGTCGTCTTGCCGCTGCGGGGCGGGCCGGTGACGAGAGCGTTGGTCGCATCTGACATCGGTACTTCGGCGTTCGTGATCGGACCGTTCGGCCGCCTCGAAACTAAAAGCCTCCGCGATCCGTCGCCCGACTGATCGGTCCCCCGTACCGTTTTTGTCGGGATCGTGGGAGAACGTCGCATGTCTCGAGCGCGAGCGAGCGGACAGGAGCGATCGACGACGAGCGCGTCTCGGCGACGCGTGCTCTCGAGGGCGAGTGCCGGACTCCTCGGGGCCGCTAGCGTCGTCGGGAGGGAGACGAGTGCGACGGCGGGGACGGAACCGAGCGTACAGTCGAGTCAGGAGGGAGCCGTCGCCGACCAGCCGCTGTTCGACGCCCACACCCATCTGATCCCCGCGGAGACCCTCGATAGGGAGCCCCTGTACGCGGACGACCTGGTGTCATGGATGGACGCGGTCGGGATCGACCGCGCGGTCGTGCTGGCGCTCGATTCGCCCGAGAGCTATCCGGTCCAGGCGCCGAGTTGGTGGATCCTCGAGCAGGTCGCCGCCTACCCCGACCGGCTCGTCCCCTTCTGTACGGTCGATCCGCGGACGCTGGTCTACGAGGAGGACTTCTCGGCCGTCACGAACCTCCTCGAGCGCTACGTCGAGCGGGGCGCGCGGGGCTTCGGCGAACTGAAGGCTGGGTTACCGATCGACGACGCCCGACACGAGCGGCTGTACGAACTGTGTGCCGACCACGGGCTTCCGGTGGTCCTCCACCTCGACGACAAGGCGATGCTCGACGCGGTCGGACTGCCGCGCTTCGAAAACGTGCTGGCGTCGTTCCCCGACGTCGATTTCGTCGGCCACGCCCACGGCTGGTGGGCCCACATCTCCGCGGACGTCGAAGAATCGGATCTGGGTCGATATCCGGAGCGGCCGGTCGAACCCGGCGGCCGGGTGCCGGAGCTCCTCGCCCGGTACGACAACGTTTACGGCGATCTCTCGGGACTCTCCGGCTGGACCGGACTCACTCGGGATCCCGAATACGGACAGGCGTTTCTCGAGACCCACCACGAACAGCTCCTCTTCGGGACGGACTATCTCTACCCGGGTCACGAGGTGCCCCAGCTCGGACTGTTCGATCGGTTCGATCTCCCGGCCGAAGCGGGGGCGAACGTTCGCTACCGGAACCTCGAGGGGCTATTAGGTGAGGCGTAAGCGCTCGGCAATCGTCCGGCAGTCGAGCGCTCAGAACCGCTGCAATCGAACTTCGTCGCCGGTGATCTCGTCGACGTAGTCCTCGTCGAGCTTGAATCGTTCCATACCGTCGGCGACGTCCCGGTCGCGGTGGAGTCGCGACTTGATCGAGTCGCTCATCTCCGCCCCGGGTTCGACGTACGCGACCCCCGCACCGACCTCGTCGATGACGCCGATCTCCTTGCCGTTCGTGTTGACGACTCGCTTTCCTTCCTCGTCGACGGTGAGGTTAGCGCACATACCCATCCGTTGCCGAGGGATCGGGGTATACGTCGGCCCTCCATGTGCCTGTGTCCGGGCCTCGAGCGTCGCGGGCGAGTGGGAATTTCCTCGAGAGCAGCGGCTGCGAGTCGGTCCGCGAACCGGTCGGCAGGTCCGAACGGCGGACGACGGAATCGATACCACTACCAACCCGGAACCGCGACGGGCGGTAATGAAACTCGCGCGGATCGCGACCGACGACGGGCCGGTCGCTGGACGGTACGAAGACGGCGTCCTCCACGCCGACGACGGCGCCTACGACGTCGGCGTCGACCCCGACTTCCTGCCGCCCTGTAACCCCTCGGCGCTGTACCGCATCGATGGCGACCTCGCGGCCACCGACTACCAGTCGACTCGGGAACGCGTAGACGCATTCGACTTCGTGGCGGAGTCGGCGACGTCGCTGGTCGGCCACCGGGCCTCCGTTCCGGTTCCCGATCCCGCCGACGAACTTGTCACCGGCAAACTCGTGGCCGTCGGCGAACTCGCGGCCGTCATCGACGAACGCTGTCGAAACGTCTCCGAAGACGAGGTTCCGGGGGTCGTCCGCGGGTACACGATCCGAAACGACATCGTCGCGGTCGACTCGAACGGTCACACCGCCCGGGACGCGTCCGACGGCTCTGGCTCGCTGGGTCCGTGGATCGAAACCGCGGTCGACCCGATCGGCGTCGGCGTGCGGTTCGACGTCACCGACGAGCGGCGCCGGGAGGCGACCGTCGAATCGATGCCGTTCGACCCCCTCGAGATCGTCTCGTCGCTCTCCCGTCGGGTTACCCTCCGTTCGGGCGACGTCGTCTCGCTCGGCAGTCCCGCGGCTCCCGGAGCGGTCGAAGCTGGCGATGCCGTCGAGGCCACTTACGAGGGCGTCGGGACACTCCGAAACGCTGTCGTCGACGCGGACGGCGAGCGCGGACGCGAGCGAGCGACCGAGGGGCAGCGACGCGGCGTCGGGCTCCACTGAGACGTTGGCGCGACGGCGGGGCCGACCGCGTTCGATAGCGGAAGTGTCGGGAGCGTCGGAAGGGACCGGCATCGAGTGACTGCCGGCGCGACCATCAACCGTTTCGGTTGTCGGTCGTGTAACGACGGCATCAGATTGGCATTCCCTTTTGCTCCCCGAGCCCGTCTCTCCGGTAGCGAAGCGACGGTTCGAACCGGCGGAGATTCGCCGTTCGTTCGAGCCTCCGTCAGTACACCAGTATGGATTCGCCTGAAGACTCACTGACGCCGGACGGCGGCCGCCCGCGCTCGAGTCCCCCGAACCGGCGAGATCCGTTCGCCGAGGGGATCGACCGCCGACGGCTCATGCGGTCGTCGGCCGCCGCCGGCGCGACCGCCGCACTGGCCGGCTATGTCGGCGGGAGCGACGGCGCTGACCGGCGCGCCCCTACGGTCTACGTGTTCAACAACGGCGACCGAACGGTCACCGTCATCGACGCCGAGACCGACGAGGCGCTCGAGACCGCACACGTCGACACCACCGCGTCGTTCCCGGCCAACCAGTACGGGACCGGCGCGGATTCGACGTACGATATCCTCTGGCTCAACGTCAACGGCGGCGTGAAAGCCCTCGACGCCCACACGCTCGAGGCAGTCGCCCGCGTCGAGACCGGGTTCGAGCCGAACTATCCGAACCTGACGCCGAACGAGGAGCACCTGCTGGTGGCCGCAGGCGGAACGACGACGCTCGATCCTGATCCCGACGACCCCGATAACCACGTGATCGTTCGGATCGACGCCGACCGCGACAGCGATACCTTCGGCGAGGTAACCGGCGAGATCCGGACCGGCTACACCGGCCCGTGTGACGTGACGTTCCCGCCGTCGGGCGAGTACGCGTTCGTCCCCGACGTCGCCGACGAGACGCTCAGGGTCGTCAGCGTCGATCCCTTCGAGACCGCGGCCGAAATCGACGTGGGCGATCCCGTCGGTGACGGGAACGTCCTGCCGTTCATGGCCACGGCCTCGTTCGCCGGCGACCTGCTGCTGATCGAAAACGGCGAGGGGACGCTCGGCCCCGACCCAGCGGTGCCGCGAGAGGGGTCCGAGAGCATTTGGGACATCTCGACGCCGGACGAGCCCGCGGAACTCGAGCGGATCACGCGAGACGACGGCCTCCCGGCGGCGCCGATCACCAGCGAGATCGATCCGGACGGCGAGGCGGGCTATCTCTTTACACCCGAAGCGGACAGCGTGACCGTCCTCGACCTCGAGGACGGGACGATCGACGGGGAGCTCGACGTCGGCGGGAGCGCTATCTCGGGCGCCTGGGGTCCGCGCCGAGAGAAGCTGTACGTTCCCGTTCAGACGGCCAACCACGTCGCCGTTATCGATCACGCCGAGCGTAACGTCGTCGCGACGGTCGACACCGGTGAATCACCGACCGGAGCCGTCGGCGGCACGGTTCGGCCGGAGACGAGTACGAGCCGTCGACTGCGGGGCTCGCTCGCCGAGCTCGGCCTCGAGGTCGGCGAACGGGAGGCGACGTACTGCCCGGACGATAACTGTTACTGCGGCTGACGTCCGGACCGTCGAGAAGAAAGGCACTTGAGGACGACGCCCCTCTCCGGAGCCGTGAGCGCTGACCAGCGGCGACGCGTCGAGGTCTACCCCGACCGCGAGGTCGTTGTCGAGTTCGATCCGGAGCTTACCTTCGAGTGCGTCGAGGACTGCACCTGGTGTTGTCACCACGGCGTGCTCCTCTACGACAAGGACCTCCTCGAGTTGGCCCAGCGGGCCAACCTCGCCGAGACGACGACGGACTTCCGCGGCGAGAAGTTCGTCACCCGCGAGGAGAAAGATCGGGACGACCACGTCGGCGACGACGGCTGCGCCTGCGCCTTCCTCCGGGACGACGGCCTCTGTACCCTCCACTTGGAGGAGGACTGGAAACCGACACGGTGCTCGGTCTTTCCGCTGGCCGTCTTCCGCGAGGACGGCGACCTCCACGTCGACATCCGCGACTCGGCCCACGAACACTGCGAGGGGCTGAACGTCAGCGAGCGGAAAGTCATTGAGAACCTCGAGGCGTTCCTGCCGGAACTGTTGTGGGAACTCGAGAATCCGGATTCGGACCGGGAATTGTAGCCCGCCGGCCGCCGAGCATGAATGTTAAATAGATATCATGTCTGCTGTACGTACTGTCAGCATCGAGCCAAATGTTACCACGGCTCTCCAACCCTTTAAATGTCTCCCGCACGTAGTACAGTTGTGACAGAAGAATCCGGGCGCCGGAACCTCCGTATGCCCAACAACGATGAAGTATTCGCCGTCGTGACCGAACACCTCGGTGGCAACCACGTGCAACTGCGCTGTGCCGACGGCGAGGAGCGCCTCGGCCGCATCCCCGGCCGGATGAAGTACCGCACGTGGATCGAACAAGACGACATCGTCGTCGCCGAACCCTGGGACTGGCAGGACGAGAAGGCGACGATCGAGTGGCGCTACACCAGCCAGGACGCAGATCAACTGCGTCGCGAAGGCCATATCGATTGAACCTCGGTAACTCGAACTGACCGCATTTCTCGCCGACCGACACCGCCCTCGAGCGACGGCGTTCGCGTCGCGTACCGCTATTCTCGCACTGAATCGAATCTGCTCGAGAGGTCGGTCCCGAACTGAAGGGATCTCATGGATAGTACGGACTGTACGTGTTTCAGGAAGGCTGCATTCGCAGCGATATTGTGAGGATAATGGGCGGAAAGATCGAGTCGAAAACGATCGGTACAGAGCCGAGGGCCGTAGCCGCAACGCTTGTTGCAGGACGTATTGGGATGGCCGGCAGTCTCTCGAGAGACGAAGTGGTCACCTAACTCTGATATCCCCTCTTTCTGGCTGGGATGATGTTCACCCTTGTCGCGGCCATTTGTTGGTTCGGCTCAACACCTTTCTGACGGTGCAAATACGGCGGCCAACCGCCGATACGCTCGCGCGTGTCGGTAGTAGCAGAAAGCATTTGTCAGCTGTGAAAATAACAGCATACATGAATAAACTCCGTTTGCAGTCAACTTCTGTAACGCCAGCCGTAGTTCTGGCAGCGCTTGTTTGCTGTCTTCTGATCGGCGCTGTCGTTGGTATCCCGTGGCTATTTGCAGACCCGTACGAGACGTCCGACTATCATGCGATCACGCACGAATCTACGGGGGTGTACGACGTTTCAACAGACGATCCCACGCCGATCGATGAGCTTTCGCCAGCCGCACAGGCGGTCGTAGAGCACGGGATAACCGACTATCGAAACAGTGATCGAGATAGCGTGAGCTATAGTGTGAAATACTGTCGTGAAGAGATGCCGGTCTGTGACGAAACTGAACGACCGGACGATTTTACGTACGCTTCAACGAATCCCGGAGATTTCTATGATGTGATAGAAACAGACGATGGCATATATATTCTGAAAACCACCGACGGAACTATCGGAGGCGATCCCGGTCCCTTCTCTGGACTGGAGGAAAAACACATCATATTTGCTACGGTAATTATACCAGTAGTGGGTGTTCTGGCGTTCATGGCCGTCACTAGCCATTTCAGCATCACGCCGGCAGGTGGTGGCACTCCGAACCGAAACGTAATCCTGGGTCTTGCACTGTACGGAATCCTCTTCACAGGACTCGGAATCGTGGACCCACTTCTCGAGATGTACTATGGGTTCTCGTTCTCTGAGGACTTCTTGGGAATCGGAATAGTATCGATGTGGGTGATACTTTTCGCCACCGTAATACATCCGTTCTTTGATTGGTAGTGTGACGGATACCCTCATATTCGGTTCGCAACCCCACTGAATGTGCGCTTCGCAGCCTATTTCGATACCGAAATCCGTCTCCGATCGAGAGATCTGTGTCTCGATCGCTGCTAGTCGATTCCGTATCGGTCGCGCTACCGAACGCACGGAGCGACGGCTCGGCACGTAACTCACGAAAAATCACAGCAACAGTCAGCGTCGCCCGCTGGCGACGAAGCCGTCGCGATCAGTTGTTGCGGACGACGTTCGTCGCGCGGGGGCCCTTGGGGGCCTGTTCGATATCGAATTCGATCTCCTCTCCCTCCTCCAGATCCGGGCCGCCGACGTCTTCCATGTGGAAGAAGACGTCATCGTCTGCGTCCTCAGTCGAGATGAAACCGTAGCCGCCTGTGTCGTTGAAGAAATCAACGTTACCGTTTGCCATTACAAACAAATGTAGTGCTGACCCCCGGATAAGGGTTCCGAGAGTCGTGATACCACGGAAGTCGGATCCGAGAGCGGACCCTCTCGATCAGTTGATCGTAACCTCGAGTTCCAGGATACCGAGGTGGGGTGGCGCGCCGCCGCCGGTCTGGCGCAACTCGGTGGCGCTCGAGCCGATGTAGTCGTAGAACTCCGAAGGATTCTGGGGGATCACCGGCGTGCCGTCGTCGCGTTTGAGGTAGGCGGGGGCGTCCGTGCCCTCGATCCGGGCGACGCGTTCGTCCCAGTCGCTACCCGAGTAACAGAAGACGCCGAAGGAGAACCGGCCCGCGGCCAGCGCGTCGTGTTTCGTCTGAAAGTGCGTCGCCTCCTCGGTCTTGTACTCCTCGTCGCTGACCCAGGCCAGAGCCGACACGCCCTCGGTCCGGAGCAGGTAGAGGTCCCAGCCGAGCTGGGCGTCGAAGACGGCCCACGCGTTTCGCGGCCCGATCGTGTCCACCTCGAGGCTAAAGGCCGGCCGGCCCCGCGAGGGTTCGTGGATGAACGTCGCGTCGTAGCCGGGGACGCGAATGCCCCGGTCGTGGAAGACGATCCCGTCGACGGGGATCTCCACGTCCAGATTGGAGATAATCTCCCGGACGGAGAACGCCCCCTCGTTCTCGAGATGGTCGACGAACGTGGGGAACCGGGAGACCTCGTCCCACGGTTGGTCGTCGGGGTCGGGGCTCGAGTCGGGGCCCGGCTGACTCATCGGCGGCCTCCGGCGGCGGGTCGGCGCCCGCTTTGGGTTCCGGTTCGGTCGTCGCTGCGGTGCCGAACGGCTGCGGCGGTCGGGCGTCGGCCCCGACGGCTCGTGTCGACGCTGTTGGACATACGCGTACGGTGGGCCTCGGCGCGGATTAGGCTTTCCGACCGCCCTCGAGAACGTGGCGACCGGCGGTTGACCGCTCACGTCGCGGGACGGTCCCAACCCAGCGAGGGCGCGAGCCGACCGCGCCGGAGCGACACGCCTTTTTGACAGCGCCGGGCAGTTTGGGGTATGGATCCAAAGCGGGAGCTTACCAGCGTCGACCTCGCCGCCCTCGTTGGGGAACTCGGTACCTACGAGGGAGCGAAGGTCGACAAGGCCTACCTCTACGGCGACGATCTCGTCCGGCTCAAGATGCGGGACTTCGATCGGGGCCGCGTCGAACTCCTCCTCGAGGTCGGCGAGACCAAGCGGGCCCACACGGTCGCCCCCGAGCGGGTGCCCGACGCGCCCGGCCGACCGCCGCAGTTCGCGATGATGCTCCGCAATCGACTCTCCGGGGCCGATTTCGCCGGCGTCGAACAGTACGAGTTCGACCGCATCCTCGAGTTCATCTTCGAGCGCGAGGACGGCACCACCCGGATCATCGTCGAACTGTTCGGTCAGGGGAACGTCGCCGTCACCGACGGCGAGTACGAGGTGATCGACTGCCTCGAGACCGTCCGCCTCAAGTCCCGAACCGTCGTGCCGGGCTCGCGCTACGAGTTCCCCGACAGTCGGACGAACCCGCTGACGGTCTCCCGGGAGGCGTTCGACCGCGAGATGGAAGACTCCGACACGGACGTCGTCCGGACGCTGGCGACTCAGCTCAACTTCGGCGGCCTCTACGCCGAGGAGATCTGTACCCGCGCCGGCGTCGAGAAGGCGATGGACATCGCCGAGGCCGACGAGGACGTCTACGATCGGATCTACGGCGCCATCGAACGACTCGCGCTCGACCTGCGCAACGGGAACTTCGATCCGCGGCTGTACCTCGCGGACGACGACGGCGACGATGACAACGAGAGCGAATCGGGCGACGAGAACGACGACGACTCGAGTCCCGACCGGGTCGTCGACGCGACACCGTTCCCGCTCGAAGAGCACGTCGAACTGGCCTCGGAGCCGTACGACTCCTTCCTCGCGGCGCTGGACGACTACTTCTACCGGCTCGAACTCGCCGAGGACGAGGAGGAAACCGATCCGACCACGCAGCGACCCGACTTCGAGGAGGAGATCGCCAAGTACGAGCGGATCATCGAGCAACAGCGGGGCGCGATCGAGGGGTTCGAGCAGGAGGCCGACGCCCTCCGCGAGCAGGCCGAACTGCTGTACGCCGAGTACGGGCTGGTCGACGACATCCTCTCGACGGTTCAGGAGGCCCGCGCCCAGGACCGACCCTGGGACGAGATCGAGGAGCGCTTCGCCGAAGGAGCAGACCGCGGCATCGCGGCCGCCGAGGCCGTCGTCGACGTCGACGGCAGCGAGGGAACCGTCACCGTCGAACTCGACGGCGAGCGCATCGACCTCGTGGCCAAGCAGGGCGTCGAACAGAACGCCGACCGCCTCTACACCGAGGCCAAGCGCATCGGGGAGAAAAAGGAGGGCGCGCTGGCGGCCATCGAGGACACCCGCGAGGACCTCGAGGAAGCCAAGGCCCGCCGAGACCGGTGGGAGGAAGCGGACGCCGCCGACGAGGGCGAGGACGACGAGGACGACGAGGGCGAGGAGCGCGACTGGCTCTCGGAACCCTCCGTTCCGATCCGCGAGAACGAGCCGTGGTTCGACCGCTTCCGCTGGTTCCACACCAGCGACGGCTACCTCGTGATCGGGGGGCGCAACGCCGACCAGAACGAGGAGTTAGTGAAAAAGTACCTCGAGCCCGGCGACAAGGTCCTCCACACGCAGGCCCACGGCGGCCCCGTCACCGTGCTCAAGGCGACCGATCCGAGCGAGGCCTCCTCGTCGGACATCGAGTTACCCGACTCGAGCATCGAGGAGGCCGCGCAGTTCGCGGTCTCCTACTCGTCGGTCTGGAAGGACGGCCGCTACGCCGGCGACGTCTACGCCGTCGACTCCGATCAGGTCACCAAGACCCCCGAGAGCGGCGAGTACCTGGAGAAAGGCGGGTTCGCGATCCGCGGCGACCGCACCTATTACCGGGACACGCCGGTCGACGTCGCGGTCGGCATCCAGTGTGCGCCCTACACGCGCGTGATCGGCGGTCCGCCGTCGGCTATCGAGGGGCAGGCGGTGACGACGATCGAACTCGAGCCCGGTCGGTACGCACAAGCCGACGCGGCAAAGCGGATCTACCGCCAGTTCCGTGAGCGCTTCGAGGACGAGTCGTTCGTCCGGAAGATCGCCAGTCCGGACCGCATCCAGCACTTCATGCCGCCGGGCGGGAGCCGGATCAGCGAGGAGTGAGCGGCCGCGTCGCCGCCGCTCTCGCGAGGAGCAGCGATCGGCGTCGCCATCGAGTTCTCCCGACAGCGATCGATCGGCGAGCGCCGCGGCTGCACCTGCCGGGTACAGGCCTACACGGTCGACGGTGGACGCCACGCCCATGGCCGATATCGATACCGACACCGAATCCGACCTCGAGCTGGGAAAGGCGTCGATCGTCTACGAGACCGCAACCGGCGACCTCGAGCGGGCGACCGTCGACAACGACCGCATCGCGTACTTTCAGGACCACTGGCTGTTCGCGTACGGGACCGACGAGGACGGCAACAACGTCGTTCGTCGCGTTCCGAAAGAGCGCGTCCGCTACGTCGAACGCTCCGTCGAAGAGATCGAGGAAACCTTCGAGTCCGGAATCGAGAAGGCCAAGGGGAAAATCGAGGAACTCCGGGACTGACGGCGGTCGGTCGCGGATCTGACGGCGACACCTCGACGCCGAGGCCAGTGATAACCGTGCGCAAGAGACATGGTGGACGTGATCGTACGTAGTCACATGACACCTACTAACGGTACCCGTGTCGATGAGGTAATGTCGACGCCACTCGAGACCGTCTCGAAAAACGCGACGATCCAGGAGGCCGCGACGACGATGCGCGACGAGGAGATCACCGCGCTAGTCGTGACGACGGATCCCCCGTCGATCGTCACCAGCACCGATCTCGTGAACGCTGCCGCTGAGGGACGAGACCCGACCGAACTGCGGGTCAGAGACGTGATGACGGAATCCGTCGAGACCGTGCCGCCGGACCTCTACCTCGAGGAGGTCGCCGCGATGATGACCGGTCTCGGCATCGGTCACCTCCCGGTCGTAAAGAAGGACGATTACCTCGGCATGGTTTCGTCGACCGACGTCACCGCAGCGCTCTCCTGATCCCGACTCGACGGCGCGGTCGACTCGTCGCTGCCGTTACTCCTCGGCGTCGTCGATCCGATCGGCGTGCTTCTCGAGGTCGGCCGCGAGCGTCCGCGCCTGGTCGGCCGTCAACTCGAGTTCTTCCATGTGGGCGGGGAGGTGTTCCTCGGTCATATTGTCGAGTTCGAACTGCAGTCGGACGCAGTCGGGGTTCTCCTTGTCCGAGGTCGCGTTCGCGACGGCGAACGCCTCGGTCTCGAACTCCTGGCCCCTCGCGACGGCGTCGACCAGATCGAGCGTCGTGTAGGCGTTGACCTTCATCAGTCGGTCGGTCATGTTGCCGTAGAGCGGGCGAGCACACTTAGACCACTCGAGAATTGATGACAGAATTGCTTGTAGACCTCGCTACGATCACCGTGTCCTTCGAAAACACCACGAAAGTCCCACCCGTACCCGCTGGCCGGTCAAGCAACCGTGGGTGGGACTGAAAGGGGCTGCTGTTGAGCGGACGCGGAGCGTCCGCGATGTCCGGGGGAGCTTCGCTCTCCCGCTGCCTCCGGGAAGACGGACGACGTAAGCACCGCAGGCCAAAGGCCGAGGAGCGCAACGAGGCCATTGACCGGAGTCAGCAGGGGCTTTCGTGGTGGTCCAATCAGAAACGCATTGAGGAACGAGAGCCGCAGATCGAGAGCGCGCAGTGAGTCTTAGCCGTTAGTCGTCCGAGGCGATCGGCGTCCCGTCAGCACGGGCCGGCGCGGGGCTCGAGTCCAGCTCGTCGTCTTCAGCGTAGGGGTACCAGGTGCGCTTCGTGTTGTGCATGTACGGGTCCTCGTAGCTGGTCTCCTCGGGTTCGACCAGTTCGGCGAGTTCCTCGTCGTCGCGCTCGGCAACGAACTCGCGGAAGCTCTGGGCCTCGCTCTCGCGGGCGTCGGCGAAGTTCTCGAGCAGGTTCGCGATCGCGCCGGGGACCTCGTCGGCCGGGACGCGCTCGGTGACCCACGAGGCGAACTGGGGCTCCTCGCCGAGGCCGCCGCCGAGGCCGATGTCGAGCGCTTCGACGGGTTCGCCGTTCTTACGCGTCTTCATCCCGCGCAGGGAGACGTCGGCGATCTGGGGCTGGGCGCAGGAGGCGGTACAGCCCGAGAGGTGGATGTGGAAGTCCTCGACGCCGTCAGGAAGCTCGACGTTCGCCTTCAGCCAGCGGGCGAAGCGGACCTGCCGGTTCTTCGTCTCGACGATCGAGAGCGAACAGAACTCGGTGCCGGTACAGGCGATCGAGCCGCGCTGGAACGGGTGAGGATCGGGGCTGTACTCCTCGAGGACGGGTTCGGCGCGCAGATCGTCGAGGTTCTCTTCGGGGACGTCGGTGAAGATGATGTTCTGGCGCTGGGTCAGGCGAACTTCGCCGGAGCCGTACTCCTCGGCGGCGTCGGCGAGTTCGTAGGCGTCGTCGATGCCGATACGGCCGACGAGGACGTTCAGACCGACGTAGTAGTTCTCGTCGACCTGCTCGTGGACGCCGACGTGGTCGTGTTTGCCGTCAGCCTCGCCCGCGTTGTACGAGTACGACTCGCGGAGATCCTCGCCCGCGATCTCGAGTTCGAAGTCGACGTACTCCTCCTGCAGGGTCTCGCGGACCTTCTCCGGCCCCCACTCGTCGACGAGGAACTTAATGCGCGCGTTGTAGCGGTCCTCGCGGTCACCGTGGTCGCGGAACAGCGCGGAGAGCCCGCCGGCGACCTCGACGGCCTGTTCGGGCGTCGCGAAGACGTCAATGTTACGCGCAAAGCGGGGCTCGTTGCGCGAGAGGCCGCCGCCGACGCGGACGTTGTAGCCCGTGACGGTCTCGCCGTCGATCTCCTTTTCGGCGGGCTCGAACGCCAGATCGTTGATGTCGCCCTGGCCACAGCCCTCGTCACAGCCGGTCACCGAGACCTTCCACTTGCGGGGGAGGTTCGAGTGGGCCTCGTTTTGCTTGTACGTGTCGTGGAGCTCGTTCGCGAGCGCGCCGGCATCGATGTGCTCGTGTTTGTCCTTGCCGGCGACCGGACAGCCGACGATGTTTCGCCAGGAGTCACCGCAAGCCTGGACCGTCGAGAGACCGACGTCCTCGAGTCGTTCGTAGATCTCCGGGACGTCCTCGAGGCGGATCCAGTGCAGTTGAATGGCCTGACGCGTCGTCACGTCGATCCAGCCGTTCCCGAACTCGGGGTTCGCGGCGGGGCCGCGCGAGAACTCGTCGGCGATCTCGACGATCCGTCGGAACTGACCCGGCTCGAGAACGCCGCCCGACGGGCCGATCCGCATCATGAAGTACGATTCCTGTCCGGCCCGCTGGTGGTACAGACCGAACCACTTGAACCGCTCGAACCAGGCGTCTCGCTCGTCCTCGGGGATGGATTCCCATCCCTCCTCGGCGAAGCGTTCGATCTCGTCGCGAATATCCGTACCGTAGAGTTCGTCCTTCCACTGCTCGACGTCGCTTGGCATTGATCCCGCTATATGACCTGCACGTATAAGCCTCGCTGTCTGTCGTCAGTACTGCCCGGGTCTCGTCGGTCCCGGTCGTCATTGCCACTATCTACTACCGCTACTCTCGACTCGCGCACTCGCCGTCGGGCTCGACGCGCCACTGGACGCCCTCCGGATCGTACGGGCGGAACTCCCCGTCGACGACGCGGCCGACGGGGAGCCGGTCGATCGGGTCGCGAGTCCCGCACTCGAGGCACTGTCCGACTGCGTCCGCGAACACGATCGAGCCATCGACGCTCACGCCCACGAACGCCTCCAGGAGGACGTACGCCGGCTCACAGTCACAGAAAACACCTTGAGAAAGGGTCCAAACGTCGCTGACGCTTACTTGTCGGCTGTCATTGACGCTGATCCACGCGCCGTCGTCGAGCGTCCGCACTGCGATCGTCATACGTTCGGTTCACAGTCCAGCGGACTCCATCCGTCGTCCGGGGCAAGCCTTACCGGCGCGACGACGCCGGCTCGAGCGAAAACCGCACGAGGGAGTTGGCGTCGTCTCGAGATCCGAGTACGATGTAGGAGATATTATTGCCGGTTGTACCTCGCACCCGGCTCACTCGTCGTCGATATTGCCGCCGTCGGTCTCCGCGTTCCGTTCGATCCGCTCGACGGTCTGCCGTTGACTCTCGTCGTAGGACGCGCCCAGCGCGATCAGGAACCCGATGATCGCGGTCACGACGGCGATGCTGCCGACAGCGACGACCGCGATCTGGAAGACCGCGCCTGGAAGGACCTGCGCCGAGGTCAATAGCGCGATGGCCGTCACGGCCGCGACGAGCGCGAGCAGTCGACCGAACCGGCCCGTATTGAAGCCGTCGACGGCTTCGTCAGTACTGCCGCCGAGCAGTTCGTTGAGGACGCCCTCGTACTCGCCGCCGGCAGCCTCGTGCCCGAGCGAGTGAACCGAGTGGGCGACCCACAGTCCGGCCGTGAAGTTGAGCAGCGCGACGAACGAGACGAGGCCGACCTGTCCGGTGAGGAACAGTCCCGCGAGCACTGCGTTGGCGAACGCGAGTACCATGAGCGCGTGGACTGCAACCGATCGAGTGCCGAAGTCTTCGAGGAACGAAACGTGTGCGAGCTTCATGGTACCAATTGGCATCCTAAGGAGATACCACTGCGCCCTAACAGTGAAATCCCGATCGCACCGGTAGGCGGACTGCTATCATCACCGTTCTCACGGCCGCTACGGCCCCGTAGTCGACTCACAGTCATCAGTACTCGATCGCCCCTCGTCGGCTCCCGAGTCGCGTCGGTCGTTCAAAAGCGGCTGGCGTTCCCCGTAGGTGAGGACGCGCCAGAGCCACTCGAGGGGACCGAACCGGAAGTACCGTAGCCAGAGGACTGACAGGGGGAGTTGCACCGCCCAGACGAGCAGGACGACGCCGAGCGCCTCGACTCGAGTCAGCCGGCCGAACAGCCCGAGCCCGTGGCCGTAGAAGATCGACGTGGCGAGGACGGTCTGCAGAATGTAGTTGCTGAAGGCGGTCCGGCCGACGGCGGCCAGCGCCCGGGTCGCGAATCCCGCGGGACGCCACCGGCAGAACAACATCACGATTCCGACGTACGCGCCGGCGAGGGGGACGCTCCCCCAGTAGTTGAACTGCCGCCAGAACAGGGCCGCGCCGGCCGACCAGTCGTTGGCCTCGATGTACCAGACGCCGGCGAGGATCGCGGCGAGCCCGCTTGCGGCCCCGACGAGGATTAATCGGCGGTAGAACCGCGACGAGCGGTCGTTCGTCAGGACGCCCCACTTGAACAGCGCCATTCCGAGCAGCATGGAGCCGGCGACGCGCCAGGCGCTGTAGCCGAAAAAGCCCGACGTCTGGCGCTGGAACGCGGTCGGGGCCCGGTGGTCGAGCTGGGCGATCCAGCCGCCGCGGTAGGCCTCGATCTCGGACTGCAGAACCGATTTGGCCGGCCGCCACGAGTCTGCGATCGCGGCCGGATCCATGGTGAGCCCCGACGCCACCTCGATGAGCGACGGGATCGCCAGCAGGACGACGCCGAAGGTCGCTAGATCCCGCGGCTCGTGGTCCCGGAAGATGACGACGGCGATCGCACAGATCCCGTAGGCGACGAGAATGTCGCCGTACCACAGGAGGTAGGCGTGTGCGAGGCCGGCGGCGACGAGCAACGCGGAGCGGCGGACGTGCAAGCCGACCGCGGATCGTCCGCGCCGCTCGGCGCTGCGGGTGAACAACACGACGCCGCCGCCGAACAGGAGCGTGAAGATCGTGAGGAACTTCTGCTGGGCGAAGACGTGGCCGGCGAACCAGACCCAGTAGTTGGCCCCGGACAGGTCGCCGTAGGTCGTCGGATTCGTCAGCACCACCGACGGCATCGAGAACACCCGAATGTTGACCAGCAAAATCCCGAGGAGGGCGACTCCCCGCAGTACGTCGAGGCCGACGATACGTTCCGACGGCGGCGTCGGCCCGGTCTCGGAGGTCATCGCTTATTCGTTCCGAGGCGCGGCGGATACAAAAGAGGTGGTACAGCGGGCCGAGGCGACGAGCCGCGACACGGTTCCGTCGAGGGTCGCACGGACTCGAGCGCCCGTTCGACGGAGCGACCCGGGCGGCAACGGCGTTTCGAGGATCGCAGCCCACTTACCCACACCCCGCGAAGTCACGCCCATGCAGATCAAAGACCGGGAGCACGTCGAGGGCGGGCGTGAACGGGTGACGGTCGTCCCCGAGAGCGTCGACGACCTCTGGCACTTGCAGTACGTCCTCGAGCCCGGCGACCGCGTCGCGGGCGATACGACCCGACGGATCCAGCGCAACGACGACCAGATGCGCGACACCGGCGGCGAGCGCGAGCACATGTGGGTCGCCATCGCCGTCGACGACGTCGAGTTCCACAAGTTCGCCAACCGGCTGCGGGTCGGCGGCGAGATCGTTGCCTGCTCGCGCGAGGACCAGCTCGGATTCCACCACACGCTGAACGTCGAGGAGCGCGACGAGCTCTCGATCGAGAAGCGCTTCAAACCGGACCAGGAGGCCCGCCTCGAGGAGGCCGAGGAGGCCACCGAGAACCCCGACGTCGCCATCGCGACCGTCGAGGAGGGGCAGGCCCACGTTCACACGGTCGCCCAGTACGGCACCGAGGAGCGGGCGACGATCACGGGCACGACGGGGAAAGGCGAATACGCCCGCGGACGCTCGGAGCTGTTCGAGGAACTCGCGACGGTCCTGAAACGCCAGGACGCGGACGCGATCATCCTCGCCGGACCCGGCTTTACGAAACAGGACGCCTACAAGCACATCGAGCAGAACGAATCGGAACTCGCCGAGCAGATCACGATGGTCGACACGGCCAGCGTCGGGGACCGGGGCGTCCACGAGGTGCTCAAACGTGGCGCCGTCGCCGACGTCCAACAGGAGACCCGCATCGAGAGCGAGGCCGAGTACATCGACGAGCTCACCCGTCGCATGGCCGAGGGCGCCAAGGCCGCCTACGGCCCGGAACAGGTGAAAAAGGCCGCCGAGTTCGGCGCGATCGAGCGCCTGCTCGTCCTCGACGACCGATTGCAGAAGGAGCGCGGTCCCGACGGCGAGTGGGCCATGAGCGTCGACGAAATCGTCCGCACGACCGAACAGAAAGGCGGCGATGTGACCGTCTTCTCGAGCGAGTTTCCGCCCGGTCAACAGCTATCGAATCTCGGCGGGATCGCGGCGTTGTTACGGTACCGACTCGAGTAAGGCTCGGCGATACACGAGTTCGAAACCGTTCTCGTAGTCCTCGAGCGGCCACACCTCGCGCACCGAGCCAGCGAAACGATCGCGTCGGTTACGGGACGCTACTGGCGGCCAGCGCAGTCAACTCCAGCTTTCGGATCCGACACCAGTACCGCGCCGTGGTGGTGGCAGATTCTCGTCCGGAACGGTCGCTCGTGCCCGTGTTCTCCTCGGGTTGCTCACAATCGAGTTGCATGATTCGGATCATCGATCGGATAGTCCGTCGACGTCCGAAGCAACGGGCCGCGCGCCAATAAATATAATCTGAATTATATTTCAGTTAGTGGCGTTACTGAAATCCGTTTCACACGGAGCGAAGCCGCCGCCCGGCCGATGGTAGTGGTCCCACGGGTCGTCGATCGTCGCGAAACGGATAGCCCGCGTCACGGTTCGACCGCGTCTATCGACTCGACCGTTCCCGGATCGGCAAGCGTCAGGCGAATCGTGCTGTCGTCTGCGGTAATGGTAACCTGAATTCGCCACGGATCTATCGACCGGCGTTCGACGCGTCTCCCATCGACAACGAATGGGAGGGTCCAAACAGGCGCGTCACGGAGCGAGCGCCCGCGTTCGAAGAAGAAACTGACGACCGCGGGCCGGTCGAGGACCGCGCCGCCGACCGGGACGTAGCTGAAGAAACTGCACCGTCGACAGTCGAGGTGGACGGTGACGGGGTGGTCGGCCGCATAGTGGTCCTCCCGTGGCACGTCGGTCAGGAATCGACTCTGCACGTCGCCCGCACAGACGGGACAGATCCCGTCCCCAGCGAGATTCCAGACGTAGCGGGTCCGTCGGTCGAACGCCATTGCGACTTCCTCGATCGATCGCTCGACGACGCCGCCAGGGTCGAACGGGTACTCGAGCCAGACCCGTTCGCAGTCCGAACAGGAGACGCGGGCGACGTGATCGCGGTAGACGAACGTGAGCACGCTCCCACACTCGATGCAGTCCGTCTCGAGTTCTGCCGGCCCGAGATCGACGAGTTCGTGGAAGACACCGCTCTGAATCGCGTCGATCACTCGGTGCCCCGCGTACAGCAGTTCGTACGTCTCGTCGGCGTGGCGGACGAATCGACCCTCGAGTTTCGAGAGGTGGTAGGTGAACTGACCGCTGTCGTCGACGTCGACGGCGTCGTACAGTTCGGAGAATCCGAGGGCGTGATCGGATGCCCGCCAGAGCGCGAGCAGAATCTGAACCCTGATCTCGTGACCGAGGAGTTGGAACGCCTCCTCCGGATCGACCGCCGTCCGATCGCGGGGTGGTTCGGTCTCGCCCATGGGTGCCGTTCACCGGCAGATACCAATAAGTAGGGGCCTCACCGAGCGTCGTAGCGGTTCGATCTCGACGCGCGCGGGACGTTCGTCAACCCGCCGTTCACTCGGATCCGCCTCGCATCGCGTCGCTCGCTTCGATCAACTGGATCAGCACGGAGGCGAACAACGAACCCGAACTCCAGATCGCCGTCTCGCTGCCGTCGTCGTCGATAACGCTCAACAGGATACCGTCGTCGTCGACGATGACGATCCGTCCCGATCGCTGGTCCCCCTCGCGATAGGCGGGCGGCGTCTCGATTTCGACGCCGTCGATGGCGTCGATCCGCTCCCAGATTTCGTCGTTCCGGCTGACCGTGAGCACGGAGACGCCGGCTGCGGCCTGTTCCTCGAGCGTCCGTTCGATCGACTCCGTGAACAGTTCCGGGAGCCGCGTCCCGATGACGATCTTGCCCGTCGCCTGCGAGAGGAGGTCGACGACGCGGTCGTCGACGCGCTCGCGGCTCCGGACGGTCCAGATGTCCTCCTGGGTCTCCTCAGTCGTCGCTTCCTTTCTGACCGAGCCCACGTAGTCGAACGCCCGTTCCCGTTCGCGGTCGAACCGCTCCTCGAGGGTCTGCTGGGCCTCCTCGAGACTGACCGGTCGGTAGCGGATCGGACTCGCCTGCTGGACCTCGAGCAGCCCGCGGTCTTCCAAACTCTCCGCGACGCTGTAGACCTGCGAGCGCGGGACGTCGGTGACGCTGGCGACGTCTCGCGCCGTGCCGGACCCCAGCCGGTGGAGGGCGATGAAGACCTTGGCCTCGTAGCTGGTGAGCCCGAGACGTTCGAAGGCGTCGACGGCCTCGTTCTCGTCGTTCGTCACTCGTCGGACCCTCCGTTGGTATCCGAGGCGTCCGTTTCGGCGGGCGTGCCGCCGTCGCTGGCCGCCGCGGGACTGGCCGCACCCGGCCCGTCGAAGGAGACGTCGGGGCCGAGATAGCGCGTCCACAGCACCAGCAGCGACGGGAGGACGATCACGCTCGCGAGGAACGCGTACGTGATCGTCAGCCCGGTGATGATCCCGAACTGGCGCAACGCGGGCAGGATCGCGAAGGCGAGCGTCCCGAAGCCGCCGACGGTCGTCGCCGCGCTGCCCAGCAGCGCGCCGCCGGTGCCAGTGACGGTCGTCCGCAGTGCCGACCAGACGTTGCCCTGGCGCTCGAGCTCGAGCGTGTACCGGTCGCTGACGTGAATACTGTAGGCGACGCCGAGCCCGATCGTGAGGCTCGTGATCATCCCCGTGAGCACGTTGAAGGGCATGCCGATAAGGTACATCGTCCCCAGGATCCAGCTGACGGTGAAGGCGACCGGCAGCAGGGTCACGGCGCCAAGCGCCGCGCTGTCGCCGGTCGCCCAGTAGGCGACCGACAGAAAGACGAACACGGCCACGAGCGTGATCATGAGGCTCTCGAGGACGGTGTCGAGCAGATCCTGTTCGACGATGTGGCTGACGACCGGGTCGCCGGTGGCGATGGCGCTCCAGCGGCCGTCGCTGCCGTCTTCGACGTCGTCGGCGAATGTTCGCATCTCGCTGGTCGTATCGGCGGCGCTGGCACCGCCGTCGATACCGACGATCATGCGGGTTGCGTCGTACTCGCCGTCGTCGGTCCGGTGAAGGACCTGACTCGCGGCTTCCTCGTCCGCCTCGAACAGCTGGTCGTATAGCGCCGAGACGTTCTCGTCGGGGACGCCGTCGCCGTCGGTGTCGGCCGCCCGGAACGACTCGTTGAACGACTCGTTCTGCGCAGCGACCGATTCCATCGTCGAGAGCGGACCCTGAACGTCGGCCTCGCCGTTCGCCATCGTGTAGACGACGTCGCTCGCCGCGGCCTC
This sequence comes from Haloterrigena salifodinae, assembly GCF_003977755.1. Classification (NCBI taxonomy): domain Archaea; kingdom Methanobacteriati; phylum Methanobacteriota; class Halobacteria; order Halobacteriales; family Natrialbaceae; genus Haloterrigena; species Haloterrigena salifodinae. Next base: position 978,373 of record NZ_RQWN01000001.1, read on the forward strand.
GTCGCGCGTCCGGTTCAGCTGCTCGAGCAGTTCGGGGTCGTCGACGCCGCCGCCGTCCGCTTCAACGAGGATCTGCGCCTGGCTGTCCTCGCGCTGGAAGTGCTGATTGACGAAGTTCAGATCGTCCTTGGCCTGGTACTCGCCGGGGCTCATTCCGCCCGGCAAGTTGTCGGTCCACGCCGGCGGGCTCTCCGCGAGGAAGTCCTCTTCCTGGAAGCTGGTGTCGACCTGGGTCGCGCCGTAGGCTCCGCCGATCGAGAGCAGGAGCACGAGGGCGAGAACGACCAGCGGCGCCTTCCGAGCGGCTGTCGATCCGACCGTCAGCACCTCGCTGAAGCGGCCGCCGCCGGTCCCGAACGCCCGCTTACGGCGGTCGTAGCCGCGGGACTCGAGGAACTCGTCGAGTTCGACCTTCATCGCGGGGATCAGGGCGCCGAAGATGATCAGCGCGGCGACGATACCGATGGAGCTGACGATCCCGAACTCCCGAATGGGGCCGATCGGACTGACGAGGTTCGAGAGGAAGCCGATGACCGTCGTCGCCGTCACCCAGATGAGCGCGGCGCCGACGCCGGCCAGCGCGACCTTCATCGAGCCGCGGACGGAACCGGCCTGTCCGTCCTCCTCGCGTTGCTCGCGGTGGCGCATGAAGACGTGGATCGCGTAGTCGATCGAGAGCCCGATCAACAGGACCGGCACCGCGACGAACATCTGGTTGAACGCGATATCGGCCCAGCCCATGAAGCCGAACGTCCAGACGAGCACCGCGACGATTCCGACGACGCCCAGGACGATGTCTATCAGGTCCCGGTAGGCGATCAGCAGAGCGACGACGACGAACAGCAGGGCGAACGGACCGACGATGGCGAGACTGTCGCCCATCGACCGGTCAATCTCGTCGGTGATGATTCCGCCGCCGAAGACGATGTAGTCCTCGTCTTGGGCGTTCGCGAGGTCGCGGATATCGAGTTGGCTCTCGACGATCCGATCGCTGACGGCACCGCCGCCCATTCCGCCGCCGGCCGCGTCGCTTTGGGTCGATTGCGTGACCGACGTCATCCGCGTCTCGGCCTCGGTGCTGCCCGGTTCGTAGGACGAGGGCATCAGCGCGAGCGCGACGTTCTCCTGTCCGTCGCCGTCGGAGAGCGTCTGCTGGACGACCCGCTCGTACTCCTCGTCGTCGAGGCTCTCGAGGGCCTCGAGCTGGTCCTCAAGCGGTACCGTCCCCTCCTGAAGCTGAGTGTACTCGGCTTCGAAGATCCCGGTCGTCGCGCCGAGGCGAAGCTGTTCGAGGGTCGCGGTCAGGTTCCGGTACTCCTCGCTCGCCTCGTAGTTATCGGTCTCCTGTTCGATCTCCCAGCGGCCGGATTCGACCTCTCGAGCCTGTTGGACCAGCTCTTCGTACTCGGCGGCTCGTTCGTCGCCGAGCGCCGCCGACTCGGCCGTTTGCTCGATCGTCGCGTTGATTTCGGCTTCGGTCTCGGCCGCGGCCTGCTCGTTGCCGGCGGCGGTCTGGTTCAGGTACTCGCGTTGCAGTTCCAGCGTGTCGTTGAGTCCGGTCTCGAGTACTGCCTCGCGTTCGGCGAGATCGCCGCTGATCGCGGTGAACGCGACGAGGTTTTCGACGCCGGTGATCGACCGATTCTCCGCCAGCGTCGAATTGATCGACTCGTCGTTTCGAAGCTCCTGTTGGAACTCGAGCGAGGAGACCAGCGACTCCCGCGCAAGGACGTTGTCGCCGTCGCCGCGAACGATCACCTGGACGCTGGTGGTATTTTCCTCACCCTCTGTCGCGAAATAGGGGTCGGTCCCGCCCTCGGAGTTGCCCTGAATCCGCTCGAGGGCCTGCGCCTCCTGGGACTCGCTTTCGAACTGATCGAGCGACGAGGATTGGTCGACCATCGGCATCCCGACGCCGACGGCCGCCGTCAGCAACAGGAGGACGACGATGACGATCCGGGAATGATTCGTTACTGCGTCCGCGATACGATCCGGCGCGTTCATCCGTTCTCCCCCCCAATATCGTCCGACAATCGTCTGGAAACCATTCTGTTGTTATGATCCTACAAACTCGGGGTATAAACGTATTCGGATGCGAACACCTGCGCGTTGACAACACGCAAACGGGAACGCATACAAACGGGTAGCGAGAGGGAGGAGGCAGTCCCAACTCCCACGTTTTGGAGGTGTGAGAGAACATTCGTCCAGCCCAGATCGTAGAGATCCGGCTGCTCGTTGACCGGCACCTGTCGAAAACAGACACCGACCGATCGGCTACTCGATACTGATCGTCTTCAGGTCCTCGGCGAACCGGACGTCCCCGTCGTAGCGGGCGCCGATCGACTCGAGCATCTCGTCGTGGCGACCCTCCGTGTGCGGGTAGAGGTGGGTCAGGTAGACGCGGCCGATCTCGTTACCGGCTAGCGCCTGACCGAGCGTCTCCGGGGTGGGGTGGTTCGAGACGTCGACGCCGTCGGGGAACGAGCAGTCGTGGGCCAGGATGGCCGACCCGTCGGCGAAGTTTGCCAGCCCCGCGAAGGCCTCGCTGTCGCCGCTGAAGGTAAACAGATCGCCGAACCGGTAGGCGAGACAAGGCAACGAGTGACGGGTCTCGTAGGCCGAAACGTCGAACCCCGCGACCGAGAACTCGCCGGCGACGACCTCGCGGACCTGCAGGTCGAGTTTCCCCTGCATGTACTCGTGGACGTCGAGCAGGTCGTCGACCAGCGACTTCGTCCCCTGCGGCCCGACAATCTCGAGGTGGTCCTCGCCGGCGAGCCAGCGGGCCTTCATGAGCGGGAGCAGGTCGGCGACGTGGTCGAGGTGGTGGTGCGTGAGGAGGACCGTCGAGACGTTCTCGTAGCCGACGCCGGACTGCTGGAGGCGGTGGAGGACACCCGATCCGCAGTCGACCAGCAGCGTTCGGCCCTCATCCTGGACCAGAATACCGGTCTGGAACCGCTCGCCGGTCGGCATCGCGCTGCCGCTTCCGAGAAAGGTGACGCGCATACGATCCTCTCGCACGGCCTGTCCGATAAGCGTAGTCTTCTGGGCAGCCCAGTCGAGCGCCGCGACAGGGGGTCCGACTCGCCGCTGTCGGAGCCATTACCTCCCCCGCACTCGTTGGCGGCGGTATGCGCGCTGCTGTACTCGAGGCCTACGGCGAACCACTGTCGATCGAGTCGGTCGAGCCGCCCGAACTCGCGCCCCACGGCGTCGTCGTCGACGTCGAGGCCTGTGGCATCTGTCGAAGCGACTGGCACGCTTGGCAGGGACACGGGGAGTGGGCCGACGATCAGGTGCCGCTCGGACAGATCCTCGGCCACGAGCCCGCGGGTCGGGTCGCGCGGGTCGGCGACGACGTCGACGCGCTCGCGGTCGGCGACCGCGTCGCCGTCCCGTTCAACCTCGGGGAGGGGTCGTGCTACCAGTGTCGCAACGGCCACGGCAACGTCTGTGAGGACGGCTACGCGCTCGGGTTCGAGTCGAGCGTCCCCGGCGCGTTCGCCGAGCAGGTCCACGTGCCCCACGCCGAGTTCAACGTCACGACGCTGCCCGACGGCGTCTCCCCGGAAGCAGTCGCCGCGCTCGGCTGTCGGTACGTCACGGCGTTCCACGCGCTCGCACACCGGGCCGATATCGACGCGGGCGACTGGGTCGCCGTCCACGGCTGCGGCGGCCTCGGCCTCGCGGCGGTCCAGATCGCGACCGCACTGGGCGGCCGGGCGATCGCCGTCGACGTCCGCGAGGAGCCCCTCGAGATGGCCGCCGATCTGAGCGCCGAGGAGACGATCAATGCCTCGGCGCTCAAGGACGGCGAGAACGTCCCGGACGCTATCGACGCGATCACCGACGGCGGTGCCCACGTCTCCGTCGACGCCCTCGGGCGCGCCGAAACTTGCCGCAACAGCGTCGACTGCCTCCGCATCCGCGGCACACACGTCCAGATCGGGCTGACGACCAGCGCCGAGAAGGGGGAAGTCGCCCTGCCCGTCGACGAGATGACCCGTTGGGACGTCACCGTCGTCGGCTCCCGCGGGATGCCGCCCTCCAGGTACGACGAACTGCTCAGGATGATCGAGGGCGGCCGGCTCGAGCCGGAGCAACTGGTCACGCGGCGCGTCGAACTCGAGGACGTTTCGGATCGGCTCGCGGCGATGAGCGATTACGAGACACAGGGGTTCGAAGTCGTCACGGCGTTTTCGTCCGCGAGCGAGTGACCGAGCGGCGTCAGCGTTCGGCTCGCGGGTCGACGGGTCGACCGGCGGTCAGTCGAGATAGCCGAGTTCGGTCAGCGCATCCTGCAGCGTGACGATTCGAAGGTCGTGATCGAGGGCCGTCTCGATGGTAAATTCGATCCGCTCGGCGGGGAGCGTATCGTACTCGCTGTGACCGCCGACGATTCCGAGGACATCCTCGGACGCGACGGTCGCCATGAACGTCTCGATCTCTTCGGGCGTCGATCGATCCGTTTCGATGTACCGACGGTGCAATTGCATCGGCTCGAGGTCGTCGATCGGGTTGAGCCCACCGACGCCGGTCCGGTAGTTCGGGACGGCGTCGTAGTACTCCGGGATGAGGGATTCGACGAGTCCGTCGGTGCGCCCGTACGGGTAGACGAACCCGGTCACGTCGATCCCCCAGTCTTCGATTCGGCGCTTCGAATCGGCGAGGATCGTCCGCAGGAACGATTCGGTGTAGCGGACGTACGCGGGGTTGGTCGCATCGAGCGGTTGGTCGATCGGCTCCTCGAGGCGGATGTACTGGCCTTTGTCGTCGGAGCCCTTCCCGGCGACCGTCGCCTCGACCGTACGTTCGCCGTCGAACAGTACGATCGGATCGCCCACGTGATCGCCGTGGCGATTCGTCTCGACGTAGATTCGGTCATGGCCGGCCTCCGCGTCGGACTCGAGGCGAATCCGTCCGACCGATCGATGTCTATTCGTGTGTGACATTACCTCCCACCCGGCGTCGTGCAGTTCTCCGACGTGGTGCGGATTCAAATTGCCTGACGACTGCACGAGATCGGGACAGGCGCCGATACACGCGGGGACATCGTATCGCTCGTGAACGGGGTACGTCATCGTGTAGTCTTCGATCTTCGAATCGTCATATGTGAAGACGACCATCCCCGCGTCGCCGGTCCGTTCAGGAGCGTTTCGTCCGTCTCTCGGTTCCCGTTCAGGGCTCGAATCCTGTTCAGGGTCGTCATCACCGTTGCTGGACCCTGTCGGATGGAAGCATCCCGCCATTCCCAGTATCGTCGCCGTTCCCGCGGCGAGAGCGTTTCGTCGATTCACAGACCGGGTGTCAACTGTCCATTATATGAATAGTTGCTTTCTTATAAGAGGGATGGGAAATATAGCCTCCAAATATACATGGTTGATCATGTTTGTTAGACATGCAACAACTGTAATCGAAGTACTAAATCGGACGCTTGACGGCCTATAAGCTCGAAACGAAAAATGCGGGCCGATATCGTAACTCACGAAACGTTGCCGTCTCCGATCGACCAGCGGCGATGAGCAACTACGAGACTCGCGGCGTGGACGCCGTGACGGTGCTATAAGCGACGGCGCCCCGAACGTGATCCGATCGGCGTTATCGACTCTCTTCCGATCTGTCCGCTCTGGCCTGCTCGTTCGTAACGCGGTCCTCGCGGGTGAACAGGAACCGATCGAACGTCTCCGCGTACGAACCGAGCACCGGCTCGCCGGCGGCCGTGTCGATCCCGACGGTCCGCGACGTCGCGGCCGTCGCGTACTCGTCCGCGGCGATGTTCGGATCGTAGGCGGCGAACGTCACGTCGGTATCGCCCTTGTCGTACGCGTAGAGGAGCACGTAGTGACCCTCGACGACGTTTGCACCGGTGATGGTCACCCCCGCTGATCCGTACTCGTCGATCGCGGCGCGGAGCTCGCGCGCCTGCGACCGGTAGTCGATCCGTTCCGGACGGAGGAGCGGCAATCGCTGTACCCACGAGTCGACGTCGGTGAACTGGCTTCGGTGAAACCGTTCAATATCGTCCCGCACGGGCGTCGCGGATCGGTCGACCGGCACGTCGATCTGAGTGATCTCGCTGGTCGAGTCCCGGTCGACGGGAACGGCGGCCGGTACTTCGGCGTACCACTGCGCGACCGCGGCCATGCCGTAGCAGTACCCCTTAGTTCCGAACAACCAGTCGGCGTTCGAGAGGAGCCGATCGACGATCGCGCCGATCCCCGACCGCAGCGCTCCGTCCGACGAGCGCCCGCCCAAGTCGAGAAACGACGGGCTCACGACCGATGCCAGGCGATCTCGGAGGTCGCTCCGGGAGACGAGCTCGCTCGGCGACGGCGACTCGGGGGGCGTCGCGTAGTTATCGAACCCGAACCCGTCGATGGCTGGATCGAACGCGACCGCGTCGGCGTCCGAATCGGGCTCGGAATCCGACGCGAACGGACCGTACTCTCGCGCCGCGATCGACAGCGCGCCCGCGCCGGTCGAAAGCGAGAGCGCGCCGAGCAGTCGACGACGAGTCAGTCGAGTCATGGTATGGGTTGAGTACGGGCTGTCCGAAGTGGCGACCCCACGGCTCGAGCGCCGGGATACGGCGGCTAATCGACTCGTCCAACTCCGCAGTTCCGTAAGGACGGTCGCACTTCCTCCAGTTCGGTCTGTCGCCGATCGACGATATATACACAGGGCCTGCGACTGCCACGCCGTCGCCGGCCTCGATCCATTCGAACACGTTCACTTTCACCTCGCTGTCCAAACTCTCTTACATACCGGCCCCGGAGACGACGGTAATGAGCGGGAACGACGGCCTCGAGTTGCCGATCGCCGACGACGCCCTCCCCTTCGATCCCGACGCCGTCACGATCGAGGACCGTGACGTCTTCGACCTCCTCGAGCCGGCGGTCCAGGAGTGGTGGCTCGAGGAGTTCGGCGAGTACGTTCCCGAGAACGAGGGCTTCTTCACGCCGCCCCAGCAGGGGGCGATCCCGAAGATCCACGAGGGGACGAACACGCTGGTCTGTGCGCCGACCGGGAGCGGGAAAACGATGTCGTCGTTCCTCTCGATCATCAACTACCTGTACGAACGCGACCGCGACACCGAGGACGGCCTCGAGAACTCCGTCTACTGCCTCTACGTTTCACCCCTCAAATCGCTGGCCAACGACATCCACCGCAATCTCGAGGTGCCCCTCGAAGGGATCGAATCCGTCGTCGCCGAGCGGGACGACGGGGCGGAAATGGGCGAGATCCGCCACGCCATCCGCCACGGCGACACCTCCTCGAGCGACCGCCAGAAGATGCTCGAGGAGACGCCCCACATCCTCAACACGACGCCCGAGACGCTCGCCATTCTGCTCAACTCGCCGAAATTCCGTGAGAAGCTGCGGACCGTCGAGTACGTCATCGTCGACGAGATCCACTCGCTGGCCGCGGGTAAGCGCGGGACCCACCTGTCGGTGAGCCTTGAGCGACTCGAGGCGATGGTCGACCACGACATCACCAGGATCGGCTGCTCGGCGACGATCGAACCGCTCGAGGGGGTCGCAGAGTTCCTCGTCGGACGGGACGAACCCGGCGGGCCATCGAGAGACTACGAAATCGTCGACGCCCGCTTCGCCCGCGAGTTCGACATCGAACTCGAGTGTCCGACCGACGACCTGATCCACACGCCCCGCGAGGTCGTTCAGGAGCGATTCTACCGGATGCTCCACGAGCACATTCAGGAGCACACGAACACGATCGTCTTTACGAACACCCGCTCGGGCGCCGAACGGGTGTTGCACAACCTGCGCGAGGGGTTCGACGCCTACGATGAGGAGAACTCTGGCTGTCACCACGGCAGCCTCTCGAAGGACGTCCGCCACGACGTCGAGAAGCGGCTGAAGGAGGGAAGCCTCGACGTGGTGACCTCCTCGACCTCGCTGGAGTTGGGGATCGACATGCCCCACGTCGACCTCGTGGTGCAGGTCGGCTCGCCCAAGTCCGTCGCCGCCTTGCTCCAGCGCGTCGGCCGCGCGGGTCACCGCGTCGGCCAGACGGTGACCGGTCGAGTCATCGCCCTGGATCGGGACGAACTCCTCGAGTGCGCCGTGATGCTCAAGAAGGCCGAGGACGGGTTCGTCGACTCCGTCTCGATCCCGGAGAACGCACAGGACGTCGCCGCCCAGCACGTCTACGGGATGGCCATCGCCGAGATTCGGCCCGAGAGCGAGGTGGTCGGCATCCTCCGGCGGGCCTACCCCTACCGGAATTACAGCGACGAGGAGTGGGAGTCGCTCGCCCGGTACCTCACCGCCGACTACGCGGGCCTCGAGGACAAGAACGTCTACGCGAAGATCTGGTGCGACGAGAACGATCCGCCCAGTGGCGAGCACCACCACGAGGAGTACCCCGTCGGACGGCCGCTGATCGGCAAGCGCGGCCGGCTGGCTCGCGTCATTTACATGACCAACATCGGGACGATTCCCGACTCCTTCACCTGTGACGTCAAGACCCGCGCCGGCGACGAGTGGGTCGGGCAGTTAGACGAGAACTACCTCGACACGCTCGAGAAAGGGGACGTCTTCGTCCTCGGGGGCGACCACTTCGAGTATCGGTACCGACGGGGCTCGAAGGTCTACGTCGACCGCACGAGCGCGCGACCGACCGTCCCCTCGTGGTACTCCGAGCGGCTGCCGCTCTCCTACGATCTCGGGCGGGAGATCCTCGCGTTCCAGGGCAATCTCCTCGAGCGCTACGACGCGGGCGGTCCGCCGCGAGTCCGCGCGTGGCTCCGTGAGTTCCCGCTGGACGACGACAGCGTGCGTGCGATCGCGCGGCTGTTCGAACACCAGCTCCGGTACGCGGGGAACGAGAGCGTCAGCACGACCGACCGCCTCGCGATCGAGGTCGTCCGGGACCGCGACGAGTACGAGCGCCACTATTACGTCCACTCCGCCTACGGCCGGAAGTTCAACGACGGGTTCTCGCGGCTGCTTGCCTACCGATGCGCCCAGGAGGCCACCGCCAACGTTCGCGTCGCCGTCGCCGACAACGGGTTCGTCCTCTCGATGCCCCTCAATCGGAAGGTCGACGTCGAGGGGATCCTCGAGGACCTCGAGGCCGACGACGTCCGCGAGGATCTTCGGAGCGCGCTCTCCGGCACTGACCTCCTCCAGCGGTACTTCCGGATCAACGCGACCCGCTCGCTGATGATCTTAAAGCGCTACAAGGGCTACGAGAAATCGGCGAGCGAACAGCAGGTCTCGAGCGAGATGCTGCTCGGTTTTGCCGAGGACCTCGAGGACTTTGCGGTCATCGAAGAGACCTACCGCGAAATCCTCGAGGACAAACTCAACGTCACGGAGATCGAGGAAATCGTCGGCGACATCGCAACCGGCGAGATCGCGGTCGAACGCACGCTGCTCGACTCGCCGACGCCGCGAGCGTTCGGGCTGGCGACGCTGTCGGCCAGCGACGTCGTTCTCGCCGAAGACGAGAGCGCCGCCCTGCAGGCGTTTCACGAGCACGTCCTCGAGGAGATCGGCGAGGAGTCGCTTCGCGGACTCTCTACGGACTAGACGCTCGAGCGCGTCAGTCGTTTCGCACTCTATCGGAATCGTCGACTCTCGTCACGTATCCGGAGCGATATGCTCAGTCGAACTGATCGTCTATCGGTCGGTCCTCTTCGAGAGGAGTGTCTAACAACATACGCCCTACAACTACCATCAAACACCTATTCATAGATGTACTCAAATATATAGGAATGGTTTCATTATGGAGGACATATAGTGAAATACGCAATAGAGGGCATATAGGGCCCGATAACCCCGGACGAATGGGGTCCAACTAACGTCGTCTTCTCCAAAAGTGGTTGGAGAGGATAAATGCCCTAAAATAGGCCAAGGGATACTCTAGCTCCGCTGCGGGAATTATGGGGAAATTTATCCCAGAAATACCAGCCATATGATCGTAGGGCCCTAACATAACATATTCGACAATCGTCGCTGGCGAGTAGACCGTCGATCGCCGGTGCCTGTGTTCGATTGAATTCGTCTTTCGTGGGAAAATACATATGTTGTCCTCACGTCGCTTGTGGTATGAGTTCTCCCACCGTACTCGAGGAGTCGCGCGCGATCGACACACACGCTCACCAGCCGACCAGCGAGTTCCTCCACGACGCGGGGGGACAGATGATGCGGGACGCGGCCGATCGGTTCGGCGCCGACCTCGAGCCGGACACGTACGAAAACATGATCGAGGAGTATCGAGAGGCCGGGGTCGGCCGGGCCGTGTTGCTCGGCTGGGACGCGGAAACGAACACAGGCAATCCTCCCGTGCCGAACGACTACGTCGCCGAGGTCCGCGACGAGTATTCCGACTTCTTCATCGGGTTCGGCTCCGTCGATCCGCTCAAAGACGATTGCGTCGAGGAGGCGATCCGCTGCGTCGAGGATCTGAATCTCTCCGGGTTCAAGTTCCAGCAGATCGCCCAGGGGTTCGACCCATCCGGCCCCGAGCACGAGGAGCTGTGGGCGACCATCGAGGATCTCGGGGTTCCCGTCGTCTTTCACGGGGGAAACTCCACCCTCGGCGCGTGTTCTCCGGGCGGTCGTGGCCTGAAGATCAAGTACGGCAACCCGATG